>CALWIP010000052.1 GCA_944380775.1 uncultured Clostridia bacterium | reverse complement strand
GCACCTCGGTGACCTCCATATTGCCGTCCGCGTCGCGCACGGTGCGCACGCCGAGGCCCGCGCCGGACGTCTCCCCGGCCAGGTAGGCCCGGTAGCGCTCTGCGGGCAGGTACTCGCCGTAGGCGTCGCCCAGGCCGGAGAGGTAGCCCGCGGCGATGCCGTCGTTCAACGCGCCCTCGTCGATGGTCCCGGCGTAATCCTGCCGGACCTTCTGGTCAATCTCGCTGATCTTCTGGTACATGGCCTGGCGCTCGTTGACGTCGGCCACCATGGTGTTGAAGCGGTCCATCGCATAGAGGTAGGTGAGCGAAACAGCCACGGCGGCGGCAATGGCCGCGACGGAAACGGTCGCCCCGAGGGAAAATTTTCTCATCGTTTTCGGTCCTTTCTCTTCTCCGCCGCTGCCGGACGGAAAAAGACCCGGCGAGAGCCGGGTCCCCATTTCCCGTAAAGGCGCGTCAACGGAACCACTGCATCGGGTCCTGCGCCACGCCGTTGATGCGGATTTCAAAATGCAGGTGCGGGCCGGAAGAATCGCCCGTGCTGCCGACATAGCCGATGACCTGGCCCTTTTGCACCACGTCGCCGACGTTGACAAGCACCTGGCTCATGTGGCCGTAGCGCGTGGAGTAGCCGTTGCCGTGGTCGAGGTAGACGCACAGGCCGTAGCCGCCGCCCCAGCCGCTGTGCACGGCCTGGATGACCTTTCCGGAGTCTGCGGCGACAATAGGCTTGCCGTAAATGCCGGAACCGGCGATGTCGATGCCCTTGTGGTTGCGGCCGTCGCCCCAGTAGGACGTCAGGTAGGTGTAGCCCGGCACCGGCCAGGTGAAGTTGCCGGTGCTGGCGTAGCCGCCGCTGGCGGAATTCGTCGTGTCGTTGGACGGGAGGCTCGCGTAATAATCGGCGTACCATTGGTCTACGGCGGCGTCCGCCTCCGCCAAACGGCGCGCAAGCTCATTGTTTTCGGAGTTGGTCTCCACCACGTTCGCATTCAATTCCGCCAAAACGCGGTGGCTTTCCTCCACCATGGCGGAGAGTTCGCGGCTCTTCGCGTCCAGGTCCTCCTTCGCCTGGGCGGTCTGAGCGCGCTCCTGCTCGATGGCGTCCTTCTCCTCCTGGATGGATTCGAGTTTTTCCCGCAGGCCGGCGATGAGCTCGGTGTCGTGCTCGGTGATGGCCTGCATGACCTCCGCCTTCTGCATGAAGTCGACGACGTTTTCAGAGTTCAAGATGACTTGCAGCGTCGTGGCCTCGCCGGCTAAGTACATGGCGCGCAGGCGCTCGCGCAGGATGTCGTAATCCTCCTCGATTTCCGTCTGCGTGGCGGAGATTTCGCCCTCCTTCTGGGTGATGCTGGCGTTCAGGCTGTTGATCTGCCCGTTGAGGTTGTCAATCTGGTTTTCCAGGTTGGTCATCTGTTCTTCCAGCGCGTCGGCATACGCCTGCTGCTGGTCGCGGTCCTCTTTGAGGGCTTGCAGCTCTGCCGCCTTGGCCTGCTGCTGCTCTTCCAGCGCTTCCTGGCGCTCTTGCAGCTCGCTCAAGCTTGCGGCCTGCACCTCGGCCAGCGGCAGCACCGCAGGCCCCAGCATCAAGGCCAAAGCCAGCGCCGCCGCCGCGGCGCATTTGCCCCACCTGTGAACATTACAGCGCAATGATGCTTCCCCCTTCGGTCTTCAGATATTTCCCAATGGAGATGGCCCCGCCGACCGCGCCGAACAGGATGCCCGCGCCGAGGAAGATCAAAAAGATCTGCGCCGTGAGCGGCCCGGCGGCCACCGGTGTAAAGAACGGCGCGATGCTCACGATGACCTCCGCCAGGCTGTTGTAGGCGAGGATCAGGAGCCCCGCGGCCACCAGCCCGGAGACGACGCCGATGACGACGCCCTCCACGACGAACGGCACGCGGATGAACCAGTTGGTCGCGCCGACCGATTTCATAATGCTGATCTCCACGCGGCGCGAGAACATCGTCACGCGGATGGTGTTGGCGATGATGAAGAGCGACACCAGGCTCAACAGCAGGACAATCCAGAAGCCGACCATCGTCACGAGCGAATCCAGGCTGGTGAGTTTTTCAGCCACGTCGGAGTAGTCGTCCACCTGCTGCACGCCTTCCAGCGCGGTAATCTGCGCAATGGTGTCGTCGTAGAGCGAAAGGTCCTTCATCGAGATGCGGAACGCGTCCGGCAGGGGGTTGTCCGCGCCGGTGAGGCCCTGCAAAAGCGTCTCGTCGTCGCCCAGGTAATCGCGGATGGCGTCGTCCTTCGGGATGAACTCGCAGCTCTCGATATTTTCGATTTTCTGGATCTCCTCGCCGATCTGGATGCCGGTGAGCGTGGGCAGGCCGTCGTCCAGCACGACGCGCACAGAGTTGTCGCCCTCGAGCACCTCCATGGCGCTGCCGATGTTCATTGAGAGCAGCACCGCCGCGCCCGTGAGCAGCAGGCAGGAGATGAGCACGCCCACCGAGGCGAACGACATGGTCCGGTTGCCCCAGACGTTGCGCAGGCCCTCTTTCAACAGGTATTTTACGCTGCTCAGGTTCATCGGACCCCTCCCATCACCATCGCCGTGTCGGCCACCACCTGGCCGCCGTGGATCTCAATGACGCGGCGGTGGAAATGCTTGACGAGCCGGTGCTCGTGCGTAACCATTAAAATGGTGGTGCCGCGGCGGTTGATCTCGCTGAGCAAGTCGACAATTTCAAACGAGAGCGCCGGGTCGATGTTGCCGGTCGGCTCGTCGGCGATAATCATCGTCGGGTTGTTCACCAGCGCGCGCGCCAATC
Organism: uncultured Clostridia bacterium; assembly: GCA_944380775.1. Lineage (GTDB taxonomy): Bacteria > Bacillota > Clostridia > Oscillospirales > Acutalibacteraceae > CALWKP01. The sequence goes on along the minus strand of CALWIP010000052.1, from coordinate 9,527 downwards.
CCACGCGCTGCTGCTCGCCGCCGGAGAGCTGCTTGGGGTAGGCGTCCATTTTCTTTTGCAGGCCCACCAGGCTGAGGATGTACGGCACGCGCTTGCGGATGTCCCGCGTGGAAGCGCCCACCACGTGCATGGCAAACGCCACGTTGTCATACACCGTCATATGGCTGATGAGCCGGAAATCCTGGAACACCATGCCCATGGTGCGGCGCAGGTACGGCACGTCGCGCTTTTTCACCGTCGAGAGCTTGCGCCCGTTGACGATGATCTCGCCGGAGTTCGGCGTTTCTTCACACATGATGAGCTTGAGGAACGTGCTCTTGCCCGCGCCGGAGGAGCCGACGATGAACACAAATTCCCCTTTTTTTACCGAGAGGTTCACATGTTTGAGCGCCTCGGTCCCGTTCGGATAGGTCTTGGAAACGTCATGGAATTCGATCAATGTACTCCGCTCCCCGTTCTGGCCAATTCCGTCAAATTTTCCGGTCAAACCCGGCGGTTCCCTTCCTATATTTCCCATATAAGAAGAACACCCACCGGTATTTATCATCATACCAATGGGTGGGTGTTTTATAATTGCAGAAAAGAATGAATTTGTAATAAAATTGTAATATCCACACGCGGCGGCGCGCCCGGCGTCAGAATTTGACGGGGTTGGAGGAGAGGTATTTTTTGACCATCAGCGCGACCTTGAAGACGATGGCGTCCTCGAATTCGCGCAGGTCCAAACCGGTGATCTTTTTGATCTTCTCCAGGCGGTAGACCAGCGTGTTGCGGTGCACAAACAGGCTGCGGGACGTCTCGGAGACGTTGAGGCTGTGCTCGAAGAAGCGCTGGATGGTAAACAGCGTCTCGTGGTCGAGCGAGTCGATGGAGCCGCGCTTGAACACCTCTTTGAGGAACATTTCGCAGAGCGTGGTGGGCAGCTGGTAGATGAGGCGGGCGATGCCGAGGTTGTCGTAGCTGACAATGGCCTTTTCGGTGTCGAACACTTTGCCGACCTCCAGCGCGACCTGCGCCTCTTTAAACGAACGGGCGAGGTCCTTAATGCCGGTGACGATGGTGCCGATGCCCACGGTGCAGTGGGTGTAGAATTCGCCGGAGAGCGTGTCCACAATGGAGCCGGCGAGCTTGTCGAGGTCCTTCGACTCGATGCCCGCGCGCACCTCTTTGACGAGCGCGATGTCGGTCTCATTGATATTGATGACGAAGTCCTTGTTCTTGTCTGGGAACAGGTTCTGCACCACGTCGTAGGCGGAGACGTCGGTGCGGGTGGTCACCTTGATGAGCATGCAGACGCGGTTGACGTCAGAATTAAAGCGCAGCTCGCGGGCCTTGAGGTAGATGTCGCCCGGGAGGATATTGTCCAGGATGACGTTCTTGATGAAATTGCTGCGGTCATATTTTTCGTCGTAATACTGCTTGATGCTGCTGAACGAGACCGCCAGCAGGTTGGCGTAGCGGGCGGCCTCGGCGTCTGTGCCGGAAACAAACACCGCGTATTCGGGGCGCGGGCGGCTGCCAAACGACTTGTAAGTATAACCGCCGCTGACGAACGCAGAGGGAGCGGTCAACGAGTCTGCGGTAATGGCTTCGTTAACCTCGCCGATGCGGCCAAGCTCGCTGCACGCAATGACGACGGACGTCTCGTCAATGACGCCGATGGTGCGGTCAATCGCTTCGCGCATCTGGTGGACGACCCCCTGAAACAACCGATTCGACATAGATCCCCTTCCTTCCTTTCTTCTTCGAATTCCCAAAAGATGATACTGTACTTATTGTACACAAATTTTAAAAGAATTTCAACTAGCTAGCCAAAAAAAACGGCGGCGGGCTTGGTTTCCCGCGCGAAAAAACGCGGAAACGGGCAACTGGAAGGGGCGGCGGGCCTAAGCCCGCCGCCCCTTCCCAGAATAGGGGGCCGCCCCGCGTATTACCCCGCGGGGCAACCGATGAAAAAAGGATAAGGTAAACTTGTAATCAAAAGTCAAATAGGCTCACGCCAGGGCGAGGATCTGGTCCAGGTCTGCGTGGGCGAGGTCCGGCGCGGCGTAATCCGCCAGCGGGCTGCCGCTGGCAAAGCCCACGCCGACCGCTTTCATCCCGGCGCGCTTGGCCGCCTCAAGGCCCGCGTAGGCGTCTTCCACCACGACGCAGGCGGCCGGGTCCTCGCCCAGCTTCTGCGCCGCCACCAGGAAGACCTCGGGGTCCGGCTTGCTGTTCTGGATGTCGTTGCCGTCGGCCACCGCGTCAAACGTATCCTTCAGGCCGATCTTTTCCAGGATGATGGGGGTATTTTTGCTTGAAGAGCCAATGGCGATGCGCACGCCGCGCAGTTTAAGCTCCTCGATGACATGGTCCACGCCCGGCAGGATGTCGGCCGGGCTCAGGCGGTTCAAAAGCTCCCGGTAGCGGCTGTTTTTGTCCGCCGCCAGGGCGAGCTTTTCCTCCGCGCTGTAGGGGCGCGCGGCCTTGCGCAGCAGGATCTCGAGGCTTTCCATGCGGCTCACGCCGCGCAGCTGCTCGTTGATCTCGCGCGTAAATTCAATGCCCTCGCGGTCCGCAATGGCTTTCCACGCGAGGAAATGGTATTCGTCCGTGGAGACGATGACGCCGTCCAGGTCGAAAATCACCGCTTGAATGCCCATGGGGGCTCCCTCCTTTTCCCGTTACAGGCGCGCGTTCCACAGGCCGCAGAACGGGTCCACCGGGTTCACGCCCTGGAACGCCGACTCGCCCACCAGCTTTTCGACCACTGCGTCTACGACGTAGTCGTTCGGCGTGTAGCCGTTGATGAACGTCTTCACCTTCGGCGCGTCCAGCAGGTGGTAGGGGTTGTCTACCGAGACAAAGACGGTCGGGATGTCGTAAATATAGCGGGTGGAATCCAGCGCGCCCGGGTCCGCCCAGCGGATGCGGGCCACCGTGTCGCTGCCGGAGGTTTTGATATTCGCAAAATAAAGGATCAGGTCAAAGCGCTCTTGCAGGCTCTTCACGCTCGTGCCGATATATTGCAGGTCCGGGCGGGACGGGTCGAACCGCGTAATCTCGAACCCGCGTTTTTCCAGCTGCGCGATGAAGCGCGCGGCGTGGTTGGTGGTTGGGTCGTGGTAGCCGCCCACGTCGCCGAGCACGTGCAGCAGCACGCGGCGGTATTTTTTCGGGTCCAGCGGCAAGATGCGCTGCGTGTCCTTGACCAGCGTGACGGCCTTGCCGGCGCATTCCTTCGCCCATTTGCGGTGGGTATCGTCCTCAAAGACCCGCAGCGCCTCCTCGCCCGGGACCATGGTCCCGGCGGCGAGCTTCTCCGGCAGGCGCAGGTACGCCTTCAGCGCCAGGATGCGCGTGACGGCCTCGTCGAGGCGCTCCGCGGTGATGACGCCGTCTTCGACGCCCTTCATCATGAAGCCGAAATCCTCCTCCAAATTGCACGCAAAGAGGAAGATGTCCACGCCGTGGGCAATGCAGAGCGGCACCGCCTTTTCCCGCGCCATGGTCTGCATAAAGCCGTTCATCGTCGTCGCGTCGGAGACGATGAGGCCGTTAAAGCCGAGCTGCCCGCGCAGCAGGTCGTTGTTCAGTTCTTCCGAGAGGGAACCCGGCAAAATCTCTTCGTCGCGGATGCCGGGGCGCAGCTTGCGCGAATAAGCCGGCAGCATGATGTGCGCCGACATCAGCGTCTCGGCGCCTTCTTCAATCATCGCGCGGTAGATGCGGCCGTAGGTCTCGTCCCATTCCTCCACCGTGCAGGTGTTGATGGAGGTGACCATGTGCTGGTCCCGCTCGTCGCGGCCGTCGCCCGGCCAGTGCTTAATGGAGACGGCCATGCCCGTCTCGCGCATGCCGCGGATGAACGCGCGGTTCATCTCCAGGACCTTTTCCGGGTCCGAGCTGGAGACGCGCGTGTTGGTGATGGGGTTGTGGAAATTGGTGTCGATGTCGAGGATGGGGCCGAAGTTCCAGTTGCAGCCCAGCGCCGCGCCTTCGCGCCCGCACACCAGGCCCGAGCGGTAAGACATTTCCAGGTCGTTGGTGGCGGCCACTTCCATCTGCGTGCCAAAGCAGGTGCCTTCGTCGCACACGCCGTCGGCGCCGCGCTCCAGGTTGGCCGCAAAGAGCAGCGGCAGCTTGGAGTAGGCCTGCAGGTCGCGGAAATTCTGCTGCACCACGCGCGCCGGCATCGAGCGGGTCATGTAGCTGCCCGGCTCCATGTCCAGCCGCTTCAGCTCCGCAAGGAGGCCGGCGACGCTTTCGTCGACCACGTTGAGGCAGAAGAGCTGCCCCACTTTTTGCCGGGTGGTCATGGACGCGAGCGTCTTTTCCACCCAGGCGATTTGCCCGTCATCGAGGAAAAATGGTTTTGCTTTCAGGTTGACCATGAAAACCCTCCTGTCCGGTTTGGTAGGGCGCGGCCGCGCGTCCCGCCCGTTGGGGCCGCGCGGCGCCGCCGTAAGTAGGAAGGATTAACCCTTGACGCTGCCGGCCGTCGTGCCCTCCACGAAGAACTTCTGGCAGCTGAGGAACACGATGAGGATCGGGATCAACGAAATGACGGAGGCCGCCATGATGGCGCCGTATTCCGCCGAGTTCTCCGAAATCAGGTTCCGCAAACCAAGCTGGATGGTGAATTTGTCAGAAGAGCTCAGGTAGATCAACGGCGAGAGGAAGTCGTTCCAAACCGTGACCGACGTGAAGATCGTCAGGGAAGCGAGCGTCGGCTTCGCCAGCGGGAGGATGATGCGCGAATAAATGCCGAATTCATTCAGGCCGTCGATGCGCGCCGCCTCCGAAAGCTCGTTGGGGATGGTCAAATAGAACTGGCGCAGCAGGAACACGCCCATCGGGCTGAAGGCCTGGATCAGGATCAGCGCCAAGTGGGAGTCCGAAAGGCCGAGGTTGCGGATGATGATGAACTGCGGGATCATGATGACCTGGAACGGGACCATCAGCGTGGCGAGGTACGCCAGGAACAGCTTGTCGCGCTCCGGGAAAATGATCTTGCTGAACGCATACGCCGCAAGGCTGCAGGTGATGAGCTGGAGCAGCGTGATGATGAGGGTCAGCTTAATGGTGTTGGCAAACAGGACGATGTAATTCGCCTGCTCCCAAATATAGGTGTAGTTTTCGGTGACGAACGGGTCCGGGATCCACTTGATGGGGAACTCGAAGACGTCCAGATTATCCTTGAACGAAGCGGAGATCATCCAAAGGAACGGGAGGACCATCATCGCAGACGTGCAGAGGATAACCAAATATTTCAGGATCGTAATGACCACGCGCTGCGGCGTGAGCGGCTTTTTATTGATGTCCTGTAACGCTTTTGTCGCCATGATTCTCCCTCCTTTAATTTTCGTATTTATTTTGCAGTTTGAACTGGATCAGCGTGACCACGAAGATGACTACGAACAGGGCCATCGACATGGCGGAGGCGTAGCCCATTTCGAAATTGACGAACGCGTCGCGGTAGATCTGGTAAACCAGCACGCTGGTGGCGCGGCCAGGCCCGCCCTGGGTCATGACGTGGATCGGCGTGAAGACCTTGAACGACTCGATGACCGCCATGATGAGGACATAGAAGGTGGTGGGCTTGAGCTGCGGGAGCGTGACATAGAAGAACTGCTCGATGCCGTTGGCGCCGTCGATGGTGGCGGCTTCATACAGGTCCTTCGGGATGGCCTGCAGGCCGGCGAGATAGTTGATCATGTAGTAGCCGATGTACTTCCAAATGATCATGATCATGACGGCGGGCAGCGCCCAGGTGGCGGAACTCAGCCAGCCCGGCGGGTTCTGGATGCCGATGGACCGCAGGAACATGTTGATGGGGCCCTGGGAGTTGTTGTACAGGAACTGCCAAACAACCGAAATGGCCACGATGGACGAAATGTGCGGGAAGAAATGCAGCGCGCGGAAGATGGGCGCGCCCTTGATGCCGCTGTTGATCAGCATGGAGAGCAGCAGCGCAAACAGCATGATGAACGGCACGGTACCGACGGTGTAGATGACGGTGTTGATAAACGAAATGGTGAAATCGCTGTCGCCGAACATCCGGATAAAGTTGTCGATGCCGATGAAGTCCATCTTATTGGACCCCTGCCAGTTGGTAAAAGACAACGCGAACGCGAAAATCACCGGGATGAAGGTAAACACCAGGAACCCGAGGAAGTTCGGCAGCAGGAACAGGTAGGCGTTCCTGCGGTTGCGGCGGGTAATCGCCTTGCTGGGCATGGGGGCCGGCGGCTTCTTACTCATTCTTTTTCACACTCCTCAATTCTGTTTTTGGGGCCTAGGCCTGTTTTGCAGACCCGCGTCCCTCCCCAAAACAAGGGCTGCGCGGCTCTGCGGATAGAAAAATTACTGCTGCGGCAGAAACCTACCGCAGCAGTAAAGTTCTGCGCTTAACGGAGCATCAATTGACCGGCCTTGCGCATCATTTTGCAGAAGACCTTAGGAGTTCTGCTCGATGATCTCGGTCCTTCTGCTTTCCATATTGGCGACCGTCTGTTCAACCGACTGGTTGCCGGTGATGGCCAGCTCGAGTTCCTCCTGGAACGCCGTGGTCAGCAGGCCCTGGACGGTGTTCGGCTCGCCGAAGCCATAGGTCACGTTGTTGGTGAGGGCCTCGTAAGAGCTGTCGTCAATGCCGGTGACTTCACGGTAGGTCTCCATGACCGCGTCGGACATGTAGCCCGGGACCATCTTGTTCTCCGCCATGACCATCGCGCCTTCTTCACCGGTGAGGAAGGAGAGCAGCTGCCAAGCGGCGTCGACCTTCTCGGTCGTGGAGTTGATCGCAATCGGGGTGGTGGTGGCAAAGCCCTTCTGTTCGGTGCCCTCCCAGTACGGCGACTTCGCAACGCCCCACTCGAAGTCTACGCTCTCTTCGTCGCACAGCATCTGCACGAACCAGGAGCCGTCATAGAACATCGCGTTCAGGCCGTTGAAGAAGTAGGTCTGGTCCTGGCTCATGGACTTCGCTTCCGCATAGGACTGGTAAGAGCCGCTGTTCTGCAGGTCGATGAAGTACTGGATCGGATAGGCCATCTGGGAAAGGTCGCTCGTCATGTTGTCATAATCGTCGATATAGCCGACCATGAACGGCAGGATGAACGAAACCTTCGGCTGGTAGTACATGCCGTAGATCTTGCTGCCGCCTTCGCCGGAAGTAACCTGCGGGGCAATCTCCGCGAGCTCTTCCCAAGTCATGTCGTTGGTCGGGTACGGTACGTTCGCCGCATCGAAGATATCCTTGTTGTAGAAGAGCACCCAGTCATTGGTGCGGTACGGCAGCGCGTAGAGCTCGCCGTCCATGCGGTAATGCTGGTCGAGAACCGTGCCGTACGGTTCGAGGTCGAAGTTGTTCGCTTCGATGAGGTCGCTCAGCGGGCGGACAAATTCGCGCATGACGAACGTCGGGTAGTCGGTGTTCGACTTGATGTAGAACACGTCGACCTCGTCGCCGCCGGAGAGCATGACCGCAATCTTGCTCGCGTAGTCGGCGTTCGGGGTGGAAACCACGTCGACCTTAATGTTCGGGTTGGCCTCCTGGAACGCTTCTACCATCGCTTTATCGTAGCCGACCGTCTCGTAGTCCCACAGGGACAAACGCAGGGTCGTCTCTTCGCCGGACGCGTCGCCGCCTTCTTCCCCGCCGGTGGACTCCGTCGTGCCGGTAGAACCGCCTTCACCCGAAGTGGTCCCTTCCTCGCCAGAGCAGCCGGCGAACATCGTCAGCGCCATCGCGCCGGCCAAAAGGCCGCAAAGAATTTTTTTCAGCATCTTGAATCTCCTTCCTTTTTTACAGGTTGCATTTTCGTGCATTGGACCCCTATCAAATCCAGTGATTCTATTTTAACTTTTTATTCATATTCAGGAAATGCACTATCACATAAAAATATTGCACTTTTCTGAAAAGTTTTTGTTTTTCTTTTATAATGCAAAACCGCTGAATAAACACCAAAAAATTCTGGAGATTCTGTTCGAAATCACAAATAAATGGGCGTCCCCGGCGGCGTTACCGTTGGCGCGGGCCGGGCAGCGCGCCGGGGGAAGCGTACCAGCCCTCGCGGTAGAAGACCTCGCGCGCCCAGGCGGCCCAGGCGGGGTCCACCTGGATGGCGCGGTAGTCGGGGTAGTCTTTGGCGATGAACCCGCCGCCGCGGCCGAACAGGCGCATCATGCGGCGCGCGCCCTCCTCGATGGCGGCGCGGTCGCCCGTGGGCAGGATTTTCTGGATATCCACCGGGGCGAAGAGGGTGCAGCCGCGGCGGGACAGCAGCGCGGCGACGCGTTCCTCGCCCATGAGGGTGGGCTGGTCGAACTGGAAGACGTCGACGCCGGCGGCGGCCATGTCGTCGAGCACGTCGTAGAGGTAGCCGCAGGAGTGCAAAATGAGCTTGAGGCCGCGGGCGTGGGCGTGGGCGGCGAGCTGCTCGAACAGCGGGCCGAAGAGCGCGCGCCACTGCGCGGGGCCGATGAGCAGGCGGTCCTGGGTGCCCCAATCCTCAAAGGCCATGACGGCGTCGGCCCCGGCGTCCGCAAAGCAGTCGATGACGCGGCAGAGCTGGTCCGTCACGCGGCGGCCGAGGGCCTGGACGTTTTCCGGTTCGAGCAGGACGTCCATGAGGAAATCCTCGAAGCGGCGCAGGTTGCGCATCACCGAAAACGGGAAGCCCGGCAGCTCGCCCACCAGATAGCAATCCGGGAATTCCCGGGCCTTTTGGCGGAACTCCGTGTAGCGGGCGGGGTCGTCCACCGGCGGCAGCTCGTAGGCGTCGAGGGCGTCCCAATCCGGCAGCGCGCCCCAAAGGACCTCGCCCTTGCTGTAGGCGTCTGATTCCACGCGGCCCCAGAAGTTGCCGTACTCGTCTTTGCGGACAAACCCGCGGAACCCTTCCAGCGCCGGGCATTCGGCCCGGTAATCTGCCGCGGGGCGCCACGAGAGGTCGAGCCCGGCCGGGTCGTCGGCGCCCCAGAGCAGAAGGTCGCTCTGCTCCGGGCTGGAAAACGCGTATCCAATGCGGTCCGGCGCGTCGTGTTCAATCACCCGCCGGATCCGTTCTTTCCCTGTCATTTCCACCAACTATATCCTCCTTTTTTACGTCGCGCTTTTTTACGCCGCGCATCGCGGCGGCCGAAGGCCGCCTCATCCCGCGCGGAACGGCCGCGATGCCGCCCGCATCACGGCCAGACTGCAACACACATGGCCCGGGTGTCCGCCGCGGGAAAGCGGCAGAAGAAAAGGACACCGCCCGAAATTCACGGGAGCGTGTCCTTTCTCTTTCGCGCGCAGTCCGGGATTTCCTTTCACTTAGCCTGGCGCGCGGCGTTGGCCTGCCGCGCCTGGCTTACTTCAAATGGAGGTCGCGCAGCTGTGCGGCGTCGACCACGTCGGGCGCGCCGCTCATCAGCTCAGCGGAGCTGGCAACCTTCGGGAACGCGATGACGTCGCGGATGCTGTCGCCGCCGAGCAGGAGCATGACCACGCGGTCCAGGCCGAAAGCCATGCCGCCGTGCGGCGGCACGCCGAAGCG
>CALWIP010000051.1 GCA_944380775.1 uncultured Clostridia bacterium | reverse complement strand
GGGGGACCATGCAGCTGTTTCGAGGGATTGCCGCGTCCAAGGGGTACGCCATCGGCAAATTGCAGGTTGTCCAGAACATGGACGAGAGCGTCACGGCGCAGGTTGGCCGCATCCCGGAAGAGGAGTTCCGCCGCTTCCGCATTGCGCGCATGAAAGCCCTGGAAAGCCTCAAGCGCACCTACCGCGACGTTTACGCCGCCGTCGGCGAAGAGTTCGCCGTCTTTTTCCAAATCCATATGGCCATGCTCGAAGACGAGGACTACACCGCCGCCATTTACCATTGCCTGGAGCAGGAGCACGTCAACGCCGAGTACGCCGTGTGGAAGGTTTCCAAGCAGTTTTACGACCAGTTTTCTTCCATCGACGACGAATATATGCGCGCGCGCGGCGGCGACGTCATCGACATCGCCAACCGCCTGCTCTCCTGCCTGAATACCGCCTACGCCCTGCGGCGGCGCATCTACAACCGCCCCACGGTGCTGGCGGCGAATATCCTCACCATCAGCGACGCGGTGAAAATCCGCCGCAACAGCATCCAGGCCGTCGTCACCGAGCGCGGCTCAAAGTCTGCGCACTCGGCCATTCTCGCGCGGATGCTCGGCACGCCGATGGTGGTCGGCCTCGGCGCGGATTACGCGAAGCTGCTCGGCGCGCGGCAGGTGATTGTGGACGGCTTCACCGGCATGGTCATTGCGGACCCGGACGAGGAAACGCTCGAAAAATACCGCGTGAAAAAGGCCCGCGACGAGAACGCCTGGCAGGACCTCAAATTTGCCGCTTCGCTCGAGACGCTCACCCTCGACGGCACGCGTATGGCCGTCACCGCCAGCGTCGGCAGCATGGAAGACCTGCAGCTCGCGCTGGATTCCGGCGCGGTGGGCGTCGGCCTGTTCCGCAGCGAGTTCCTGTTTTTGCGCAGCGGCCAGCCCCCCACGGAGGACGAGCAGTTCGAGGTTTACCGCACGCTCGCCCAGCGCATGACGGGCCGCCGCGTCGTCATCCGCACCGTAGACGCCTCCGCAATGGACATGGGCCTGCCGTTCCTGCACGCCAAGCCGGAGCGCAACCCGGCCCTCGGCTACCGCGGCGCGCGCCTCTCGCTGGGCAACAAGGGCCTGCTGCTCACCCAGCTGCGCGCGGTGCTCCGCGCCTCCGCCTACGGCCGCATGGCGGTCATGTTCCCCATGCTCACCACTGCCAAAGAGGTCAGCGAGCTGAAAAAGATGGTCGAGGAAGCCAAACGCGGCCTGCGCGCGGAGAAAATCCCGTTTTCGGAGGATATGGAGATCGGCTTGATGATTGAGACGCCCTCCGCCGCGCTGATCAGCGATTTAATTGTGGATGAAGCGGATTTCTTCTGCGTCGGCATGAATGATTTCACGCAGTATGTCCTCGCCGCTGACCCGCTGAACCCGCAGGTCTCCGGCCTTTACGACGCCAAGCACCCGGCGGTGCTGCGCCTGCTGAAAACCGCGGTGGACAACGCCAAGAAAAAGGGCCTCTGGGTCACGGTGTGCGGTTCCGCCGCCGCAGACCTGACGCTGCTGCCGTTTTTCCTCGCCATCGGCGTGGATGAAATCTCTGTCAACCCGGCGGAAATCCTGAACCTGCGCAAAGCCGTCGTCACCACCCTCCTGCCGGAGAAAAAGGACGCCCTCGTGCAGAAATTCCTCCTGACGGAGGGCTAGCGCGCCAGTTCGGTGTTGGGGTAATAATGCGCTAAAATTTCCTCATAGGTTGCGCCGTCCCGGGCCATTGCCGCCGCGCCGGTCTGGCTCATCCCGACGCCGTGGCCGTAGCCGCGCACGGTGAAGGTGAACCGCCCGTCCCGGTAATCCGCGGTAAAATTCGCTGAGCGCAGGCCCAGCGCCGTGCGCAGCGCGCCGCCTTCCAACTCCTGGCCGCCCGCCTGTACCCGCAGCACGCTCCCGGAACCGCTGCGCTCCCAGCCGGAGAACCACCCGCCCGGGTCTTTCCCCAGGGCAATGCCCGGCCAGCGCGCTTCCAGCGCGCGCCGCACCTGCCCGGCGTCCAGCTCGCGCACGGTTTCGTAACCGTCCGCTTCCGGGTCCCCCGGGCTGTCTACCGGTACAAGGTAGTCCACCGCCCCGCCCCAGATGTCCGCGCTCGCCTCCGTCTTCCCGCCGGATATCGCGTGGTACACGGCCAGCGCCAGTTCCCCTTCATACTGCAAGGTTTGTCCTTCTACAGCGGACACAACGCGGTCCAGTTTTTCCAGCAGCGCAGGCGCTTGCGCGCCGAAGCGCTCCGCCATCTGTTCCCGGCTTACGTACACGCGCCAGTTTGCCGGGTCCGCGCTGAAATGCGCCGCCGCCGGGTCCTCCTGCTGCGCGCGCAACCGGCTGTAGTAGGTGTACGCCGCCACGGCCTGCGCCTTCAGCGCTTCTTCCGGCCAGGCGGGCGGCATCTCCGCCGCCACCGCCCCCGCGAGGAAGTCGCGGTCCGCCACTTCGAAGATTTCGCCCGTCCCTTCGTCCAGGATGCGGAACACGCGTTCTTCCCCGGCCGCCGTTTCCGGCTCCGCTTCCGGCCCGGGTTCCGGTTCCGCGGCAGGGGCGGCGCTTTCCTGAGGCCCCTGCGCGGCGCGCGCGTCCCCGCCGCCCCCGGCCCAAAGCGGCAAAAGGAGCAGCAGCGCAAAAAAGAGCAGCAGCAGGAAAATTCTCGGTTTCATGGGTCCCCCTTTCCGCCCGGCAAGCAAGTGCGGCACGTTTTGCAAAATTCCCGCGGGATGCGCATGGAATACACAGGATTTCCACCAAAAATGAAGGATTTGCCTGGAGATTGTGCAAAAATTCCCGAATCCGGCCCGGATTCTCTTGACTTTATGCGCCCGCTGTTATAAAATATGCGAAGATCACACAGGATAGAATGCAAAACGGATCCGCCGGCGCATGGTTGTGGGCCGGCGCTTTGATTCCGCCCGCCGGACGGGGAAAGGGGATGCACCATGACACAACGTTCCACACTGGAGGAGCTCTGCGAGGAGTTCCGGAAACACAATAAGATTCCGCCGGAAAACTTTGAATTGTACCAGGTCAAGCGCGGCCTGCGCAATCCAGACGGCACCGGCGTGCTCGCCGGCTTGACGATGATTTGCAACGTCCACGGCTATTTGATCGACGACAACGAGAAGGTCCCGGACGAGGGCAAACTCACCTACCGCGGCATCGACATCCGCGAGATTGTCGGCGGCTGCGTGCGGGAAAACCGCTTCGGTTACGAGGAGGCCGCCTGGCTGCTGCTGTTTGGCAGCCTGCCCACCGAGAGCCAGCTGGCGCGCTTCCGCAACGTGCTCAACAGCTCGCGCGAATTGCCGGAATATTTCGCCGAGGATATGATCATCAAAGCGCCGTCTAAAAACGTGATGAACAAGCTGGCGCGCTCCGTGCTGGCGCTTTATTCCTACGACGACAACCCGGAGGACCCCTCCCTGGAGAACAACATGCGCCAGGCGGTGTCGCTCATCGCGCGCATGCCGACCATCATGACCTACGCGTACCAGGTCAAGCGCCGCCATTTCGACAAGCAGAGCATGTTCTTCCACCCGCTGGACCCGAACCACTCCACTGCCGAGTCGATTTTGAACGCCATCCGCCCGGACCGCCAGTTCACCGACGAAGAGGCCAAGCTGCTCGATTTGTGCATGGTGCTCCACGCGGAGCACGGCGGCGGCAATAACTCCACGTTCACCACGCGCGTGCTTTCTTCCTCCGGCACGGATATTTATTCGACCATCGCGGCGGCCATCGGTTCCCTGAAGGGCCCGAAGCACGGCGGCGCAAACCACCGCGTGATGATGATGATGCGAGACCTGATGGAGCATGTGGAAAACTGGGACAGCGACGACGAGGTCGCGTCCTATCTCGAGCGCATCGTCAAAAAAGAGGTGGGCGCCCGCTCCGGCCTCAACCACGGCATAGGGCATGCGGTTTACACGCTCTCGGACCCCCGCGCCGTCATTTTGAAGGACAAGGCCCGCCGCCTGGCGGAGAAAAAGGAAATGGCCCGCGAATTTTCCCTCTTTGAGCGCGTGGAGCGCCTTTCGCCGGACGTGTTTGCCAAAGTCAAGGGGGATACGAAAGTCATTTCCGCCAACGTCGATTTCTATTCCGGCCTGGTGTACGAGATGCTCGGCATCCCGAGCGACCTCTACACGCCGATGTTCGCGGTTTCGCGCATCGCAGGATGGTGCGCGCACCGCATGGAAGAGATGACCACCGGCGGCCGGATTATCCGCCCGGCGTACCGGTCCCTCTCGCGCGGCCGGAACTACGTCCCGCTCAAGGACCGCGGATAACGGAAGGAGCCTGGCAGCAACATGAAAAAATCCTGGATGGTCTGGTTGTTTGTTTTGCCGCTGGCCGTGGGCCTGGCGGCGCGGACGGCCCAGCAGCTCGTTTGGTTTGACCCGGAGTCCGGTTTTACCACCGACGGGGGCGTAACGGCTGTCCTGGCCACTGCGGCGCTGGCTGTGGGCGCGGCCGGCCTGCAATTCCTGTTCCGGCGCGGCCGGTTCCCGGCCACGGGGCAAGTCCCGGTTCCGGCTTGTAAGGCGGCGGGCGGCTGCGGTTTGGCCGCCGGCGCGCTGATGCTGGCTTACGCGGTGGGGATGATGGCCCGCGCGGCGTCCTCTGGGGCGGCCGGGCCGGCCGCAGACGGGACGGTGGATTCAATGGCGGACCACCCGCTGGTGTGCAGCCTGGTGGCGTTGTTCGGCATCGCCGCGGGCATCGTGCTGCTGGTGGAGGGCGCAAGCCTGCTGCGGGGCGAAAACCTGCTGCGCGCCGCGCCGGTTTTTGCTCTGGCGCCGCAGCTCTGGGGCTGTGCGGCGTTGATTTCCCAGTTCCTCCGCTTTACCGAGGTAGCGAACACCGCCGAAAACCTCTACCAGACCTTCTGGGCTATCTTCCTGCTGTTGTTTTTCTCCGCGCAGGCGAAGCTCTTCGCCGGCCTGGATGAGCCGCAGAGCGTCCGGCTTGCCTTTGCAAACGGCGCGTCCGCCGTCCTTGTGGGCCTGGCGCTCGCAGTGCCGGATCTCATTGCCGGTTTGGCTGGGACGAACGGCCTAGACCGCAGCGCCCTCTGGGAGCGGGTCCTCATTTTAGGCTTGTGCGCCTACGCGGCGGCGTATTTATATGCTCTGCGGGGAACTATTTTCACCCTACCCCCGGCAGAAGCCGCAGGGGTGGAAGAAAATCCGGGAAAATTTTGAAAAGATGCGGGAAAAATCAGCCAACCGGCTTGTAAAATTGCTTGGAATGCTATAAAATAAAGAAGTAGACCCTTTCATCTAAAATATTCATATTTTAGGAGGTACAAATTCTATGGCAATCAAAATTGGCATCAACGGTTTCGGCCGCATCGGCCGCCTGGTTTTCCGTGCGGCTGTCGCTGCGCCGGAGAAGTATGAGATCGTCGGCGTGAACGATCCGTTTGTCGACGTAGACTATATGGTCTATATGGTCAAGTACGACACCATGCACGGCCGTTTCAAGGGCGAAGTCAAAGCCGAAGACGGCAAGCTGGTTGTAAACGGCCAGAAGGTCAACGTCTACGCGGAGAAGGACCCGTCCCAGATCCCGTGGGGCGCGATTGAGGCGGAGTATGTTGTGGAGTCCACCGGCGTGTTCTGCACCACCGAGAAGGCTTCCGCGCACATCGCGGCCGGCGCGAAGAAGGTTGTCATCTCTGCCCCGGCCAAGGACAAAGAGACCCCGACCTTTGTTTGCGGCGTCAACCTCGACAAGTACACCGCCGACATGAAGGTGGTTTCCAACGCTTCCTGCACCACGAACTGCCTGGCCCCGCTGACCAAGGTTGTGCACGACAAGTTCGGCATTGTGGAAGGCCTCATGACCACGGTCCACTCCACCACCAACACCCAGAAGACGGTGGACGCCCCGTCCAAGAAGGACTGGCGCGGCGGCCGTGCGGCTTCCGGCAACATCATCCCGTCCACCACGGGCGCTGCCAAGGCCTGCGCGCTGGTGATCCCGGAGATGAAGGGTAAGCTGACCGGCATGGCGATGCGCGTCCCGACCCTGGACGTCTCCGTCGTCGACCTGACCTGCAGCCTCGCGACCCCCACCACCTATGAGGAGATCTGCGCGGCTGTGAAGGAAGCTTCTGAGAACGAGCTCAAGGGCATCCTGGGCTACACTGAGGACATGGTCGTTTCCTCTGACTTCCTCGGCGACCCGCACACCTCCATCTTCGACGCGAAGGCCGGCATCATGCTGAACGACCACTTCGTCAAGCTGGTTGCCTGGTACGACAACGAGTGGGGTTACAGCAACAAGGTCCTCATGCTCATCGACCATATGTATGAGGTAGACCACAAATAAGATCCTCTTTGCGAAAAGAGTGCATCCCGGGAGGGGCTGCGGCGCGCAGCCCCTCCTTTTTTATTCCCGGGCGCGGCGGGCGCGCCGGTTTTCCAGGTTTTGACATGCGGATGGTGGTAAAATAGCGGGCAAGAAGGCTCACCGCACAAGCGGACGGCCGGAATATTGTGCAACTCCCACAAGGTTTTTTGGACGAAGGAAGAAGGGTTTCAAAATAACCACCAAAAAAGCTTGAATTTTAACAAAAAAATTGCTATGATATTCATAGGGAGTCCTGCGCGGATCCCTTTTCTGGCGCAGCGGGGGCGTCCCACACCGGGGCTACCGTTTTTCCCGGGGGCCTGCCGTCCCGGCGCCCTGCACGGGGAAGAGCCCGGCGCGTGTGGGGAACCCTGAGGCCAAAGTTTCTGTGAGGACGTGATTCAAGATGGCGAAGGAAAAGAAGAAGCCGCCGGAAGGCAATGTCCCGCTGTATTTATTCCACCAAGGAACAAATTATAAGGCGTATGAGTTCATGGGCGCCCATAAGCTCGAGCGCGGCGGGGTCAACGGCATGGTTTTCCGCGTTTGGGCGCCGAACGCGGTGTCGGTCTCGGTAGTGGGGAATTTCAACGAATGGGATCCCGAAGCGCTGCCGATGGAAAAAATCAGCGAAGGCGTATGGGAAGCGTTCCTGCCGCAGGAATTTGAGGGGTATCAGGTCTACAAATACTGCGTGAAGGGCCCCGATGGGAATCAGGTGATGAAGAGCGACCCCTACGCCTTCCACTTTGAGACCCGGCCGAACAACGCCTCCAAATACTATGACATCGAGGGGTTCCCCTGGACAGACGCCCCTTGGTACCGCCACAAGGCGGCGAACCCGCACTACAGCAACCCGGTGAACATCTACGAGGTGCACGCCGGCTCCTGGCGCCGCTATGAGGACGGGAACACGTTCTCCTACGGAAAGCTCGCCGACGAACTCATCCCTTATGTGAAAGAGATGGGCTACACGCACATTGAGCTGATGCCGCTCACCGAGTACCCGTTCGACGCCTCCTGGGGCTACCAGGTAACCGGGTATTTTGCACCCACGGCCCGCTACGGGGAGCCAAAGGACTTTATGGCCTTTGTCGACCGCTGCCACCAGGAAGGCATCGGCGTCATTATGGACTGGGTGCCGGCCCATTTCCCGCGCGACGCCGCAGGCTTAGCGCGCTTTGACGGCACGCCGTGCTATGAATATGCGGACCCGCGCAAGGGCGAGCACAAGGACTGGGGGACGCTTGTGTTTGACTACGGCCGCAATGAGGTCGTCAGTTTTTTGGTGTCCAGCGCGGTGTTCTGGGTGGAAAAATACCACATCGACGGCATCCGGGTGGACGC
>CALWIP010000050.1 GCA_944380775.1 uncultured Clostridia bacterium | reverse complement strand
ATTCCGCTTGCAGGAGCCGCAGCCGGATTAAATAGGGCTGGGCTTCCAGCGCTTTGAGGCTGGCCTCGTCGGTGTTGCCCGTCACGTCCAAGATGGTGTACGCGTACTCTTTTTTCGACTTGCTCTGCATGTTCTCAATGTTGACGCCCAGCTTCGCCAGATCGCCGGAGAGCAGGCTGATGGTGTTCGGCACGTTGCGGTGGAACACGCAGATGCGCGTGCCCTGGCGCGGCATGGAAATGTCCGGCAGGTTGACCGAGTTCTTCACGTTGCCGTTTTCCAGGTAATCGATGAGTTCGTCTGCGGCCATGCGCGCGCAGTTTTCCTCCGACTCCGGCGTCGACGCGCCCAGGTGCGGCAGCGCGAGGATGTTTTCGACGCCGAGCATCTCGCCGCTCGGGAAATCCGTCGCGTAGGCTGCCAGCTTGCCGCTCTGCACGGCCTGCACCACCGCGGCGCTGTCCGCCAGCTCGCCGCGCGCAAAATTCAGCAGGCGCGCGCCGTCTGTCATCTTGGCGATGGATTCGGCGTTGATCATGCCGCGGGTGTCCGGCGTGGCCGGGACGTGCAGCGTGATGTAATCGCAGTGGGCGTAGATTTCATCGAGCGAAAACGCGTGATGCACCGAGCGGGAAAGCCCCCAGGCCGCGTCCACCGAGAGGAACGGGTCGTAGCCGTAGACCTCCATGCCGAGGGACCGCGCCGCGTTCGCCACCAGGATGCCGATGGCCCCCAGGCCGATGACGCCGAGCGTCTTGCCGCGGATTTCCGGGCCGGTAAACGCGGACTTGCCCTTTTCCACGGCCTTGCTCAGGCCCTCTTGCCCCTTGAGCCCCTGCACCCACGCCGCGCCCGCCAGCACCTTGCGGGAGGTGAGGAACAGCGCCGCGAGCACCAGCTCTTTGACGGCGTTCGCGTTGGCGCCCGGCGTGTTGAACACCACGACGCCGTTTTCGCTGCAACGGTCCACGGGGATATTGTTCACGCCCGCGCCCGCGCGCGCAATGGCGAGCAGGCTCTCCGGCAGCGGCCACTCGTGCAGCGAAGCGGAACGCACGAGCACGGCGTCTGGGGCGGCGGCCTCTTCGCCGACCTCATAGCCGGCGGGGAAACGCTCCAGGCCCACGGGGGAGATGCGGTTCAGGCATTGGATTCGGTACATCTTACACACGACCTTTCTCAGGATCCGCCGGGCGGCGCGCGCCGGCGGTCACGCGTTTGCTTTTTCGAACGCGGCCAGGAACTCTACCAGGCGCTGCACGCCCTCGCGCGGCATCGCGTTGTAGATGGACGCGCGCAGGCCTCCCACGCTGCGGTGGCCCTTCAGGTTCACCAGGCCGGCCGCCGCCGCCTCTTTGACGCATTTCGCGTCCAGCTCGGCGCTGCCGGTGACGAACGGCACGTTCATCAGCGAGCGGTCCTGCTTGCGCACCGTGCCGCGGAACATGCGGGACTGGTCCAGGAAATCATAGAGCAGCGCGGCCTTTTCTTCGTTGCGCTTCTTCATCTCGCCCAGGCCGCCGATTTCGTCCCGGATCCATTCCAGCACCAGCATGCACATGTAAATGCTGTAGCACGGCGGCGTGTTGAACATGGAGCCGTTGTCCACGTGGGTCTGGTAGTTGAGCATGGTGGGCGTGTTCTCCGCCGCGCGGCCGACAAGATCGTCCCGAACAATGACCACCGTCAGGCCGGCCGGTCCCATGTTCTTCTGCGCGCCCGCAAACAGCAGGCCGAACCGCCGCACGTCCAGCGGCTCGCTGAGGATGCAGGAGGAAATATCCGCCACGAGCGGCACCTCCCCGGTCTCCGGCAGCTTCGTGAACCGCGTGCCGTAAATCGTGTTGTTCAGGCAGATGTGGAAATAATCCGCGTCCGCGTGGAACGCCTTCGGATCCAGCTCCGGGATGTAGGAGAACGTCTCGTCCTTCGACGAGCCGACCACCAGCGCCTCGCCAAAACGCGCGGCCTCCTTCTGGGCCTTGGTCGCCCACTGGCCGGTGAGCACGAAATCCGCCTTTTTGCTGCCCGTCATCAGGTTCAGCGGGACCATGGCGAATTGCAGCGAAGCGCCGCCCTGCAAAAACAGCACGCGGTACTCCGGCGGGATGTCCATCACCTCGCGCAGCAGCTGCTCGGTGCGGTTCATAATGCCCTCAAACACCTTCGAGCGGTGCGACATCTCCATCACGGACTGCCCGCTGCCTTCATAATCCAACATTTCCGCGGCGGCCCGGCGCAGCACCGGCTCCGGCAGCATCGAAGGCCCCGCCGAAAAATTGTACACACGGTTCATCTTCCTACCCCTCCCGTCTTCCCCCGGAAAATCCGGAACTCCCGCGGGGAAAGAAATATTTTTCTTATTATAATGCTTTTCTGTGATTCCGTCAAGGAAAACGGCCGCCGCACGCGTCCGAGGCGTGCGGCGGCCGTGGGGTTGCCCCGGTTTTTTGACGGGGTTCTACCAGTTACAGCAGGCTGCGGTACAGCGCGGCAATCTCCTCCACGCTGGTGTCGCGCGGGTTGCCCGGGCAGCAGGCGTCCGCAAACGCGGACTCGGAAAGGAACGCGACGTCCTCTTCCTTGAGGATGCCCTTGAGGTCCGTCGGGATGCCGACGTCGGCGGAGAGCTGCTTCACGGCGGCGATGGCGGCGTCCGCGGCTTCCTCGCCGCTCATGGCGTCGATGCCCTCCACGCCCATCGCCTTGCCGATGGCGCGGTAACGGCCGCCCGCGACGCCCTTGTTGTACTCCAGGCCCGTGGGCAGCAGGATGGCGCAGGCCACGCCGTGCGGCGTGTCATACAGCGCGGAAAGCCCGTGCGCCATGCTGTGGACAATGCCCAGGCCCACGTTGGAGAAGCCCATGCCGGCAATGTACTGGCCCAGCGCCATGCCCTCGCGGCCTTCCGGCGTGTTGGCCACGGCGCCGCGCAGGTTCTCGCTGATGAGGCGGATGGCCTCGAGGTGGAACATGTCGGAGATGGCGCACGCGCCCTTGGTGATGTAGCCTTCAATGGCGTGGGTCAGCGCGTCCATGCCGGTGGCAGCCGTCAGGCCCTTGGGCATGGAGGCCATCATGTCCGGGTCCACCACGGCGACTTCCGGGATGTCGTTGGTGTCGACGCAGACGAATTTGCGCTTCTTCTCCACGTCCGTGATGACGTAGTTGATGGTGACCTCGGCGGCGGTGCCGGCCGTGGTGGGCACCGCAATGGTGAACACCGCGTGCTTCTTCGTCGGGGCGACGCCCTCCAGGCTGCGCACGTCGGCGAATTCCGGGTTGTTGGCGATGATGCCGATGGCCTTCGCCGTGTCCATGGCCGAGCCGCCGCCAATGGCGACAATGCAGTCGGCGCCGGACTGCTGGAACGCGGCCACGCCGCCCTGCACGTTTTCAATCGTCGGGTTCGCTTTGATGTTGGAGTACACCTCATACGGGAACGAGGCCGCGTCCAGCAGGGCGGTCACTTTGCCGGTGACGCCAAACTTGACAAGGTCCGGGTCGGAGCAAACAAAAGCCTTCTGGTACCCACGGGCGGTCAGCTCGGGGACGATGTTTTCGATGGCCCCGTGGCCATGATAAGAGATCGTGTTGAGAACAATGCGGCTTACCATAAATTCCACTCCTTTTTTCCTCTTCCCACCCGCGCTGTACGGGCGGGCCTTTGCCTTCATTTTATCAAAATAGGCCAAAAATGTAAAGGGGAGGGGCTCGCTCCATGTGAAGAATTTTTCCCCAGGTGAAGCGGCCGCCCGGGCCGCGGAGGCGCAAAAAAGCCCCGGCTGCCGTTGCAGCCGGGGCTTTTGGTGGACGCAGGCGGACTCGAACCGTCGACCTCTCGCGTGTGAGGCGAACGCTCTAACCAGCTGAGCTATGCGTCCAAAACTTGTCCCCCTTGCGGGGGAGGTTTTTGGCTGGTGACCCGGACGAGATTCGAACTCGTGAACCCGCCGTGAAAGGGCGGTGTCTTAACCACTTGACGACCGGGCCGGATGGTAGCGGCAAATGGACTTGAACCATCGACACTTCGGGTATGAACCGAATGCTCTAGCCAACTGAGCTATGCCGCCATATGGACGCCCCGCGCCTCGCGGTGCGGAGCGTTATTTATTATAACCGGTCTTTTTCCGTTTGTCAAGAGGGAATTTCCGGGCTTTCGCACATTTTTACACGGACATCGAGTAGTTCGGCGCTTCCTTGGTAATCTGGATGTCGTGCGGGTGGCTTTCGCGCAGGCCCGCGTTCGTGATGCGGATGAACTGCGCCTTTTCGTGCAGCTCCTCAATGTTCGCGCAGCCGGTGTAGCCCATGCCCGCGCGCAGGCCGCCGAGCATCTGGTACACGGTGTCGGAGAGCGGGCCCTTAAACGGCACGCGGCCCTCGACGCCCTCGGGCACGAGCTTTTTGGCGTCGCCCTGGAAGTAGCGGTCCGCGCTGCCGTGGCCCTGGTTCATGGCGCCCAGGCTGCCCATGCCGCGGTAGACCTTGAACTGGCGGCCCTGGAAGAGCTCGGTGTCGCCGGGGGATTCCTTGCAGCCCGCCACCAGCGAGCCGACCATGACGACGTTCGCGCCCGCCGCGAGCGCCTTGATGATGTCGCCGGAGAACTTGATGCCGCCGTCCGCAATGACCGGGGTGCCGGACTTCGCGGCTTCGCAGGCCGCGTCGTACACCGCGGTGATCTGCGGCACGCCGACGCCCGCCACCACGCGCGTGGTGCAGATGGAGCCCGGGCCGATGCCGACCTTAATGGCGTCTGCGCCCGCCTCGATGAGCGCCTTGGCCGCCTCCGCCGTGGCAATGTTGCCCGCAATGAGCTGTACGTCCGGGTAGGCCTTCTTCACGCGGCGCACGGCCTCGACAATGTCTTTGTTGTGTCCGTGGGCGGAATCCAGCGCGAGCACGTCCACCTGGGCTTCCACCAGCGCGGCGACGCGCTCGAGCACGTCTTTCGTCGCGCCGATGGCCGCGCCGCAGAGCAGGCGGCCGTTGCTGTCGCGCGCCGAATTCGGGTACTGCACGGCTTTTTCAATGTCTTTGATGGTGATGAGGCCCTTCAAGTTGCCCTCGCCGTCCACAATGGGCAGCTTTTCAATGCGGTGCCGCCGCAGGATTTCCTGCGCCTGCTTGAGCGTGGTGCCCACCGGCGCGGTGACGAGGTTTTCCTTCGTCATCACCGCGGAGATCGGCTGGTCGAAGTCGCGCTCCGTCATAAACCGCAGGTCCCGGTTTGTGATGATGCCCACGAGCTTGCCGCCTTCACAAACCGGCACGCCGGAGATCTTGTACCGCGCCATAATCGCGTTCGCGTCGCTCACCAGGTGCTCCGGCGAGAGGAAGAACGGGTTGACGATGACCCCGTTCTCCGAGCGCTTGACGCGGTCCACCATGTCCGCCTGGCGCTCGATGGTCATGTTCTTGTGGATGATGCCCAGGCCGCCCTCGCGCGCGACCGCAATGGCCATGTCCACCTCGGTGACGGTATCCATCGCCGCCGTGATGAGCGGCATGTTCAGGTGGATCTTTTTGGTGAGCCAGGTGCCCACGTCCACTTCCTTGGGCAAGACGCTCGACTCGGCGGGGACCAGGAGCACATCGTCAAAGGTCAAGCCTTCCTTACGGAATTTCGATTCAAAATTCGTGTTCAACATCAATCATCCCCCATTTCCGACAAAATCCGCTGCTTCTTTATTTTTGCTATTATACCACAGCAGCCAGCGGATTTTCAATGCTTCTTTTGCCGGAAAAGCGGCATTCCCCGCCATTTTTGCAAGGTTTGACAGCTTTCGCCAAGAATTGTTCCGGAGCGGAAAGTTTATCGGTCTATCTGCCGGGAAAGCCGCCTCAGCCGGCGCGCAGGCGCGCCTTTTGCAGGGCTTTGTCCACGGCCAGGCCCGCGGTGAGGAAAACAGCGGCTTTCGCCGCGTCCACCGCGACGAACGGGAGCACCATGGCCGTCAGGGCGGCGGCCAGGCCCACCTGGGCTGTCAGCATGTACCAGCCCGCGCCAAACACATAGCAGGCCGCCAGCGCCGGTACGGCGGCGGCCGCCAGCGTGCGCGGCGTCTTGCGGCCGAGCTTTTGCGGGATCCACGCGAGCAGAAACGCCATGACCGGGTAGGCAACCAGGAACCCGCCCGTGGGGCCGGCCAGGCGGCCCAGTCCGCCGGAGAAATTGGCGAACACCGGCAGGCCCGCCGCCCCCAGCAGCAGGTACAGCGCCTGCGAGAGCGCCGCGCTGCGCCACGGCAGCACCGCGCCGCAGAGGAACACCGCGCCGAGCGAGAGCGACAGCGGCGCGCCCGCCCCGGGCAGCGGCACGGCGAGCTGCGAGAGGACCACCGTCGCGGCCGTGCACAGCGCGGTGGACGCCATTTGGCTTGTTTTCATGTGGGACGCCCCCTTCCTATGCCCCCAGGATACCGGAAAAGGGGAGAATTGTCAACCATTTTATCAATATAATTTAGTTGACAATTGGCGCGGCGCAAAAAAACCCCTCCGGGCGTTCCGGAGGGGATTGGTTCCGCTTGCAGCGGGATTACGCTAAGATATAGACCCGCATGTCGCGCACGCCGAAGTCGTAGCATTCCGCGAGCGTGTCGTAATAGACATCCGCCAGGATCCGCCCGCTGAGCATCGCGCCGCCGGTGTCCGCCGCAATGGCGTAGCCGTAAACGGTTTTGCCGTCCGCCGAGCAGATATAGAGCTCGGTGCCGTAGGGGATGACGTCGGGGTCCACCGCGACGAGGCCTTCGGCCGCCTTGCGCCCGGTGGCGGTGGTGCCGCCGTTGGACGTGTACGCGGTGCATTTGCCGCTGAGGTAGGTGGTGTACTTCACTTCTTTGCCGTAGCGGTCGTAGACGCGGCCGTCGGCTTCAATGGTCGCGTAGGGAGACGGGTCCACCCGCGTGCCGGCCGTCACAACCTCTTGCACGGGCTGCCGGAGCACGACGCTCTCCAGCACTTCGCTCGAGGAGACCTCGCCGTCCACCAGTTTTTCGCGGCGGGTTACGCGGCGCAGGCCGTCTACGCCGGCCGTCTCCACGCGCGTCGTGCCGCGCATCATGGCGTCGCTCTCGTTTGTCAGCGTCGTGTAGGGGATGGCTTCCTCCGCCGTCACCTCGCGGTAGGTTACGCGGCCCACGCGGATCTCCATGCCCTCTTCCAGCGGCGTGCCGCGCGGCGGGCTCACTTCGTCGTCCAGGCCCAGCATGACCTTGGCCTCGAGCAGCGCGTCGCCAACCGTGCCGTCTTCCGCCAGGAACGACTGCGTCACGCCGTCCGCCGTCACCGTCACCTGGTGCCGCGGCGAAACCGTAATCTCCATGCCCTCGTAAACCTGCATGCGCGGGCTGGGGGACACAATGTCGTTCCCGTCGTAGGCGACGCCCGCCTTCTCGAGCGCTTCGGCGACGGTGTCGCCGTAATGCACCGAGCGCTGGAACCAGAACGTCCCGTTGTAAATGCGCACCGGAACCGTGCGGGAGACCTCAATGCGGATGCCGTCCTCGTCGCTGCGCACCACCTTGTCGCTCGCGCGCAGGGCCACGCCCGCCTGCTCCAAAATATCTTCCGTCTCCGTGCTCTGCACCGAGACGCGGGTCTCCCGGCCGTTCAGCACCACGGTGGCGTTCACGCCCGCCGCCATTGCCGAAGCCGCAGCCCCCACCGTCAGCAGCAGCATGGCCGCCAGCGCCAAGAGCTTTTTCCCGGAAAGCCGTATCATCTTTTGCATCTTCGTTTCTTCCTTTCGTCTTGTTTTGGCGCCGCCGCCCGCCCTTCTGTTTCGGGCAGAAACGCCACCCGGCAGATGTCAGGATGTAACGCTCGTTATTATATTTGTCTTTTTTCCGAATGTCAAATTCATAAAAGGGCGCGGTTTAGTGAGTTTCACCAATGGCCGCGGAGATTATTTTTCATAATCCGAATGATAATCGCCCAATCCCCCGTTTTTCGATTTTCCCGGCCACCGAACCGGCGGGGGGTTTCTGTGCAAGGCGCTGAAATTCAATCGTTACAAACTTGTTACAATCATTACAGGCCTGTTTTATTCGCGCATCCCGCCGGGCGGGGCCGGTTTCCCGGCGGCCGGGGGCCTTTGCGCCGCGGCGGAAATGTGGTATCCTAAAGGGGAAACAACCAAAACAGGGGGGAGCGCCATGAGCGGCAAATGGACCATCCGGTTTGCGCGGGAAGCGGACGTCCCGGGCCTTCTGAATATCTACCGGGCGTATATTGGGACGCCCGTCACCTTTGAATACGAGCTGCCCAGCGAGGCGGAGTTTGCGGCGCGCGTGGCGGAGTACGCCGCGCGCTACCCGTACCTGGTGTGCGAAACGGGCGGGCGGCTGCTCGGGTACGCCTACGCGCACCGGCTGTTCACGCGGGAGGCGTACCAGTGGATTGCCGAGCTGACCGTCTACCTTGCGCCGGAGGCGGCCGGGCGCGGCCTGGGGAAAACGCTGTACGGCCTGCTGCTGCGCATCCTGCGGATGCAGGGGGTGCGCACGGCCTACGCCATTGTCACGCGGGGGAACGCCGCCAGCGAGGCGCTGCACCGCGCGCTGGGGTTCCGCACGGCGGCGGTGTTCCGGGACAACGGCTACAAAGACGGCTGGCACGACGTCATCTGGTTTGAAAAGAGCCTTGCGCCGTGCGAAGGCGCGCCCGCGCCGCTGCGCCCGGTGGGGGAGCTGGACCCCGCGGCGCTCGCCGCGCTTGCCGGGACGCTGCCGCCGGGGTTTGACCTGGACCTTTCGCCCGCGGAAACCGGGCGCGGCGCATAAAAAATCCTCCGCAGCAGCCGTCTGCGGAGGATTTTTTTCCTATTTTTCCCGGCGGAAGGGCGGGCCCTTCTCTTAATAATAAAAGGTCTGCGCCGTGAGGAAGAGGATGGTTCCCAAGGCGGCGAGCGCCGCGGCCTGGCAGGTGCAGAGCACCGCGTTCTTCCCGACATATTCCCGGAATTTCCCGGCCCGTTTCCTTGTTTTCACCGCAATCCCCTCCCGTTTTTTGTCCTTACTAATAAGACCGCCGGGAGGGGCGAAATGTTTCAAGTTCCCGCGCCGGGCGCGGAAAATTTTTTCAGCGGGCCTGTTGTTCCTCCCCGCCGAAGCGGGCGCGCACCGAGCGCGGGAAGAGGAAGAAATAGTACGCGATGTACATCGCGGAGGTGAACGCCCAGGCGATGGGGTAACTGACGATGATGGATTCGAACGTGCCGACGGCGGGGACGACCGTGAGCATCCACACCACGCGCAGCAGGCAGAGGCCCACCGTAGACATGAGCATGGGGGCGAGGGCGTTGCCCGCGCCGCGGATGGCGCCGGAGAGGATTTCCGCGACGACGTAGGTGAAGTAGAACGGCATAATGGTGTTGACGGCGCGCATGCCGATGGCGATGACGGCGTCGTCTGTGGTAAAGAGGCGGAAGACGTAGCGCCCGACGAAGAGCATGAACAGCGTGAGCACCAAGGCCGCGCCGAACGCCAGCGCCATGCAGATACGGATGCTGCGGCGGACGCGGTCAAATTTGCGCGCGCCGAAATTCTGCCCGGAGAACGTGGTGATGGCGACGCCGAACGCGCCCATGACCATCCAGAACAGGCCGTCGATCTTGCCGAAGGCGGTCCAGGCGGCGACGGTGTCGGTGCCCTGCGCGTTGATGCTCGACTGGATGATGATATTCGAAATGGACGACATGACGGATTGCAGGCCGGCGGGGATGCCGATGCGGATCATATTTTTCAAAATAAACCCGGTAAAGCGGATCTCCTTGGGGGTGAGCTGGTACATCTCGTGGGTGCGCATCAGCGAAAGGACGACCAGGCTGGCGCTGGCGGCCTGCGCCAGCACCGTCGCGATGGCGGCGCCCGCCACGCCCCACTGGAACACCGCGACGAAGAGCAGGTCCAGCACGAGGTTGACGCCTGTGCAGACGATGAGGAAGTACAGCGGGCGGCGGGAGTCGCCGACCGCGCGCAGGATGCCGGAGCCGACATTATAAATCATGGTGAAAACAATGCCGCCGAAATAGATGCGCATATAAGTTGTGGCGTGGCCGAGGATGTCTTCCGGGGTGCCCATGGCGGAGAGCGCCCACGGCGTGAAGACCAGGCCGATGGCCATCATGACCGCGCCGCCGGCGAGGGCCAGGGCCGCGGCGGTGTGGACGGCGCGGCTGGCGTCCTGCGGGTTGCGCGCGCCGTAGAACTGAGAGATGACGACCGTCGCGCCGGAGGAAAGGCCCACGAAAAAGCCCACCAACAGGTTGATGATGGTGCCGGTGGCCCCGCCGACCGCCGCCAGGGCTTCTTTCCCGACAAAATTCCCCACGACGACGGCGTCGACCGTATTATACAGCTGCTGGAAAAATGTGCCGAGGACAATCGGCATGAAAAACCGTACCAGCTGGCGCGTGATGGCGCCTTCCGTCAGCGCGTTGCCCGCCGCCGGGGCCGCGTTCCTTCCGCGCATCT
Organism: uncultured Clostridia bacterium; assembly: GCA_944380775.1. Lineage (GTDB taxonomy): Bacteria > Bacillota > Clostridia > Oscillospirales > Acutalibacteraceae > CALWKP01. Next base: position 2,170 of record CALWIP010000050.1, on the reverse strand, counting down.
CTAAACCGCTCCTCTCTCTGTTCCGGCAGACCGCTTCCGCCGGGATTTGTGCAAATTATACCCGATTTTTTCCCCCATTTCAACTATTTTTATTCTGCGCATCGCGGACCTGGGGGATTGACGGCTTGCGTGGATTGTGCTACCCTTTGGGAAAAAAGGACGGAGGGAAGGAACATGGAATTCCGAACCATGCGGCGGGCAAAGCAGGCGCTTTCCCCTGAAGAATGCGAGGCCGTGCTGCGCGCCGGGACCTACGGCGTGCTGGCGGTGTCCGGCGACGGCGGCTACCCCTACGCCGTGCCGCTGAACTATTCCTGGGACGGCGGGCGGCTGCTCTTCCACTGCGCGCGGGCCGGGCATAAGCTGGACGCCCTGCGCCGCGACGGCAAGGCGTCGTTCTGCGTGGTAGCGCGCAGCGAAGTCGTCCCGGAACGCTTCGCCACGCGCTACGAGAGCGTCGTCGTGTTCGGCAAACTGCGCGAATTGGACGGGCCCGCGGAAAAGCGCGCCGCCATCCGGCAGTTTGCCGCCTGCCTTGCGCCGGGGGAACCCCCCGCGCGGCGGGACGCGGAAATTGCCCGCGACTGGGACGCGCTCTGCATGCTGGAGCTGCGCCCGGAATCGATCTCCGGGAAACGCTCCCGCGAGGATTTTCCCGGATGAGCCCGCGCGGCGGACCCTTCTCTTCCCAAAGCAAAATGCCGGGGAACGCTTCCCCGGCATTCTTTAATTTTATAGGATTCGGACGCGGCGGATCCCGGTCTTATTTTCAGGAAAGCCGCGCGCCGCGCGCGCTGAGGACTTTCATCAGCGCTTTCTGCTTTTCCCCGGCGCACACCGCGACGATTTCGTCGCCCGCCTCGATGACGGTCAAGCCGTTCGGGATGATCATCTGCTCGCCGCGCACGACGGAGATGATCAGCGAGCCCTGCGGCAGCGTGAGGTCCCGCAGCATGACGCCGTGCAGGGCGGTGTCCTCCGGCAGGGTGATGGTGCAGATGCCGGCGCGGCCCTTGTTCAGCGTGGCCAGCAGGTGCATCTGCGCGAGGTCGACCTCCTGCACAATGAGCCGGGTGATGATGTCGGTGCTGCTCACGGCGATGTCTGGGCCGAGCGCGCGCAGGACTTCCAGGTTGCGCGGGTTGTTCGCCCGGGCAATGACCTTTTTCACGCCGAACTCGCGCTTGGCGAGCTGGCTTGCGACAAGGTTGTCCTGGTCGCTGCCGGTTACGGCGATGAAGCAGTCGGCGTTCATCGCCCCGGCGCGCTCCAGCGCTTCCGGCTCGGTGCCGTCCCCGCAGACAATCTCCACGCTCAGGCGGTTTGCCAGCATTTGGCAGCGGCGGCGGTCCTGTTCAATCACCCGCACGTCATATTTGTGTTCCAGCATATTGCCCGCCAAATAGAAGCCGACTTTGCCGCCTCCCATAATGACGATCCTCATACGTTTCCCTCCACCTTTCGCGCGTCAGTCGATGACCTTCGACACAATCACCTGGTCGCCGGCCTGTAAAATAATCTTGTGGTGCTCGCGGCAAAGGTCCACGCGCCCGTCCGGGTGCAGCACGCCCAGCGCAGCCTCGTCCCCGCCCAGCGGGAACAGCGTGATGTTGCAGTCCACCTGCTGCTTTTCCACCTTACGCGTCTCAAACGACACCGTAGAGGTTTCAAACTGCACATGGCGCGTCTCCTGCGGGTTGGTGAGCGCCTGCACAATGGAGTCGCCCGCCAGCTTGGTGGGGCACACCGTTTTCAGGCCGAAGCGCTCAAACACCGTCTCGCGCACCGGGTCCGAGATGCGCGCCACGACGTTTTCCACGTGGAAAAAGCTGCGCACAATCTGCGAAACCGTAATGTTGAGATTGTCGTCCGGCGTCACAACCGCAACGGCGTCGCAGTTTTCAATGCCCGCGTTGCGCAGGACCTCCATGTCCATCGGCATCCCTTCCACCGTCAGGCCGCTGAAACCGCCGTCCAGGCGAAGGAAATGGTCCGCGTCCGCGTCGATGACGGCGACGTCGTGCCCGGCTTCGTCCAGCATTTGCGCAATCAGCGAGCCCTGCCGGCCGCAGCCGATGACCAGCACATTCACAATGATTCCACCTTTCTTTCTTCCCCCGCTTATCCTTTTTACCGGGGAATCCTGCTGGATTATAGCATAAGTCTTCCC
>CALWIP010000049.1 GCA_944380775.1 uncultured Clostridia bacterium | reverse complement strand
ATGCGGGGGGCGTGCCCGCCGCAGGCGCGGCTTAAAAAAGAGGGTCAAAAAGAGAGCCGTTGCGTTCGAGCTCGAGGTGGAGGTGGGAGCGCTCGGCGCACTCGCAGGGGACCTGGTAGACCGAGCCGATCTCCTGGCCGGCGGCGACGGCGTCGCCCTCGCGCACCAGGAAAGTCTCGCCCAGGCCGCAGTACCGCGCCGTGACGCCGCCGCCGTGGGCGATCTCCACCGTGTGGCCGAGCAGCGGGTCCTCGTAGCAGCGCAGCACCTCGCCGTCCGCCATGGCGCGCACGGCCTCGCCGACCGCGGCTTCCAGGTCGACGCCGTCATGCGCGCGCCAATCCTGCATGGTCTCAGAATAAATCGGGTCCCCGCCGCTGAAATTCTTGCTCACCGCGCCGTCCACCGGCCGCACCCACTCGTCCGGCTCCGGCCAAGTTTCCGGCCCGGCGTCCGGCTGGGCGCTTTCCTCCGGCAGCGCCGGGAGCATCGTCTCCTGCGCCGGTTCCGCGGCTCCGCCGGGATCCCCCGCAGGGGTTTCCGCCGCGGATCCGGCCTCGGGCTCCGCCGCGGATCCGGCCGCAGGCTCCGCCGCGGATCCGGTTGAAGAATTCACGGAAGATTCGGGCGAAGATTCAGGAGTGGATTCGGGCGCCGGTTCCGGCGCGGAGGAATCCTCCCGCGGGACGGTGACGCCGCTGACCACGTTCTGCACGGGTTCGGGGGCGCTGGCGGTGGGCTCTAAAAATCCGGTCACGCTCTCGTAGGTGGTCCAGGAGGCGACGCCCACCGCGATGAGGCAGACGCCCAGCGCGAGGTAAAATCCTTTTCCGCCGCGGTTTTTCGGCTTTTCTTGATGTTGAAGCTGCAAAGCTGTTCCTTCCTTCCTTGCCGGCGCGCGCCGGTTTTGCCCCTAGTATGCCCGCGCCGCGCGGGATTATGCCGTTTTGGGCATAGGAAAAAGGCCGGATCCGAAGACCCGGCCCTTTTCCTTTAGCTTGAGGGGTATATTGAGGAGGGTAGAACATGTATCCCTTGGTGGTGCGGCTCCACCTCTGGAATACGCTTTTAGTATACCCATTTTTTCAAGGAGAGTTGTTAATATCTTATGAATATTTTTTGAATATTTGAGCGAATCTCACCAAAGAACAAACAGATGTTTGTCTTTTTGCCCGCACTGTGTTATACTATGCGTAATAGTTAGCAGGCGCGCGAGAGAAAGGACATGCTCCCGTGGAGCGGGGTTGTTGGCCGCTGTGCGTTTTCTCGCACCGGACACCCAGGCCATGTGTGTTGCACGCCGGGACTTTTCGCGGGCGCAATAAGAACCGTTTTTCTGCGCGGGAAGGCCGTAGGCCGAAGGCGCGAGGCAAAAATAGGCCGAAGGCACGAGGTAAAAAAATGACGAAGACGCAACAGAAGATTTATGAGTTTTTGCGGGAATCGGCGCAAACGGGGGTCCCGCCGACGGTGCGGGAGATCTGCGCGGCGACGGGGATCCGGTCCACGTCGACGGTGCACATGAACCTCAAAGCGCTGGAAGAGGGCGGCTACATCTCGCGGCAGGCGGGCCGGAACCGGTCGATCCAGCTGGAAGGCAGCGCCCCGGCGGAACAGGTGCCCATCCTGGGCCGGGTCACGGCCGGCGCGCCGATCCTCGCGGTAGAGGAAATCCAGGGCTACCTGCCGTTCCCGGCGGGCCGCCGCGCCGGGCACGAGCGTTTCGCGCTGCGCGTGCAGGGCGAAAGTATGCGCGACGCCGGCATTTTAGACGGCGACTACGTCGTTGCAGAAAAAGCGGAGACCGCAGACGACGGCGAGATCGTCGTGGCGCTGCTCGGCGACGAGGCGACCGTCAAACGGTTTTTCAGGGAACCGGACCGCATCCGCCTGCAACCCGAAAACCCCGACTACGAACCCATTTATTCGCGGGACGCCGCCGTCCTCGGCCGCGTTGTCGCCGTGCTGCGCTTTTACCACGGGTAACGCCGGGGAATTTACCCCCAAACCGCCCGCTCCAGGATGCGGGCAAACGCCTCCAGGCCGGCGCGGTCCTCTTCGGTAAACCGCCCGGCGGTGGGGCTGTCCAGGTCCAGCACCCCGCACACCGCGCCGCCTTTGCCGTGCAGCGGCACCACGATTTCAGCGTTCGACGCGCTGTCGCACGCAATGTGCCCCGGGAATTGGCGCACGTCCGGCACCAGCTGCGTGCGGTCTTCCTGCGCCGCCGTGCCGCAGACCCCGCGCCCCAGCGGGATCTCTATGCAGGCGGGCTTCCCCTGGAACGGCCCGAGCACGAGCAGGTCCCCTTCCCGCAGGTAAAACCCCGCCCAGTTTAAGTCCGCCAACCCCTGCCACAACAGCGCCGAGGCGTTCGCCAGGTTCGCGGTTTGGTGCGGCACGCCGCCTACCAGCGCCGCGAGCTGCGCGCACAAAAGGGAATAATCTGCCGTCTTCATCGCAACCGTTCTCCTTGCCTTTTATTTTGCGCACGCCGCCTTAAAGCGACAGCGTCATGCGGACGTGCGGGCAGTGCTCGTCCAAATAGGTCTCGCCCACGGCGGCGTAGCCGAGCTTTTCGTAAAACCCGCGCGCCTGCACCTGCGCCGAGAGCACCAGCTCCCGCGCGCCGAGCGCCCGCGCCTTGCGGTGCAGCGCCCGCATGACCTGCGCGCCCACGCCGTACCCGCGGTACGCCTTGCGCACCGCCACGCGCCCCACGTGGTACACGCCGCCGCCCTCCGAAAACAGCCGCCCCGTGGCCGCCGCAATCCCGCCGTCGTACAGCACCACATGCCACGCGCGCGCGTCCGTTTCGTCAAATTCTTCGCGGAACCCCTGCTCTTCCACAAATACTTCTTCGCGGATTACCCGCGCCTCCGGGTTCCCCTCAATCCCGTAGGTCATCCGTTCTGTCAAACGTGGTCCCCCCAATGGAAAATATCGAGACTTATAATATCGAGATTTATGATAGATTGTACCGCAATTTTCCCCGGAAATCAAATGGTAATCCGCCGCCCCGGCGGTTTTTTTGTTGTGAAGCAGGGGGCCTTAGTCGCGTTGCGACTTTTTTCTTGCGCGCGGCCCGCCGCTATTGTATGATAATACGGGTGATGGGAAATGGGATATCCGCGCGTGCGGGAACTGCGCGAGGCCCGCGGCCTGAGCCAGCGGGAGCTGGCGCAGCTCTTGAATGTAAAACAGACGACCTACTCCAAGTATGAGCTGGGGCGGGTGGGCATGCCGGTGGAGGCGTTTGCGCGCCTGGCGGATTTCTACCACACCAGCGTCGATTTCCTGCTCGGGCGGACGGATTCCCCGGACCCGCCTGCGCCGCCGCGCCACGCGGACCGGCCGCTGCGCTAGCAGCGCCTTTTTTTAGCGCTTTTTGCTGAAATTTGCAAAGGCGGTTTGGGGAATCGGGATGTTTTCCCTGAGAAATTTAGAAATCAGAAGCGAATTCTTCAAAGAATGTTTACATTTGCGCATGAAGAAATTGCTATGATGATAGCGTTGCAGACCCTCCTGCGGCCCCCGGTTCCGGGCCGGGGAGGGGCTTGCGCGCATGAACTCGAACATAGGAGGGACAAGAGATGGTAGAGGTCAAAAACCTCACAAAGCGGTACGGCGCCAATATCGCTTTGAACAACATCAGCTTCAAGGTGGAGGAAGGCTCCATCGTCGGCTTTCTAGGGCCGAACGGCGCGGGCAAATCCACCACCATGAATATCATCACGGGCTACCTTTCCGCGGGGGAGGGCAGCGTAACCGTCGGCGGGTACGACACGCTGGAAAACCCGAACGAGGCCAAGCGGCAGATCGGCTACCTGCCGGAGATGCCGCCGCTGTACATGGACATGACGGTGAAGGAATACCTCAATTTCATGTATGAGCTGAAAAAGGTCAAGCAGCCGCGGGAAAAGCACATTAAGGAGATCTGCCTGCTGGTCAAGATTGACAACGTCTACAACCGGCTCATCGGGAACCTCTCCAAGGGCTACAAGCAGCGCGTCGGCATTGCGCAGGCCCTGCTGGGCAACCCTCCTGTGCTCATTCTGGACGAGCCCACCGTGGGCCTCGACCCGAAGCAGATTATTGAAATCCGCAACCTCATCAAGACGCTGGGGCGCAACCACACGGTCATCCTCAGCTCGCACATCCTGCCGGAGGTGCAGGCGGTGTGCGAACGCATCATCGTCATCAACAACGGCGAGATTGTCGCAGACGGCAACACCGACACGCTGGCGCACGACCTTTCTTCCGAGCACAAGGTCGTCGCCCGCATCGACGGGCCGGAGAGCGAGGTCCTGCACGCCATCACCGCGCTGGAGGACGTCGTGGACGTCACCGGCTACGGCGAGAAGGAACCCGGCGTGTATGAGTTCGCCGTAGAGGCGAAGCCCGGCGTCGACATCCGCCGCGACCTCTTCGCGCTGCTCACGCGCAAGGGCTGGCCGCTGCTGGCCATGCGCAACACGGACCTGACGCTGGAAGAGCTCTTCCTCCAGCTGACAAGCGGCGCTTCCGCCGTGAAAAAAGAAAGGCGGGGTGCCTGATGCTTGCGATTTATAAACGGGAGCTGCGCTCCTATTTCTCTTCCCCCATCGGCTATGTGGTGGTCGGCGTGCTGCTCGCGCTCTACGGCTACTTCTACTATGGGATCCTGCTGTACCGCTCCACCTCGTACATCCCCACGCTGGTGTACAGCAATATGTTCACGTTCAGCATGATGGTCCTGCCCATCATCACCATGAAGAGCATGAGCGACGACAAGAAAAATAAAACAGACCAAGCGCTGCTCACCGCGCCGGTGGGCGTGACGTCCATTGTGGTAGGCAAGTTTTTGGCCTCGTTCTCGGTGTACGCCATTGCGCTGCTGCTCTCGCTTGTGCCGTCCGTCGTCATTTCGGCGTTCGCCGGCTCCATGCCGTGGGGTTCCATCTTCGGCACGTTCCTCGGCTCGGTGTTCTACGGCTCCGCGATGATCGCCATCGGCGTGTTCATCTCGAGCCTGACGGAAAGCCAGATCATTGCCGCCATCGGCACGTTTGGCATTTCGCTGTTTTTAATCCTGGTGGACCAGCTGGGCAGCATTGTGGGCGGGTCTGTGTTCCAGACCATCCTGGGCTGGATCTCGTTCAACTCGCGCTACACGCCGTTCACGAACGGCACGTTCAGCATCCCCAGCATGGTATTCTTCCTCAGCGTGGTGGCCGTGTTCATCTTCCTCACGGCGCGCAAGCTGGAAAGCAAGAGATGGAGTTAACGGAGGGAATCGACCTATGAACGACGAAAAGAAATCCCTGGACCCCCAGGAGAACACGCCTGCGCCGGAGGAAACCCCCGCGGCCGGCCCCGCGCCGGAAGAGGCGAAAGAGGGAGCCGCCCCCAAGGCCGCCCAGGCCGCCCCGGCGGGCAAAAAGGGCAAAGGCGGCATGAAGCGCTTCCTGCACAGCAGCAAGTTCCGCCACGGCGGCCTGGCCACGGTGTTTACGGCGGGCTTTTTGGCGGTGATCATCCTCGTCAACCTTGTGGTGTCGCTGCTCGGCGAGCGGTTCCCGTCGATGAACCTGGACCTCACGGCCAATGCGGTGAACACGCTCTCGGAAGAGGCGGAAGAGGCGGTTGACGCCGTCTCGATGCCGACGACCATTACCATCCTGCTCGACGAAGACACCGCTTCGACGAACGCCGCCTACAGCCAGGTGACGAACATTGTCGAGCGCATGCGCGAGCGCAACGGGAACATCACCGTGCGCTACCAGGACCTCGACGCGGACCCGACCTTCTCGACGAATTACCCGGACGCGACGCTTGCGACCGGCGACGTGATTGTCGAGACCGAGCGCCGTTACCGCGTGCTGTCTTACAGCAGCGACCTGTTTGAGACGACCTACGACTACAGCACCGGCGCGTCGCAGACGGTTTCTTACGTCAACAGCGCGCTGGCCTCTGCGCTGAACCAGGCCAACGCCACGGACCTGCCCGTCGTCGCGTTTGCGACCGGCCACTCTGAGGCGCTGACGACCTCTTCGCTGCAAGAGCTGCTCTCGCGCAACAATTTCGACGTGGTGAGCTTCAACATCATGACGGAAGAAATCCCGGAAGACACGAGCGTGGTGGTCGTCGGCACGCCGACGACGGACTACACCCTGGCGGAGATTGAAAAGCTCGACGCGTTCCTCAGCGAATTTGAAAACACGCGCGCGGCGTCCCGCGCGGTGCTCTGCACGTTTGACCCCGGCCAGCCGGACCTGCCGAACCTGAACACCTTCCTGGAGGAATGGGGCCTGGGCGTTTCGCAAGACGTGGTGTACGAGCAGAACACGCAGAACCTGTTCCTGCCGATGCCCGGCGCGATTGTCATTGAGGCGGACGACGAGGTGGACTTCGGTTCGAGCTCTACCTACGACATGCTCGTGACGATGAACAGCATCCCGGTGGAGATGCTCTTTGACAATTCGAACAGCGTGGTCACCTACCCGCTGCTGCATTCGATGGAGACCGCCTGCCTGGTGAATTCGGAGAATGTGGACCTTTACAACACGCAGGACCCGTCCGCGTCTGAAATTGTGACGGACGAATATTCCGTCGCGGCGATGGGCTCGAAGTCGATCCACATGGACGACGGCGAATACTACACCGCGAGCGTCATCGGCATGGGCAGCTCGATGATGTTCGACCCGGCCATCCTGGACACGAACACGTTTAACAACGCGCAGTATGTCATCGACCTGTTCAAATATGTCTCCGACACGTCGGAGTCTGACACGGCGGTGTATTCCTCCGGCACGCAGATGTATGTGATGGACATCAACATGTCGATGCAGACGGCGAACGTGCTGGGCGTCGGGATCTTCACGGTCCTGCCGCTGGCGGCGCTGCTGATTGCCGGCGTGGTGGTTTACCTGCGGAGGAGGCACCTGTAAATGAAGAAGACGACCCGGAACCTGCTGATCTGCGGCGCGGGGGTCTTGGTGCTGGGCGGCGCGGTCGCCGCGCTGCTGCTGACGAACCCGGGCGGGGAGGAGGAATCCTCCGCCCCCGCCGCCGAGACGGTGAGCCTCATCTCCCGCCCGGAGGAGGACCTCGCCTCGCTGCATGTAGAGAATGAAAAGGGATCTTACACCATTACCACCTACACGGTGGAAGAAGAATCGACCGTAACGAACGAGGACGGCGAAGAAGAGACCGTGGTGGAGACCGACACCGAAAACCGCGTGGACGAGCTGGGCGACCTGCCGTACTCGACCTATGTGGTAGACGCCATGTATGAGACGGGCTACTCGCTCAACGCCTCGAAGGACGTGGGCGAGGTGGAAAACCTCGGCGACTACGGCCTTGCGGACCCGCAGGCCACGGTGACGGCGAATTACACGGACGGCACGTCGTTCACGCTGCTGGTGGGCAGCGCGTCGGCGGGCGACGCGGCGAGCTACTACGTCTGCGCGGACGGCGAGAGCCACGTTTACGTGGCGTCGCTGGACGAGCGGGTGTTCTTCGCGGCGGAGGAATTCGTGCGCGACACGATTACGAACATCCAGAGCGCAGACGGCGAGAGCACGCCGGTGTTCACCGAGCTGACGCTCAGCGGCGCGAATTTCCCGGAGCCGATTACGGTGACGGGCAACGACGCGGGCCTGACGACGGCGGCGTCGGCGGGCAAGAGCGCGGACATTGACTCGACGACCGTAAACAACGTGACGACGGCGCTGTGCTCGCTTTCGGCGCAGGGCGCGGCGGTGCTGCACCCGACGGAGGAACAGCTCGCGGAGTACGGGTTCACGGAGCCGCGCGCGGTGGCGGAGTTTACCGCCGAGGGCGCGGAATACCGCCTGGTGGTGGGCGGCAGCCTCGACGCCAAGACCGACTACGTCATGCTGGACGGCCGCGACGTCATCTACACGGTGGCGCACGACAATGTTTCCGCGTGGACGGATGTGACGGCCTTTGAAATGATGACGAAATTCATCCTGCTGCCGATGATCACGGATGTGGACCGCATGACGGTTACGCTGGAGGACGGCGTGGAGCACGAGTTCATCATTACCCGCGAGGTGGATGAGGACCGCACCACCGAGGACCGCACGGCGTACAACTACACCGTTACGGGAGACGGCGAGCCGGTTACCTACGAGAATTTCCAGACCTATTACCAGAGCGTCATCATGGTGCAGCTCATCGAGCCGACCGACGAGGTCCCCACGGTGGAGCCGAACGTCTCCGTAACCTACGAGTATTACGACGACACCGGCAAGGAACCGGACTGCATCGAGTTCTATGAGCAGCGCGACCGCCGGTACCTCGTCACCCTCAACGGCGAGGTCTGCGGCATCACCCCGACCAGCAGCGCGCAAATCTTCGAGGACTTCACCCCCCGCATCCTTGTCGACGAACTCCTCCCCGAAGTTATTTAATTTTTACGTCGCGCCTCCGGCCTCCTAACGTCGGCCTTCTCGCGCAGGAAAACGGACATGATTGCGCCCGCATCACAACCATGGTGTAACACACCTGGCCCGGGTGTCCGGCGCGAGAGAACAGGGAGAAGAAAAGGACCCCGCCCTACGGGAGCTTGCTCTTTTTCGCCCAAATTGAACGTGCGGATCTCCCACAAAAAAAGAATAACGCCCGGTATTTGGCTTGCAGCTGAATACCGGGCGTTATTTTTTTGCCGCTTGAGGCCGGGGCTGCCCCTTGAGGGCGGGGCTGTGCGCAGCAGAGAGCTCTCTCGTCCCGGACACCCGGGCCATGTGTGTTTGAGAACAAGGACTTTTCGCGGGCGTCATAGGAACCGTTCCGCACAAAGGTGAGGCCGGAGGCCGCGATGCGCGGCATGCCCGCCGCAGGCGCGCGGCGTGCCCGCCGCAATTTGCGGGGCAAAAAAACTTGACTAATGGGGGGAGGATTGATATGATGGAAGGGAGAGAAGGGGGGCGGTTTCGTGAGGAAGAAGGAGGGCGCGAGCCTGTTCTTTTCGCGGGAAGGGGAACGGGTCTTGGTAGAACCGTACGGCCCCGGCGTCATCCGCGTGCGGATGGTCGCGGGCGGGCCGTTCGTGGAGGAGAGCTGGACGCTGCTCCCGCCGCAGCCCAGCCATGCGCAGGCCCGGGAAGAGGGCGGGGATTTCGTCCTGGAAAACGAGGGCCTCTCCGCGCGGCTGGAAGAAAACGGCCGCCTTTCGTTCTGGGCGGGCGGCAAATTGCTGCTCCGGGAGGAATGGACCCCCGAGCGCGATATGACCGGCCGCAGCGCCCGCTGCCGGGACGGCGGCCTCTACCGCATGGAAACCCGCTTTTTGCCCCAGAAAGACGAGCATTTTTATGGCATGGGCCAGGAAGCGCACGATTTATTTGACCTGAAAGGCGCCGTCGTCGAGCTCTGCCACCAGAATACCAAATCGAATATCCCGTTCTGCGTTTCCACGCGCGGCTACGGCTTCTTGTGGAACCATCCCGGCGCCGGCCGCGCCGAATTCGGCGCGTCGCGCACCCGTTGGGTCTCCGACGGCTCCCGCCAGATGGACTACCTCGTCCTCGCCGGGTCCGTCGCGCAGGCGGTGGAGCGCTACGCCGCGCTCACCGGCTACGCCCCGCCGTTCCCCGCCTGGGCCGCCGGCCTCTGGCAGTCGAAATTGCGGTACGAAACGCAGGACGAGCTCCTCGCCGTCGCGCGGGAATACAAAAAACGCGGTATTCCGCTCTCAATGATCGTCTGCGACTATTTCCATTGGCCGCAGCAGGGCGAGTGGAAATTTGACGAACGGTATTGGCCGGACCCGCAGGCCATGGTGGATGAATTAAACGGCATGGGCGTGCGCCTGCTCGTTTCCATCTGGCCGACGGTGGACCCGCGCAGCGAAAATTACCGCCGGATGCGCGACGAAAATATGCTCGTGCGCACCGAGCGCGGCCCCGGCACGCTCGTCTACTGCCGCGGCCCCGAAACGTATTACGACGCCACGAACCCCGAAGCCGGGGCGTTCGTCTGGGACCGCGTGCGCGAAAATTACGGGAAATACGGCATCCGGCATTTCTGGCTCGACGAAGCCGAGCCGGAAATCGCCCCGTACGATTATGACAACCTCCGCTTTTACCGCGGGAACGGCCTGGAGGTCTCCGGCCTGTACCCGTTTTATTACGCGAAAAATTTCTACGACGGCCAGCGCGCCCAGGGCCAGCAGGACGTGGTCAACCTCATCCGCTGCGCGTTCTTGGGCAGCCAGCGCTTCGGCGTGGTTCTCTGGTCCGGCGACATCTCCGCCAACTTCGACAGCCTGCGCCGCCAGGTGAAAACCGGCCTGCACGTCGCGCTCAGCGGCATCCCCTGGTGGACCACCGACATCGGCGGGTTCCACGGCGGGGACCCCGCGGACCCCGCGTACCGCGAATGCTTCGTGCGCTGGTTCCAGTTCGGCGCGTTCTGCCCGGTGTTCCGCATGCACGGCTTCCGCTTTAAGGCGGACCGCCCGCAGGTTTCTTCCGAGTCGATGGACAGCTACTGCTACAGCGGCGGGCCCAACGAGCTGTGGAGCTACGGCGAAGAGGCCTACGCCATCTTGCGCGACTACGTCATGCTGCGCGAGCGCCTGCGGCCCTACCTCCTGGAGCAGATGGAGAAGGCTTCGCGCAACGGCACGCCCGTCATGCGCCCGCTCTTTTATGATTTCGGCGAACAGCCGCATTTCCCCATTTATGAGACGTATGACCAATACCTCTTCGGCCCGGCGCTGATGGTTTGCCCCGTCTGCGAAGCGGGCGTGCGCGAAAGGGACGTCCACCTGCCCGCGGGCTGCCGCTGGACCGACGTGCGCACCGGCGAAACCTGGGACGGCGGCCGCACCGTGCGCGCCGCGGCCCCGCTGCACTGGATGCCGCTGTTTTTGCGCGAGGGCGCGGGCCTTTCCCGCGAGACGCTGCTCGGCCTTTCGCCCCGCGGCTGACGCCCCCGCTTTTTCCTGTCAAATGGAGCAACAGGCCGCGCACTACGCGGGACCGGCTTTTCATTTTAGATTTATTTCTTTAGGGAGGTATCCTTATGACAAGAGAGTTCCATTTGGGAAACCGCACCCGCCTGTATGACAGGCTGGAGAAAAATTCGCTGGTCGTCCTGTTTTCGGGCGTGCAGAAGCGCAAGACCGGCGACGAGTACTACCCGTTTTTCGTGGACCGCAGCTTTTTGTACCTCACCGGCCTGAAAAAGGAAGGCCTGGTTCTGGTGGCGGAGATTGGCGACACCGGCGTCAAAGAGACGCTCTACCTGCTGCCGCCGGACGACCACGCCGAAAAATGGACCGGCGCGCGCGTCAAGCCGTGGGAAGTGGACGAGATCTCCGGCATTGCCGGCTCGAAGTACATTGACCAGCTGGAAACGGACCTGCACAAGCTGTTCCTCTCCGGCAACTTCCATTCCGTCTACCTCGACTTCAACCGCCTCACGCCGGACGAGCCGGACAGCCCCGCCTACAAGCTGGCCAAGCAGCTGCGCGACGTTTACCCGTTCCTCAACATCCGCAGCGCCACCAACGACATCCGCGCGCTGCGCACCATTAAGCAGCCGTGCGAGATCGAGGCCATGAAGGTCGCCGAGGACATCACCACCGACGGCATCGTCTCGATGATGCACGCGTCCAAGCCGGGCATGTACGAGTACCAGTACAAGGCGGTTTGGGACTACGCGCTCGGCCAGTACGGCCCGGACGGTTCCGGCTTCCCGGCCATTGTCAGCGCGGGCAAGAACAACTTCTGCATCCACTACTACGCGTACACGGGCCAGGCCCACGACGGCGACATGATCCTCAACGACGTCGGCGCCACCTGGGACGGCCACATCACCGACGTTTCCCGCGGCTGGCCGTGCAACGGCAAGTTCAGCGACAAGCAGCGCCTCATCTACGAGTGCGTGTACGAAACCTCCAACCACATGTTCGAGACCATCAAGCCGGGCATGCTGATGAAGGACGTCGACGGCAACATCCGCAAGTACAACTATGAGCGCATGAAGGATGCCGGCATCGTCGACAAGTGGGAGGATATCGGCAAATACATGTGGCACGGCGGCGCGCATCACGTCGGCTACGACGTCCACGACGAGGTCCTGACGCCGGAAGTTATCGCGCCCGGCATGGTCTTCTGCGTCGACATCGGCGTCTACCACGAAGAATGGGGCATCGGTTTCCGCCTCGAGGACAACTGCCTCGTCACCGAGGACGGCTGCGTCAACCTCTCCAAGAAGACCCCGCGCAGCATTGAGGAAATCGAAGACGAAATGAAAAAGAACCTCTTTTAACCCGCGCATCGCGGCCTCCTGGCGTCGGCCTCACCCCGCAGGGGAACGGTTCTGGTAGCGCCCGCGAAAAGTCCTGATTGTGGAACACGAGGGTTGAGAGTCCGCTGCGAGAAACCGCACAGCTGAAAACAGCCCCGCCCTACGGGAGAAAAAATGCCCGGGATCCGGCGTTTCAACGGGATCCCGGGCTTTTTTACCCGCGCATTGCGGCCGCCTGACGCCGGCCCCACCCCACAGGAAAACGGTTCTGGTAGCGCCCGCGGCTGTGAGCAACACACATGGCCGGAGTGTCATGATAGGACTTGGAAAAGTCCAGGAATATCAATGGTTCACAAGCAGCAAGCAAGGGGGTTTTTATCTTAAACTGACCGAAACACAACCGTAACCTTTGTGATAATATCCCGTAGTTGGCAAGAGTCTATCTCGTACGCAAGGATATCCTTAGATGTTGCAAAGGATCGTTCCGTTTCCTGAATTCCGCTGTGGGAAATATAAATTCTTCTATTGCGATGGGTAATGCTGTAATGGACTCCATTCCAGAGAAACTCCACTTCTCCATGCCATCTCATGCAGGTTTGGAAATCACTTATGGTTGTAAAGCGGTTTTGCTCCAAGGAATTGGAGGGAACAATGGTGTTTTTCATATAGAACCTTCTTTCAAAGTTCTTAAACTCAGGTGCGCCATCGGGATAATTGATAGGCGGCTGTGGATCAGGAAAACCAGCAGGGTTATCCCAATTGATGGGGTGATCGTGGGGATTGGTATGTGCCCAAGGTTGTCTGTGGTCAGTATAATGTCTTTCCCGTTCCGCCCGTCCATCGTTTCCAATTTTTGTATCAACACGATAGCTGTTCTTATATGTTGTTTTAATTTCTCCGGGTTCACCAAGGAAACGCTGGTCATCGGGTTTATTAGGACTGGGTTTCCAGCCTCCGCCGTAGGCGCTTCCTCCGCCTTTTCCAATCAGGAACGGCTCTATTGTATCATAATTTCTATAGAAAGAGCCACCCATTTTAAAAGATTCCAGGTCTTCTTTTCGAAAATTGCGTTCATCGTTCATATACCGCCAGGAACTACGTTCGTAATCCACATAGATAATGTTGCCCTGCATTTCGGGGAACGGTGTATTGTAGCAGATGATATTCTCCGGCTCAATGCGACGCAGCATCTCGTTGTAGCCAGCCATGAACCACTCTTTTTGATCCTGGTGGTTGTCGTGTTCGGACGCCATATAAGTAGAGACCGCCACCACGCTGCCTCTTTCGATTCCGTCAAAGCAAAAATCAAAGGTGGATTCATCGCCCCAGTTGACGGTAGGAATCACCCGAATTCCTTTGGAAGCCCAGTACGCGCCGCACCAGCGATTGCGAAATACGTTGTAAAGTTGCATGACAGGCGCCATCTCCAGGTACATGCTGAAATCCGGAGACAGCACCGCACGGTAGCGGGACAGCTTTTCGATGTCATTGTCCGGGTTCTTCCAGACCCGCTCAAAGCGATAGTCATATAAGAAGAAGTGTACCATGCGGTCGAGGTGATTCTGATCTTCCAGATGGGTTTTGTCAAAGCCGATCAACAAAAGATCATCAAAGTCTCCGGGCCTTTCCTGAAACTTGGGAATGATAGGGATTTTGGACTTTCCTTTGCCGGGAAACTGGTTGCGAAGCAGCGTCTGACTCGTTCGGTAGTTGTAGTTTTCTTCGGTCATATGGAACCTCCTGTATGTAGTAAGGAACAGATCCTTCTACATACAGGTTCCCAAACAACGAAAGTTGCATATTTCTGTGCAACGGCATGAAAAAATTTACAAATTGGAAAATGGCCTTTGTGTCCGGTCCGGGAAACCGCAGAGCTGAAAACAACCCCGCCCCACGGGAGCGGGTCCTTTCTCTCGCGCGTTCTGCGCGGGACTTGTTTCGGCAACACCCGGCGCGCGGCGGTGCGGTGGTGCAGGCTTTAGCCTGCAAAGGGGGGATTTTGATGAATTTGTTAACCGTCCCGTTCCGGGAGGGCGGCGGCCCGCTCTACCGGCAGCTGTACCGCTACCTCGCGGACGAGATTGCCGCAGGGCGCATCCCGGCGGGGGAGCGCCTGCCCTCAAAACGGGCATTGATGGCGAACCTCGGCGTGAGCCAGAGCACGGTGGAATCCGCCTATGACCGGCTGCTGACGGAAGGATACATCCGCAGCGTGCCGAAGAGCGGCTACTACGCCTGCCGCCTGGAACACCTGGCGCCGGACGCCCCGCAGGAGCGGCCCGCGCCGCCGGAAGAGCCGGAACTGCCCGCCTTCCGCTGCGACCTGAGCACCAGCGCCGTGGACCCGGCGCTGTTCCCCTACGCCACCTGGGCGCGGCTCTCGCGCGAGACGCTCTACCGGCGGCCGGAACTGCTCAGCCCCGGCCACCGCCAAGGGGACCCGGAGCTGCGCGCCGCGTTGGCGCAGTATTTGCACGAATTCCGCGGCGTGCGCTGTGAAGCGACGCAAATTGTCATCGGCGCGGGCATCGAATACCTCATCGGGCTCATTGCGCAGCTGCTCGGCGGCGCGGTCTTTGCGCTCGAAGACCCCGGCTACCGCCGCCTGCTCCGCGTGCTCGAAAACCACGGCCGCGGCGTGCGCTTCATCCCGCTGGACGGCGCGGGCATGCAGATTGCCCCGCTGGAAGAAAGCGGCGCCCAGGCCGCCTACGTGACGCCGTCGCACCAGTTCCCGCTCGGCGTGACCATGGCGGCGCCCCGCCGCACCGCCCTGCTCGCGTGGGCCGGCCGGGGGCCGGGCCGCTTCGTCATCGAGGACGATTTCGACAGCGAATACCGCTACAACGGCCGGCCCATCCCTGCGCTGCAAGGCCTGGACCGCAACGGCCGCGTCATTTACCTGAGCAGCTTTTCCAAAAGCCTGGCCCCGTCCATCCGCATCGCCTACATGGTGCTGCCGCCGGAGCTCCTCGACGCCTACCGCCGCAAATTCGGCGCGTACTCGTGCACCGTTTCGCGCTTTGAACAGCACACCCTGGCGCGCTTTTTGCAGGACGGCCATTTTGCCCGGCACATCAACCGCACGCGCCTCGTCTACCGCCGCCGCCGCGACGCGCTCACCGGCGGCCTGCGCGCGGCCGGCCTCCCCGTGGAGGTTTTGGGCGGCGACGCCGGCGTGCACCTCGTCCTCCGCGTGAAAAACGGCATGGAAGAGGCCGAACTCGTGGCCCGCGCCGCGGAACAGGGCGTGCGCGTGACGGGCCTCTCCCAGTACGCCCTCGGCGGGGCCGCGCCCTACCGCGACGCCGTGGCCGCCGGGTACGCCGGGCCCGGCGGCGCGCAGGCCGCCCTCGCGGCGGAACTCCTCGCAAAAGCCTGGGGCCCGGGCGGCGCATAAAACGGAAAATCCCCTGCCGGCCTGCCAATGGGCAAACCGGCGGGGGATCTGTGTTCCGGGCTTTCTGATCTTTTCCTTTTATTTATAATTTCTTTTGAGTTGCGGCGCGTTACACATAATCCGCCGCGGTCTTCGATAAAAACGGGTTCGGGTAATTGATATACAGCATTTTTGCAGGCTTGTTCGTCTCATTGGCCAAGTTGTGCGGCAGGCTCGAGTCAATCTGCATGCTGTTGCCCGGGTAGAGCACGTGCCGCGCGCCGTTGCAGAACACCGTGACCACGCCTTCGAGCACGTAGAGGAATTCTTCCCCAAAATGCGTGTACACCTCCGGCTCCGACTCTTCGCCGCCCGCCGACGGCATCAGCAAAAAGACCCGCGGCAGGAAGTTGTACCGCATCACGTCGTGGCTCAGCGTCGCCTGGTACATCTGGTCGTTCACCGGCGTAAATTTCTGTTCAAAATCGTGTACCACCGGGTCCACGTTGACCGCCGACACCTCGTCGAAAAAGCTGGAAAGGCTCGCGCCCAGGCAGCTCGCGATCTTCGCCAGCGAGTCGATGGCCACCGACGAAATGCCCCGCTCCACCTGGGAGAGGAAGCCCATCGAAAGCCCCGTTTCCTCCGACACCTGCTTGAGGGTGTACTGCTTGCCGGTGCGCAGCAGCTTGATGCGCGCGCCAATCGCCTTGTTTGGATCCATTGCGCGGGAACCGCCTTTCTTCCGCCGCCCCAAAAAACGGCTTTTCCCTATCATAACAAAAACAGGGAGGGCGTGTCAAGCGGAAAGCCGGTTTCACCTGCGTGAAAAGAGGGCCGCGCAAACCTTGGGGGATTTCCTGAAAATCCTTCTGAAGCAAAAGCATTTTCAGAGGATTGCGCAAGGGAGGGGGCGCTTTTTTTCGAATCCTGCGCGGTACCATCATATTGATGAATTTCCTTTCATGAACCTATTGACATTTTGGGGATTTCGGTTCATAATGGATTTAATCGGAGGAACTGCGCGGGCGGGGCCGTTTTTGCTGCAAAACCGCCGCCTGCCCGGGCCTTTTTGGGACGAGAAATACATAGGGAAAGGGTTGAAGAACCAGATGAGGATTGGAAGAACCTTCCACACCATCGACACCCACACCGGCGGCGAACCGACCCGCAACGTGGTGGGCGGCATCCCGAACATCCCCGGCAAAACCATGAAGGACCGCATGGTCTATATGATGGAGCACGAGGACTGGATCCGCCAGCTGCTGACCTACGAGCCGCGCGGCAACGACGTGATGTCCGGCACGGTGATTACCCCGCCGTGTTCGCCGGAGGCCGACGTCGGCGTGCTGTATTTTGAAGTGGGCGGCTGGATGCCCATGTGCGGCCACGACACCATTGGCGTGTGCACCGCGCTGGTGGAGTCCGGCATGGTCAAGGTCACCGAACCGGTCACCGAGATTACCCTCGACACGCCTGCCGGGCTGATCCGCGTCAAGGTGGAAGTGAAAGACGGCTCCGCGAAGAGCGTCACCTTTGTCAACGCGCCCGCGTTCATCATGGCGAAAGATGCCACCCTGCACACGGAAAAATACGGCGACCTCAAGCTCGACGTCGCCTACGGCGGCAATATTTACGCCATTTTGCCGGCTGCGTCGGTGGGCCTCACCATTGCGCCGGAGCATGCCGCGGAGATTATCCGCACCGGCAACGAGCTGAAAAAGCTCATCAACGAGCAGATCCCGGTGCAGCACCCGGAGTTGCCGTTTGAGAACCACGTCACCCACGTGGAGTTCTACATGCCCTCCCCGAAGGAGGAAGGCGCCACCCGCAACGCGGTGGTCATCCCGCCCGGGGCCATCGACCGTTCGCCCTGCGGCACCGGCACCTCCGCCAAGCTCGCGGTGCTGGCCGGCCACGGCAAAATCCAGCCCGGCGAGTCCTTTGTGCATGAGAGCATCATCGGCAGCCGCTTTGTCTGCAAATATGTCGGCGACGCCGAAGTCGCGGGCATCCCGGCGGTCATCCCGCAGGTCACCGGCAGCGCCTGGGTGACCGGTATCCACACCTATATGTTGGATCCCGAGGATCCGTTCCCGATGGGATTCCAATTATAATATCAGAAAGAGGAGGAATCGATGTTATGGATATGCGTATCCAGCACCATCCGATTTTGGGCGACACCGAGCCTGTGCGGATGGTGAAGATCACCGTTGACGGCGTGGAGTACGAGGCCCGCGAAGGCGAAGTCATCGCGGCCGTCCTGATGGCCAACGGCATCAAGGTCCACCGCCACACGACCTACCGGCATGAGCCGCGCGGGATCTACTGCGGCATTGGCCAGTGCACCGACTGCGTCATGACGGTAAACGGCCAGCCGAACGTGCGCACCTGCATTACGCCGGTGGAAGACGGCATGGTCGTAGAGACCCAAGACGGCTTTGGAAAGCGGGGAGGTACAAAATGACACAGCGCGAAGTGGTTGTGATCGGCGGCGGCCCGGCCGGGCTGGCGGCTTCGATCGAAGCGGCGCGCCTGGGGGCCAAGGTCCTCGTCGTGGACGAGAACAAGCGCCCCGGCGGCCAGTTGTTCAAGCAGATCCATAAGTTCTTCGGCTCGCGCGCGCATAACGCGGGCATCCGCGGCATTGACATCGGCCGCCAGCTGCTCAAAGACACCGAGGAGTGCGGCGTTGAGGTTTGGCTCAACAGCGCGGCCATCGGCGTATTCTCCGACAACCGCGTCGCCGTGCTGCGCGACGGCCGCACCGAGATTGTGCAGGCGCAGAAGATCCTCATGTGCACCGGCGGTTCTGAGAACGCGCTGCGCTTCCCGGGCTGGACGTTGCCGGGCGTCATGGGCGCCGGCGCCGCCCAGACCATGATCAACGTCAACCGCGTGCTGCCGGGCAAGCGCGTGCTGATGGTCGGCTCCGGCAACGTGGGCGTCATCGTCGCGTACCAGCTGCTCCAGGCCGGCGCGGACGTCGTCGGCATTGTCGAGGGCATGCCGCGCATCGGCGCCTACGGCGTACACGCCGCGAAGGTCCGCCGCGCGGGCGTGCCGTTCTTCCTGGGCCACACCATTGTGCAGGCCATTGGCGACGACCATGTCCGCCAGGCGATCATCGGCGAATTCAAGGACGGCCAGGTCGTCCCGAACACCGAGAAGATTGTCGACGTCGACGTCATCTGCGTCGCGGTCGGCCTGCGCCCGCTCACCGAGCTGGCGTGGATGGCCGGCGTCAAGCACGACTTCATCCCCGAGATGGGCGGATGGATGCCGCTGCACAATGAAAATATGGAGACCTCCATGCCGGGCGTTTATGTCGCGGGCGACATTGCCGGCGTAGAAGAGGCCAACACCGCGATGGACGAAGGCCGCCTGGCCGGCGTCGCAATCGCGCAGTCCCTGGGCCGCATCGGCAACGACGAGGCCGAGGCCAAGAAACAAGAAATCCGCGACCGTCTGGCCGCGCTGCGCATGGGCCCGTTCGGCGAACGCCGCCAGGCCGCGAAACAACGCATTGTCGAAAGAGGGGTGAACTGAGTATGAGTATCCTGCAAAACGGGTTCCCGTCTTTGGAAGAAATCCGCGCCGCCAACGGCTGGCCGAGCGAAGAAAGGTTCGCGAAGGGCCCGGTGGCCATCGCGGAGTGCGTGCAGGAGATCCCCTGCAACCCCTGTGAAGCCGCCTGCCCGATGCACGCCATCCAGGTAGGCAACCCCATTACCAACAACCCGCACATCAACGAGAGCCTCTGCACCGGCTGCGGCATGTGCGTCGCGGCGTGCTCCGGCCTGGCCATCTTCGTGGTGGACAAGAGCTACAGCGACACGCTCGGCAAGGTGAGCTTCCCGTTTGAATATCTGCCGCTGCCCGAAAAGGGCGACGAGGTCGACGCGCTGGACCGCTCCGGCAGCTTTGTCTGCAAGGGCGTCGTCACCCGCGTGCTCAACCCCGCCCGCAACGACCATACGCCCGTCGTCACCATTGAAATCCCGAAGGAGCATGTCGACGAGGTGCGCACCATCCGCCGCCTGAACGCTGCGGAGCCCGCCGTGTTCACCCCGGTGCCGGATGCCGAGTACATCGACGACGACGTCATCGTCTGCCGCTGTGAAGAAGTCACGGCCGGCCAGGTGCGCAAGGCCGTGCGCGAATACGCCGGCGAGAGCGTCACGAGCATTAAGCGCCGCGTCCGCTGCGGCATGGGCCTGTGCCAGGGCAAGACCTGCGGCAAGCTCGTGACCCGCATCATCCAGGAGGAGACCGGCAAGAAAGCATCCGAGATCCCGCCTGCCACCGACCGTCCTCCGGTACGCCCGGTGACCTTTGGCGCGCTGGCGACCGCTGGGAAAGGAGAAGACGACAATGGCTGATTGGACCGTAGACGTAGCCGTCATCGGCGCGGGCGTCATTGGCGCCGCAACCACCTATTTTAACGCCAAGGCCGGCGCGAGCGTGGCCCTCATCGACTCCGGCGACCTGGCCGAAGGCACCAGCAGCAAGAGCGACGGCAACATCCTGGTTTGCGACAAGCTGCCGGGCTTCGACTGCCTGTTTGCCAAGGCGAGCCAGGATATGTTTGAGCAGCTCAGCCACGAGCTGGAATACCCGATTGAATGGCGGCAGAAGGGCAGCCTCTTCCTCATGGAAACGGATGAGGAAATGGAGATTGCCAAGAAATTCTGCGACGAGATGGTCGCGTGCGGCATCCCGATGCGCATGATGGACCACAAAGAGATTAAAGAGGACGAGCCGCTGCTGGCGGACGACCTGCCGGGCGGCCTGGAGACGGCGTGCGACGGCTCACTGTACCCGATGGGCCTGTGCTTTGGCCTGGCGTTCCAGGCGCGCAAGCTGGGCGCGCAGCTGCTGCTGCACCGCACCGTCACCTCCATTGACAAGCAGGACGGCGGTTTCGTCGTCCACACCACCAACGGCGACATCGCCGCCAAGAACGTCGTCGACTGCGCCGGCGTCTGGGCGCCGGTCATCGGCCGCATGGTCGGGCTGGATATCCCGATCCAGGCGCGCCAGGGCCAGATCCTTGTCTCGGAGCAGACGTTCCAGGTTGGCCGCCGCAAGGTGCATGAATTCGGCTACCTGATGGCGAAGTTCCAGACCGACGGCTACAAGCGCCCGGTTTCCGAGGCCATTGAGCGCAACGGCGTTGCGTTCGTCTTCGAGCCGACCGCGTCGAACAACTTCCTCATCGGTTCCTCCCGCCGTTTTGCGGGCGAGGACATTTCGAGCGACATCGAGGTCATGCAGGCTATCGCCGAGCGCGCGATCCGCTTCTTCCCGATCATCGCCGACATCAAGGTCATCCGCGCGTACACGGGCGTGCGCCCGTTCACGCCGGACCACATGCCGATTGTTTCCGCCACGCCGGTGCCGGGCTTCTACATTGCCGCGGGCCACGAGGGCGACGGCATCGGCCTGTCGCCGATCACCGGCAAGATGATTGCCGACATGATCGCCGGCAACGAGCTGATGATGGATATTTCCCCGCTGCGCTACAGCCGTTTTACCGAGAAGGCCGCGCAGTAAACGCCGGGCCGGGCGGGGCGCGTTCCCGCCCGGCGGGCGCATTCTTGAAGTAGCCGTTCGTTTTTCAAAAATATTGATCTTTTAGAAAAGGACGTGTTTGCCATGAACAAGAATTTCCAAGGCGTATATCCCGTAGTTGTGACCCCCTTCAAGGAGGACGGCAGCTTTGACTTCGAAGCTTCCAAGAAGAACCTGGACGCGCTCATCGCGGACGGTGTGACCGGCGTTTGCATCCTGGGCGCCACCGGCGAGTACCAGAGCATGTCGCTGGAAGAGCACAAGGCCTATGTACGTGAGATTGTCCCGTACGTGAAGGACCGCATCAGCGTTATTGTCGGCGCGACCCGCGAGCGTCCGGAAGACGTTGTCGAGCTCATGCAGAACGTGAAGGAATGCGGCGGCCATGCGTGCATGGTTCTCTCCGCCCCGTACTGCCATCCGAGCCAGGAGGAGATTTACTCCAACTACAAGTACATCAACGACCATGTGGACCTGCCGCTGGTTGTGTACAACAACCCGGGCAGCTGCGGCGTCTCCATTGAGCGCGAGACGTTCCAGAAGATCTTCACCCTGCCGAACGTGGCGGTTGTGAAGGAGTCCAGCGGCAGCATGCAGAAGCTGACCGAAGTGCTCATCGACGCGCCGGACACCGTCTCCGTATTCTGCGGCTGCGACAACCTGGCGTTCGAGAGCTTTGCGGACGGCGCGGTCGGCTGGATCAGCATGCTGGGCAACGTTGCGCCGAAGCAGTGCAACGCGCTGTACGAGGCCGTGAAGGCCGGCGACCTGGCGAAGGGCAAGGAGATCTACAAGGAGATCCTCCCGGCGCTGGAAGTCCTCGAAACCTTCCCGAAGCCGGTGCAGTCGCTCAAGTACCTCACCACCCGCAAGGGCATGTGCGGCGGTTATGTGCGCCGCCCGCGCAACGAGCTGACCGAAGAAGAAAAGGCGTATGTGGTAGAAGCCATGCGCGCCGACAAGCTCGCGTAAGTTTCAACCAGAAGAGTGGGCGCTGTCCCGCGCGTTGCGCGCGGGGCGCGTCCGTTCTGGATTTTAGAAAACAAAAACAGCGAATTTCGAAAGGGGAATCCTGCCATGTTTAAGGTAGACACCTATACGCCGACCCGCGTCGTCTTCGGCCCGGGCCGTTTAGAAGACCTCGCCACCGTTGCGCTGCCGGGCAAAAAGGCCCTGGTTTGCGTCACGGAGGACGGCCTGATGAAGAAGCTGGGCATCCAGGACCGCGTGCTCGCGCTGCTCGAGAAGAACGGCGTCGGCGCGGTTGTGTATGACGGCATCTGCCCGAACCCGACCCGCAAGAGCGTGATGGAAGCGGCGAAAATTGCCAAAGAGAACGGCTGCGACTTCACCCTGGGCCTTGGCGGCGGCAGCAGCATCGACACCGCGAAAGCGGCGGCGGTGATGATGGTCAACCCGGGCGACCTGTGGGATTATGCGTATGCCGGCACCGGCGGGCGCAAGGAGATTAAGGTTGCGGCCCCGGTTGTGACGGTTTCGACGACGGCCGGCACCGGCACCGAGACGGACCCGTACTGCGTCGTGACGAACGAGGACACCGGCGAGAAGCTCGACTTTGCGGTCGACGCGATTTTCCCGGCCATCTCGATCATCGACCCGGAGCTGATGGTTTCGCTGCCGCACTCCCTCACCGTGTACCAGGGCTTTGACGCGCTGTTCCATGCGGCGGAGTGCTACATCTCCAACGAGCACAACAACCGCCTGGTTGACTTGTACGCGCGTGATTCCGTTGAGACGGTTGCCAAGTGGCTGCCGGTCGTTTCGGAAGACGGCTCCAACCTGGAGGCCCGCGTGAACATGTCCTACGCGGCGAACATCCTGAGCGGCTACACCCAGGCGCTCATTAACACCACCTCGCACCACATCATTGCCCAGACCATCGGCGGCCTGTTCCCGGGCGTGGCACACGGCGCGAGCCTCATCTTCATCGCGGAAGCGTACTACAAGAAAGTATGCGCGCACCGTCCGGAGCTGCTGGACGAGCTCGGCGCGATGATGGGCGTCGCCGCGGACCCGGCCAACCCGGGCAAGGCGTATGTCGACGCGCTGGTCGACCTGATGAAGAAGACCGGCGTCTACCGCCTGCCGATGTCCCAGTACGGCATTAAGCCGGAGGACTTCCAGAAGATCGTCGACGTCACCGTCGACGGCACGGGCATCGATTTCGAAGCCTACAAGCTCACCAAGGAAGACCTCCTCGACATCCTCAAAGAAAGCTACTGCTGATTTTACGCCGCGCATTGCGGCGCCTGCGGCGGGCGCGTCGCGCATTGCGGCGTCCCGCCTCACCCCGGCGCAGAACGGTTCCGGTTCAGCCCGCGAAAAGTTCTGATTGTGGAACACGAGGGCCCGGTGTCCGGTGCGAGAAAATGCGCAGCGAAAAAGAACAACGCCCCCAATGGGCAAAAGAGAACGCCCGGTATTTAGCGAAGAGTTAAATACCGGGCGTAATTTTTTAAGAAACACCGCGAAGCGGGGAAAAAAGTTTTCGCCCGCCTTTTCAAAAGGCGGCGGGGTGTTGGGGCAGCGCCCCAACTCGACCTCCGCAGAGGTCGAAACACCTGGGCGGTGCAAAAAGCGCAGGAGGGGACAGCGCGAGCCGGTCCCCCCGGGACCGGGCGCGCTGCGGGGGACCCACGCGCCGGGAGGGGTCCCCCGGGCGGGAGGATTTGACTTGGTTCCTCTGGGTGAGAAGCGGTGCAGCGCTGGACGCTGTTTTACCAGCGCTTTTCGTCGAGCGGTAAACGAAAATCCGAACCGCCAAAAAGCTGACGAAAGCACCGGGCCGGGAAAACAGTCCGGTGGACTGTTTTCCCGGCAGGCGCAGGCTTTCGCCTGCCGGGAGCCTGCCCTTTCACTCGCGCGCGCAGTTAGGTACTTTTTTTCACCCAGCCCGGCGCGCGGCGTTGGTGCAGGCTTTAGCCTGCCGTTCCGCCGCAGGCGCGCGTTCGCCGCGCAGCTGGAAGAACGCCAGGACCAGAAGGACCACCAGCGCCGTGCCGCGGAACAGCTCGACCACCGGCGGCCCGTCGGGGGAGACCGCAACCGCCAGGACGCCGCCCGCCGCGCACATGGCGCACAGCGCAATGCTGTCGTGAGACCGCGGGCGGTAATGTGCAACCATCACTACAACCGCCGCGATGACGCTCCATCCAAAAATCCCGTCCATTCCACCGTTCCCCCTCTAAACCCGACCATATGTTCGGTTTCTGCCCCTATTGTAGCACGGGCCGGCGGGTTCTGTCAAGAGAAAACAGAACATTCGTTCGGATATTTTGCATTCGCATGGCGCGTCCCGCGGAGCCTGCGCGAATCCGGGGGGCTCCGGCGCAGCTGGCGCGCCTTCGCGCGTTTTCAGGGCTGCGGGGCGGAGGTCCCCTGGAGGGATGCCCGCAGGGCGCGCAGGCAATCCTTTTGCGCGGGGGTGATGCGGTAACTTTCCAGCGCTTTGCGGATGGCCGCGCGGCGCGTCCAGGGATCGAGCGCGCCGCCCTGTAGGTAGGGGAAAGCGTCGTCCCAGCGCTTGGCGAGCGCCGTGGCGAAGTACCAGGCGCGCATCATGTCCACATAATATTCCCCGGGCGGCAGGGCCGCGACGGCGTCCGCGTAGGCGGGGTGGAAATCCTCGCCGAGGTAGTGGGTCATGAGCATGCCGGCCGCGAAGCGCACGGTGTAGGGGTGGCTTGCGGCGAGCCAGCGCAGGAGCTGGCCGGGCAGTTCCGGCGGGCGGGGCGCAAACGCGCGCGGCTTGAGCAGGTCGCAGGTGGCCCAGTTGTCCACAAACGGGAGGAAGCGGTCCAGGCCCGCCACCGTTTCCGGGTAAGAACGCGAGCCGCAGAGCAGCAGGCCGTGGAGGTTGTTTTCCTCGTAGAAGCCGTGCGGCAGCCGGCGCAGGAATTCCGCGGCTTCCGGCGTGCCGCGCAGGGAACGCGCCAGGCGGCGGAGCTGCGGCATGCGCACACCGAGCACCGTTTCCGGCGCGAGATTCGGGATCAACCCGCTCTGGAATTTTTGGTATGCAGGATCCGCCAGCGCGCGCAGCGCCTTCAGAATTTCATTCTCATTTTGCATCGTTTCCTCCTATTGGTTTCGTTGCGCATGCGCGCCAGCCAGGCTGAGCCTGGACGCACGCCGCGCGCCGGGCTGGGTTGTTGTTAGCAGGCAGTTTTCTCGGGAAGGACACCTAGGCCATGTGTGTTGGAGAACAAGGACTTTTCGCGGGCTGAACCGGAACCGTTCTGCGCCGGGGTGAGGCGGGACGCCGCAATGCGCGACGCGCCCGCTGCAAGCGCGCGAGAGAGAAAGGACATGCTCCCGGGGAATAGAAAAGTACGCGGGAAGATAAAATGACGCCCGGTATTTAGACCGAACATCTAAATACCGGGCGTTGTTCTTTTCAGCTGTGCATTTTCTCGCGCCGGGCACCCGGACCATGTGTGTTACACCACACCTGCGGTGGGCACGCCGCGCGCTGCGGCCGTCCTGGTGGTATAATACCATAGTTGTGATGCGGGCGCACACGGGACCGTTACCCCGGAGGGTGAGGCGGCCGAAGGCCGCCTCGATGCGCGGCGCAAAAATCATTCTTGGGCCAGTTCGACGAGCTGCTGGTACTTGTCGGCAGCTTCCTTCTCGGCCTTCTCGAAGAGCTTCTCGGCGCGCTCCGGGAACGCACGGGTCAGCGAGTTGTAACGGACCTCGCCCATGATGAAGTCACGGTAGCTGGCCGTCGGGGCCTTGCTGTCGAGCTGGAACGGGTTCTTGCCCTCGTCGGCACGGCGCGGGTCATAACGGAAGTTGTTCCAGTAACCGGCGGCAACCGCCTTCTTCTCTTCGGTCTGGGCAATGCTCATGCCGCCCTTGATGCCGTGGTTGATGCACGGCGCGTAAGCGATGATGAGCGACGGGCCGTTGTAGCTTTCCGCTTCCACGAACGCCTTGATGCACTGGTTGTAGTCCGCGCCCATCGCAACATGCGCAACGTAGACATAACCGTAGCTCATGGCAATTGCCGGCAGATCCTTCTTCTTCATCGTCTTGCCGGCCGCCGCAAACTGCGCAACGGAACCGGTCGGGGTCGACTTGGAAGCCTGTCCGCCCGTGTTGGAGTAAACCTCGGTGTCGAATACCAGGACGTTGACATTCTCGCCGGAAGCCAGGACATGGTCCAGGCCGCCGAAGCCGATGTCATAGGCCCAGCCGTCGCCGCCGAAGATCCACATCGACTTCTTGGCCAGGTAATCCTGATCCTTGAGGATCTCGCGGCCCTTGGTGCAGGCCTCGCAGGTGCAGCCGTCTACGACGCACTCGTTCAGCTCGCGGATGAAGTCCTTCGCCGCCGCGCCGTTGGCCGCGCCGTCTTCCATCGTGTCGAGCCACTTCTGCGCCGCTTCCTTGAGCTCCGGCGCGCAGTAATCGACCGCGATGAGCTCTTCGGTCAGCTGCGCCAGGCGGCCGCGGATGGCGTTCTGCGCCAGCGTCATGCCCAGGCCGTACTCGGCGTTGTCCTCAAACAGGGAGTTCGCCCAAGCCGGGCCGTGGCCTTCCTTGTTGACGGTGTACGGGGTGGACGGTGCAGAACCGCCCCAAATGGACGAGCAGCCCGTGGCGTTCGCAATGTACATGCGGTCGCCGAACAGCTGGGTCGCCAGCTTGGCGTACGGCGTCTCGCCGCAGCCCGCGCACGCGCCGGAGAACTCAAGCAGCGGCTGCTTGAACTGGCTGCCCTTGACGGTGCTCTCCTTGAACTTCGCCAGCACTTCCGGCTTCGCCGGCAGCTTCTGGCCGTAGATGAAGTCCGCCTCGCGCTCCCTCTGGGAATCGATGGGCTTCATGACGAGGGCCTTCTCGCCCTTCATGCCCGGGCAGACGTTCGCGCAGGAACCGCAGCCCGTGCAGTCCAGCGTGGAAACGGTCATCGCAAACTTCATGCCCGGCATACCGGTCATGTCTTTCATCGGCATGCCGGCCGGGGCCGCAGCCGCTTCTTCTTCCGTCAGGACAACCGGGCGGATGACGGCGTGCGGGCAGACATAAGAGCAGAAGTTGCACTGGATGCAGTTCTGCGGGTTCCACTCCGGAACGTCTACCGCAATGCCGCGCTTCTCATACGCCGCAGAGCCCTGCGGGAACGTGCCGTCGGCGTCTTTCACAAAGGTGGAAACCGGCAGCTTGTCGCCGCGCTGCGCGTTCACCGGGTTGAGGATGTCCTTGACGAACTTCACCAGCTCCGGACGGTCGCCCGTGACTTCCGGCTCCTTCGTGTCGTCTACCGCGTCCTTCCAGGAGGCCGGCACGTCCACTTTCACAATGTCGGAAACGCCGCGGTCAATGGCCGCATGGTTCATCGCGACAACCTTCTCGCCCTTCTTGCCGTAGGACTTCGTGGCGGCGTCCTTCATGTACTGCACCGCCTGGTCAATCGGGATGATGTTCGCAATCTTGAAGAACGCAGCCTGCAGGATGGTGTTGATGCGGCCGCCCAGGCCGATCTCCTTGCCGATGGAAATACCGTCGATGGTGTAGAAGTTGATGTCGTTTTCAGCAATGTACTTCTTCACCTTGCCCGGCAGGCGCTCTTCGAGCTCTTCGGCGTTCCAGCCGCAGTTGAGCAGGAAGCTGCCGCCCTTCTTCAGGTCCTCGACAATGTCGTATTTGTCAATGTAAGACGGGTTGTGGCAGGCGACAAAGTCCGCCTGGCTGATGTAATAGGTGGATTTGATCGGCTGGCTGCCGAAACGCAGGTGGGAAATGGTCACGCCGCCGGACTTCTTGGAGTCGTAGGCGAAATAGCCCTGCGCGTACATGTCGGTGTGGTCGCCGATGATCTTGATGGAGTTCTTGTTGGCGCCGACGGTGCCGTCGGAGCCCAGGCCCCAGAACTTGCAGGAGTGCGTGCCCTCCGGCGTGGTGTTCGGGTTCTCGACAACCGGCAGCGAGAGGTTCGTCACGTCGTCTTCAATGCCAATGGTGAAGCGCTTCTTCGGCTCGGCCGCGTCCATGTTGCGGTAGACGGCGACAATCTGGCCCGGGGTGGTGTCCTTCGAGCCGAGGCCGTAACGGCCGGTGTACACCGGCAGCGCGCCGAACTCGGTGTCTTTGAGCGCCGCGACAATGTCCAGGTACAGCGGTTCGCCAATGGAGCCGGGCTCCTTGGTGCGGTCGAGCACGCTGATCTTCTTGACGGTCTTCGGCATCACGGCGAGCAGGTACTCCGGCGCAAACGGGCGGTACAGGCGGACCTTTACCAGGCCGAGCTTTTCGCCCTTCGCGTTGAGGTAATCGATCGTCTCTTCGATGGTGTCGCAGACGGAACCCATCGCGATGATGACCTTGTCGGCGTCCGGGGCGCCGTAGTAGTTGAACGGCTTGTAGTCGGTGCCGCATTTTTCGTTGACCATGTTCATATATTCGACCACGATCTCCGGCACCTTTTCATAGTAGGAGTTGCACG
The DNA here is from genome assembly GCA_944380775.1 of uncultured Clostridia bacterium. Lineage (GTDB taxonomy): Bacteria > Bacillota > Clostridia > Oscillospirales > Acutalibacteraceae > CALWKP01. Next base: position 14,730 of record CALWIP010000049.1, on the reverse strand, counting down.
CCTCGCGCGCCTGGAAGAAGATATCCGGGTTCTGGGCGGTACCGCGCAGAACCGGGTGCTCCGGGTTCAGCGCGTGGCGGCGGAACGCGTTGACGGCGTCCCAATCCAGCATGTCGGCCAGGTCCTTGTAATCCCAGGTCTCGATCTTCTGGATCTCGTGGGAGGTCCTGAAGCCGTCGAAGAAGTGGAGGAACGGCACGCGGCCCTTAATCGCGGCCAGGTGCGCAATGGCGCCGAGGTCCATGACCTCTTGCGGGCTGTTGGAGCAGAGCATGGCGTAGCCGGTCTGGCGGCAGGCGTAAATGTCGGAGTGGTCGCCAAAAATGGAGAGCGCGTGGCTCGCCAGGGCGCGCGCCGAGCAGTGGATGACGCCCGGGAGCAGCTCGCCGGCCATCTTGTACATGTTCGGGATCATGAGCAGCAGGCCCTGGGACGCAGTGTAGGTGGTGGTAAGGGCGCCGGCGGCCAAGGAGCCGTGCACCGCGCCGGCCGCGCCGGCCTCGGACTGCATCTCCGTCACCTTTACCTCGCGGCCGAACAGGTTCTTGCGGCCTGCGGCGGCGTACTTGTCGGTTTCATCCGCCATCACGGAAGACGGCGTGATGGGATAGATGGCAGCAACGTCCGTAAACGCATAAGAGACATGCGCGGCGGCGCTGTTGCCGTCCATCGTTTTCATTTTTCTTTTCAACGCCATGTGATTCATTTCCTCCTTTATAGGAATGGTTGATAAAGGGAATACAGCAGCGTTCTGTATCTCCTTAGATTTTACCATTTTTTCTGCGCGGTGTAAAGGAAAATCCGCATAATTTTTCCCCTCGCGCATCCGGATTTTCCGGCGCTTTTGGGCGTTTGCAGGCGGAAATCATCCGGCAGCGCGCAAAAAACGGCCCCGGCCTCGCGCGCGGGCGCTCTTTTTTTCTCAAAATCTGCGCTGCGGGCTTTGACAAACGGGATTTTTTCCGGTAAAATAAAAAACAAGGTCTGCATCAGCGCGGGCCGATTTTCGAAGAAAAAGAAAGGGGAAAACATTTTATGTCATCCGAACCTCCGAGTGCGATGGCCGCGCCGCTACTGCTCACTGCGCAGGACGCTGCGGCTGCCTCGCCGGAAAGCAACCTCCTGGTTTCCATCCTGCTGCTGGTGGTGCTGATCTTCCTCAACGGCTTTTTCGCCGCGTCGGAGATCGCCGTCATCACGCTCAACGACAACAAGATCCGCAAAATGGCGGAAGACGGCGACAAGCGGGCCAAAAAGGTCGTCAAGCTGACGGAAAACTCGTCGCGCTTCCTCTCCACCATCCAGATCGGCGTCACGCTGTCGGGCTTCCTGTCCTCGGCGTCCGCGTCGCAGATCTTTGCGGAGATGCTGGCGGACCAGCTTTCGTTCCTGCCGTTCTCGCACGCGACGACGGTGGGCGTTGCCAGCGTCATCATCACGATCATCCTCTCGTACTTCTCGCTGGTGCTCGGCGAGCTGGTGCCGAAAAAGATCGCCATCCAGCATGCGGAGGCGCTTTCGTTCCGCTTTGCCGGCGTGCTGCTGGGCATTGCGACGGTGCTGCGCCCGGTCATCTCGCTGCTCTCGCTCTCCACGAACGCCGTGCTCAAGCTGCTCGGCCAGGACCCGAATTCTTCGGAGGAGACCGTCACGGAGGAAGAGATCCTCATGATGGTGGACGCGGGCGAGGAGAAGGGCCTCATCGGCGGCGGCGCGAAGGATATGATCGAGAACATCTTTGACTTCACCGACACGACGGTGGGCGAGATCATGACGCACCGCACGGAAGTTTCCGCCGTGGAGGACACCGACGCCATCGGCGACGTGGTGAAGCTCTCCATCGAGAAAGGGTATTCGCGCATCCCGGTCTACCACGAGGACATCGACACCATCCTCGGCGTCATCTTTGTCAAGGATCTGCTGAAATATGTCGGCAAGGAATTCAGCAGCGAGGTCAAGCTCACGGACCTGCTCCGCCCGGCGTATTTTGTGCCGGAGAGCAAGCTGTGCTCGCAGCTCTTCCAGGAGATGACGAGCCAGCACTTCCAGTTCGCGGTGATTGTGGATGAATACGGCGGGACGGAGGGCATCGTCACGCTGGAGGATATCCTCGAATCGATTGTCGGCAACATCCAGGACGAATACGACAACGAGGAAGAGGAGATTTACAAGGTCAGCGACAACGCGTACACCGTAGACGGTTCGACGAACATCGACGAGGTTTCGGACCTGGTGGGCGTGGACCTGCCGGAGGGCGACTACGACACCATTGCGGGCCTGGTGGTGGAGCACCTGGGCCGCATCCCGAAGGAAGGCGAACACCCGGCCGTGACCATTGAGAACCTGACGCTCACGGTGGAGAAGGTCGAAGACCGGCGCATTGCGAAAATCCTCATTGTCAAGGAGGTCCCGCCGGCGGAGCCGGAGGACGAGGAACCCGACAAAGAAAAAGAGAAGGAAAAAGGCCGCAAAAAAGAGAAGAACGCGTAACGGCCTTTCCCGAAGCCCCACAGCGCCCCCGGCCCCGCCGGGGGCGTTTTTGCGCCCGGCGGCTTTGCCGGTTTGGCAGAATGTCCGGCGGCTTTCGCGTTGACAGCGGCGCTGCCTTCGTGCTATACTTTTCCCGAAAAAACCTGCGCCCATGCGCAGGGAACGGAGGGAAACGACATGAAAAAAATGATGCGTCCCGTTTTTGCCGCGCTGCTGGCGGGCATGATGCTGCTGGCCGCCCTGACGGGATGTTCCCAGAAATTCGGGTCGATGGGCGAATACCTGAACGACCAGGCGGTGCAGGCGGAGCTGGTCGCGGCGATTGCGGAGGCGGAAGCCCAGGGCTTGGGCGTGGACGTCTCGGCGAACGCCAACACGCTGACGTACACCTACACCTACGCCGAGGGGATCGAGTTCACGGACGAGGACAAGGCCCTGCTCCAGGACGCGCTGGACAGCTCTGCGGACCAGTTCAACGAGATGGTAGACCAGCTCAAACCCCTTTTGAGCTTTGACGACCCGGTCATCGAGGTCATCTACCTCGACAGCGCCGGCGCGGAGCTCGCCCGCGCCTCCTTCACCGGCTCGGATTCTGCTTCTTCCTAAGCCGGCAGGCGCGGCCTGCCGCTTCGCGGTGTTTTTGAGAACGAAAAAATAACGCCCGGTATTTAGTGTTTTACCAAATACCGGGCGTTGTTCTTTTCTTCTGCGCGTTTTCTCGCACCGGACACCCGGGCCATGTGTGTTACACAATGGTTGTGATGCGGGCGCACATGGGACCGTTACCCCGGAGAGCGAGGCGGCCTTCGGCCGCCGCGATGCGCGGATTAAAGAAAAAAATTAGTCGAACATGTCGCGGATTTTGTCGAAGAAGGATTTGCGTTTCTGGTAGTTTTTGTCGCCGGAAGCGGAATCAAATTCCTTGAGGAGTTCCTTCTGCTTGGCGGAGAGGTTGCGTGGGACCTCGATGGTCACGCGGACGTATTGGTCGCCGCGGCCGCGGCCGCCCAGGCTCTGGATGCCTTTGCCGCGCAGCTTGAATACGTCGCCGGGCTGGGTCCCCTCGTGGACCTGGTAGCTCACGCGGCCGTCCAGCGTCGGGACGGTGACTTCCGCGCCGAGCGCCGCCTGCGTGAAGGTGATGGGCATCTCGCACCAGACGTCGTTTCCGCGCCGCTCGAAAATGGCGTGCGGCCGCACGCTGATGTAGACGTGCAGGTCCCCGGACGGCCCGCCGTTGACGCCCGCGTTGCCGTGGCCGCCCAGCTTGAGCACCTGGCCGTCGTCAATGCCGGCCGGCACCGTGACTTCCACAGCCTGGTCCTTCTTCACGCGGCCCGTGCCGCCGCAGTTCTTGCACGGGCTCTCGATGACGCGGCCCGTGCCGCCGCACCGCTCGCACCCGCGGGACGTCTGCACCACGCCGAACGGCGTGCGCTGGCTGATGCGCACCTGCCCCGTGCCGTTGCACTGCGGGCAGGTCTTCGGCTGCGTGCCGCTCTCCGCGCCCGTGCCGCTGCACTTCGGGCAGCTCTCTACGCGCGTGTAGTGGATGGTCTTCTTGCAGCCCTTGGCTGCTTCTTCAAACGAGATGACCAGGTTCGTCTCCAGGTCGCTGCCGCGGCGCGGCGCGTTCGGGTTCGCCTGGCGGCGCCCGCCGCCGCCAAACCCGCCGCCGAAAAAGCTGCTGAAAATATCGCCCAGGTCGACGCCGCCGAACGGATCCCCGCTGAACGGGTCGCCGCCCGTGCCGCCGCCAAACCCCGCGTCGACGCCCGCGTGGCCGAACTGGTCGTACCGCGCGCGCTTGTCTTTGTCGGAGAGGACCTCGTAGGCCTCGTTGACCTCCTTGAACTTCTCTTCCGCGTTCTTGTCCCCGGGGTTCAGGTCCGGATGATACTGCTTGGCCAATTTCCGGTAGGCCTTCTTGATCTCCTCTTCCGTGGCGTTCCTGGGGACCCCCATCACCTCATAATAATCCCTTTTGTCAGCCAAAACAAATCACTCCTGCCATAACGCGCTCAAGGGCGAACGAAACGCCCGCCCTTGCGCCATCCCCCGCCGGGGAATTTTCATGTTTTATTTGTTGTTGTCGTCCACGTCTTTATATTCCGCGTCGTAGACGTTGCCGTTCGGCTGCGCGCCGCCCGCGTTGTCCGCCGGGCCGGAAGCCGGGCCCGCCTGCTGCTGCGCCGCGTTCGCCTGGTACATCTTCTCAGACACCGCGTACAGCGCCTTTTGCAGCTCTTCTACGCCGCCCTTCAGCGCGGAAACATCCCCGCCGGAGAGCTTGCCGCGCAGGTCCGCAACCTTCTGGTTCAGGTCCGCCTTGTCGCTGTCGCTCAGCTTGTCGCCGTTGTCCGCGACGAATTTCTCCACGGAATAGCACAGGTTCTCGGCCTCGTTCTTCGTGTCGACTTCCTCGCGGCGCTTCTTGTCTTCCGCCGCATAGCGCTCCGCTTCCTTCACGGCCTTGTCGATGTCTTCCTTGCTCATGTTCGAGCTGCTCGAAATGGTGATGTGCTGCTCGCGGCCCGTCGCCAGGTCTTTCGCCGAGACGTTGACAATGCCGTTCGCGTCGATGTCGAACGTGACTTCAATCTGCGGCACGCCGCGGCGCGCCGGGGCGATGCCGTCCAGCTTGAACAGGCCGAGCTGCTTGTTGTCGCGGGCAAATTCACGCTCGCCCTGCAGCACGTTGACTTCAACCGAGGTCTGGTTGTCAGCCGCCGTGGTGAACACCTGGCTCTTCTTCGTCGGGATGGACGTGTTGCGGTCGATGATCTTCGTCATAATGCCGCCCATCGTCTCTACGCCGAGGGAAAGCGGCGTCACGTCTACCAGCAGCATGCCCTGCACTTCGCCGCCGAGCACGCCCGCCTGGATGGCTGCGCCCATCGCGACGCATTCGTCCGGGTTAATGCCCTTGAACGGCTCCTTGCCGGTGAAATTCTTCACGGCTTCCTGCACCGCCGGGATGCGGGACGAACCGCCGACCATCAGGACCTTGGCGATTTCGCCCAGCTGCAAGCCGGAATCCTGGAGCGCCTGGCGCACCGGGCCCATCGTCTTTTCAACGAGGTCCGCCGTCAGTTCGTTGAACTTCGCGCGCGTCAGCGTCATGTCCAGGTGCTTCGGGCCGGTCGCGTCCGCCGTGATGAACGGCAGGTTGACCGACGCCGATGTCATGCCGGAAAGCTCGATCTTCGCCTTCTCGGCCGCTTCCTTCAGGCGCTGCAGCGCCATCTTGTCGCCGGAAAGGTCGATGCCCGTCTCCGCCTTGAACGAGGAGATCATCCAGTCCATAATGCGCTGGTCAAAGTCGTCGCCGCCCAGGCGGTTGTTGCCGGCCGTCGCCAAAACGGTCTGCACGCCGTCGCCCATCTCGATGATGGAAACGTCGAACGTGCCGCCGCCCAGGTCGTACACCATGACCTTCTGGTCGTCGCCCTTGTCAATGCCGTAAGAGAGCGCCGCCGCCGTCGGCTCGTTGATGATGCGCTTGACGTCCAGGCCCGCAATCTTGCCCGCGTCCTTCGTCGCCTGGCGCTGCGCGTCCGTGAAGTACGCCGGCACCGTGATGACCGCCGACGTCACCGTCTCGCCCAGGTACGCTTCCGCGTCCGTCTTCAGCTTTTGCAGGATCATCGCCGAGATGGCCTGCGGCGTGTAGCTCTTGCCGTCGATGGTCACTTTGTAGTCGCTGCCCATCTGGCGCTTGATGGAAGAGACCGTGCGGTCCGGGTTCGTAATGGCCTGGCGCTTCGCCACCTGGCCCACCATGCGCTCGCCCGTCTTCGAGAACGCCACCACAGACGGCGTCGTGCGCGCGCCTTCTGCGTTCGGGATGACGACCGGCTCGCCGCCTTCAATGACCGCTACGCAGGAGTTTGTTGTACCTAAGTCAATGCCAATGGTCTTCGACATCATTCATACCTCCAAAAATCCTCCCAAATCGGGAGCGAAATAATAAAAATAAAATGTGATAAATGATCAAGAAAATGCGATCAAAAAATCAAGGCCCGTCAGGAGTGGGTTGCAACGCGCGCCTGCGGCTAATTTGCCACCTGCACCATCGCGTGGCGCACAATCTTGTCGCCAATGCGGTACCCGCGCTGGAACACCTGGTCGATGACGTTCTCGCCGCGGTCCTGGTTTTCCACGTGGGCGACGGCGTTGTGCAGCTGCGGGTCGAAGGGTTCGCCCTCCAGCCCGATGACGGCCACGCCCAGCTTCGAGAGCGCGTCGAGCATCTGCTGGTTCACCATCTCGACGCCCTTGCGCAGGTCCTCCGCGGAGGAATTCTCCACGGCCAGCGCCCGCTCCAGGTTGTCTGCCACCGGCAGGAACTCCAAGATGGTGTCGGCCATTGCGTCGGTGTAGAGCGCCGCCTTTTCGCGCTCGGTGCGCTTGCGGTAGTTGTCATACTCGGCGACGGTGCGCAGCAGGATGTCTTTCTGCTTGGCCATGTCCTCCTCGGTTTTCTTGCACTGGGCGCGCAGCGCTTCCAGCTCCTCCTGCAGCGCCGCCTCCGGCGGCGTGCCGGCGTCTTCCGGCTGCTGTGCCGCGGCCTCCTGCGCGGCTTCCTGGGCCGCCGCCTCCGCCGGGTTCTTCCCGTCTTTTTTACTCAAAAGGCTCAAGCTCCTTTCCCCAAAGCCCGCAGCCTGCGCCCGGGCCGTTCTTTATCGGAACCGGACCGCGTCCGGGTTCTAATCTTCCTTCATCCATTCTGTGAGCAGGTTCCCCACCATGCGCGAGAGATATTCCACGCCGGGCACCAGCCGCGCGTAGTCCATGCGCGTCGGCCCGATGACCCCGATGGCCCCGGCGCTGTCGCCGCCGATGGAATAGCGGGCGAACACCACGCTGGAGTCGCAGAGCTCCGGCTGCCGCGTCTCCCGCCCAATGAGCACATGCACGCGGGGCGGCTGCCCCAGCAGCAGGTCCGCCAGCTCTTGCGGCCGGCCGAGGAAATCCATCACCCGGCGCGCGCCGCCGCCCTCAAATTCGGGGTAGAACAGCAGGTTCATCTGCCCGTTGAGCCGCACGCCCGTCTCCATCGACGCCTGCGCCACTTCGAGCAGCGCCATGAGCGCCGAGCTCATCAGCAGCGTCATCTCGCCGAGCGACGCCGCAAACGACTGGATAAACGCGGGCGTAATCTCTGAAACAGGCATCCCGGCGACCTTTTCGTTCACCGTGCGGAAGAAGATGCGCAAAATTTCCGGCGAAAGGTCAAAGTCGCAGTGGAACACGCGGGTCTTAATCGTCCGCGTGGACGAGAGCAGCAGGATCATCGCGCTGCGGCGGCTGGTCTGCACAAACTGCACCGCGCTGACCTTCGCCATGCCGCCCGCCGGCGTGGTTGAGACGGCGACAAACCGCGTCATCAGCGCCAGCGCCTGCGAGACGCTCTCCAGCAGGCGGTCCGGGTCCCCCGCCGTTTGCAGCAGGCTGCCCAGGTACAGGCGTTCCGCCTGCGGCACCGGCTTTTGCTCCATGACGCGGTCCACATACAAGCGGTACCCGCGCTGGGAGGGGATGCGCCCGGCCGACGTGTGCGGCTGCTCCAGCAGGCCCATTTCCGAAAGGTCCGCCATTTCGTTGCGGATGGTGGCGGAGGAGACCCCGAGATCCATCGCCAGGGCCTTGGAGCCGACAGGTTCGCCCGTTTCGACATAGGCGTCGACGACTGCGGCCAGGATTTTCAGCTTCCTTCCTGTCAATTCCATTCCTTTCCCTCCGTTCTCGGGTTAGCACTCTTGTTCTGTGAGTGCTAACTCTATGTAATAGAGTATCATCCCGCACCCGGATTGTCAAGCGGAAAAATGTAAACTAATTATGAACCGCCGCGCCCGGCGGCGGGGAGCCGCCGGCACGTTTTCTTCACGCTCAGATCCTGCGGGTTCGAGTCCCCCGGGGAAAAGCAAAAAGCAGGCTTGCCATGCAAGCCTGCTTTCTTGGCGCGCTGGAAGGGACTCGAACCCCCGACCTTCTGATTCGTAGTCAGACACTCTATCCAGCTGAGCTACCAGCGCATTTGCGTCCCCGGAAGGCTCCGGAAAACTGCCCTACTATAATAGCATACGTTTTCCGGTTTTGCAAGGGTTTTTTGAAAAAATTTTCCGGAAGCCGGGAACCCCCCGCCGGGGGAGGGGAAGAGGGCCCGGCCCGCCGCGTTACGGCGCGGCGTCCGGGCCCTCCGGATGTTCTTCCGCAGTTGCGGGCGCGGCGGGATTTTCCGTTTGCGCCTCCGCGCCCTCCGGTTCCTCCGCGGGGGGCGGGTCGAGGAGCAGCACGGCGCAGCCGTAGGGCGGCAGCAGCAGGCCGTCGTCCGGCAGCGGGCCGAAGACCGCGCGGGCGTTCTCCCACTCCGGCGGCACGGGGACGCGGCGTTCCTCCTCGCAGGCATTTACCGCGACGAGCAGCGATTTCCCGCCGCAGTAGCGCACATAGGCCATGCAGTGGTACGCGGCGGAAACCGGGTACATGCGGCCTTCGCGCAGGATGTCCGCGTGGGCGCGGCGCATCCCGCCGAGCCAGCGGTACCAGTCCACCAGCTCTGTTTCCTCGCGGCCCCACGGGTAGCAGCCGCGGTTAAACGGGTCCTTGTAGCCCTCCATGCCGGCTTCGTCGCCGTAGTAGATGCACGGCACGCCGGGCAGCGTGTACTGCATCAGCGCGGCGAGGCGCATCAGGCGCAGGCCGCGCGCGCGGCGTTCGCGCGTGAGGTGGGCGGCGCTCTGCCATTTGCGGCCGTGGCCGCGCACCGGCTCGCCCGCCAGCACGGTGAGCGCGCGCTCGGTGTCGTGCGTGCCAATGTGGTTCATCAAAAGGCGGATGACCTGCGGCGGGTAGTTTTCCAGCACGTCCATGATGATTTCCATCATCGCGGCGGGGTCCGCGCCGGTTAAAAACCCGAGGATTGCGTTGCGGAACGGGTAATTCATCACGCTGTCGAGCTGGCCGCCGAGCAGGTAGCGGCGGCGCTTGCCGTAGGCGATTTTATTCGACGCGTCTTCCCACACTTCGCCGAGCACCAGCGCGTCGGGGTCCTGCTCTTTGACGGAGGCGGCGAGCCGGTCCAGGAAGCCGTCCGGCAGTTCGTCGGCGACGTCGAGCCGCCAGCCGGAGGCGCCGCAGGCGAGCCATTTCTGCGCGATGCCGCCCGGCCCGGTGATGTACGAAAGATAGGCGGGGTTTTCCTCGCAGACGTCCGGCAGCGTCAAAAAACCCCACCAGCAGTGGTACTGGTCCGGCCAATGGGTGAACTCATACCACGGGTAGTACGGCGACTCCTGCGACTGGTACGCGCCGGGGGAGGGGTAGCGGCCCTCGCGGTTGAAGTAGACGCTGTCGCTGCCGGTGTGGTTGAACACGCCGTCGAGCACAATGCGGATGCCGCGCAGCGAGGCTTCTTCGCACAGGCGGCGGAAGTCGTCCTCCGTGCCGAGCAGCGGGTCGATTTTGGAATAATCCGCGGTGTCGTAGCGGTGGTTCGAATGGGATTCGAAAACCGGGTTGAAATAGATGCAGGTCACGCCGAGCGATTGCAAATAATCGAGCTTCTGCGTCACGCCCTTGAGGTCCCCGCCGAAATAGTCGCGGTTGGTAATCTCGCCGCTCTCGTCCGGCTCCCATTCGGGCAGCTCGCCCCACACGCGGTGGTAGCGCCGCCCGGCGGGCAGGTTTTCCTTCGGTTCGCCGGAGGCCGCGAAGCGGTCCGGGAAAATCTGGTACATCACGCCGCCGGCGAGCCAGTCCGGCGTGCGCAGGTCCTTTTGGTAGACGGTGAGCTGCCAGGAGGCGTTCCCGCCGAACACGCCCTCCGCGTTGGCGGAGCGCGAAATGCGCTGGCGGCCCCAGAGCGTGTCGGCCTCAAAATGGTAGAAGAACAGGCCCGCCTGCCGCGGGGTATAGTCGCACTCCCACCATTCTGCGAGGTCCCCGTTCATGCCGCACCAGAACATGCCGTAGCGTTCTTCGCCGCCGCCGTCCGCGCGCACGACGAGCGTCGCCGCAGAGCAGCGCTGTTCGCGCGGCATGGTGATTTTGAAATGGACGCTTTGCCCTTCCGCGACGGCGCCCATGGGGGAACGGTAATTGTGGTTGCGGGAATTGAACATTGTGGCATGGCCTCCCAAGCTCCGGCGGCAGATGCGGGAAAAGCCCGCGCCGGCTGCGCGGGCCGTCCGCCGGGAGCGGCGTTCTCTTTTCTATATTATTATTATACGCACGCGGCGGCGGAAAGTCAATCTCCGCGCGCCTCCAGCAGCACGGCGTGCGCAATGCCGGGGATGCTTTCCCCCTGCTGGGAAGAGGTGGGGGACATGAGCGCGCCGGTGCCGCAGAAGAGGACGCGCCGCCAGCGCCCGGCCTGCATGCCCTGGAGGACGGCGGAGCAGAGCACCGCCGCCGAGCACCCGCAGCCGCTCCCGCCCGCGTGGACGTCCTGGGCGGCGCGGTCGAAGATCCACAGGCCGCAGTCCTGCAGGCGGCCGCCGGGGTCCAGGCCCTCGCGGCGCAGCAGGTCCCGCAGCAGGGCGCTGCCCACCGCGCCGAGGTCCCCGGTGAGGATGAGGTCGTACTCCTGCGGCCCGGTGCCGGTGTCGCGCCAAAAGTCGCAGAGCGTCTGCGCCGCAGCCGGGGCCATGGCCGCGCCCATGTTGGAAGCGTCCTTCACGCCGAGGTCCCGCATGCGGCCGAACGTCACAGCCTGCACGCGCGGCGCGCCGCCGGGGCCGAGCAGCGCCGCGCCCGCGCCGGTTACCGTCCACTGGGCCGTGGGGGCGCGCTGCCCGCCGTATTCCAGCGGGGTGCGGAACTGCCGCTCCGCCGTGCAGAAGTGGGACGACGTCACCGCCGCGCAGCGCCCGGCCGCGCCGCACTCCACCAGCAGCGCGGCAAGGCCCAGCGCCTGCGCCATGGTGGAACAGGCGCCGTACTGCCCGAGGAACGGCACGCCGAACTCGCGCAGGCCGAACGTGGATGAAATGCACTGGTTGAGCAGGTCCCCGGCGAGGACGCAGTCGAGCTGCGCGGGCGAGAGCCCCGCTTTGTCCAGCGCCGTGCGCAGCGCGTCGCCCTGCATGCGCGCCTCCGCTTTTTCCCAGCTCGCCTCGCCGAGGTCCGCGTCGGGGTACACGCGGTCAAACGCGGCGCCCAGCGGGCCTTCGCCCTCCTTTTTCCCGGCTACGGCGGCAAACCCCAGCACCCCGGCCGGGCGCTCCAGCCGCAGCGTGTAGCGCCCCAGGCGTTCCGGCATACGGTCCCCTCCTTTCGCATCGTCTCACATTCCTTTTCCCATCCTCAGCATGCCCCAATTGCGCGGGGATCATCCGGAAATGTAAACAATTTTCACAGAAATTCCCCCGGCCTTGCAAGCGCCGGGGAAATCTGCTACAATCAAAATTTGAAAGGACCCGCCCTGCGCGGGATCAAAGGGGAGTGATCGTTTTGGCCCGGGACCGTTACCTCTGGAACGCCGGAGAAGAAACCATCAATAAAGTTGGCGCGGAGATCAAGGCGGATACGCCGCGCTCGAAATGGCAGAATTTTTGGTATTACCACAAACTGCACGTCGTATTCGGCGCCATCGCGGTATTCCTGGTGTGGTCGTTCGCGGCGGAGCTGCTGTCGCGCGTGGACCCGGATTATCAAATCGCCATTGTGACGAACAATTCGTACTTACAGAGCTTTTCCGACGCGATGGGGGAGGCGCTGGAGCCCTACGGGAAAGACCGCAACGGCGACGGCGAGGTCGTCGTGCAGGTGAACGTCTACTCGCTGACAGACAGCGCGTCGGCGTCGTCCGCGCCGGAGGCGGCCGGAACCGGCATGGTGGGCGGCAGCGTGGACAACGCCTACTACCAGATGGCGGGCATCACGCGCTATATGGCGGACCTGCAAGCCGGCGACAGCATGATCTACATCATGGACGACGAGAATTTCCTGCTGCGCAGCGCGGACGGCGTCTTCGCCTACGCCGCCGACGGCTCGGACCCGCCGGAGGGCGCGGACGACTACCAGAACATGCGCATCCCGTGGGGGGATTGCGCGGCGCTGGAGAAGCTTTCGGAGAGCTGGGTTTCCACGGGGCAATGCACGCAGGAATTTGTGGACGAATACGTCTCGCCGCTGGGCGTGAGCATCCGCGCGATTTCGCGCACGACGCTGGAGGGCCAGGACGGCATTGAACAGAAACACGCGGATTATTGGGAATTTTTGAACCGCTTGGCGGCGGACGAGCCGCTGCCGGACGCGGGAGAAGGGAGCGGAGAAGCATGAGGAGCGATTTGATGAAGAGCGGGCCGGCCCGCGCGCCGCACCGTTCGCTTTTGCGGGCGCTGGGCCTGACGGACGCGGAGATGAAGCGGCCGTTTGTCGCCGTCGTCAACTCGGCGAGCGACTACATCCCGGGGCACCGGCACTTAAAGGACATCGGCGAAGCCGTGAAGGCGGGCATCCGCAATGCGGGCGGCGTGCCGTTTGAGTTCCAGACCATCGGCGTCTGCGATGGGCTCTCGATGAACCACGAGGGGATGAAATATTCGCTCTGCTCGCGCGAATTGATTGCGGACTCCATTGAAGTGATGCTCACGGCGCACCCGGTGGACGCGGCGGTGTTCCTGCCGAACTGCGACAAGATTGTCCCGGGGATGATGCTGGCGGCGTGCCGGCTGAACCTGCCGTGCCTCTTTATCAGCGGCGGGCCGATGCTGCCGGGCGAACACAACGGGACGCGCTTCGGCCTTTCGGAGATGTTTGAGGCGGTGGGCGCGCACGCGCAGGGGAACCTTTCCACCGAAGAGCTGGCGGCGCTGGAAGAGGCCGCCTGCCCGACGTGCGGCTCCTGCTCCGGGATGTACACGGCAAACTCGATGAACTGCCTGGTGGAGGCCACCGGCATGGGCCTGCCGGGGAACGGCACGGTGGCGGCGGTGCTCTCAGAGCGGCTGCGCATGGCGAAGACGGCGGGCGAGCGGGTGATGGAACTGCTGCGGCAGGACCTCCGCCCGAAGGACATCCTCACGCCGGCGGCGTTTGAGAACGCGCTGCGCGGCGAAATGGCGATGGGCTGCTCGACGAACTCCGTGCTGCATTTGACGGCCATTGCGCACGAGATCGGCGTGCCGCTGGACCTGCGGGAGATCGACCGCATCAGCCGGGAGACGCCGCAGCTGTGCAAGCTGAACCCGGCGAGCCAAGTCTTCCTGACGGACCTGCACAAGGTGGGCGGCATCCCGGCGGTATTCCGGGAACTGGCGCGCGGCGGGATGATCCACACGGACTGCCGGACGGTGGACGGCACGGTGGCGGACCGCATTGCGGCGGCCCCGGCGGCGGACGGGGAAATCCTGCGCACGCTGGAACATCCCTTCCGGCAGGACGGCGGCATCGCGGTGCTGTGGGGCAACCTCGCGCCGGAAGGCGCGGTGGTCAAGCAAGGCGCGGTCGCGCCGGAGATGATGCAGCACACGGGCCCGGCGCGCTGCTTTGACCGCGAGGAAGACGCGTCCGAGGCGATCCTTTCGGGGAAGATCCGCCCCGGGGACGTAGTGGTCATCCGGTACGAAGGCCCGCAGGGCGGGCCGGGCATGCGCGAAATGCTGGCCCCGACCTCCGCGTTGACGGGGATGGGCCTGGGCGCGAGCGTGGCGCTCCTCACGGACGGGCGGTTCTCCGGCGCGACGCGCGGCGCGGCCGTGGGGCATATTTCGCCCGAGGCGTTTACCGGCGGGCCGATTGCGCTGGTACGCGACGGCGACCTCATTGAAGTCGACATCACCCGCCGCGCGCTGAACCTGCTCGTCCCCGAAGAGGAACTCGCCGCCCGGCGCGCCGCATGGTCCGCGCCCCGGCGCGAACTCCACGGCTACCTCAAACGCTACGCCCAGCTGGTTTCCTCCGGCTCCCGCGGCGCCGTCTTCCCAGACTAAGTCTGGACCCCCCCATGCGGGGGGCAGGCCACCGCCGCGCATCGCGGCAGGCTAAAGCCTGCACCCCCGCCGCGCGCCGGGTGTTTCCGAAACAAGGCCCTCGCAGACCGCGCGAGAGAAAGAACAAGCTCCCGTGGAAACGCCCTGAAGAAGCGCTGCGAAGCGGGATAAAGTTTTCGCCCGCCTTTTTCAAAAGGCGGCGGGGTTCCAGGGGCAGAGCCCCTGGAAGTACTAGGCCTCGCGCAAAACGCGCACGGCTTCGGCGGGGTTTTCGGCGCGGAAAACGGCCGTCCCGGCCACG
>CALWIP010000048.1 GCA_944380775.1 uncultured Clostridia bacterium | reverse complement strand
AGGCGGCGTTGAGCAGCAGCGCCTCTTCAAACAGCGGCGCCACCAGCTGCAGGCCGATGGGCAGCCCGTTTTCGTCCGCGCCGCAGGGCAGGGAAACGGCCGGTAGGCCCGCCAAGCTCGCCGGCGCAGTGCAGACGTCGCTCTGGTACCCCTTTGCCGGGTCCTCCGGGACCGCGTCCATAGGGAAAGCGGTCTGTGGCGAGGAGGGCGCCAGCAAAAGGCCGCACTGCCGGAACGCCCGCCGGAACGCCGCCGAAAGCGCGCGCCGCGCCTGTTGCGCCTTTTGGTAATATTGCCCGGCATCGCCTTCGCGCAACACATAAGTCCCCAGAAGGATGCGCCGTTTGACTTCCCGTCCAAAGCCTTCGCTGCGGGCCCGGCACACCGCCTCCCTTGCGCTGGCGCCGCGCGCCCGCGCGCCGTAACGCACGCCGTCATAGCGCCCCAGGTTGGAAGCCGCTTCCGCGCAGGCCAGGATATGGTAAGCGGGCAGCGCGTAGGAAAGCTCCGGCAGAGAAAGCTCTACCAGCTCCGCGCCGAGCGCGCGGTATGTCCCGGCGGCGCGTTCCAGCGCCGCGCAGATCCCCTCCGGGATCCCCTCGAACCATTCGCGCGCCCAGCCGATTTTCCTGCCCCGGATGCTCCGGCGCAGGCCCGGCAGCGTGGGACCCGCCGCGCCGCGGCAGGTGGAATCCCGCGGGTCTCGGCCGGAGATTGCATCAAACACTGCGGCGGCGTCTTCGACGCAGGCGGCGACCGGCCCAATCTGGTCCAGGCTGGAAGCGTAGGCAACCAGACCATAGCGGGAAACCGCGCCGTAGGTCGGCTTGAGGCCGACAACGCCGCAGAAGGACGCGGGCTGGCGCACAGAGCCGCCGGAATCGGACCCGAGGGCATACGCACAGAGCCCCGCCGCGACCGCCGACGCCGCGCCGCCCGAGCTTCCGCCCGGCGACCGCAAGGGGTCGAGCGGGTTCCGCGCGCCGCCGTAGCAGGACGTGCGGCAGGACGAGCCCATGGCGAATTCGTCCATATTTGTTTTGCCCAGCAGCACCGCGCCGTTTTGGCCCAGCGCTTCCCAAACGGCCGCGTCGTACACCGGCGTATACCCTTGTAAAATACGGGAACAGCAGGTCGTTTCAATCCCCTTGGTGGAAAAATTATCCTTAAGGGAAAGCGGGATCCCCTCCAGCGGCCGCAGCGTTTCCCCGCGCGCCAAGCGGGCGTCCACACGGCAGGCCGCTTCGCGCGCACGGTCTTCCGTCACCCGCACATAAGCGTTCAAAACCGGGTTTTCCTCCCGAACCGCCTGCAAATATGCCTCCGTCAATTCTGCGCAGGAAAAATCCCGGCGCGTCAGCCGCTGTGTCAACCGGGCGATCACACCCTGTTCCATGTTTTCACCCCCGGTCCTCCAAAAGGAAATAGCCGTCCGCACGGGACGGCGCGTTTTGCAGGATCTCCTCCTGCGGCAGCGAGGGCTCTTCCGCATCCTCGCGGAGTGGGCAGCGCCACCCGTCCTCCGGCGCTTCTTCCGCCTGCGGGACGCTGGCCACAGCGCCCGCAAACGCGAGCGTCTTCTCCAGGTCCCGCGCAAGGGACGCAAGCTCGTCTTCCTCCGGCAGCAACATGGCGAGCTGTGCCAGCTCCCGGATTTCCTCCTGTGTCATCATGGTTTGCCTCCTGCGGCCCGCCCTGCCGGGCGGCGGTACGGGCCGGTTTTGATGGATCTGATTTTCTATCCGCTCTTCGTCCGATTTTCCTCGCATTGCGCCGCCCGGCGTGGTACAATGGAATCACAAGCCACCCTGCGCAGCATCGCGCAGAGGGACGCGCCGGCGTCCATGCGCGATATCAAAAGGAGGATATATGGGACGATTTGATTTGGTCTCCTTGGGAGAATTACTCATTGATTTTACGCCGGTGGGCGTTTCCGGGAACGGGAACCCGGTTTTTGAGCGGAACCCCGGCGGCGGCCCCGCAAATCTCGCCTGCGCGGCGCAAAAGCTCGGCGCGCGCACGGCGTTCCTTGGAAAAGTTGGGGACGACCCGTTTGGGCGCGCGCTCAAGGCGTTCCTGGAATCCCAAGGCGTCTGCACAGAAGGCCTGCGCCTTTCCCGCGCCTACCAAACCACGCTCGCCTTTGTCCACCTGGACGAAACCGGGGACCGCTCGTTCAGCTTTTACCGCAAAAACGGGGCGGACACCATGCTCCGCTTTGACGAAATGGACCTCTCTCTGCTGGACGGGTGCCCGTATTTCTTTTGCAGTTCCGTGCTGATGTCGGAAGGCGACTCACGCGAAACCAGCTTCCGCGCAATGAAAGCCGCGCGGGAAAAAGGCGCGGCGGTCTATTTTGACCCCAACCTGCGCCTGAACCTGTGGGGCAGCCCCGCCCTGGCGCGCGAAAACATCCTGCGCGCGCTCCCCCTCGCAGACCTTGTGAAGGTCTCGGAGGAAGAGGCCGTCTTCCTCACTGGGGAACCGGACCCCCGCCGGGCCGCGCAGGCGCTGCTGCGGGAATACCGCTTCCAGGCGCTCCTGCTCACGCTGGGCGCCGACGGGTGCTGCTGCTTTTTCCCGGGCGGCGTAACGGTCGAGCAGCCGGCCGCGCGCGTCCACGCGGTGGACACCACCGCGGCAGGCGACGCCTTTAACGGCGGGTTTCTGGCGCGCTTGCTGCGGCTCGGCAAGCCGCTCGCCGCGTGCAGCCGCGCCGAATTAGAAGGCCTGGTCCGCTACGCCAACGCCGTAGGCGGCCTCACCACCACGCGCAAGGGGTCCATCTGCGCACTGCCCAGCGCGCAGGAGGTCGAGGCGCTGCTCGCTCAAGGCTGATCTTTTTCAAGGCTTGTGATGAACATCGCATCTCCAAAGCTGAAAAAGCGGTAGCGCTCCTGTACTGCGACACGGTAGGCGTGCATAATATGGTCATAACCGGCCAGGGCGGAAACCAGCATGATGAGCGTGCTTTCCGGCAAGTGAAAATTGGTAATCAACCCGTCGAGCACACGGAAGGAGAATCCGGGATAGATGAAAATATCCGTCCAGCCGCTGCTTTCGCAGATTTCCCCTTCCTTTGCCGCGACGGATTCCAGCGTGCGGCAGCTCGTCGTACCTACCGCAATGACACGCCCGCCGCGCTCTTTGGTCCGCCGGATGAGGTCCGCCGTTTCCGCCGGGAGGTAATAATGCTCGGAGTGCATCCGGTGGTCCGTGATGGCTTCTTCATTGACTGGGCGGAACGTCCCCAAGCCGACGTGCAGCGTCACAAAACCGACCCCGACGCCCATGGCCCGGACTTTTTCCAAAAGTTCCGGCGTGAAATGGAGGCCCGCCGTCGGCGCGGCCGCCGAGCCGAGCTCGCGGGAATACACCGTCTGGTAGCGTTCGCGGTCCTGTAATTTTTCCGTGATATACGGCGGCAGCGGCATCTGCCCCACGCGGTCCAACACCGAATAGAACTCGCCGTCACATGTAAATTGCAGCACGCGGTTCCCGTCGTCCTTCACGGCAACGACTTCGGCGCGCAGCAGGCCGCCGCCAAATTGGAACACCGCGCCCTCCTTTGCGCGTTTGCCCGGCTTTGCAAGCGCCTCCCAGACGTTGCCCCCCTGGCAGGTGAGCAGCAAAAACTCCACATGCGCGCCGGTGCCCTCCTTGACGCCATACAGCCGCGCAGGCAGCACGCGCGAATCATTCAGAATGAGGCAGTCGCCCGGCCGCAGGTACTCGGTGATGTCGCGAAAATGCCGGTGCGCAACCGCGCCGGTTTCTTTGTCCAGCACCATCAGCCGGGAGGCGTCGCGCGGCTCCACCGGCGTCTGAGCAATCAATTCCTTTGGCAATTCGTAATCAAAGTCTTTGGTCTTCCATTCTCGCACCATTTGATTCTCCTCTATCGGATCGCTTTTTCCTTTTATTATAAAGGAATTGACAAGCAATAACAAGTCGTGATATGATAACAATGAACTAAAAGGAGATAGAGGCCGCGTCTTTCAAGAGTAACAGGTGCCAGGCTGCCACGCCGCAAAAAGCTTGTGAAAGGGGAAGCCGCCGAAGGGGGCGTCTGGCAAGCGCCTGCCTGGGGGTATGGCGAAGCAGCCATGCCACTGTCACCGCCCTCGGGCGGTGGAGGGCTATCGGGAACACGCGGGGGAACCCCCGCAAAAGCATGATTCTGGTAGCCGGCTTTGCCCGGCTTTTTTCTTCTCATTTTTTCCAAAGAAAAAGGAGGCTCTCTCCCATGCAAACCTATCAAGTCGGCATCATTGGCGCCACCGGCATGGTCGGCCAGCGTTTTGCCACCCTGCTGGAACACCACCCGTGGTTTCATGTGGCGGCTTTAGCGGCCAGCTCCCGCTCCGCGGGGAAAACCTACGAAGAGGCCGCCGGCCCCCGCTGGGCCATGGCCACGCCGATTCCGGAATCCCTCAAACGGATGGTCGTGCTGGACGCGTCTGCCGACGTGGAAAAGATCGCCGCACAGGTTGATTTTGTTTTTTGCGCCGTCGACATGAAAAAAGAAGAGATCCGCGCGCTGGAAGAAGCGTACGCCAAGGCGGAATGCCCCGTCATGTCCAACAACAGCGCGCACCGCGCCACGCCGGACGTCCCCATGCTGATTCCGGAGATCAACGCGGCGCACGCAGAGGTCATCCCCGCGCAGCGGCGGCGGCTCGGAACCAAGCGCGGGTTCATCGCGGTGAAATCTAACTGCTCGCTGCAAAGCTATGTCCCCGCCATCCACCCGCTGATGGACCTCGGCGTCACGCGTGTGCTCGCATGCACCTACCAGGCGATCTCCGGCGCGGGTAAGACATTTGAAACCTTCCCTGAGATCTTGGATAACATGATCCCCTACATTGGCGGGGAAGAGGAAAAATCAGAGCAAGAGCCGATGAAGATTTGGGGGCGCGTGGAAGACGGCCGCATTGTCAACGCGGTTTCCCCCAGCATTACCGCGCAGTGCCTGCGCGTCCCAGTTTCCGACGGCCACACGGCCGCCGTGTTCGCGTCGTTGGAACGCAAGGTCCCGCTGGAGGAGATCATCCGCCGCTGGGAAACGTACCGCGGCGAAGCGCAAGAGCTCGCGCTGCCCAGCGCCCCGCGCCAATTCCTCCACTATTTCCGCGAGGCGGACCGGCCGCAGCCGAAGCTTGACCGCAACCTGGAGAACGGGATGGCCGTCTCGATTGGCCGCCTGCGCCCCGACACCCAATATGACATCAAATTCGTCTGCCTTTCCCACAACACGCTGCGCGGCGCAGCCGGCGGCGCCATTTTGATGGCGGAGCTGCTCTGCGCGAAGGGATATCTTTCCCCGAAAGGATAAAAGGAGGCTTTGTACCGATGAAACCGACTATTTTCCAAGGCTCCGGCGTTGCGATTGTGACCCCGATGCGCCAAGACGGCAGCGTCGATTTCGACGCGCTGGGCGAACTCATTGAATTCCAAATTGCAAACGGCACCGACGCGATTATTTCCTGCGGCACAACCGGCGAATCCGCCACGCTGAACCACGAGGAGCACTGCCGCGTCCTCGACTACACGGTAAAAAGAACGGCGGGCCGCGTCCCGGTCATCGCCGGGGCGGGCAGCAACGACACCGCTTACGCAGTGGAGCTTTCGAAAGAAGCGGAGTCCAGCGGCGCAGACGCGCTGCTGAGCGTGACGCCCTATTACAATAAGACCTCGCAGGCGGGTTTGGTTCGGCATTTCACCACCATCGCCGACGCGGTGGACATCCCGCTCATCGTATACAATGTGCCTTCGCGCACCGGCTGCAATATCAAGCCGGAAACGTACCTCGAGCTGTCGCGCCACCCGAACATTGCTGCGACGAAGGAAGCCAACGGGGACCTCTCCGCCGCCGCCAAAACCATGGCGCTGTGTGGGGACGGCCTGGCGGTCTACTCCGGGAACGACGACCAGACACTCCCGCTGATGGCGCTGGGCGGCAAAGGCGTCATCTCCGTTTTCGCGAATATCTGCCCGAAAGAAATGCACGGCATCTGCGCCAAATTCCTCAGCGGCGACCTCGCCGGCTGCCGCGAGGCGTTTTTCCATTACCTCCCGCTGATGAACGCGCTGTTCTGCGACGTGAACCCCATCCCTGTCAAATATGCGCTCAACCGCATGGGCTATCCCGCCGGGACCTGCCGCCTGCCGCTGGTCGAACTCTCCGAATCGAACCAGGCCGCGCTTGACGCGGTACTCCGGCAATACGACCTTTTGGCCGGGTAACTCCCCCCATTCCAGGAACCCGGCCGCCGGACGGCTGCCGGAAGAAACAGGAGCGAAAAAACATGATAAAAATGATTGTAAGCGGATGCTGCGGGGCGATGGGCCGTGTAATCACCGCCCGCGCCGGCCTGCGGGACGGCTGCGCCGTCGTGGCGGGCATCGACCTGCGCGCAGAGGAAAACGGGCGCTTCCCCGTGTACGCTTCCCCCGCAGAAGTGCGGGAGGACGCCGACGTCCTGGTGGATTTCTCCCACCCGTCGCTGCTTTCCCCGCTGCTTGCGTTCGCGCAGCAGCGCGGCATCCCGGCGGTCCTCTGCACCACCGGCTATACGGCGGAGCAGGTGGATGAGATCCGGCGCGCGTCGCAGCGGCTGGCGGTTTTTTATTCGCGCAATATGTCCCTCGGCATCAACCTGTTAATCGAGCTCTCAAAAAAAGCGGCGCAGGTGTTGGGGCCTTCGTTCGACATTGAGATTGTGGAAAAACACCATAACCAAAAGATCGACGCGCCAAGCGGGACCGCGCTGATGATTGCCGACGGCATTTCCGGCGTGATGGACCACCCGATGCATTATCAATACGACCGGCATTCCCAGCGCAAAAAACGGGATCCTGCGGAAATTGGCATCCATTCGGTGCGCGGCGGCACCATCGTCGGGGAACACGAGGTGATCTTCGCCGGGCCGCAAGAGGTGCTGGCGCTCTCGCACTCTGCGCAATCCAAGGAAGTGTTCGCCAACGGCGCGCTGAACGCCGCGGCCTACCTTGCAGGCAAACCGGCGGGCCTGTACGACATGTCGGACCTGCTGCGATAGGAGGGAACAGGATGAAAAACGGCGCGGAAGTCACCGCCATTACAGACATCACGCTCGTCACGCTGCACCACTGCCCCACGGAGATCGGCTACCTCTCGGAACTGCTGGAGAAGATCGCCGCGCTCGGCGTGAACATCGATATGATTTCGCTCGCGCCTGCGCAGGGCGCGCTCTCCGGCCTTTCGTTCACCATCTCCGACGACGACCTCGGCAAAATCCTCAGCTTCACCGCTTCACTGCGGGAAACCAGCGGCATCCGCCCGACAGTGAGCAGTGGGAACATCAAAGTCACGGTCTCCGACGAACGGATGCGCAACACGCCGGGCATCGCCGCCAAGGTGTTCCGCGCCGCCGCCTCCGTGCAGGCAGACCTGCGGCTGATCTCTACCTCCGACACGGAGATCGCGCTGCTCGTGACCCCGCCGGACTACCCCGGCGTGCTGGAAGCGCTGGAGCGCGCGGCCGGGTGTTGAGCCCCCCGCACAGGGAACAGTAGAAAATAAACCAAGCGGCCCGCGCCGGGTTTCCGGTACGGGCCGCTTTTTTGCGCTCACACGTCAAGGGACATGATGTAATCGTCCATATAAAATCCGTTGCCGATATCCGCCTTTTCCTCGCGCGCCACAGAGAACCCCAGCTTGCGGTAGGCGGCGATGGAGCCGCCGTTGTGCCGGTTCACTGTGAGGTAGATCTCCGTCAGGCCCTGCCCGCGGCAGATCTCCCGCAAAAAAGCCAGGGCGCGCGCGGCCAAATGCCGCCTGCGGTATGGCCGGTCCACATACAGCTTGCTGAGGAACATCTTCCCCGGCTCCGGCCGGAAGCCCATAAAGCCGGCCGGCACGCCGTCGAGCAGCAGGAGGTAATAGGTGTAGCCCTCGTGTTCCATTTGATGCGCCAGCGCGGGCGCGGACTGGAATTTTTCCACCATATAATCCACCTGCGCCGCCCCGAGCAGCGGCGTGTAATGCTCGTGCCAAATCTTCGAGGCCAGGGCAGCCAGCGTTTCAATCTGCCGCGGCGGCGCAACCTTTTGGAATTGCAGCGCTTCCGCCGGTTCCTCCTGTTCCCGGTAGTTCCCGAGGAAAGAGAAATCCGGCAGCTCCTCCTGAAGCGAGGCGATGAATTCCAACGTCGGCTCTTCGCGGAGGTTCCCGGTAAAATCCAGGTAAAAATCGTATTCGAATAACCGCCCTTCGCTGGAAATGGGGCGGGATTCGATCTTGGTGAGATTGAGGCCCGCCACCGCAAAGCGCGCCAGCACATGGTAGAGCGAACCGGTGGTGTGCGGCAGGGAAAAGCAGAGACTGATCTTCTGCGCGTCGTCCGGGATGGTTAGCGTGCGGCTGATCGCGATGAACCGCGTGCGGTTGCCGCTGCTGTTCTGGATCTCCCGCTCCAAAATACACAGGCCGTGCGTTTCCGCAGCCTGCTCCGAGCAGATGACCGCCAGGTCCCCGCCGCGCTCCGCCGCCATTTTGGCCGCGGCCGCCGTGTTGGAATACGGCTGCGGGACGTAGCCGTGCCGCGCCAAAAATTGGCTGCACTGCGCCAGCGCCTGCCGGTGGGAATACACATCCCGGATGCGCGCGGGGTCCGCGGAAGGCGGGGCGGCCAGGCAATGGCGCACGCGCAGCGTTGTCGCCGCAGCGATGAAAAAGCGGTGCTCCAAAATCAGACCGTACACCTCGCTGACCGACCCGGCGGAGGAATTTTCCACCGGCAATAGGCCGAGGTCCACGTCGCCTGCCTCCACGGCGCGCACCACGTCGCCGAAGGAAGCGTAGAAGCACGGCTCCGCCTGTGGGAACAAGCGCAAAGCCGCCTCGTGCGAATAAGCGCCGGCCGCGCCTTGACAGGCGACGCGGCGCACCGGCGGCAACTCCCGCGGCGCGGCGGCAATCTCCTCACGCAGCGCGCGGCTGTCCTGCATCCGGCGGTGCTGCAGCGCGCGACTCATCTCCATCAGCGTAGCGTAGAACAGGCGCGCTTCCCCGCTGTATTCGCCGGCCTGAGCGGCCACGCGCTCTAAGATCTGCTCTTCGCGCGCCGCGTTGAACACCGGCAGGCCGTGCGCAGCTTTGTAATCCGCCACCTGTTTGGCGCAGTCCATCCGCCGCTGCAACAGCGGCAGAAGCTGCGCGTCGATTCCGTCGATTTCCCGGCGGATCTCTTCTAAAGTCATAGTTTTCCCCTTTCCGCCAGCAGGTTGACCACGCCGATGGCCGCGGCCGCCTCCAGCACCGGCACCGCGCGCGGCACAATGCACGGGTCGTGCCGGCCGTGCACGCTCAGCTTTGCGTCGCGCATGGTCTCCAGGTCCACCGTGTCCTGTTCCCGCGCAATGGACGAGGTCGGCTTCACCGCCGCCCGGAATACGACCGGCATCCCCGTGGTGATGCCCCCCAAAATGCCGCCGCTGTGATTCGTGCGCGTTTTGACGCCGCCGTTTTCTACATAATAAGCGTCGTTATCTTCGCTGCCGCGCAGCGAAGCGGCGCCGAAACCTGCGCCGAATTCCACACCCTTGACAGCCGGGACGCCGAACAGAACGGAAGAAAGCACGTTTTCTACCCCCCCGAACATCGGCGAGCCAATGCCGGCCGGCAGGCCAAGCACGGCGCA
This sequence comes from uncultured Clostridia bacterium, assembly GCA_944380775.1. GTDB lineage: Bacteria > Bacillota > Clostridia > Oscillospirales > Acutalibacteraceae > CALWKP01. Next base: position 35,367 of record CALWIP010000048.1, on the reverse strand, counting down.
TTCCACCACGCCGCCCACGCTGTCCTGCTCCAGGCGCGCCTGTTCAATCTCCGCGCGCATCGCGTCCTCGCGCTCAGGGTCGATCAACGGGAAATAGGCGGAAGAAAGCCTCTCGAGCAATTCCCCGGGAATATCTGCCGGGTTCCAGTCTGCATCCCGCACGCCGTGGATCTCCGCGATATGCCCGCCGATCTTCACGCCGCGGCGCTCCAAAATCTGGCGGCAAACCGCCCCGGCAAAAACGAGCGGCGCCGTGAGCCGCCCGGAAAAATGCCCTCCGCCGCGGATGTCGTTATAACCGCCGTAGCGGATGAAGCCCGGGTAATCCGAATGGCCCGGGCGCGGGAACCGGCGCAGCGCTTCATAATCCTGCGAGCGGGTATTCGTGTTGCGGATCAGCGCGCAAAGCGGCGCGCCCGTCGTGCGCTCCTCCCAAACGCCGGAGAGGATCTCCGGCAAATCCGCCTCTTTCCGCGGGGTGCTGGAGCGGTCCCGCCCCGGCGCGCGGCGCGCCATCTGCACCAGCACGGCGTCCCAGTCGAGCGCTTCGCCCGCGGGGAGGTTGTCGATTACTACGCCGACGCCGCCCCCGTGGCTTTCGCCGAAGATAGAAACCCGGATTGCTTCACCCCAAGTCGAGCCCATCGATGTTCCCTCCCATCCGTTTCAGGTCCGCCCAAAAGGCGGGGTATGATTTTGAAACGCTTTCCGCGTCTGTGATTTGCACCGGCCCTTCGGCGGCACACGCCAGGACGGCAAACGCCATGACGATGCGGTGGTCGTGGAAGCCTTCCACTTTGCCGCCGCGCACCGGGCCGCCGGTAATCTCCAGGCTGTCGGGGCCTTCCTCCACCGGAACGCCGAGCGCGGCGAGGCCCTGCGCCATTGCGCGCAAGCGGTCGCTTTCTTTTAAGCGCAGCCGTCCCGCGTTGTAAATGCGGGTTCTGCCCGGCGCGCGCGCCGCCGTTGCCGCAAGGGCCGGAACAAGGTCCGGGATTTGGGAAGCGTCGACAGAGAGTTCCCTCCACGTCCCCGGCGCCGCCGAAAGCCTGCCGCCTTCCCAACCGGCGCGCACGCCCCAGCGGGAAAACAGCCCCAGCGCGGCGCGGTCTCCCTGCGTGGAATCCGGGCGCAGGCCGCGCAGCGTGATCTCCCCGCCGAGCGCCGCCGCCTCGAGGAAAAACGCCGCCTGCGACCAGTCTCCCTCCACGGCATACTCCCTTGCGCGGTAGCGCTGCCCGCCGGGGATCTTCCAGCCGCCGGGGACGGCCTCTGCCTGCACGCCGAACGCGCGCATCACATCCAGCGTCATATCGACATAGCCGGCGGATTCCAGCGGCGTGGTGAGCCGCAGCACGCTGTCCCCGCCGAGCAGCGGCAGCGCCAACAGCAATCCGGTGAGGAATTGCGAGCTGATATTGCCCGGCAGCGCATATTCCCCAGGCGTCAGCTTCCCGCTCAGGCGCAGCGGCAAGCCTCCCGCCGTCTCCATCCGCAGGCCGTGCGGCGGCAGGCAGTCGAGGTAGCAGCCAATCGGCCGCTGCGGCAGCCGCCCCCGGCCCGTCAGCTCCGCAGGGATGCCGAGCGCGCCCAACACGGGGATTAAAAAGCGCAGCGTCGAGCCGGATTCCCGGCAGTCCACCGCAGCGGCGGACGGCGCGGCGCAGGGGCCGGAAATTTCCAGCGTATCGCCCGACAAGGCCGCGCTTCTCCCGATGGCGCGCACAGCGCCGAGCGTCGCAAGCATATCGTCAGACGGGGCAATCTTCCGCAGCACGCTGCGGCCCTCCGCCAGCGCCGCACAGAACATCGCCCGGTGCGCTGCGCTCTTGGACGGCGGGACTTCGACCTCCCCGCACAACCGGGAAGGGAAAACCGTCACCTCACGCATGGTTGCATCCCTCCAAAAACGCCTCGACTTCGCTGCGCGGCACCGGGTGGACAAACGCCTCGCCGATGCGGCGCAACAAAACCAGGTTCAAAACGCCGTCCCGGCTCTTTTTGTCCAGCCGGGTCGCCTCCAACACCTGCGGCAGCGGCGCGCTGTCCCCGGTGGGGAGGCCGCAGCGCTCCAACGCGGCCGCAATGCGCGCCGCCGTCCCCGGCTCGGTTAGGCCGGCTCGCTCCCCCGCCCGGGAAATCCACACCATGCCGACCCCCACGGCTCCGCCGTGTGTCAAGCCGGAAAATCCATGCAGCTTTTCCAGCGCATGGCCGAGCGTATGGCCAAAATTCAGCAGCATCCGCTCGCCGGTGTCATATTCGTCCCGCTCGACGATCTCCCGCTTGCAGTCCACACAGCGGTAGATCATCCTGCGCAGGCGCTCCGGATCCTCGCGCACCGGGTGGGAGGCGATCTCCTCGAATAGCGCGCGGTCGCGGATGCATCCGTATTTGACCGCTTCTCCCATGCCGTCCGCAAAGAAACGCGGCGGCAGTGTGGAGAGCACCTGCGGGTCAATGAGCACGAAGCGCGGCTGGTGAAACGCGCCCACCAGGTTTTTTCCCTGCGGCAGGTCGACGCCGGTCTTCCCGCCAACGGAGGAATCGATCTGCGCGAGCAGCGACGTGGGGACCTGTAAAAAGCCGACCCCGCGCAAATAAGTGGCGGCGGCAAATCCGGTCAGGTCCCCCGTCACGCCGCCGCCGAGCGCCACGAGGAAGTCGCTGCGCGTAAACGCATGCTCCGCCAGCGCGCCGTAGAGCGCCTGTACGGTGGAAAGCTGTTTCGACGCCTCCCCCGCCGGAAAAGAAAAGCGCGCGCAGGAAAAGCCCGCTTCTTCCAGCGAGCGGCGCGCCGCCTCCCCGTAGAGCGGCAGCACGTTGCTGTCCCCCACCAGCATGGCCCGCGCGCCAGGCCGGAAGACCTCCTGCGCAAACGCCCCCAAGCGCGGGAGGCTGCCGTTTTCCACCGCGATGCGGTATGGCCGCGAGGTGTTCACTTGCAGTTGTGTCATTCTCCCATGCTCTCCTTCCGTTCGCGGCCCTGCCGCAGCAAACGGCGCAGGGTTTCCGCATCCTTTTGGTCCACGGCGCGCTTGAGCTGCGCGAGGTGTTCTGCCAGCGTCCCCAATTCGCGGGAAAGCGCCGCGCCGTTATCCAGGAATAATTCTGTCCAAAGTTGTTCATTAATCCGCGCGACGCGCGAAACATCGCGGTAGCTGCCCGCCGAATACCCCCGGTGTTCCAGGCAGCGCGGGCTGAGCACATAGGCGCACGCCAGGATGTGCGGCACCTGCGAAGTGTAGGCGATCATCTCGTCGTGGTGCTCCGGCGTTGTGACCACCACGCCGCCGAAACCCATGCGCACCGCGAGGCCGCGCAGCGTCTCCACGGCCGCCTCCGGCGCGCCGCACGGCGTGAGCAGGTAGCTCGCGCCGTCGAACAGCGCGGCCTCGCTCACGTCAAACCCGTTTTTCTCTTTGCCCGCCATCGGGTGCCCGCCCACAAACGGGAAACCGTATTCTGCGGAAAGCGCTTGCAGCGCCGGGCAGACCGCGCTTTTGACGCCGCAGGTGTCGGTGACGACGCACTGCCTGCCGATCTCCGCGCCGTGCGCGCGGACAAAATCAATGGTAGCCTGCGGGTAAAGGCAGAGGTAGAGCACATCGGCGTCCCGCAGGTCCGCCGCATCCGCTTCCCGCGCGATGGCCCCGCAGGCCACGGCCTTTTCCACCACCGCGGGGTTTTGGTCGATCCCCAGCACCGTACAGCCGGCCCGCCCGGTGAGCGCTTTGGCCAGGGAGCCGCCGATCAGGCCCAAGCCTACGACAACGACGCGTTCCGCCATGTTACGCCACATCCCTCCCGAAAGCCTTGGCCGCCTGGAAGACCTTTTTCGCAACTTGGTCGAATTGATCCGGCGTGAGCGACTGCGCGCCGTCGGAGAGCGCGTGGCTCGGGTCGTTGTGCACCTCGATGATGAGGCCGTCCGCGCCGGCTGCTACCGCCGCCAGCGCCAGCGGCTCCACCAGCCAGGCGATGCCGGAGGCATGGCTCGGGTCCACAACCACCGGCAGGTGGGAAAGCTTTTTGAGGATTGGCACCGCAGAAATATCCAGCGTATTGCGGGTGTACGTCTCATAGGTGCGGATGCCGCGTTCACAGAGGATGACGCGTTCGTTGCCGCCCGCCATGATATATTCGGCGCTCATTAACAATTCTTCAATGGTGCTGCACAGGCCGCGCTTGAGCAAAACCGGCTTGTCAATCTTGCCCAATTCCTTGAGGAGCTCAAAATTCTGCATATTCCGCGCGCCAACCTGGATGATGTCGACATCCTCGAACAAATCCAAATGGGAAACCCGCATGATTTCGGTGACAATTGGCAGGCCGGTCATTTTCTTCGCCTCGCTGAGCAGGGCAAGGCCCTCCGCCTTCATACCCTGGAAGGCGTACGGGCTCGTCCGCGGCTTGAACGCGCCGCCGCGCAGGAACTGCGCCCCCGCCTTTTTCACACGCTCTGCCACGCCGCAAATCTGAGCCTCGCTCTCCACCGAGCAGGGCCCCGCCATCAGCGCGAGGCCTCCCCCGCCGATGGTCTGCCCGCCCGGCAGCGTAATGACCGTGTCGTCGGGATGGAACTTCCGGTTCGCCTTTTTGTACGGCTCCTGCACGCGCTTGACGCTTTCGACGAAATCCTGCGCGGCAATGTAGTCGATGTCAATGGCAGACGTGTCGCCGATGAGGCCGAGGACGGTGCTCTGCGTCCCGACCCAGGTGTTCACCTTCACGTCGTGGCGCTGGGTGAGCGTGTCTGTGAAACGTTTGAGCTGCTCCTGGCTGCACTCCGGTTTGAGTACGATGATCATGGTCTGTTCCTCCGCTTCTGGTGGGAAAAGAAAAACAGCGGGACCGCGACCGGCCCCGCTGTTCTTTCATCCCAAAGATTCTTCTCGATAATCATCAAAATCCACAGGGATCTCATCTGCAAGAGCGCCGACAGCCGGTTTGATGGCATGCGAAAAAGCCCCACGCAAAAAAGCAGGGGACCGCAAAACCGGTAAATCGACGGGAAATTTGGCTCATTGCAAAATCCTCCTTGGATCTCTTCGTGTTTTACTATAGCGAATTCCACAGGATTTGTCAAGGGGAACACGAAAAAACGGCGGGATGCGCCGCCGGGCGGCTATTCTCCCAAAGCCTCCAGCACGCGGCGCGCAACCGGGCGCGGCGGCAGGTTTGCGTCCACCACGAGGTCCGCGGCGGCGCGGTAGCGCGGCATCCGCTCGGCGAGCAGGCGGTCGATGGTCTCGTTGCGGCCGCCGGGGCCGTTGAGCAGCGGGCGCGCCGTGTCGCGCCGCAGGCGTTCCTTCAGCGCGGCGGCGGAGACGTCCAGCAGGACGATGGCCGCATTTTTGCGCAGCGCCTCGCAGTTCTGTTCCGAAAGCAGCGTGCCGCCGCCCGCGGCGATGACCAGCCCCGCGCGGCCGGAGAGCTCCCGCGCCGCCTGCGCCTCCATCTCGCGGAACGCGCCCTCGCCCATCGTCTCGAAGATCGTGCGGATCTCCATCCCCGCGCGTTCCTCGATGTAGCGGTCCAGGTCTAAAAATTCCCGGCCGGAAAGTTCCGCCAGGCAGCGGCCCACGGTGGTCTTCCCGCTGCCCATGAAGCCGCAGAGCACCACGCTCTTTTTGCGCGGGAAAAGCCGCTCCATCTCTTGGGCGGCTTCGCGGCAAAGCGCCTCCAGCTGCGCCGGGCGGTAGGACGCGCCGTTCCAAACCGCATGGGCGGCGGCGGCCTGCCCTACCAGCATCGCCATGCCGCCAATCGCCTTGACGCCGTTCTGCGCGGCGTACGCCAGCAGGCGGGTCTGCGCCGGGTTGTACACCGCGTCAAACACGGCGGCGCAGCGGCGCACCACCGCTTCGCTCACCGGGGAAACGCCGTCGTGCGGGTACATGCCCACCGGCGTCGCGTTGATAAGCAAGTCGTAGCCCGCCTGCGACGCCTCCAGTTCCGAAAAGCTCACGCAGTCCACCTGCGCGCCCGGCACGCGGGAGAGCAGCTCCCCCGCCAGCGCGCGCCCCTTGGGGTAACTGGGGTCCCGCACCGCGAGAGTCAAGGCGCCGCGGGCGTCTAACACTTCAAACGCCAGCGCGCGCGCCGCGCCGCCGCTGCCCAGCAGCACGCACCGGCCGGAGAGCCCCACTCCCGCCGCGTCCACCGCGTAGCGGAAGCCCGCGCCGTCCGTCGTGTAGCCGCAGGAATGCCCGCCCTCGTTCTTCACCGTGTTCACCGAGCCAAAGCGGCACGCCTTTTCGTCCAGGCGCTGCAAAAGCGGGATGACCGCTTGCTTGTAGGGGATTGTCACATTGTACCCGTCCAGCGCGGCGAGCGTCTCCTGCGCCTGCGGATCCTCCAGGTCCGGCAAATCCAGCGCGCGGTAAGACGCCTCCACGCCGTCCAGCGCAAAAAGCCGCCCGTGCAAAAACGGCGACATCGTGTGGCCGACCGGATGCCCGACGACTGCATATTGTTTCATCCTGATCTCCCTTTCCCCGCGCCCGCCGGGGTCCCGCCCTGCGCCCGAAGCCAGGCCGGCCCGGGCAGCCTTTTTCCCCGGCCGCGTAAAAAAATGTAAATTGCATATTGACAAAGCGGGCGATTGCTAATAAGATGTGGATATAGGAATTGTACCACAGGCGACGCCGCTTGTCCACCGGGACTGCGGTGGCGGCGGTCGTTCCGTACAAACCATGCGCGTTCGTGCAGAATTTCAGAGGAGGAAAGAAAGAATGGTTTTTGAGAAGGTAAAGGCGATCCTGAGCGAGCAGTTCGATGTGGAAGAGGATACCATCACCCTTGACACGAAGATTGCCGAAGACCTCGGCGCCGATTCCTTGGACGTGGTGGATCTTTTGATGTCCATCGAGGATGAATTCGAGATCGAGATCCCGGACGGGGAAGTCGAGAACATCAAAACGGTCGGTGAGCTCGTCAAATATATCGAGGAAAATTCCTGAGAGAGCCGCTCCCAACGGCCCGGATAAATCCGCTGTGCGAGCAGCGGATTTTTTTCTTGAAAAACGCGCCCGCAGCCGATATAATAAAGCTGTATGCTTTCCAAGTCCTGGAGGCGTATCCCGCCGGGGCATCCGGGCGGGCGCAGGGAAGAGAAAGGAAAATCCAAAAGAAAAGGAGAGTCAAATCTGTTGAATGAATTCAGCTTTTTGACAGATGGCGTCCAGTATGTCGCGGAGAACCCGAACGTGCTGGTCATGTGGTTGATCGGCGGCGTCCTGATCTGGCTTGCCATCAAGAAGAATTATGAACCCGCTCTGCTTCTGCCGATGGGTTTCGGCGCCATCCTGGTCAACCTCCCGCTGCCGGGCGTCATCGGCGACGAGAGCAGCACCGGCATTGTCTCCTGGCTTTTTGAAGTCGGCATCGAAGCGTCGGAAGCCTTCCCGCTGCTGCTGTTTGTAGGCATCGGCGCGATGATCGACTTTGGCCCGCTGCTTTCCAACCCGAAAATGCTGCTCTTTGGCGGCGCGGCGCAGTTCGGCATTTTCCTCACCGTAACGGTAGCGGTGCTGCTCGGCTTCCCGCTGGTGGATGCTATGAGCGCCGGCGTCATCGGCGCGGCGGACGGCCCGACGGCCATCTATGTTTCCCGCGTGCTGAACAGCGCCTACATGGGCGCCATCGCCGTGGCGGCTTATTCCTACATGGCGCTGGTACCGATCATCCAGCCGTTCGCCATCAAACTGGTGACGACCAAGAAAGAGCGGATGATCCGCATGCCGTACAACCCGGCCTCTGTTTCCCGCACGACGAAAATCCTGTTCCCCATCATCGTCACGCTCATCGCGGGCTTGATCTCGCCGCAGTCGGCGCAGCTTGTCGGCTTTTTGATGTTCGGCAACCTCATCCGCGAATGCGGCCGCCTGGAGAGCCTTTCGCAGACCGCGCAAGGCCCGCTGGCCAATTTGATTACCATCTTCCTCGGCATCACCATCGCCTTCCAGATGCAGGCGGACCAGTTCCTCAACTGGGGCACGCTGCTCGTCATGGCGCTGGGCCTGGTAGCGTTCATCTTTGACACCATTGGCGGCGTACTCTTCGCCAAGCTGCTCAACCTCTTCTTGCCGAAGGACCGCAAGATCAACCCGATGGTCGGCGGCGCAGGCATCTCGGCGTTCCCCATGTCGGCGCGCGTCATCCAGAAGATGGCCCTCAAGGAGGACAACCAGAACCACTTGCTCATGCACGCGGTAGGCGCCAACGTGGCCGGCCAGATCGGCTCGGTCGTGGCGGGCGGCATTATCCTCTCGTTTGCACAGAGCTTGGGCATGATGTAAGGAGGGGCAGAAGATGGACCTGATGACTTTGACGGTGTTGTTCCGCAGCGTATTGGGCGACGTGCAGAGCGAAGACCTCTGGAGCTCGCTGGAATTGATGGGCAAGGGCATGATTGGCATCTTCGTTGTGATGCTGCTCATCGCCCTGGTCATCCTGATCTTAAATAAGACCACGAAAAACAAAGAATAAATCCCGCCCCGCGGGCGGGCGGACGAAAGAGGAACATTATGGCAGAACAGAAAAAAATGGTAGAGGCGATCACCCCCATGGAGGAGGATTTCGCCAAGTGGTACACCGATATCGTCAAAAAAGCGGAATTGATGGATTATTCCAGCGTGCGCGGTTGCATGGTGATTGAACCTTACGGCTACGCGATTTGGGAGAATATCCACGATCTTTTGGACCGCCGCTTCAAAGAGCTGGGGCATGTGAACGTTTCCATGCCGATGTTTATCCCGGAGAGCCTGCTGCAAAAAGAGAAGGACCATGTGGAGGGCTTTGCGCCTGAGGTTGCATGGGTAACCCACGGCGGCACGGAAGAGCTGCCGGAGCGGCTGTGCGTGCGCCCCACCTCGGAGACGCTGTTCTGCGACCACTACGCCCGCATTGTGCATTCCTGGCGCGACCTGCCCAAGCTGTACAACCAGTGGTGCAGCGTCGTGCGCTGGGAGAAGACCACGCGGCCGTTCCTGCGCTCGGTGGAGTTCCACTGGCAGGAAGGCCACACCCTGCATGAAACCCCGGAGGAGGCAAAAGCCGAGACCGAACAGATGCTCAAGGTTTACGCCGACTTCTGTGAAAACGACCTGGCCATCCCGGTCATCAAGGGCCGCAAGACCGACAAGGAAAAATTTGCCGGTGCGGAGGCGACCTACACCATTGAAGCCATGATGCACGACGGGAAGGCGCTGCAGGCAGGCACCAGCCATTATTTTGGCGACGGCTTTGCCAAAGCGTTCGACATCACGTTCCAGGATCGGGAAAACAAGCCGCGCCATCCCCACCAGACCTCTTGGGGCATGAGCACGCGCATCATCGGCGGGATCATTATGACGCACGGCGACAACGACGGCCTGGTGCTGCCGCCCGCCGTCGCGCCGGTACAGGTCGCCATCGTCCCCATCGCCATGCACAAAGGCGGCGTGCTGGAACAGGCAGCCGCCCTGCAAGAGCGCCTCAAAAAGGCCGGCGTGCGCGTCCTGCTGGACAGCGGGGACCAAAGCCCCGGCTGGAAATTTGCCCAGTATGAGATGAAGGGCGTGCCGCTCCGCCTGGAGATTGGCCCCAAAGACCTGGAAAAAGGCCAGTGCGTCCTGGTGCGCCGCCATGACCGCCAGAAGGTGTTCGTCCCGCTGGAAACCCTGGAGCAGGCCGTCGCGGAACAGCTGGAAGAAGTGCGCCGCGGCATTTACGAGCGCGCGCTCGCACGCCGCGAGAGCATGACCTACACGGCCACGACGCTCGAAGAACTCAAAGAGATTGCGGACGAAAAGCCCGGCTTTATCAAAGCGATGTGGTGCGGCGACGCCGCCTGCGAAGAAAAGCTGAAGGAAGTGGCCGGCGTCTCTTCCCGCTGCATGCCGTTTGAACAGGAGGAACTTTCCGGCGCCTGCGTTTGCTGTGGCAAAAAAGCCAAAACGATGGTGTATTGGGGCAAGGCGTATTAATCTTTTTGCGTAAACTGAAGGACCCGGGGATTTAGAAAGATCCCTGGGTCCTTTTTCGGTCTTTTCGCCCGCCGCCTATTTTTTGAAAAACGCCTGCTTTTCTCTTCCCCTCCCACGCTCTTCATGATATAATAATGACTGCGACAGGAAGACCATACGCAGGATTTGTCCGTCGTATAAGGACTCATCGAAACGCCTTTGCAAAGGGAGGGCCGGGGAATGGATCACGAGGAATTGCTCAGCACGGTGACGGCGCTGGGCGCTTCCCTGCTGGAAAACGGCGCGGAAATTTACCGCGTAGAGGAATCGATGAACCTGCTCTACGCCGCCTACGGCGAAAAGGGCGAAGTTTTCGTCATCCCGAGTTGTATTTTTTCCAGCATTTCCGCCGGGGAGGGCCGCACGTTCACCAAGACCAAGCGCGTTTCTCCACGCGGCGCGAATTTTGACCGCATCGCCGCGCTCAACGACCTTTGCCGCCGCGTGTGCAGTACGACGCCGCCGCTCTCGCAGGTACGGCGCGAGCTGGACGAGATTAACCACCGGGCGTTTTTCCCATTTTTATGGCAGGTCTTCGGCAGCGCGCTCGTCGCGTTTGCGTTCACGCTGCTGTTCAACGGCTCCCTCGCAGACGCCATTTGTTCCATCCCGGCTGCCGTGCTGGTCAAGCTTCTTACCCGCGGGATGGAAAAAGCCCACACGAACTCATTCTTTACCTACATCGCCGGCAGCGCGCTCGGCGCGTTCATCGCGCTGGCCGCCGTTGCGCTGGGGCTCGGGCAGCATCACGACCGCATTATCATCGGCGTCTTTATGAATTTGGTGCCCGGCATGGCGATGACAAACGCCATCCGCGACATCATTGCGGGAGACCTTCTTTCCGGTATTTTTAAGATTGTGGAGGCGCTGATGGTCGGCCTCGCCATTGCAATCGGCGCGGGCCTTGCCATCTCCTTCTCCCGCGTGTTCTGGGGGGTGGGCTGATGGATTGGCTGTTTGAGGGCGTGTTCCCCTGCATTTATTCGTTCGCCACCTGCATTGGCTACTGCGTTGTGTGCAACAGCCCGCGGCGCACTATTCTCCCGGCTTCCTTTTGCGGCGGCGCAGGATGGGGCGTTTACCTCGCCTTTGCCTTCACCGGCAACGACCTCTACCAATATTTCGCCGCAGCCGTGGCGATCACGATGCTCTCTGAGATTCTAGCGCGCGTGCAAAAATGCCCCGTCACGCTGTACCTGATTCCCGCGCTTTTGCCCCTTGTGCCCGGCGGCGGCATCTACTACACGATGGAACACTGCCTCAACGGAGACAACGACCTCTTTTTGCAGACCGGCCTGCACACGCTCGCCATTGCCGGCTGCCTTGCGCTGGGCGTTCTGCTCGTCACGTCGCTCGTCCGGCTTTGGAAATCTGTCAAACCGGCCTTGTTCCATCCGCGCCGCCCGGAACCTTGACGGCAGCGTTCCCTTTTCCCCGGCCCCGGCCGGGGATTTTTTATTTTCCCCTTCTAAAAATCAGGCCTGCTCCGCCGCCATCGCCTGTTCTGCGCAGCGGATGCCATCCACGGCCGCCGACATGATGCCGCCCGCATAGCCCGCGCCCTCCCCACAGGGATAAAGGCCCGGCAGAAGAGGGGATTCCAGCGTCTTCCCGCGCAGGATCCGCACCGGCGACGAACTGCGGCTTTCTACCGCCGTCAGCACCGCGTCCGGCGCAGCAAAGCCGCGCAGGCGGCGGTCCATTTCGCGGATCCCCGCCTGCATCGCCGTAACAATCGCGCCGGGCAGGCATTCCCGCAGGTCGCACGGCGTGACGCCGGGCCGGTAAGTGGGGACAACCTCCCCCAGCCGCGCCGAGGCGCGCCCTGCGAGGAAATCCTCCACCCGCTGGACCGGGGCTTTATAATCCCCGCCGCCCAGGAGGAACGCCGCTTCCTCCAGCTTCCGCTGGAACGCGACGCCGTCCAGCGGCCCGCCGCCAAAATCGCGTGCATCCACGCCGACCAACAGCGCCGCGTTCGCGTTTCTGCCGCCGCGGGCATATTCGCTCATCCCGTTCGTGACCAGCCGGCCTTCCTCCGACGCGGCGGCTACCACTGTCCCGCCCGGGCACATGCAGAACGTATAGATGCCGCGCCCATCCGGCAGATGGACCGCCAATTTATAATCTGCCGCGCCGAGCGCGGGATGGCCCGCAAAATTCCCATACTGCGCGCGGTCGATCCGCTCCTGCAAATGCTCGATGCGCGCGCCAACGGAAAACGCCTTCGCCTCCATTGGGAGCCCCATCCCGTTCAGCAGGGCAAAGGTGTCGCGCGCGCTGTGCCCCACCGCTAAGATCACCGTGCCCGTATCCCATTCGCGCACCCCGCCAGGGCCTTCGGCGCGCACGCCGCAGAGCCTGCCGTGGGAGGAAAGCAGCGCCGTCATCCGCGTGTCAAAAAAGACCTCGCCGCCGCAGCGCAAGATCTCCTCCCGCAGGTTCCGCACCGCCGCAGCCAGGCGGTCTGTCCCGATGTGCGGCTTCGCCTGGTAGAGGATCTCCTCCGGCGCGCCGGCGGCGGCCAATTCCCGGAGAACCACCTCCGTGCGGCGGTCCTTGATGCCGGTGGTCAGTTTCCCGTCGGAAAAGGTCCCCGCGCCGCCCTCTCCAAACTGCACGTTGCAGGAGGGATCCAAGCGCCCGGCGGCCCAAAATTCCGCCACGCGCCGGCGGCGGCGTTCCACCTCGCTGCCCCGCTCCAGGACAATGGGCCGCTGCCCCGCGCGGGCGAAGGTGAGCGCCGCAAAGATGCCCGCCGGGCCAAACCCCACCACCACCGGGCGCTGCGCCAGCCTGTGGGACGGCGGCGGCGTGTACGGCGTGTGGACCGCCCGCGTGACGCGCGGATCCCGCAAAGAAGAGATCACCCGCTCTTCCCCCTGTGCAAGGGAAACCTCAACGGACGCGGTGAAATGGATCTCCTGTTTTTTTCGCGCGTCCACCGATTTTTTGCAAAACCGGATCCCGGTGATCTCCTCCGCGCGGACACGCAGGCGCTTCGCGGCCAGGCGGCGGAGCGCGGCCTCGTCCGCGTCCAACGGGATGGAAAGTTCTGTGATTTTCAGCATGCGCCTCTCCCCTTTCTCAGCGACGCCGCGCACGCTTCCCCGGCGGTCCATCCGCTGGCCCACGCCCAGTGCAGGTTGAATCCGCCGCAGTCGCCGTCTATATTGAGCACTTCCCCTGCGAAAAACAGGCCGGGTTGTTTGATGGAACCCAGCGTGCGCGGGTCCGTCTCCTCCAGCGGGACGCCGCCCGCCGTTGCCTGGGCGTGCTCCCAGGAAAAAACGCCGCGCGCGGGGAATTCCAGCCGCTTGGCGCGCGCCGCCGCGGCCCGCAGCTCCTCCCGGCGCAGGTTGCCGAGCGGCCTTTGGGAAAACCCGCCCCGCCGCGCAATCTCCTGCCCGGCGCGCTTGTGCAGCGCCCCGGTAAACAATTCTGCGCCCGGAAGGGACGGGAATTCCCTCGCCCGGCGCGCAAGCCAGACGAAAATGTCCTCTTCTGTATGCGCGGGCAGCAGGTCCGCCGCAAGCGCCAGTCCCCCGGGCGCCGCTTCCCCTGCTGCGCGGCCAGTGGACACCCATTCCGACACCATGCGCGAAAGCTGGAACGCGCACACGCCGGAAACACAGCCGTCTGCAAATTGGATCTCCCCTGTTTCCCGCCGGAGCAGGCGCTCCCCATGGAAAAGCGAAATATCCGCCGCGCAGCGCGCCCCTTTCAACAGCTTGACCGCCTCAGGGTCTGTTCTGACCTGTACCAGCGTGGGGAATTCCGGCACAATGCAGTGGCCGGCCTGCCGGGCCAGCGCCGCACCGGAGCCGTCGGAACCGGTTTTGGGCGCGGCGCGCCCGCCCGCCGCCAAAATAACCCGGCGGGCAAAGAACGGCCCCTGCGCCGTTTCCAGCCGGAAACCACCGCGCTCCCTGCGCCAGCCGCGCACAGCCGCGCCGCAGCGTTCCTCCACGCCAAAGCGCCCGAGCTGGAAGCGCAGCACGTCCAACACGGAAGAAGCCTGCCCGCTCTGCGGGTAAAATCGGCCGCCGCCCTCTTCTCGGCACAAAAGGCCCCATTCCTCCCAGCGCGCCAGCACGCGCTCCGGCGGGAAGCGCCGCAGCACCTCCGCCGCGAGCGCGGCATCCCCGTGGAAGCCGCGTTCCCCCGCGGCGCGGTTGGTCAGGTTGCACCGGCCGTTCCCGGTCATCAGCAGCTTTTTTCCCACCCGTGGGTTCTTTTCCAGCACGATGATTTTCCCCTCCGCCCCGGGCAGGGCGCGCGCGGCCGCCACGGCCGCCGCCAAACCGGCCGCCCCGCCGCCGGCAACCGCTACCGCATATTCCATCCGTCCGCCTCCTTTTCGTGCAAAAAGCAGCCGCCTGTTTTCGCAGGCGGCTGCCGCCGGGCTTCCGGCCCGGTTGGTTTGTGAAGATTTCCTCAATTAAAATAGCTGCGGTTGCGGGCGGCCTGGCCATAGGGCGTAACGCCGTTGATGACGTCCACCTTGACCGAATAATGGTTCAGCATGACGCCGTTGTCCCAAACCTCCAGCATGATGTATGTTGTGCCGGGGGAAACGCCGGTGATGCGGTAATTGCCGTTTGCACGGCGCGCAACCGTCGCCACGCCCGGCTGGCTGGAGTAGACCCGCAGCGTCTTCTGGTTGGCGTTGCCCGCCATCACGACGCCGATGTCGTACAGGTTCGCCGTCGGGTTGCCGGAGATCGGGCCGCTGGGCATGATATACCACAGCGTGTCAAACATAATGGAGCCGTTGTAGCGCACGCCGTTGTACACCAATTCCGTGTTCTGGCCGCTGGTTCCTCCCCCTGTTTGCCCGCCGGTCTGGCCGCCGGTCTGGCCGCCGGTTTGGCCGCCGGTTTGGTCTGCCGGGGCCTTGCCGTAGGAATAAAACGCGTAATCGTAATTGTCCGCAAACGTCTCCGCCGCCGTGTCAGAATAACCGTACACCGTCGGGTCGTCCGTCCCGTAGAGGGAGCTCGGCGCAATGTAGGTCACCGTTTGGGCAATGGCAATTTTATTGAGGCTGCTGCAATTTTCAAACGCTTCCGCCATGATGCGCTCCACGCCCGGCTTCACCGTGACGGTCTCAATCGATTCGCAGTTGTAGAACGCACCGGTCGGGATCTCCTTGAGGCTGGCCGGAATCTCAAGATCCTCCAGGCTCAGGCAGTCCTGGAAGGCGTAGGAACCCATGGTCTTCAACCCGGTGGAGAGGTCCAGCCGCACCATCGAATTGCAATTCATAAACGCCTCTGTCCCAATCTCCGTCACGTTCGGCGAGAGGGAAACAACCTCCAGGCTCTCGCAGTCGGCAAACGCGCGCTCTTCAATGACCTGAATGCCGCTGGAGAACCCGACGTCCGTCAGGCTGGTGCAGCCCGCAAACGTGCCGTTTTCCACCCGGCGCAGGCTGGAGGGCAGATCCACCGTGCGCAGCGAAGCACAGTCGGCAAAGGCCTCTTGCTCAATGGTGCTCACGGTGCGCGGCAGGTAGACGCGTTCCATGCTCGAGCAGTCCGCAAACGCGGCTTCGCCGATGAACGTCAGGCTGTCGCCGAGGTTTACGCGGGAGGAGTTTGCGCCGAGCGACGAGCATTTGTAAAACGCATATTCGCCCACGCGCTTGAGGCTGTCTGGGAAATCTACCTCGCGCAGCGACTCGCACCCGTCGAACGTGTGCGGCTCAATCTCGCTCACCGAGTCGGAAATCTCAATCTCCTCCAGGTTCGTGCACCCGGCGAAGGCGGCCTCGCCAATCTCCCGCACGCCGCTGCGCATCGAGACGCTTTGCAGCTTTGTGCAATTCTGGAACGCCTCGTCCGCAATCTTCGTGACCGTGCGGTCGTCAATCTTGTTCGGGATCTCCAGCGTTGGGTCCAGCTTTGACTCGTCAAACCCGGTGATCGTCACAGAAGAACCCGAAGTCCTGTATTTTATCCCGTCTTCGGTCGTGCCCGACGCAGCGAACACGGCGGTCCCGGCAAAAGACCCCGTGATCATGGTCAGAGCGACGGCAAGGGAAAGGATTTTTCCACATTTTTTCAAGATGCATACCTCCTTTTTCCATGTCCGGCTGCACCCTAATCATACATGATTTTGCGCCGGTTTGCAAGAGGTTCCTGCACTTCATGAAAAAACTGTAAAGATTTTCGAAACGGTTTTGTCATCATTTCCCAAAAGAAAGATCCCCTGCCAAGCGGCAGGGGACCTTTTGAAACGCAGTGTCCGTTTTGGCCTTAATACGCAACGCCCTGGGCGATCATCGCCTCGGCAACCTTGAGGAAGCCCGCAATGTTCGCGCCAGCCACCAGGTTGCCCGGGCAACCGTAGGCGACGGAAGCGTCGTACGCATTCTTATAGATGTTCTTCATGATGCCATGGAGCTTCTCGTCCACCTCTTCGAACGTCCAGCTCAGGCGGATGCTGTTCTGGCTCATCTCCAAACCGGAGACCGCCACGCCGCCCGCGTTGGCCGCCTTGGCCGGGCCGAAGAAGACCCCGGCCTTCTGGAAGGCCTCTACCGCCTCCGGCGTGGACGGCATGTTCGCGCCTTCGGCGACAAACTGCACGCCGTTCGCAATGAGCGCATTGGCGTCGTCGAGGTCCAGCTCGTTCTGGGTGGCGCAGGGCAGCGCAATGTCGCACTTGGTGCCCCAGACGCGCTTGCCCTCAGTGTAAACGCTGCCCGGCACGCGGTCCGCATATTCCTTAATCCTGCCGCGCTTGACTTCCTTGATATCCTTCGCCACAGCGAGGTCGATGCCGTTCGGGTCGTAGATAAAGCCGTTGGAGTCGGAGAGCGTGACGACCTTGCCGCCCAGCTCGGTGGCCTTCTGCGCCGCGTAGAGCGCGACGTTGCCGCTGCCGGAGATGGCGACCGTCTTGCCCGCAAAGGACGTGCCCTTCGCCGCGAGCATCTCGTTGACAAAGTAGCACAGGCCGAAACCGGTGGCCTCGGTGCGGGTCAGCGAGCCGCCGTAGGTGAGGCCCTTGCCGGTGAGCACGCCGGTGAATTCGTTGCGCAGGCGCTTGTACTGGCCAAAGAGATAGCCGATCTCCCGCGCGCCGACGCCGATGTCGCCCGCCGGGACGTCGGTGTCCGGGCCAATGTGCTTGCAGAGCTCCGTCATGAAGCTCTGGCAGAAACGCATAATCTCACGGTCCGACTTGCCTTTCGGGTCGAAGTCGCTGCCGCCCTTGCCGCCGCCCATCGGCAGGCCGGTGAGGGAGTTCTTGAAGATCTGCTCAAAGCCGAGGAATTTGATGACGCTGGCGTTGACGGACGGGTGCAGGCGCAGGCCGCCCTTGTACGGGCCGATGGCCGAGTTGAACTGCACGCGGAAGCCGCGGTTCACCTGGACCTTGCCCTGGTCGTCCACCCAGGAAACGCGGAACGTGATCACCCGCTCCGGCTCAACAATGCGGTCGATGACGCCTTCCGCCACGATGTCGGGGCGCTTCTCGACGACCGGCTCCAGAGACTCCAGAACCTCCTGCACCGCCTGCAGGAATTCCGGCTCGCCCTGGTTCCGCTTGCAGACCTTCTCATACACTTCTTTGAGATACGCGTTTTGTAAGCTCATGACACGAATCCTCCTAGTTGTTACGCATGGAATAAATGGAAACTGTCCCTATTATAGCCGCTTCGGCCGGAAAAATCAAGGGTTTTGCATGAGAAATAAGAGAATTATGCAAAAAAATTTCATGTTCTGCGGTTTTCTTCCCATCATTCCATTTGTTTTGCAGGAAAAGATTTTTTTACTTCACAAAAAGCCTATCCCGGCGCGCGCCTGCGCCGCAAAAGGCGCAAAAAAACGCGGCAGGGAACCCCGCCGCGGATGGATCCGGCCTGCGCCGTGTTATTCTTCCAGGAACAAGATGCCAAGGGTATTGGGGCCGCAGTGGCAGGAGATCGTGCAGCTTGCGCGCGTCACGTAGATTTGGCGGAAAGAGGAACGGCGCTCCACTTCGCGCCGCACCAGCTGGATGCGTTCTTCAGAAATGCCGGAATGGGTGATGAAGATGCGGTCCAGCCGCGGGGACTTGCATGCGTTGAGTTGATCCTCCACATATTGCGGCAGGACTTTTTCCAAGCTCCCGCGGTATTTTTTCCCCACTGCCATCGCGCCGTGCCGCGCGGGGCTCACCTCGATGCACGGCTTAAGCTTGAGCAGGTTTGCGCCGAGCGCCGCCACCGACGAGCAGCGGCCGCCTGCGTGCATGAATTCGAGCGTATCGAGAATAAAGCTTGCGTGCACCTTTGGGATCAGCGCTTGGATCTCACGGCAGATCTCCGCCGCCGGCATGCCCGCCGCAATGCGCTCCGCCGCCTCAATGACCAGGTGCCCGGTGCCGGTGGAAAGCGAACAGGAGTCGATGGGGTAAACGTGGCCCAGCTCCTGCGCCGCCAGGACACAGTTCTGGTGGGCGGCCGTGATGCCGGAACCCAGGTTAAAATGGATCACGTCGCAGCCCTGCTCTACCCATGGGCGGAAAAAGTCGGCATATTCCGTCATGCCGATGGCCGCGGTCTTGGGCAGCAGGTGTTTTTCCCGGTAGGCGCGGTAGAGGTCGTCGGGGAAAATATCGACGTTGTCGCGGTATTCCTTGCCGTCAAGCAGGATGTGATATGGGTAATAGCGCACGCCGTATTGCCGCTTTAGCGTTTCGCTCAGGTCGCAGGTACTGTCCGCGGTCAGGATCACTTGATTAGCCAAAAGAATCCCCCTTTTGCCCCGCGCAGGCCGCGCCTGCGCGCCGCTCTTGCGGGGAAGGCCCTCCCCCGCCGCTTCGTTTTGGTCTTATCCATTATACATGCCCCGCCGGGGGATTGCAACGTTTTTCGTTCCTTATCTAAAAATTGCGCGAGAAATTTCCCGAAAGACTTTTCTGGAATCTTACACGAAAACAGTGGATTTCAAACGGGAAATATGGTATGATGAGAAAGAACCGTAAGGGCGGCGCGACGGCGCCGCCTGAGCTCCCCCCGGTTCCCGCCTCGCGGCGCGGCGGCTGGGGGCGGGCCTGCTTTTGCGGCAAGCTGATCCCGCGTCCGGCAGCAGGGGAAGCGGCAGCAAAATCCAAGCCGGAAGAAAGGAAATCATATGGAAAACGCAGAGAAAAAGAGCTTGAAGATCACGGCATGCCACGTCAGGATGGGGATCATCGAAGGGGTCTTCAACGCGAAATCCGGGCACCCGGGCGGATCCCTTTCGGCGGCGGATCTTTTCACCTATCTGTATTTTAAGGAAATGAACATCGACCCCAAGGCTCCGAAGGCCCCCGGCCGCGACCGCTTCGTCCTCTCAAAGGGCCACACCTGCCCCGGCCTCTACTCCACGCTGGCGCTGCGCGGCTATTTCCCGCAGGAAGAGCTCAAGAGCCTGCGCCACATCGGCGCCATGCTGCAGGGCCACCCGGATATGAAAGGCACCCCGGGCGTCGACATGAGCACCGGTTCGCTGGGCCAGGGCATCTCTGCCGCGTGCGGCATGGCGCTCGCGGGCAAACTGGACGGGAAGGACTACCGCGTCTACAGCCTTCTGGGCGACGGCGAGATTGAGGAAGGCCAGGTTTGGGAGGCCGCAATGTTCGCCGGCCACCACAAGTTGGACAACCTCTGCCTCATTGTGGACAACAACGGGCTTCAGATTGACGGGCCTGTGGAGGAAGTCGGCGGCGTTGGGCCGATCGACAAGAAGTTCGAGGCGTTCGGCTTTGACGTACAGACCATCGACGGCCATGATTTCGACGCCATTGAGGCGGCGTTCCAGCATGCAAAAACCGTGAAGGGCAAGCCCAGCGTGATCATTGCCAAAACCGTAAAGGGCAAGGGCGTTTCCTTTATGGAAAACCAGGTTGGCTGGCACGGCGCCGCGCCGAATGCGGAACAGTATGAGACGGCGATGGCCGACCTGAAAAAGATCCTGGCGGAAGTGGAGGCGGAATAATGGCAGAAGTAGTAAAATACGCAACAAGAGAAAGCTTTGGCATGGCCCTGACGGAGCTGGCTGAACAATATCCCGACGTGGTGGTGCTGGACGCAGACCTGGCAGCCGCGACCAAGACGGGCATTTTTAAGAAGAAATATCCGGAGCGCTTCATCGACTGCGGCATCGCGGAATGCAACATGATCGGCGTGGCGGCCGGCCTGGCCGCCTGCGGCAAGATCCCCTTTGCGGCGTCGTTCGCGATGTTCTCGGCGGGCCGCGCCTTTGAGCAGGTGCGCAACTCCGTCGCCTACCCGAAGCTGAACGTCAAGATCGTCGGTTCGCACGCGGGCATCTCCGTCGGTGAAGACGGCGCGACCCACCAGTGCAACGAGGACATTGCGCTCATGCGCTCCATCCCCGGCATGGTCGTGCTCAACCCCTCCGACCACTATGAGATGAAGGCCGCCGTCAAGGCAGCCATCGAGCACCACGGCCCGGTGTACCTGCGCCTTGGCCGCCTGGCGGTGGAAAGCGTCAACAACAACGACGACTACCAGTTTGAGCTCGGAAAGGGCATCACGCTGCGCGACGGCAAGGACATCACCATCGTCGCGACCGGCCTGCTGGTAGGCGAATCCCTCAAAGCCGCGAATGCGCTGGCGGAAGAAGGCATCGACGCGCGCGTCATCAACATCCATACGATCAAGCCGATTGACCGCGAATTGATTGTCAAAGCCGCGAAGGAAACCGGCAAGATTGTCACTGCGGAAGAGCACAACGTGATTGGCGGCCTCGGCGACGCGGTGTGCAGCGTGCTGAGCGAAGAATGCCCGACCCCGGTGGTGAAGATCGGCGTCAACGACGAGTTCGGCCACTCCGGCCCGGCTGTCAAGCTGCTTGAGCAGTATGGCCTCTGCGCTTCCCACATTGCGGAAGTTGTCAAAAAGGCCCTGCAAAAGTAAGCTCCCCCATGGCACAAACAAGGCCCCGGCGCGCGCCGGGGCCTTTTCCTTTTTCCCTTGTCCGTCAGCGCACGGCAGCCTTAGCCTTCGCCGTACAGCGCGCCGCCTGCATGCGGTAAAGCAGCAGCGCAACCAGCAGCAGCGCCGGGAAAATGGCGGCTGCAAGCAGGCCGGTCTCCAGGCGGTCCCCAAAGAAGCCGGAGACCGTCCCCACCAGCGTAGGCCCGCCGGAGCAGCCGAGGTCGCCCGCCAGCGCAAAAAGGGCGAACATCGCCGTGCCGCCGCGCGGGCAGGCCTTCGCCGCCAGGCTGAACGTGCCCGGCCAGAGGATGCCGACGGAGAAGCCGCACACGCCGCAGCCGATGAGCGAGAGCACGGGGTTCGGCGACAGCGCCGCCGTCAGGTAGCACACCACGCCCAGCGCGCCGCAAAACAGCATGGCCGCCGGGAGATGGATCCTGTCGCTGAGTTTTGCGTAGAGTGCGCGCGCCGTCCCCATCAGTACCGCAAAAAAGCACGGCCCGGCGAGGTCCCCGGCGGCCTTGGAGATGTGCAGGCCGCTCTCGGCGAACGCCGACGCCCACTGGCTCATCGATTGCTCCGCCGCGCCGGCACAGACCATAAACAGGGCGAAAATCCAGAAAAGCGGCATGCGGAACAATTCACGGAACGACATCCCTTTGCCGTCCTCTACCAGCTGGTTGATCGGCACGCCGGAAAAATACACGGCATTCCCTGCGGGGACAAGCGCCCAGAGCACCGCCAGCACACGCCAATTCCCTGTGCCAAACAGGGCGAAAAACGCTGTGGATACCGCAATGACCAACACGCAGCCCCAGCAATAGAACGAGTGGAGCAGGCTCATGGCGGCCTCTTTGCGCTCCGTCGGGCAAGCTTCGACAATGGGGCTGATGAGCACCTCCATCAATCCTCCGCCGATGGCGTACAAAAAGACCGAGAGCAAAATGCCTACATAGGGGCTTGGCAGCAGCTCCGGCAGGACGGCCAAGCCGGCAAGGCCAGCCGTAATGAAGAGGTTGGCCGCCACCACCGGGATGCGGTAGCCGGTCTTATCGACAAAGCGCGCGGAAATCAGGTCTACCAAGAGCTGCACGACAAAATTGACCGTCACCAGGGACGTAATCTGCCCCAGCGGGATGCTATACTCGCTTTGGAACGTCAGGAACAAAAGCGGGACGAAAATATTGACGATCGCCTGGGAAACATAGCCCAGGTAACTGGCGCGCAGCGTATGGTTGTAAGATGTATGCCAAGTTGACATCGGTGAAACTCCTCCTTGCGGACCGCGCCGCAGATTTCTGGAGGGTATCATACCACGTTCTCCGGCGGCGGTCTAGCATCATTTGGGAAAAAAACCGAAAAATTTGGCGCAGGCCGCCGGAATCCCCGGTTCCGCGGGCGGATCCATGCCCTGCCCTTGCGCCAAGCCGCCGGAACCGTTATACTAGAAGAGGACATCCGCACAGAAAGGAGGATCCCATGCGCTTTCCCCCCGCAAAATATGCGATTTTTGACGTAGACGGCACCCTGCTTGACTCTATGGGCGTTTGGGACGCGATTGACCGCGATTTCCTGCATGAGCACGGGCTGGCGGTCCCGCCCGGCCTGGACCAGGTGATGAAAACGCTCACGCTGCGGCAAAGCGCCGAATACTTCCGTGAAACATTCCATTTGCCGGAATCCGTCCCAGAGATTATGGACCGCTTCCGCGGGATGGTCCGGGAGGAATATGAGCAGAAGCTGCCGCTCAAAGACGGCGCGGCGGAGTATCTCGCGGCGCTCGCCCGGCGCGGCGTGCAAATGGGCGTGGCGACCGCCTCGGAGCGCGAGCATGTCGACGCCGCGCTGCGCCGGCTCGGGGTGCGGGAGCATTTCCGGTTTCTGCTCACCTGCACCGAGTTGGACACCGGCAAGGACCGGCCGGACATTTTTCTTGAGGGCGCGCGGCGCTTCGGCGTGCCGCCGCGGGAAGTCGCAGTTTATGAGGACGCGTTGCACGCGCTGCGCACGGCGAAAGCCGCCGGATTCCGCACGGTGGCGGTGTACGACCCGCACATCGGCGCGGAATGGGAGCAGGCCCGCGCGCTTGCCGGCGGCTGCATCCTCCATTACCGGGAAGCGCTCGCTTCCCTTCAAAAGGAGGACCCGTACAATGGAGATTGAACGGAAATTTATGCTTGAGGCATTCCCTGACCTGCCGATTCTCCGGGAATCCGTGCAGCGCCAGGGCTACCTCTGCACCAGGCCCACCGTGCGCATCCGCAGCAAAGAAAGCGCCGCGGGCGTTTCCTACGAGCTGTGCTTCAAAGGGGAAGGCACGCTGGTACGGCAGGAGATTGAGCTGCCTATCTCGAAAGAGGTTTTCGACGGGCTCAAAGACCTCATCGGCAAGCCGCTCATCCGGAAGGATTACCGCGCCTACCGCCTGCCCGGCGGGGAGACGCTGGAGTGCAGCCGCGTAGACGCCGGTTCCCCCACGGAATTTTGCTACGCCGAGGTGGAGTTCCCCAGCGTGGAAGCGGCGCGGCAATTTGTCCCGCCCCCGTTCCTCGGCGAGGACGTAACCGAAAAGCCCGGCTCCAGCATGAGCAGCTATTGGGAGGCGACCCGCCTTTCCCACCAGGAGGAGGATTGAGATGATCTACGAATACCACATCCGCACAGAGGAAGAAGGATTTTACAACATCACGCCGCGCGTGCGCGAAGCGCTGAGCAAGAGCGGCCTGAAAAACGGCGCGGCCTTGGTGTACTGCCCGCACACCACCGCCGGCATGACCATCAACGAAAACGCAGACCCTGACGTCGTCTCGGACCTTTTGTTTGCACTGAAGAAAACGTTCCCGGACCGCCCGGAATTCCGCCACGCGGAGGGCAACACGACGGCGCACCTCAAGGCGCTCGCCACGGGCAGCAGCGTGACGGTTCCGGTGGAAAACGGCGCGCTCACGCTCGGCATGTGGCAGGGCATTTACTTCTGCGAATATGACGGCCCGCGCAGCCGCACCTTTTACGTCAAGCTGCTCTCTGAATAAAAATAAGGAGTTTGCAAAAGCAGAAAAAGCATACCGCCGCGCCGCCCCCCGGGCCGGCAAAAGCGGTATGCTTTTCTTTGTTTTTTCGGGTCCCTGTTTATTTTGCCTCGCTGTTTGCGTCGCAGGCAGCGGCTTCCGCCGCGTTGGCGCCCAGGCTGTCGATGATGGTAATGACCAGGCCGCGGATATTGTTCTCCGCCGTGCGGTAGGGCGCGATGCGCAGCGTGTAGCAGCGGCCGTTCATCGCCGTTACCTCGCGGTCGATGGACGTAAGCGTTTTGAGCACCGTGCGCGCGTCGTCCTCAATATCCTCGTCCGGGAAGCTGTGCGCAAAGATGCGGATCGGCCGGCCGATGTCGTGCTCCATCAGCTGGAATTCCCGCCCGACATATTCGGTGAACTTGCGGATATTGAGATTGCTGTCCACAAACAAGATGCCGATCATCGTGGAGGAAAGGAAGTTTGAGAGGTCATCCGTCATCATTGTCAGCTCGTCGAGCTTGAGCTGGTGCTCGGTGTTCACCGTGTAAAGCTCCTCGTTCACCGATTGCAGCTCTTCCGTGGAGCTTTGCAGCTCTTCATTGGCGGTGAGCAGCTCTTCGTTGGCGGCTTGCAATTCCCCGTTGACCGTCTCCAGCCGCTGGATGGTGGCGCGCAGGTCGTTTTGCGACTCCTGGAATTCGCGCTCCAGGTCTGCAATGCGGCGGGCCGCGGTCGCGTCGATGTCATATTTCTCATGGATGCCGCCCGGCTCGCCCGGCTGGTTCTCTAGGAACAACACAGCGGTGAGGTTGTTTTCCTCGCCCTCCTCCTCGGGGACCGGCTCCACCAGCAGGTCAATGGTCCTGCGGCCGGCCGGGCAGTCGATGGTAATGTCGGCGTAGGTCACCGGCACATGCTCGGTGCGGCAGCGGCTCAGCGCGGTGGCCGCCACCAGAGAAAGGTCCTTGTTCAGCATGCTGAAGAAATTCAGCGTCGCCTTGCCGGGGGCCAACGTCAGGTAATCGCTGTAATTGCCGAAGAAATGCACGACGGCGTCGTCGTCGCCCACCACCACAGACGCCGGGAGGAAACGCTCCAGGAATTTGATGTACAGCGTCTCTTCCGCGGCGCTGACGCCCTGTTGGCTGTTGGTCTGGATGCTCTTGAGCGCAATGGTCTGGATATTCGGCATGCTAAAGCTGGGCGGGGTCAGGTCCTCCACTTTGCCCTCTCCTTTGTGGATATAGATTTTCTCGGCGCTGCAAACAGGCTTGAACAAATTGACATAGCCGCCGGCGGTCTCGCTCTTGCCGAGGAAGAGGAAGCCGTTGTTCTTCAGCGCGGAGTGGAAGATGGCAAACAGGCCGCGGCGCAGCACCGGCTGGAAGTAAATCATCACGTTGCGGCAGCTGATGAGGTCCAGCTTGCCGAACGGCGAGTCCGAAAACATGTTGTGCGGCGCAAAGATGATCATCCGGCGGATCTCCTTGCACACCTGGTACTGGTCGTTCTGCTTGACGAAGAATTTCGCCAGGCGATCCGCCGAGACGTCGTCGATAATGTTCTCCGAATAAATGCCCTTGCCCGCCTGCTCAATGGCGCGGGTATCCACGTCCGTGGCGAAAATTTTGACGTCGCGCTTCACTTGCAGCTCTTCCATCGCCTCCTGGAACAGGATGGCGATGGAGTACGCTTCCTCGCCCGTGGAGCAGCCGGCGCTCCAAACGCGGATCGGCTCGTCTTTTTTCGCCTTTTCCACAATCTTGTAAATGGCGTGGTATTTTAATTTTTCAAAGAACGGCGGATCCCGGAAGAAATTTGTCACGCCGATGAGGATTTCTTTAATGAGAATATTGACCTCGTCGGGGTGGTCTCCCAGGAGCCGGGCGAATTCCGCCAGGCTGATGGTGTGCGTGACCAGCATCCGGCGCTCGATACGCCGCAGGATGGTCGAGCGCTTATAATAGGTAAAATCGATGCCGCTGGCATTTTTCAGGATGGTGTAAATGT
This sequence comes from uncultured Clostridia bacterium, assembly GCA_944380775.1. Classification (GTDB taxonomy): domain Bacteria; phylum Bacillota; class Clostridia; order Oscillospirales; family Acutalibacteraceae; genus CALWKP01. The sequence goes on along the minus strand of CALWIP010000048.1, from coordinate 9,394 downwards.
GGGAGAGCGTCTCTTCTTCCGAAAAGAGCTCGTCTTCCTCTGAGAAAAGGCCGTCGTTTTTCGGCGCGCGGATGAGCGTGGGCGAATTGGAGAAATTCAGGATCTCCTGCGCAATCTCCTCCGGCGAGAGGATGAAATCCGCCAGGCCGGTTTTGATGACGCTCTTCGGCATCCCGTCGAACTTTGCGCTCTCCGGCTCCTGCGCAATAACGAGGCCGCCGTGCTCCTTCACCGACTTGACGCCGTTTGTACCGTCAGAACCGGTGCCGGAAAGCACTACTACAATGGAATGCTCCTTGCGTTCTTCCGCAAGGGAGGTGAAAAAGACGTCGATGGGGTGGCTCAGCGTTCCGGGCGCATAGTCCGAAAGGATGAGCTTGCCGTCTTGCAGGGTCATGTACTTTTTCGGCGGGATCAGGTAGACGGTGTCGGGCTCCACTTCCATTTCATTTTCGGCCTGGATGACCGCCATGCCGGTATGCTTGCCCAAAATGTCCGCCATCAGGCTCTTATAATCCGGTGAAAGATGCTGCACCACCACAAAGCTCAAGCCGCTGTCGTTCGGCATGCTGCCGAAAAACTGCTGCAGCGCCTCCAGCCCGCCGGCCGAAGCCCCGATTCCGATGATGAGCGGCTCATACTCCAGCTCTTCTTCCAGCTTCCAATTTTTGTTGTCGGTCTTACTCAAGCTGCAATCCTCCTTGCGGGGCTTCCGTTTCCTTTCCCCATAAATATTTTTGCTCAAACTGGTCGGCCGGCAGCGGCCGGTCGAAATAATATCCTTGGGCGTAACTGCACCCGATGCCGGTAAGCGCGGTGATCTGCTCTTTCGTCTCCACGCCCTCCGCCACGCAGTCCATCCCCGAAACCTGGCAGATGTGGATGATGTTTTCAATCAGCATCCGGTTGATGGGGTTGCTGGCCAGCTCGGCAACCAAGCTGCGGTCCAGCTTGACGGTGTCGAATTTCACATTGGTAAACAACGGGATGTTTGCATATTGCGAGCCGAAATCGTCCAAACTGAACTTGACGCCGGTCTGCCGGAACCGGTTAATGATCCGCTGCAAATCCGCGCTCGCCACGTTGCCGACGCTCTCGGTAATCTCCAGCTCCAGCGCGTCGGGCGGAAGGTCCGGGTAATGGCTCTGGATGGCGAGCACCGAACCGAGCGTCGCCGGGTGGAAAAGCGTGACGCGCGAAAGGTTTACCGAGACCTTCACCACGCCGTAGCCCGCCTGCTTCCATTTATTCACCAGGGAGAGCGCGCGGTCCAGCACAAAGAAGTCGAGGTCACGGATGCCGCCGCTCTTTTCCAGCTCGCCGATGAAGCGCGCGGGCGGGATGATGCCGCCCTTGTTGTCGACGCCGCGGGCAAGCGCCTCCACGCCGTAAAGCCGGCCGGTGTTCATGTCCACCTTCGGCTGGAAAAACACGGTAAACCGCCCGGCCTGCGCAGCGTCCTTGACGCTTTGGTAGTCGCCTTCCGGCGGCTCGGCGGGTTTTGCTGCGAGCGCAGGCAGCGGCCCTTCGCCGCGCATCAGCGCGCGCGCCTCGTTGACAAGCTCCTTGCCCTGGAACACCCCGTCGGACCACATAAAGCCGATGCGCACCTCCTGCGGGTAACGGCGGCGCAGCGCCACGCGCAGCCGGCTGCAATGCGCCTGGAACACCTCGCGCGTCGTGTTCGGGCAAAACGCGACAAACTCCGCCTCCCAAGTGCGGAAGAGCAGTGAAAGGCCGAAGATGTCCGCCAGGGTTTTCGCCACGTACCAAAGCAGCTGGCCCCCGTAGGAAAAGCCGAGGCTGCTGTTGATCGTCGCAAGGTTCGGCACATCCAAGCAGACGGCGCCCAGCGAACTGTAGCGGCTGGAGGTCAGCTGGTTGATGACGCCCATATAGGCGCGCAGGTTCGGCAGGTCCGCCGGGCGCGGCCCGGGCAGCTCCTCCCAGGCATCCTGCCCGTGGAAGCGCTCCCGTTCCCGCAAAATGTAGGGGATCAGCACGCTGAACAGCGCGGCGTCCGCGGGGTGGACCTTGGAATTTTCAATGCACAGGAAGCCCTCTAATTCCTCATGCTCAATGAGCGGGAAGATCGTAAAATGCCAGCCGGTGGGGTTTTCCCCATTTTGGCCTGTTTCAATGCCTTTTTTGCTCAAAAACACCGGCGCGCGCTCTTCAATGCAGCGCTTCACCAGAGGGAACTGCTCCACAGAGACGTTCGACACCGCGCGCAGGATGCTGTGCTTGCCCTTGGTTGCCCATTCATATGGCATGGTGACCGTCCGCTTCCCGGCGTCGTAGAGCAGGACGTAGACGCGGTCCGCGCGGTAATACCCGCCGATGTACGCCAACACGCTTTCCAGCGACGCTTTGAGCGAATTCGCCGCCAGCATGGCCGTCACGCATTGGAATGCGACATCCTTCTCCCCTTCGGAGAGCGGGCGCTGCATCTCCGTGCTGTGGACGGTCACGCGCCCGTCTTCCATCCCGGCGCGCATCCCGTTCAGGCCGCCGTTTTCCCCGGCAACCTCCACCGTGTCCGCCTCTGCGCCGCGCAGCTCGCGGCACACCGCGCGCGCCTGCTCCAGCATTTCTGGGAAGCGCGCGTTCGCTGCCTTTTCGCATACGGCGCCGGCCAAAAAGCGCAGCGTCCCCAGCGGGACGTCGTTGCCCAGCGCCACCCGCACAAACGAGAACGCGCGGTCCAGCAGGCTGCGCATCTCTTCCCGGGAACCCACCTTCGGGAAAAACACAAACACCAGTTCGAACTCCAGCATGCCCACGACGCAGTTCCCGCCCAGCGCGACGGAAAGGGCCAGCGCAAGGTTCCGGCGCTGGCGGTCTGTCATGCCGCCCTCGTTTTGCAGCTTTTCCAGGCCGCCCACCTGCAGCGCCGCCACGCCGCAAAGGCCGGCGCCCGGCGTCTTCAGCAGGTTTTTCACCATTTTTATGGCGGTATTTTCCTTATAAAAACGCGTGACAAAGTCCCATACAGGCGGTTCGTCCAGCGCCGCCTCCAAGCGGCGGCGGCGTTCGGTCTTATTCACATAGGCAAAGAGGTACACGTCCCGCGTCAGCGGGTCCGCCACCAGGTTGGCGACCATCATCACCCACTCGATGCTGCCGCTGCCGTCCGCCCGGCGGTATTCGGCCGAGAGCCAGCGCTCGCCCTGCTCAAACAGGCGCAGCAGGCTTTCCCGGTTAAAATAAGGCGCAAGGGCGTCCCGGTCCTCCTTGTGGAAAATCCGCTCCATGCCGCGGCACAGCGCATCAGAAGCCTTTTGGTCCCGCACGGCCCCGTCCATGCTTTTGCCCTCGCACCAGAAGGAAAGCATGGCGTCCCGCGTCAAATTGGCGCGCAGGCTGACCACCAGGTCCGGCACAAAGGCCTCTGGCAGCGGGCGGTTCAAAAGCACGCCGTCCTCGCCTGCAAAGCGCTGCGGCAGCGTCTCCACAATGCCAACCGCCTTCACGGCGCGGCCCGCGTCGTCCAGCAGCGTGCGGTAAGAAAGCGCCGCCCAGCCGTAACAGCCCGTGTCTTGATATTGCACAATGAAATTCCCGTAGCCCTGCATATGCCCGTTGAGCAGGCTTTCGGCAAATTCGCGGAAGCGCGGCGCGGAATCCGGGTGGACCCACTCCGCGGAGATCAATTCCTCGGGGAAGCGCATCGGCTCGCTGCCGTGCTGGCGCAAGCGGCCGCCGCTGCCAAACAGGCGGAAGCTGCGGTTGGAGAGATCCACCTCCCAAAGGCTCCGCGCGGTCTGGTCAAAGGCCGTTTGCAGGCGCTCGTTGATCTCCTGCAGGCGGTCCTCATTTTCTTTATATTGAGAGACATCCGTCGTCGTCACCATCACGACAGGATCCGGATGGTCGTATTCAATGCGCACCGCGCGCACATGCCACCAGGACCAGCGCTTGCCGTCGCCGGAGACCCGGTGCAGGTGGCTCACCGGAGACCCCTGTTCCACGCCGCTGCGCAGCGTGCGCTCCCAGGCGACATAGTCGTCCGGGTGGACAACCCCGGCGAGCGGCTTCGGAAGCGCATACCCCTGCGGGTCCACGCCGATCATGCGGCAAAAGCTCGGGCTGACGTAAAGGACGCGGAGCTCTTCGCCTACGGAAACCAGCGCGACGCCGCTGTCCATGTTTTCCAGCAGCCCGCCGAGGGAGATGGTGTTCACCGGCAAAAAGCGCGCGCCGGAGCCGTCCAGCGCGTCCCCGCTTTTCAGGCAAAAGCCGTGCTTGCCGCCCTTTTTCGCGCGGTAGAGCGCCAGGTCCGCCGACTGGTACAGCCCCTCAAACGGCTGGCCGTTCCCGCTGGCGAGGTGAATGCCCACGCTGGCGGTCAGGCTTACGCTGGGGTTGCCGCCGAGCACGAGCTGCAAATTTTTGCAGATGGCGTCCCCTTTTTTGCGCACCAACGCCTCCGTGACCTCCCCCGAGAGGAAGACGACGAACTCGTCCCCGCCCAAACGGCCGACAATGTCGTTGGCGCGGAACAGGCCCGAGAGGATCTGCGCCGCCCGGCGGATGGCGCGGTCCCCCGCCTGGTGGCCCAGGGTGTCGTTCACGTTCTTGAAATCATCCAGGTCCACAATGAACATGGCACAGGAATCCTGCGGCCGCATCTCTTCCAGGCGTTGTTTGATGTACTGCTCCGCGGTCTCGCGGTTCAACAGGCCGGAAAGCGCGTCCTTGGCCGCGCGCTCCTGCAGTTCGGCAAATTGATTTTGCAGGCTTTGGCAATCCCCAACACGGTTGGGCTCTTCCATACCGTCGCCCCCTCAATTCGTACAACAAGCGGCCGCCCAAAGCGAGGCGCGGCCCCTCTTTTTTCATCTGACGGTTTGTTTTCCCTGCGGAAAGCGAAAAACCTATTTTTCAAAAACCGCAAACAAGATTCCCGAATTTGTGATTTTTGACAAATAGCTTCCCGGCGCGCAGGCTCTTCTTCCCGCGCGCCACGCAGAGATTTTTTGCTATTTTGTGTTTTTTTATTATACTATATTTTCCAGGAAAATAAAAGGTCTTTGCAGAATTTCTCCATTTCAGAAATGATTTTGTAAAAAATCTCCATTGAATCCGGTTGTTTTTTGCCCGGCCTGCCCTGCCGGATTCCTTGCCAAACGGATGGGCGTTTGTTATAATAGAAATAATTTCACGCAGAAGATGCGAATTGCGAGGGGTTTCCATGAAACGTCTGACCTTCCGGCAGCTGCTCGCCGTGGCTAGCATGCTGTTCGGGCTATTTTTCGGCGCGGGGAATCTGATCTTCCCCACTTCCATGGGCCAAATGGCGGGGCGCAACCTCTGGCCGGCGGCGGCAGGCCTGCTGGTTACCGGCGTGGGCCTGCCGCTTTTGGGCGTGGCCGCGCTGAGCGTGAGCCGGGAAGAGGGCCTGTTTGAGCTGAGCCGCCGCGCGGGCAAGGGCTACGGCCTGTTTTTCACCTGCGCGCTGTACCTCACCATTGGGCCGTTTTTCTCCATCCCACGCTGCGCCACCGTCTCCTACACCGTCGGCGTACAGCACCTGCTGCCCGGCGTACCGCAGGGCCCGGCTCTGGCGGCGTTCTCATTCCTCTTTTTTGCGGCGGCGCTGTTTTTCTCGCTGCGCCCCGGCGAAATTTTGACCTGGGTGGGCAAGGTGCTGAACCCGCTGTTCCTGCTCTTTCTCGGCGTATTGCTTGTGCGCGCGCTGACTGCGCCGATGGCCAGCGTGGCGGAGCTGGAGCCCACCGGCGGCTACCTTTCTTCGCCGTTTTCCACCGGCCTGCTGGAGGGCTACAACACGATGGACGCGCTGGCGGGCCTGGCGTTCGGCATCCTGGTGGTGCGGGCCATCCGCGGGCTGGGCGTGGAGGAACCCGGCAGCGTTGCCCGCAACGCCGTGGCGGCGGGCGTGTTCAGCTCCCTCTTGATGGCGGCGATTTACCTGCTCGTCACGGTAGCGGGCGCGCAGAGCCGCGGCGAATTCGGTGTTTCCGCAAACGGCGGCGAGGCGCTCGCGCTCATTGCGGACTATTATTTCGGCAGCGCCGGCGCGGCCATCCTCGCGTGCACAGTCACCATCGCCTGCCTGAAAACCACGGTGGGGCTCCTCACCAGCTGCGGGCAGACGTTTGCCGGCATGTTCCCGAAGGGGCCGTCCTACCGGGTGTGGGTAGTGCTCTTTTCCGCGGTGTCGTTCCTGCTTGCAAACCTCGGTTTGGACGCCATTTTAGCCTACTCGCTGCCGGTGCTGATGTTCCTCTACCCGCTGGCGATTGTGCTCATCCTGCTCACGCTGCTTGGCGGGCGCTTCGGCGCGGACCGCACGGTTTTGGCCTGGTGCCTCGGCTTTACCGGCGCCGCGGCGCTGCTCGACTTCCTACGCACGCTGCCCGTAGGCGCCCAGGAAGCCCTGCATTTGCAGCCGCTGCTCTCGTTGATGGAGACCTCCCTGCCGCTGTTCGCGCAGGGGTTCGGCTGGATCTGCCCGGCGCTGCTCGGCCTGGCGGCCGGCCTGTTTTTCCGCTGGCGGCGCGCCGCAAAAGCGGCTTGACGCGCGCCCCCTCAAGAGAAGCGGTCCCGCTTCTCTTGAGGGGGATTTTTGCGCCCATTTTCTGTGAGGTTCCCTTCCCCTTTTCCAGCCGGGGAGGATTTACGCCCCGTCCTGTTCAAACCGGCGGCGGAGCTTTTCCAGCGCCTTTTTTTCAATGCGGGAGACATAGCGCCGTGGCTATTGTAAGCGATTTGTCCCGGAAATTTACGCCGTCTCAGACGGCGCAATCCCTTGCAGTGTCTGGCTTTCCGCCGTTTCGTCCAACTGGGCGAAGCGGAATTTGATGATGATCTCCTTGTCCTCGGTGAGCTCCACCCGCTCGATGAGGCTGACCAGCAGCTCCCGGCTCTCCCCGGCAGTTTCGATGAACCGCTGTACCAGTTCCCTGGCCCTGTCCTCGCTGCGGACGGGGCTTTTTTTCTGCAGTTCCAGCTCCTGCCGCTTTTCCTCCAGCAGTTTGCGATCCAGTTTCGTCCGATTGAAGATCCGCTGAAAATCCTCCTCCGGCAGTAGTCCGTTGAGCCGGTCGGTATACATCCGGTCCAGGTTGGCGGTAAGGCTGTCAATTTTGGATTGAAGGGCCTGGCGTTCCGCCCCCAGACCGCTCTGCCTTCCTGCGTTCTCCATGGCCTCCTGGGCCACAGGCAGCAGTTCGTCCAGATTCAGATAAGCCTGGCAGACCTCCCGCACCTTGGCGGTCACTGCGTCAGTTACCGTCTTTTCCTTGATAGAGTGGCAGGTGCAGACGCCCGCTTTGGTGAATCGCTGGTAGGTGCGGCAGACGAAGTACAGCACATCTTCCCCTTTGGCGTTTTTCCGGTTGAGGACCGCCAGGGGATAGCCGCACTCGCGGCAGAAGATCAGCCCTTTCAGCAGGAAGTCATAGGTCCGGTTCCGGGTGTGTTTCCGGCTGTTCACCAGCATCCGCACCTTCTGAAAGGTCTCTCTGTCCACCAGAGGCTTGTGTGTCCCCTCCACCACCACCCAGTTGGCGGGGTCCTGGCGCAGACATTTCTTGGACTTATAGCTGATCTTCACGCTGCGCCCCTGGACCATGTTGCCGATATAGGTCTCATTCTGGAGCATGTCGGAGATGCGTTCGCTGGACCACATGCCTGTGTAGGGGCCGGACCGCGCCACCGGGAGGTTTGCGTAGGTGGCCGGGGTGGGTACCCCTTCCTGGTTGAGAAGAGCGGCGATGCTCCGGCAGCTCATGCCGGAGAGGGCCATCCCGAAAATCCGGCGCACCACCGGGGCAACCGCCTCGTCGATGACGATCTTGTTTTTCTCTGTTGGGTGCATCTTATAACCGTACACCGGCTTGCCGCCGATGAACTGCCCCTTCCGCTGCTTATCCCGCTTGACGCTCTTGATCTTCTTGGAGATGTCCTTGGCGTACATATCGTTCATGATGGCCCGGAAGGGGGTGATGTCGTTGGCGGTGGAGTCCACGCCGGTGTCGATGCCGTCCAGTAGGGAAATATATCGGACCCGGTGCTCTGGGAAGTACCGCTCCATATAGTGCCCGGTCATGATGTAGTCGCGGCCCAGACGGGAGAGATCTTTGGTAATCACCATGTTGACCTTCCTGGCCTCGATGTCGGCGATCATCCGCCGGAAGGCCGGCCGGTCGAAGCTGGTGCCGCTCCAGCCGTCGTCCACATAGGTGTCATAGACGCTCAGCCGGTGCTGCTGTACAAACTCCCGCAGCATGGATGCCTGGTTCTGGACGCTCTGGGACGGTCCCTCGCCCTCATCCTCCTTTGACAGTCTGATGTATAAAGCCGCATGGTAATCCATGGGATTGCCTATCTCCAAGTACATGTGATACCTCCTGAGATAAGCGGCCATTCATCATATGGATGACACCCCATCGCTCACCCTTTCGCAACAAGTCCCAGCTCCCGGCGGAGGAACAGTTGAAAGGATTCCAGTAAAATTTCCCGGGCGCTTCTGCCGTCCTCTGAATAGGTACAGGTTACAGTCAGTTCGTTTCTCATTGGACTGCCTCCTTCCCTCAAAATCAGTAAAGGATATGCGGAAGGCATCCATGAGTTTACAAAAAAGCGTCCTCCCCGGCTGTGGAGAGGACGCCCAACAGGGATCAGATGATCTTGTATGTTTCCCCCAGCCGTTTGAAGCTGGCAATTTTCTGCTCCAGCATCACATGGTTGTAGACGGGCCGTCTATGGCCCGGTATCCACCACCTCCGGGCAGTTTCCCATCAAAAGTCCAGCAGGATGGGCACCTGCTGTTCCTCGGCAAACCGCATGGCCTGCCAGAACATGGAGAAGGCGAACTTGGCAAGGGATTCCGTATCATATTCGGTGTGCTCCGGGATGTCCGCCTTGCTGATCTGCCCGTCCGGGCCTATGGTGCCGTCCGCCGGATAGCCCTCGGTGTCGGCCCAGTGGAGAATGGCGTCCTCATCGGCCTGCCACGCCAGCTGGTTCAGCTTCTCCAGCTCCTTCCGCAGTCCGCCCAGGGTGGCGATCATCGCCTGGTCGCCGGTGGGCAGAGGTGCCTGAAAGAAGAAGGCGTCCGACAGCGGCAGCCACCAAGTGGCTCCCCGGAACAGGGACCACACCCGCTCCTCATCCGATGCAAGGCGGGCAATCAGGGGTTGCCCCCCGAAGTCCCAGCCCTTCTCCACGGTGGGGGGCACCGGCTCGCCGTAGGTATGGCAGGCGGCCACCAACAGCATGGCGCCGAAGGCGTCCCAATCCGGCTTGTCGGTGTAGTAGGGCCTCTCGTTGTCCTCCGGCCAGGGGGCGCAGGGCTCCTGGCCCGGCTGGGCGATGGCGGCCAGGATCTGATCCCGCCAGTTCTCCACCGCCGCCTGGACCTCCG
>CALWIP010000047.1 GCA_944380775.1 uncultured Clostridia bacterium | reverse complement strand
GGGCGATTTTGAAGTAGACGTGGTAGCCGACCTCGTGGGCCGCGTACATCGGGACGAACTTGAGGCCCTGGCTGTAGAGGACGGGCATGCTGCCCTCGCGCGCGGTGCGGAACGACTCCGCGAGATGCGGCTTGAGGACGAGGGTCTTGGTTTCGGTGTCCTCCGAGAGGGCGACCATGACGAACGGCCCGTAGAGCACGCTTGCGGCCTCCTGGCCGTCCAGCAGGTCCGGGGTCGGGTCCAGGGAAATGTGGTACGGCGTGTGCACGGTGATCTCCGCGTCGTGCGGCAGGTTCTCCAGCACCAGGTAGCCGTCGCCGTCGTGCTGCACAACGCCCGCCGGAACCTCCGCCGTGAACGCCTCGCGGCACCAAACCGGCTTGCGCAGCCGCACGCGGCGGTTTTCGCAGCCGTGCAGCGCCACCCGGAACGTCTCGCCCGTCAGTTCGCCGGAGACGGACGCGCCGATGCCCGCTTCTTCCAGATGGACGTGCGACGGCAGGTACAGGTTGACTGTGAATTCGCCGGTCTTTTCGTCCAGGAAATAGACGCCTTGCTGGTACTTCACATGGTTTTCCATGCCGGTGCCATGGCAGCAGGTGAAGTCGTGGTAGTCGTTGCTGTAGTGACGGTGCGCGCCCGGGCCAATCGGCAGCATGTAGGTTACGCCGTGGTGCGCGTCCTCCGTCTCGTGCGGGTTAATCGACGAGACAATCTGGTTGAGCAGCGTGCGCTCAAAATAATCCATGTAGCGCACGTCCTCCGGGTGGTACGCGTACAGGCCGAGCGTCAGCTTGAGCATGTTGTACGCCGCGCAGGTCTCGCAGTTGCGGTTCGTGTCGATGTTCCCCGCGAGGATATCCGGCTCCTTGAACAATTCGCCGCGGCCCACGCCGCCGATGGAATACGCATAATGCGCGGTGACGCGCTCCCAGAAATGTTCCGCAATGCGGTAATATTTCTTCTCGCCCGTCGCGGCGTAGTATTCCAGCGCGCCGATGATCTGCGGGATGTGCTGGTTTGCGTGCAGGCCCGCGATGGTGTCGTGGTTTTCGATGAGGCCGTCGAACAATTTCGGGTTATAGAACATGGCGGCCGTGTCGAGGTACTCCTTCTTGCCGGTCAGGCGGTAGAGCGTCGCCATCGACTCGTTGAACCCGCCATATTCGCCCGCAATGTACATGGCCCACATGGAGGAACGCTGTTCCGGCGTGCAGGCCGAGAGCCGGCGGTACGCCCAGGCGCCGATGCCTTCGGCGATGTCCAGCGCCTTCTGGCTGCCCGCGAGGCGGTAGCAGTCGAGCAGGCCCGCGAGGATCTTGTGCAGCGTGTAGTACGGCGCCCAGATGGTCGCGTACGGCGTGAACTGCTCCAGCAGCGCGAACTGGTCCGGCGAATAGGCGCTCAGGAAGCCTTCGCCCCAGGTGGAAGGATCCTTGCTCCAGAGGTACTGCGCCGCGCTCGACGGCGTGCACGCCGTGACGAAGTCTTCCGGCGCGCCCTCCGAGAGGGATTGCAGGCTGGCAAGCTCGTCCACCATATAATGGAGCTTGTCCAAAATCTCCCCGTCGTGCGAGGAAGCGTAGGCCAGCGCCAGCGCGGAAAGGAAATGGCCCGTGGAATGCCCGCGCAGCAGGCCCATCGGCTCGTCCCAGCCTCCCGGCGGTTCTACGCCCTTGGTATCCTGCCCAAAGGTGGCGCGGAAATTATACAGCATGCGGTCCGCGTCGAGCATCTTGAGGTAACGCAGGCCCTGGTGGTAGCGGTCCACCATCACGTTTTCGCCGTCGAGGGCGGTCTCGTCCAGTTTGGTGAAATGGCCTTGTTCCTCGGGCGCGGCGTCTTCCTTCACAGTGACTTCCGCCGTGAATTTCGCCTCGGGGAACGCGCGGCATGTGCCGTTCACCGTAAACGCGCCGGCCTGGGCGTAGCGTTCCGCGGGGATTTCTTCCCACTGCGGGAACACCAGGACCGGGTCGCCGCCTTCTACCGGCAGGACGAAGCGGTCCGGCATTGCCGGTTCACAGCCGGGGGCGGTCTCCACGCAGACGGAGATGGCCGGCGTGAGCAGTTTCACCGGGTAGTGGCAGAGCACGCAGCCGGAGAATTCGCGCGTAGCGCGGGCCGTGCCGTAAGCCGCGGTAACGGTGAGCGTGAACGGGCGGTCCGCGCCGTCGGGGCGCGCAACCTTGCCCTCTCCCGAGAAGACGGACGGGTCCGAGCTCTGCCAGGAGAACGCGGAGCCGGTTTCGCCGGCCTGCGGCAGCGCGGCGTCCGCAATGACGCAGGAGAGGTCCGGCAGCGTGAGCGCGGCGAGGTCCGCTTCGACGACCTGCTGGTCCGTGGGCATGGCGGGGACGGTCACGGTGAACGAGCGGGTGGTTTCGGCGTCTTCATACGAGAGGGTTGCCGTGAGCGTGACCACGGAGTCCGGCGAGAGCGCGGCCGGGCGCGTCACGGCGCCTTCCGCGGTGAGGACGGCCGGGTCCGAGCTTTCCCACGCCACGGCGGAGCCGTAGACGCCGGACTTCGGCAGGGAAAGGTTGCGCGGCGTTTCCGCCGGGATTTTCGCGGCGAGGTCTTCGGCGTCGGCGGCGACGCGCCCGGACGCCGGGATGCGGAACAGGCCCTGCACTTCTTCCGCAGAGAAGGCCGTGGGGAAGATATCGATATCGGCAAATTTGAGTTCCGAGGGGTTTTTCGCAAAGACGCCGGTGCCGAAGACGCATTCCTTGGCGTCCGCCAGGGTGGACGGCAGCACGCGCAGGCGTTCCATTTCCGCCTGGAGCGAGCCGTCGAGGTAGAACGCGAGGCGGCCTTCTTCCGACAGCGTGAGGGTCACCATGTACCAGCGGCCGGGGTCGATCTTGGCGCTGCCGGCGGGGCGTTCCTGCGAGCGGCCGCCCGTGGTGACGCACGGCGTGAGCACGACCGCGCCGGAATCCTCGTCCTCGCGGTCCGGCGAGAGGCGCACATACAGCGCGACTTCCCCGCCAAACGAAAACAGGAAATCATGGTAATGGGCCTTTTTGACACAGGTCCACAGGTTGACGGTCAAGCCGCCCTGGTTTTGCAGCGCGCCGTCCGGGGCTTGCAGGTAGCCGCCGCCTTCGCCGCCGGGCAGGTCGATGCACGTGACCGCGCGCCCAAACAGCGACGCCGGTTCCAGCACCGCGCCCCCTTTGTCAAAATTCCGGATGACGCCCGCCTGGCCGTAGCCGGAGACGTCCGGGACAATGGTACTGCTGACATTCGTAAAATCATACCGAAGAATGGGCTTGTGTTCCATACCGCTTCCTCCCATAGAGATTGTTACCACAATTATACC
>CALWIP010000046.1 GCA_944380775.1 uncultured Clostridia bacterium | reverse complement strand
CCTTGATGTCAATTTTGCAAGTAGAAATTGTAAAGGCAATTAAAAGGCATCTTCATAAATAAGCAGAAAGGCGGAGAGAACTTTCTCCGCTTTTCATGCGAAGCAGTTTATTTGGCTGAACCCCCTTGGCGCAAAGTGAACCCCCTAACGCAAAAGGGGGTTCATTTGTATCACAATTAGGGTCATTTGCCAGTAAGAATGCACCAGCCGCAGGTTGGTGCATTTTTAGTGGCGGCCTAAGCGGTGGAGATGAGAATAGGGCGGCCCGTTCCGGCCGGGGCGCGCGCCTACCCGCAAAACCGCGCAAAGCCCACAGGCGTAGCAGCCTGTGGGCTTTTCTCTGTGCCGAAATCCATTACGCCACCGGCCCGATGACCGCCCGGAAATACCGGTCCAGTTCCGCTGGCGTCTGCTTTTTCGCGGGCGGCCGCGAGGTTTTTCCTCCGGCAGCGTGCGGCGCATCCCGCAGGGGCGCAGCATGAAAAAATCAGTCGGCGAGTTTTTTATCGACGATATCGGCGGCCCATTTGACGGCGGTCTCGATGTCGGCGTCGGTGAGTTTCCCCTTGCTGAACAGCGAATTCTTCACATGGACGATGAGGGTGTCGCCCGCGACATGCACGCCCTTCGCCTCGAGCGCGCTCTTCACCGGCTCCAGCTCCGAGGTGTTCCCCGTGCCGGAAACCAGGTAAAACGCCACGTTACGCGCGCGCTGCGGCGTCAGGTCGCGGCAGAAGTCCACCACCGGCTTGTCGATTTTCTTGTCCGTGTCGATGCCGATGAAAAGGATCTTCTCCGATTCGCACGGATATGCCGGCGGGATCTGGTCGGAGACGCAGCGGTAAATTTCCCCCAGCCGCCCGGCGATCTGCACCGCCTGGCCGCGTTTCGAATAATGTAACGATTTCGCTTTCATTTCGGTTCCTCCCCCGTTTTTCTCGTGTGGCGGGTCCGTCCCCGGCCCCGTACTGATCTATTATAACATCATTCCGCCGGGTTGGGGAAGAATTTTTGTAAATTATTTTTTAACTTTCCGAAAATTTTCCACCTGCCCGCAGCGGGGAGGATTCCGGATTAGAACCACGCCTTACCCGGTACGAGGCCAATGCGGTTGAAAGCGCGGCAGGGGGCCTTTTTGCCCCCTGCCTTAAAATCCCTTTAAGATTGGAACCACGTCGTATAGGGTACGAGATCGATGCGGTTGGAATACAACAGGAACAAATTGTAGGCGAACGCCACGACGGCGACACCCGCCAGCGCCCAGTGGTACACCTGGACCTGCGTGTTGCGCTTGCCCTGCAAGCCGCGGCGCACCTTCTGCGCTTCGCGGCGCTCCTGCTTGCTCAGCTTCTTCTGCGCGGCGGGTTTTTCCGGCGCTTCCTCGGGCTTCGGCAGCGCGCAGGCCAGCATCTCCGGCACAAACAGGATGGCCGCCGTGAAGAACATCACGCCGAAGCGCTGGAACAGGAAGTGCTTGCACGTCAGGATGAACAGAATGCCGCCGTAGACCGTGAAATTGATGAGCACGCGGTTTTGGGGGCTGCGTTCGAGCAGCCATTTCTTCAGCGCCACCGCCGCAATCATGCAGAGGACCGGCACCGCCGCCGTCTGCCAGTTGCGCGGGTTCATATAATAGATGCCCTCCCAAGTGGCGTAGAATGAGAACAGGCCGAGCGTCCCGGTGATGAAATAGAAGATCTGCCAGGAGAAAATCCACACCAGCGCCGTGCCGGCCGCGTAGGCGGAAAGCGTTTTCCAGTTCACGGGGATCCACGCAATCCAGTAGAACGGCAGCATGACGAGCAGGCTCTTGTGGAACGTGGCGGCGAGCAAAACCAGCAGCAGGTACGGCACGAGCTTGCGTTCCATGAGGAAATGCAGCGCGAACAAAAACACCGCGATGCCGAGCGACTGCCGCAGAAAGCTCATTGAATTCCCGAAAAACCCGAACCCGACGTACACCAACATGCCCACCCACGGGATGGCGCAGTATTTGTAGAGCACGGCGGCGGTCAGCGCGGTGGAGAGCACCGCCACCACGAGCATCAGCACGCGCACGTCGTGCGTGACGAGCGACACCAGCCAGTTGATCAGGCTGTAACTGACCTCGATGAGATATGGGTTCTGCGGGCTGAAAATATACGAAAACCCGCTGTTGCACACGTCGTTGAAATACGGCGCGTACACAAAATTATAGTCCACGCCGACGGTGTCGGCCCGCAGCGACGCGATAACGACCAGCAGCACCGACGTCGCCGCGAGGAAAATCGCGTCGTTGCGCCGGCTTTTTTTGATCTCGCACAGGCCGATCCCCGCCGCGAGAACCACAAAAAAGAGCACGTTATAAACTGTCATGCCATAAACCCCTTCCTTCTTTTTATGCCGCGCGCCTGCGGTGGGCGCGCCGCGAATTGCGGCCTCCTACCGCCGGCCTTCCCGCGCAGAAACACGCTTCTGTTTGCGCCCGCGAAAAGTCCCGGTTGCGCAACACGCTTCCTGTGTGCCTGCACCACGGGAGCTTCTTCTTTCTCTCGCGCGGCGGCGAGGTTCCCCATGCGGTACCGCCCCGCGCGCGCCTGTCCCCCGTATGGGGGAGCGTACGTGCAGGCTTAGCCTGCCGCGCGGCGTGCCTGCCGCAGGTGCGGGCTTAGCCTGCCGCGGCCGCTTGAAGAACCGCGGACGCGACGGGGAGGGCGGAGCTGCGGCCGTAGCCGCCTTCTTCGACGGCGACGGCGAACGCCAGCGGCAAATCTTCGCGCTGGGAGAAACCGACAATCCAGCCGCAGGGCTGCTTGCCGCCGCCGACTTCCGCCGTGCCGGTCTTCGCGCAAACCTCCAGGCCTGGGAACGTCTCGTCGCCGTAGTAGGACGTGATGGTGTAGCGCAGGTACGCCTCCAGGCGGGCGGCGGTGGTTTCGTCGAGCAAGCGCGGGCCGGCGGAACCGGCGCCGGTTTTGCCCGGCAGGCCGAGCGGCGAGGAAACCTCTTGCACCAGGTACGGCTGCACGGCCTCCCCGCCGTTCGCGACCGCGCCCATCAGGATCATCATGTGCAGCGGGTTCGCGAGGTCCGTGTATTGCCCGATGCCGGACCACGCGAGCTCGTGCGCCTCCGCCCCGGAGACGTCGTAAGAACTGGGCTTCGTGTCCACGCCTTCAATTGAAAAAGAGCGGTTAAATCCCATCTTTTCCGCCGTTTCCGTCATCGCGTCCGCGCCGAGTTCCACAGCCAGCTCCGCAAAAACGATGTTGCAGGATTTCGCGAGGCCGTCCGCGAAATGGATTTCCCCGTGGACGCCGTCGCAGGTGATTTCATTGTTGTTGATGACGGCGCTGCCCGTGCAGGTGAACGTGCGCGCGTCTAGGTCTGGGATGCGCTCAATGGCCGCAGCCGCCGTGACCACCTTGAACGTCGAGCCAGGCGGATACGTTGCCGAGAGCGCGCGGTTGAGGTACGCGCCCTCGTAGGCGCTGTTCGTCTCCAGGTCCCCGGGGACGTTCGCCGGGTCGAACGTGGGCGCGCTCACCAGGCAGAGGACTTCGCCGGTGCGGTAGTTGTACACCGCCACCGCCCCGTTTTTCCCGCCCAGCGCCTGGTACGCGGCGGCCTGCAGGCGGCTGTCGATGGTGAGGCGCACGTCGTTGCCCAGGCTGCTGCCGTCCGGCGCGGCCAGCCCGGTGAACAGGTTGTACCCGGCGAGTTCCGCGCGGTAAAGGCTCTGCACGCCCGTGGAGATGGCGCCGTCGCTGTCGCCCACCACGTGCAGGCAGGCGCGGCGCGTCGCCTCGTCCGGCGGGTACTGCCGCTGGCCGTCCACGCTTTGCGCGAGCACTACGCCGTTGCGGTCCAGCACCTGCCCGGCGTAGCTGAGCTGCCCGCCGCCCTTCAGGTGGCCGTTGTACGCCTGCATGGCCCAGCCGCCGCCGTCAAGCGCAAATTCCCCCGTGAACCAAACCAGGCCGAAGAGGAACGCCGCGAGCAGCGCCAGCAGCACAAGCGAGCGCGTGCCGGTGGTTTTCATGCGTTCACCGCCTTTCTTTCGGGCGGCGCACGGCGTAGGTGCGCTCGTCGGAGGCCTTCAAAAACGCCAGCAGGCCCCACGCGGAAATCATGCTTGAGCCGCCCGCGCTCACAAACGGCAGCGTTACGCCGGTGAGCGGCAAGAGGTCCGTGGAGCCGAACAGGTTCAGCGCCGCCTGGAACAGCAGCATCCCGGCGGCGGCGCAGCCGGTGATGGAGTAAAACGTGGAGCGGCTGCGCGTCACGTCTGCGCGAGCGCAGACCGCAAACGCCGCCAGAACCCCCGCCGCGCCCAGCGCCGTGAGCAGGCCGAGCTCCTCGCAGAGCATGCCGAACACCAGGTCGCTTGTGGAGGCAAACACCCCGGAGAGGTACCCGCGCCCCAGGCCCACGCCGAACAGGCCGCCGCTCGCCGCGTAGGTGAGCACGCGCGTCTGCTGGTATCCGGTCGAATCCATATATTCCCACACATGCCTCCACGCGGCGAACCGGTCCATGATATACGGGCGGAATTGCAAGATCAAAAAGACGCCGAACACCGCCGCGGCGCAGATGAGCACAATCGTCCGGATGCTGCCGGACCGCATGAACGCGACGAGCAAAAACGCCGCGAAAAAGACGCACGCGGTGCCGAAATCCCGCATGAGGAACAGCGCGCCGATGCACACGCCGGAAAAAACGATAAACTCCGTCAGGTTCCGTTTGGTCTGCAAATGGTCGAGCGTCGAGGCCCCGGCAAACAGGAACGCCACTTTGATGAATTCCGACGGCTGCACCGTCACCGGCCCGATGCTGATCCAATTCCGCGCGCCGTGGCTCGCCACGCCGAACGCCAGGTTCACGGCGAAGAGCGCCACCGCCGCCGCCTCAATCCACGGCCGCGCTCGCATCACGCGCTCCAAATCCCCCATGAACGGGATCATCCCGCAGAACAGCGCCACGCCCGCCGCCATGGTCAAAAGCTGCATCCAGGCGTCGTCCATGCTCGCCTGCGTGAGCAGCATCAGTCCCGTGCCGCACAGCAGGAACGCGAGCGTCTCCAGCTCAAAGCTGACGCGCCCAAGCCCCTTGAGGGAGTAGGCAAACAGCGCCCATTCCAGCGCAAGCAGGCCCGCGAGCGGCAAAAGCGGCTCGAAAACAGGCGCTTCCGGCTGCAAGCACGCCTGCACGCCCAGCAGCAGCTGCGCCGCCGTGGCAGCCAACAGCAGCGGCGCGGGCCGCGGCGCCCTTTTCGCCGGGCGGGCCGCCGCGGCGCGCTTTAAGTCGCCCGGCTGCACCCGCTTGAGGCGCAGCGCCGTCGAGCCCATGGTAATCAGGTCGCCCGGCGCCACGCGGCGCGCCGTTTGAATCTTTTTCCCGTTGACAAACGTGCCGGCCTTCGAGCCGCTGTCCATCACGAACCAGCCCGCCTCGCGGCGGTACAGCACCGCGTGGTCGCGCGAGGCCGTCGGGTCCGGCAGGACAATATCGCAGCTGCGGCTGCGGCCGAGCGAATTTTCCCAGTACAGCACCGGGATTTTGGCGCGCGAGGGCGCGTCTTCCAGCATCATCACGGGTTCTTCCCGCCGGCGCCCGCGCCGCAGCGAGGCGCAGCAGCCCCAGATGACCGCCAAAAACAGCGCCGGCACGGCCGCCCGGCAGCCAAACAGCAGCAGCGACACCGCCTGCTGCACCGCGGGGGATTGCCATTCCACAGGCGCGCCTCCTTTCTCCTTACAGATGCGTCCCATGCAAATCCGATCGCTTTCAAAATAGGATCCCATCCGGCCAAATTTGGAATCCGGTGGGAAGGAAGATTCCGAACAATCAAAACGAACCCAAGGGCCGCGGGCTGCGGCGGGGTCAATCCCGGAGGGAAAGCTCCTGCCAAAACCAGGGGAGCTCCTGTTCGAAATCGACGCCGAAACGGGGGTCCGTGGCGTCGCGGCGGGTGCGGCCGACGCTGCGGAACACAAGGCCGGTGGCGGCCTGCAGCGCGCGGCCGAGGGGTTTCCCGCGCAGGAGGGCGGCGAGCAGCGCGGCGGCAAAGAGGTCGCCGGTGCCGGGGAACGAGCCCTGCACGCGCGGGGTAAAGGCGGAAGAAAAGCGGCCGGTCTCATGGTCGTAGCCGGCGGCGCCGACCTCGCCGGGCGCGTACCAGACGCCGGTGAGCACCACGCGGCGCGGGCCCATTTCAGAGAGGCGTTGCAGCGTAGAGCGGACGTGGGCGCGGTCGTAGGGGCCGTCGTAGAATTCCTCTCCGAGCAGGAACGCGGCTTCGGTCATATTGGGGACGATGAGGTCCGCGCTGCGGCAGAGCGCGCGCATGCCGTGGACGAGTTCCGGCGTGCAGGTGGCGTAAAGGCGGCCGTTGTCGGCCATGGCGGGGTCCACCATGCGCAGGGTCCCTTCGCCGGAAAGCAGCGAGAAGATCTGCGAGACGGTTTCGGCCTGCCCGGCGGAACCGAGGAACCCGCTGTACACAGCGTCAAACCGCAGGCCCAGGTGATGCCACTGCCGCGCGATGGGGAGCATGTCCGCCGAAAGGTCGCGGCAGGTATAGCCGGGCAGACCGCCCGTGTGCGACGAAAACAACGCCGTCGGGATCGGGCAGCCCTGCGCGCCCGAAGCCGCCAAGACCGGCAGGATCACTGTGAGCGAACACCGCCCAAAACAAGAAAGATCATGAATGGCGGCGACACGTTTTTGCAAAATCAAAACTCCTTTTTTACGTCGCGCCTTCGGCCTCCTGACGTCGGCCTTCCCCTGGCGCAAAACGCTTCCTATAGCGCCCGCGGCCCAACCGGTTGCGCAACACACATGGCCCGGGTGTCCGGCGCGAGATAACTTACAGATGAAAACAACCACGCCCCACGGGAGCGCCTGCGGCGGGCACACCGCGCGCCTGCGAGGGTCCCCAAGCAGCAACGCCCTGCGCGCGGCGGTGGTGCAGGCGCAGCCTGCCG
>CALWIP010000045.1 GCA_944380775.1 uncultured Clostridia bacterium | reverse complement strand
GGCCATGTGTGTTTGACTACAAGAACTTTTCGCGGGCGCAAACAGCGCCGTTCCGCGCCGGGGTGAGGCCGGAGGCCGCGATTCGCGGATTAAAAGAAAAGAAAGGGAAAACTATGGTACAAATAGGGAATTTTTTTGGTAGCATTTTGGGCTATCTTTTGTGGCCGCTGTATTTGTTTTTCAGCAACTATGGCGTGGCGATCATCCTGTTTACGATTATTGTGAAAGCGCTGATGTTCCCGTTTTCGATTAAACAACAGAAATCCATGGCCGGCAACGTCCGTCTCCAGGCCAAGCAGAAGGAATTGCAGGAACGCTACGGCGACGATAAGGTCCGCATGAACCAGGAGATCCAGAAACTCTACGAGAAGGAAGGCGTCAACCCCATGGGCGGCTGCCTCCCCATGCTCCTGCCCTTCCCCATCCTCATCGGCGTCTATTACACCGTTATCAACCCCCTTTCTAATGTGCTCCACCTCGATTCTTCCGCCGTGCAATCCGCCATCAGCATGCTCCAGCGCATCCCCGGCGTCAGCTCGATGTTTACGAATACGTATTATGCGGAGATGAATCTTGTCCGTAATTATGAAGAATTGCGCCCGCACCTGACGATGTTCGACGCGGAATCCCTGTCGAAAATCGACCACCTCACCAGCGGGTTCAATTTCCTCGGCCTGAACCTGCTCGGCACGCCGCAGGGCAGCCCGCTGAACACCTTCCTCTGGCTGGTGCCGGTGCTCTGCCTCGCGTCTTACATTGTGTCGCAGGTGGTGTCCATGCGCATGCAGCCCGGCATGCAGCAGCAACAGGGCTGCATGAAAGTTCTGTTCTTCGCCATGCCGCTGTTCTCCGCGTACATCGCGTTCACGCTGCCCGCGGCCGTCGGCTTCTACTGGACCGTTTCCGCGCTCACCAGCATGATCCAGACGGTTGTCATCCATTATTTCTACAGCCCCGGCCAGCTCATCGCCAAGGCCGAAGCCCAGCGCGTCGCCTTGCGCGAGCAGGAAGAGGCCGCCGTCAAACCGCTGCCGGCCGAAACCCAGCAGGAACTGCGCGAACAGTTCGCCGCGCGGATGCCGGCCCAAAAACAGAATCCCGGCCAGCAAAATCAGGGTAAGAAAAAATCCCCGGCAAAACCTAAGAAAAAACCTTCTTCTTCCGACGATTACCTGGGGACCAAAAAATAACGGCGCACCCGCCGCAGGAGGGAAATTTGCATGTTAAAGGAAGCTATTGGCACCGGCGATACCGTCGAAGCCGCGTTTGACGCCGCTTGCCGCGCCCTGGGCGTGGAATCCCATGAAGCCGAATTCGAAATCCTCGAACTGCCCGTCAAAAAACGCTTCGGCCTCTTCGGCGGCTCGCCCGCCAAGGTCCGCGCCTATATCCGCGAAACCCCCGCGGACGCGGCCGCGCAATATTTGCGGAATATCCTGGAAAAAATGGGACTTTATAACATTACGGTCGCCGCCGAAGAGCAGGAAGACGGCGCGCTGCTGCGGCTCACCGGCGACGACGTCGGCGTCGTCATCGGGCACCGCGGCGAAACGCTCGACGCGCTGCAATACCTCTCCGGCCTTGTGGCGAACCATGTCGGCGGCGCGTACTACCGCGTGACGCTGGATATTGGCAATTACCGCGAAAAACGCAAGGAGACGCTCGAGCACCTCGGCCGCCGCATGGCGGAAAAAGCCGTGCGCACCGGCCGCAACTGCCCGCTTGAGCCGATGAACCCCTACGAGCGGCGCATCATCCACACCGCCGTGCAAGAGGTGGAAGGCGCAAAATCCTGGAGCGAGGGCGAAGAACAGGCCCGCCACGTCGTCATCGGCCCCGTAGACGGCGAACGCCAGCAGGCCCGCCCGCGCAACAACCACCGCCGCCCGCCGCGGGGTTCAAAGGCCGAAGGCCAGGCCCCGCGCCGCCCCCGCGCCCCGCAGGAGCGCCGCGCGCCGGAACGCCCGGCCCCCGCGGCCCCGCAGCACACCGAACCCGCGCGCCCGGCCCGCCCCGCGGAATCCCCCGCGGCCCCGGCTGCCGCCGCGCCGAAGAAAAAACATGTGCCGCTGTACGGCCGCATCGACGTCCAGAAAAAGACGGAAGAATAATTTCTTAAAAAAGAATGATTTGAAATTCATAGTAAGAAGAAAAAACTTCAGCCCGGTGAAAGCGCGGCGGCGCGATTGCCGGGCTATTTTTCCAAATATTTCCAGTTTAAGGGGGAATTTTCATGGAACAGCGCCACGCCGTCGCGGCCATCGCGACCGCCCAGGCCCCCGGCGCCATCGGCGTCATCCGCATCTCGGGCGCAGGCGCGCAGGAGATCGCGGACCGGGTGTTCCGGCCCGTTACAGAGGGGAAAACGCTCGCACAGCTGCAAGGATACCGCGCGTTGTTCGGGCACATTGTTTCACGTGAAACACAGGAAACCCTCGACGAAGCGGTCGCGCTAAATTTCCGCGCGCCGCACAGCTTCACCGGCGAGGATGTGGTCGAATTTTCGTGCCACGGCGGGTTGTACCTGCTGCGCCGCGTGCTGGAAGAAGTCCTCCGCGCCGGGGCGAAGCCCGCCGGGCCGGGGGAGTTCACCCGCCGGGCGTTTCTCAACGGCAAAATGAGCCTGCCGGAAGCGGAGGCCGTAATGCAGCTGATCTCCGCGCAAGGCGAGCAGGCCGCGCGCGCCGCCCTGGCGGAACACGGCGGGGCGCTGCAAAAACGCCTTGCAAACAGCCGGGCATTGCTGCTGCGGGACGCGGCGCATCTCGCCGCCTGGGCAGATTACCCGGAGGAAGAAATCCCGGAAGTCACGGCGGAAGAATTGTCCGCGCATTTCGCGGAAGCAGAAGCGGAGCTGACGCGCCTGCTGGCGCAGTTTGAAGCTGGGCGCGCGCTGCGCGAAGGCGTCGATACGGTCATCGCCGGGCGGCCGAACGTCGGTAAATCCACCCTGATGAATTTACTTTCCGGGTGTGAACGCTCCATCGTCACGCAGTACGCGGGGACCACGCGCGACGTCGTAGAAGAAACGGTGTTGCTCGGCGGCATTGCGCTGCGGCTTGCGGATACCGCCGGGCTGCGGGAAACGCAGGACCCGGCGGAACAGATCGGCGTGGCGCGCGCGCGGGAACGGCTGCGCAGCGCGCAGCTGGTGCTGGCGGTATTCGACGTTTCACAGCCGTTGGAAGAAGAGGATCTCGCGCTCATTGCGGCGGCGCAGGGGACGCCGCGCGTCGCGGTGGTGAATAAGAGCGACCTCGGCCCGGCGGCAGATCTCGCGCCGGTGCAGGAAGGGTTCCCGCAGGTTGCGGTGATCTCGGCGAAAACCGGGGACGGGTTAGCGGAACTGGAGCGCGCCGTCGCGGACGCGTTGCAGGTTTCGGGGATGGATCCCGCGGCGGGGATGTTGTTCACGGAACGGCAGCGCGACGCAGCGCGACGCGCGCGGGATGCGTTGCGGGAGGCGATGGCCGCGCTCGGCGCCGGGATGACGTTTGACGCGGTCACCGTCTCGCTGGAAGGCGCAATCTCGGCGTTACTCTCCTTGACCGGCGAACGCGCCGAACGCGCCGTCGTCGACGAGGTTTTTTCC
The DNA here is from genome assembly GCA_944380775.1 of uncultured Clostridia bacterium. Lineage (GTDB taxonomy): Bacteria > Bacillota > Clostridia > Oscillospirales > Acutalibacteraceae > CALWKP01. Next base: position 436 of record CALWIP010000045.1, on the reverse strand, counting down.
CACTTCTGCGTCGGCAAATAATTTTTTTTACTTCGCACATCGCGGCCTCCTGACGTCGGCCTCACCCCGGCGCGGAACGTTCGTTTTTGTGCCTGCATCACAACCGATGTGGAACACACATGGCCCGGGTGTCCGGTGCGAGAAAACGCCTAGGAAGAAAGGACAACGCACGCCGCGCGCGGGGTGTTGCCGAAACAAGACCCTCGCAGACCGCGCGAGAGAAAGAACAAGCTCCCGTGGGGCGGACTCTCAGGCCGCGTGTTGCAGTACCGGGACTTTTCGCGGGCAAATAAAGAAACCGTTCCCCAGCGCGGGAAGGCCGTCAGGCCGCAATGCGCGGCGTGCCCACCGCAGGTGCGCGCGAGAGAAAGGACAAACTCCCGTGGAAACGCCCTGAAGAAACACCGCGAAGCGGGGAAAAAGTTTCGTCAACCTT
>CALWIP010000044.1 GCA_944380775.1 uncultured Clostridia bacterium | reverse complement strand
TCAGGTGGCTGATGGGTTCCGGCGTGCGGATGCCCGCGACGACGTCTTCGCCCTGCGCGTTGATGAGGTACTCGCCGAAGAGCGCCTTCTCGCCGGTGGCCGGGTTGCGGGTGAACGCAACGCCCGTACCGGAGCTGTTGCCGGAGTTGCCGAAGACCATGGCCTGGACGTTGACGGCGGTGCCCCAGTCGTAGGGGATCTCGTTCATGCGGCGGTAGACGTTCGCGCGCGGGTTATCCCAGGAACGGAACACGGCCTTGACCGCTTCCATGAGCTGGACCTTCGGGTCCGTCGGGAAATCTTCGCCCTTGTGCTCTTTGTAGAACGCCTTGAAGCGCGCGACGAGGTCCTTCATATCTTCCGCGTCGAGCTCGGTGTCCTGCTTGACGCCCTTTTCTTCCTTCTTCGCGTCGATGACCTTTTCAAACTCGGACTTCGGCAGCTCCATGACGACGTCGGAGAACATCTGGATGAAGCGGCGGTACGAGTCGTAGGCGAAACGCGGGTTGTTCGTGAACTTCGCCAGGCCCTCGACTACGACGTCGTTGAGGCCCAGGTTCAGGATGGTGTCCATCATGCCGGGCATGGAAGCGCGCGCGCCGGAACGCACGGATACCAGCAGCGGGTTCGACGGGTCGCCGAATTTCTTGCCGCAGATCTCTTCCATCTTGCCCAGGTATTCGTAGATTTCCGCCTGGATCTCCTCGTTGATCTGGCGGCCGTCCTCATAATATTTGGTGCAGGCTTCGGTCGTGACCGTGAAGCCCTGCGGCACAGGCATGCCGAGGACGGTCATTTCCGCCAGGTTTGCTCCTTTGCCGCCCAGCAGCTCGCGCATTTTGCCGTTGCCCTCTGAGAAGAGGTAAACGTACTTGTGGCTCATAACTCTATCAACCTCCTAAGTGATTGGGAAAAGGGGAGAACCCCATTTCGTCGGCTCTTCCCGCCCCCGGCAGGGCCGGGGGCCGCCTTTCTTCTTCATTATACCAAATCGCGCGCGAGATTGCACTATTTTTTTTACCAAATCCGAAATCGATTTCTGGGCATTCCCACAGCAATCCCACCGGGAACGGCCCCGGGGCCCGCCGGCAGGGCCGCGGATTTGGCCATGTTGCCGAAATCCCGCGCCCGGCGCAAAAAATACTTGAAAAAAAACGGATAACTTGCGATAATAAGAGAGAGAGCGCCCCGGCGGCTGCGGCCCCGGGGATGCGCCGCGCGCAAAAGGAGGAAGGGAAATGCCGAACCGGTGCTGTGTCATCCTCGCCGCGGGCGAGGGCAAGCGGATGCGCTCCGGGCGCCCGAAGGCGCTGGAGGAAGTGCTGCTCAAGCCGATGCTCGCCTGGGTGCTGGACGCCGCGGCGGCCGCCGGGGCGGCGGACCGCTGTGTGGTGACGGGCTTTGGCCGCGAACAGGTGGAGCGCTACCTGGACCAAAACGGCTACGAAAGCGTGCGCCGCGCCGTGCAGGCGGAACGCCGCGGGACCGGCCACGCCGTGATGATGGCGGAGGCGTTTTTGCGGGAACGCCAGGACGGCGACGTGCTGGTGCTCAACGGCGACGCGCCGCTGATGCGCCCCGCGCTGCTGGAGGAGGCCTACCGCTGCCACCGGGAAGAGGGCAACCACGCCACGGTGATTGCCGCGGTGGTGGACGACCCCACGGGCTACGGCCGCGTGGTGCGCGAGCCTTCGGGCGCGCTGCGCGCCATTGTGGAGCAGAAAGACGCGAGCGAGGAAGAAAAGCGGATTTGCGAGATTAATTCCGGCGCGTTCTGGTTCCGCGTAGAGAGCCTGCTCGCGGTGCTCGGGGAGATCCGCAACGACAACGCCCAGGGCGAATATTACCTGCCGGACGCGCTGCGCCTGCTGCGCGGGCGCGGCCTGCGCGTGGGCGCTTACGCCGCGCCGGACCCTGCCGCCGCGCTCGGCGCGAACGACTGCGCCCAGCTGGAACAGCTCAATTCCATTGCGCGGGCGCAGGTGCTGCAGCGCCTGCTGGAGCAGGGGGTTTCCATCCCCTGCCGGGACGGCGTGCTCGTCGGGCCGGACGTGACAGCCGGCCCCGGCGCACGGCTGCTGCCGGGGACCGTGCTCTGCGGCAAAACCACCGTGGGCGCGGGCTGCGTGCTCGGGCCGAACACCTTTGTCAAAGACAGCGCCATCGGCGGCGGCAGCGTGCTTTGCCAGGCGCACTGCGTGGGCGTAACGCTCCCCGAAGGGAGCCGGCCCGCGCCGTTTTCCGTGCTCCGCAGCGGGGCAGGAGGGTGACCAAAAAACCTCGGGAGGACACGGCCGCGCGGGTGAGCGCGCCGCCATCGACCAGCCGCCGGGCGCGCGCCCGCGGCATTTACGTAGGGGGAAAGAGAACGCCATGAATTTCCACGGAAAAGATATTAAAATCTTTGCGGCGAACGCGAACCAGCACGTCGCCAAGCAGATCTCCGAATGCCTCGGCCTGCCGATTGGCAAGTCGGAGGTCTCCACGTTCAGCGACGGCGAGATCGCGGTCTCGCTGTATGAATCCGTGCGCGGCTCCGACTGCTTCATCGTGCAGTCCACCTGCGCGCCGGTGAACAACAACATCATGGAGCTGCTCATCATGATCGACGCGATGAAACGCGCGTCGGCCGCGCGCATCACCGCCGTGATGCCGTACTTCGGCTACGCCCGGCAGGACCGCAAGGCCAAGGCCCGCGACCCGATTTCCGCAAAACTGGTGGCGGACCTCATCACCACGGCGGGCGCGGACCGAGTGCTCACCATGGACCTGCACGCGCCGCAAATCCAGGGATTTTTCAACATCCCGGTGGACCACCTGCTCGGCGCGCCGCTGCTCGCCTCCTACTTAAAAGAGAAAATCGCGGGACACCGCGACGAATACATTGTCGTTTCGCCGGACCTCGGCTCCGTCACGCGGGCGCGGAATTTCGCCACGCGGCTCGGCTGCCCGTTGGCCATCATCGACAAGCGCCGCCAGCGCGCCAACCAGAGCGAAGTGATGAACATCATCGGCGACGTGCGCGGCAAGCGGGTCATCCTCGTGGACGACATGATTGACACGGCCGGCACGCTCTGCAACGGCGCGGCCGCCATTGTGGAGCGGGGCGGCGCGCTCGACGTCATGGCCTGCGCGACGCACGCGGTGCTCTCCGGCCCGGCGGTGGAACGCATCCGCCAGAGCCCCATCTCGGAGCTGGTGCTGCTGGACACCAGCCCGCTGACGCCCGAGAAGACGCTGCCGAACTGCACCGTGCTGCCGGTGGCCCCGCTCTTTGCCGAGGCCATTGAGCGCATCTACGAAGACAAGCCGGTTTCGCCCATGTTTGTCTGAGAGGGGGGCGGCTATGGCAGAGATCAAAGCGTTCCGCGGCCTGCGCTTCACGCGGGCGGCGGGACCCATGGAAGAATTGGCGTGCCCGCCGTACGACATCATCAGCGAAGAGGAACGGCTCGCCTTTTTGCGCCGCAACCCGCACAACATCATCCGGCTGGAGCTGCCGCGCGAGGGGGAAGACCCCTACGCGCAGGCGGGGGAGACGCTGCGCGCCTGGCTGGCGGACGGCGTGCTGCGCTGCGACGGCGACCCGGCGCTGTACCTGTATGAAGAGGAATTCACCGTGCGGGGCGAAACCAAGCGCATCCGCGGCCTGACGTGCCTGGTGAAGCTGGAAGAATGGGAAAAGGGCGTGGTGCTGCCGCACGAGGAGACGCTGCGCAAGGCGAAGGAAGACCGGTTCCAGCTGATGAAGGCGACGGGGTGCAATTTCAGCCAGATTTATTCGTTATACCACGATGAATCGGGGAAGACCGGCGCGCGCATCGGCGCGCTGTGCGCGGGGACGCCGCGGCAGGAATTTTCCGACGGCGCGGTGACGCACCGGCTGTGGGTGGTGAACGACCCGGTGGCGATCCGCGCGTTTTGCGAGGAATTCGAGGGCCGGAAACTGTACATTGCCGACGGGCACCACCGCTACGAGACGGCGCTGCGCTACCGCGACTGGCGGCGGGAGCAGGGCCTGCCGGGCGGGGATTTTGTGCTGATGACGCTGGTGGACCT
>CALWIP010000043.1 GCA_944380775.1 uncultured Clostridia bacterium | reverse complement strand
GTCGCCACTTTTGCCTCTGTAGCTCAGTTGGTAGAGCAGGGGACTGAAAATCCCCGTGTCGGTGGTTCGATTCCGCCCGGAGGCACCATTTGCGGACGTAGCTCATCTGGTAGAGCGCCACCTTGCCAAGGTGGAGGTAGCGAGTTCGAGCCTCGTCGTCCGCTCCATTTGCGAAAGGACGCTTAAATCACTGTTTTAAGCGTCCTTTCCATCCAATGGCGACATAGCCAAGTGGTAAGGCAAGGGTCTGCAAAACCCTGATTCCCCAGTTCAAGTCTGGGTGTCGCCTCCAAACCGGCGTTGCAAGCGCAACGCCGGTTTTTTCGGTCTGCGCGGGTTTGCGCAGCAGCTTAATTGGATTGCAGAATCACGCCGGCCTGTTCTCGTGTTATACTGAATGATATCGAAACGGCGGGAAAAAAGGAGATCGCAAGAGCATGGACGAACAGATATTTGACGCCCCACAGGCGGGGCGGGAGGAACAACGCGCGCAGGTTGAGCGGGCGCTTGCCAAGATGAACGCGCGCCAACAGGAGGCCATCCGCCATGTGGAAGGGCCGCTTTTGATCTTAGCGGGCGCCGGGAGCGGGAAAACGACGGTGCTGGTCAACCGCATTGCAAACCTGGTGTGCTGTGTAGGCGCGTGCCGCCCCTGGCAGGTGATGGCGATTACCTTTACGAACAAGGCTGCGGGCGAATTGAAGGACCGTCTCTGCGCCATGTTGGGCGACGAAGGGCGGGAGGTCTGGGCGTCTACGTTCCATTCCACCTGCGCACGGATGCTGCGCCGCGATGCGGACCGGTTGGGTTACCCGTCCCATTTTGCAATCTATGATACAGACGATTCCCGCCGCCTGATGAAAGAGTGCCAGAAAGCGCTCGGCATAGAGGAAAAAATCCTCCCCACCAAGGCGATCTTGTCGGAGATCTCCCACGCGAAGGATTCGCTTTTGGGACCGAAGGAATATGCGCAGGCCGCCGGCGCGGACCACCGCCTACAACTGGTCGCGAAGGCGTATGAAATGTACCAGCGGCGGCTGTTGGAGACCGGCGCGATGGATTTTGACGACCTGATTTGCAACACGGTGCGCCTGTTCCAGGAAAATCCCGATATTTTGGAGTATTATCAGGATAAATTCCACTTTTTGATGGTGGACGAATACCAGGATACGAACCACGCGCAATATGTCTTTGTCAAGCTGCTCGCGCAAAAGCATCAAAACCTCTGCGTGGTCGGCGACGACGACCAAAGCATTTATAAATTCCGCGGGGCGACCATCGAAAATATCATGAGTTTTGAAAAATCTTTCCCGAAGGCGAAGGTGATCCGCCTGGAGCAGAATTACCGCTCAACGCAGAATATTCTTGATGCGGCGAACGCGGTCATCAGCCACAACACGCAGCGCAAGGGCAAGACGCTTTGGACGAGCAACGGCGCGGGGGAGAAGCTCACGCTCTACACGGCCTTCAGCGAACAGGACGAAGCCGCCGCCATCGCGAAAAAGATCCAGGACGAGGTGGCGCAGGGGCGCAAATTTTCGGATATCGCCATCCTGTACCGCATGAATTCCCAGTCGAACATGCTGGAGCGCGCGTTTGTCCGCGCCGGAATCCCCTACCGCGTGATCGGCGGGATGCGCTTTTATGAGCGCAAAGAAGTCAAGGATATGCTCGCGTACCTGAGCGTGCTGAGCAACCCGGCGGACGAGGTGCGCCTGCGGAGGATTATCAACGTCCCGAAGCGCTCCATCGGCGAACGGACCATCGCGCAGGCAACGGAGATCTCCCGCAGCCTCGGGATCTCGCTGTTTGAAACGATCTGCCGCGCGGAGGAATTCCCGGCGCTGAGCCGTTCGCTGCCAAAGCTGGTCCCGTTTGCCGGGATGATGCAGGAACTCTCCGCCAGGGCGGCCGGCAGCGTAGACCTGGAAAACCTGTATCAGACGCTTTTGGAAAAGACCCAGTATCTGGAATATCTCCGGCAGGAGGACGACAATGCGCAGGACCGCATCGAAAATATCAATGAATTGGCCTCGAACCTGATCCGTTACCAGCAGGAAAATCCCGAAGGAGGATTGGACGGATTCTTGGAGGAGGTTTCGCTCTTTACGGATATCGACAATTACGACGCGGAGGCGGATAGCGTCGTGATGATGACGATGCACTCGGCCAAGGGCTTGGAGTTCCCCGTGGTTTTCCTGCCTGGCATGGAGGACGGCGTATTCCCGGGCATCCAGGCGCTGTTCAGCCCGGATGAGCAGGAGGAAGAACGCCGTTTGGCCTATGTTGCGCTGACGCGCGCGAAGGAAAAGCTGTACCTCAGCAACGCGGAGAGCCGCATGCTGTTCGGTTCCACGTCGCGGAATAAGCCGTCGCGCTTCCTCGACGAGATCCCGCCGGAACTGGTGGAGAAGAGCCGCGCCCGCGACTGGAAAAAACCGGAGCCGGGGACGGTGCTGCCGTCTTCCGCACGGGAAGCGCGGGCCGCACAGATTAACAGCGCGCGTCATTTCGGCCCAGCTTCGTTCGCAGGGGAGGGCCCGGCCAAGGAGCGTTTCGCCCCCGGGGACGCGGTGATGCATAAGGCGTTCGGCAACGGGAAGGTTCTCTCGGTGACGCCGATGGGCAACGACACGCTGCTGGAAATTTCGTTTGACCGTGTGGGGAACAAAAAAATAATGGCGAATTTTGCCCGGCTTATCAAAGTGTAAGCGGCAAACGAACCGGCCGCGGGGAAGCAATCCCCTGCGGCCGGCTTTGACATGTGGCGGGAATGAGCGTTACTTTTTTAGGCAGCCGCCTTCGCAGCCGCAGTCGTTGACTTTTGGCGGGAAGAATTCGTCGGTCGGGAACTCAATGCGGCGGAAGAGCTCGCACGGGTTATCCGAAGAAGTGACGCATTCCTTTTCCGGGATGCAGAAGTCGTAGGCCGGGATCAGCATTTGCACGTTGCGCACAATCTGGATAATCGTGAACAGGCCAATCGTGACGTAAACAATCCGGTTTTTGGCCTCCATTTCCATTTCGCCGCCATACCGCCGGCAAATGCACTCGGGGATGTGGCAGCATTCGCACAGGCGGCACGGCGCTTCCCCCAGCCGGGCGGAAAGGCCAATCGGTTCCGCCACCTGGCAAGTTGCCTTCGGTAGGGCCTTGTTGATGTATGCGGGGTCCTCTATGTTGTCCATTGTGTGATCCGAGCTGAACATTTTGACGTTCCCTTCGCTGCCATACAGAATGACCTTTTTACTGAACAGCGAGAGGCCGTTCACACTGGAGGGGCTGGACGCCGGGGCGTCGTAGAGGTCGACTCCCACGTCGAAGAAAAAGGTCATATCGATGGAGTAAAAGCCTTTGTGGAACGGGACCGGTTCCAGGTCCAGATAGACGGTCAGGACTTCCACGCTTTTCAGCCGCACGCTGACGGCGTCTTCCACCTGTGCTTGCACCTGCGGGGTGAAATAGACGCGCAGGTCCTCCAGGCAGTCTTTGTCGCTGCAAGAGTCGTAGATGCGCATCGCGTCGATGCAAACCGCTTCCTTGAACCCGGCGCTTTCCTGCTCCGGATGGGATTGCTCGTAATTGGCTTCCACCATAAACATTCCTCCTAACGGGCGGTACCCATTACTGTCATTACCATTGTATGGGGAGCGGGGAAAAGTGTGCGGACGGTCTTTTCACCACAAAAAGAGGAAAATCTCTTCCCAAGGCCTTGCAGAAAAAGCGGCGGAAATGCTATAATATAACCAATACCACGCGGCCCTCAGGCGAAAACTTGCGCGGTGTTGCCCAAAAAAGGAGGGGAACCATGAAACGGACGTCAAAAATGCTGGCGCTGCTGCTTGCGGCGAGCCTGCTGTTCACTGGTTGCAGTAAAAAGGAAGAAGAACCGGAAGTTACCTCTGAGCCCTCGCAGGTGGTCTCCCTGCCGGAGCCGGAAAGCTCTGTCCCTGAGCCGGAACCCGCCCCGTTGATGGGCGTGGTGGTCAATGTGGTGGACGGGAGCTACGCGAATGTCCGTTCCGCTCCTTCGATGGATGGCGAGGTCATCGGAATGGCGCTTCCCGCGCAGCGCTTTGAGATTTTGGAGCAAGGTGTGGAAGGCGTTTGGGTCAAGATTGCTTACCAGGACCAGGAGGGCTACATCCACCAGGATTATTTCCAGCCGGAGGATTCGCTGGCCTCTTCTACGCCGGAGACATCCACGGCCGCTTGAACCCCGGCTGTAAGCCGTCTTGGCGCGGCGGATTTTTCGCTGCGCGGTCTTGACAATTCTACCCGGGAATGCTATACTGGGTAAGCCGCTTATTGTAGGCTAAAAGTGGCGGTCTGCCCGCCTACGAATAGCGAGTTCAAAGAAAAGGCAGGAATTTCCATGTACGCGATTATCGAAACCGGCGGCAAGCAGTACAAAGTACAGTACGGCGACGTCATTTATGTCGAGAAGCTGGCCGCGGAAGAAAACAGCACAGTCACCTTCCAGGTGGTAGCCCTGGGCGGCGAAGACGGCCTCAAGCTGGGCAACCCCTATGTGGAGGGCGCAACGGTCACCGGCAAGGTGATTAAGAACGGCAAGGCGAAGAAGATCACGGTTTTCACCTACAAGCCGAAGAAAGGCGAAAAGCGCAAGCTTGGCCATCGCCAGCCGTACACGAAGGTGCAGATTGAAGCGGTCAACGCGTAAATGATCCATACAGATTTTCTGGTTGCTCCAGCGGGCGAGATCCTCGGGTTCCGTATGGAAGGGCATGCGGGCACTGCTCCGGCAGGGGAAGACCTCGTCTGCGCGGCGGTTTCTTCGGCGGCTTTCTTGGTTGCCAACACGGTAACCGATGTATTGCACCTTCCGGCAGAGCTCACGGTGGACGAGGGGACGATGTCCCTGCGGGTGAGCGAGGGGCACGCCAGAGCATGCCGCGATCTATTCGCGGGATTCCGGCTCCACATGCAGGGGCTGGAAGAACAATACCCCCGGTCGATCCGGGTGAATATGATGGAGGTATAAAAATGCTGAAAATCAATCTTCAGTTGTTTGCTCATAAAAAAGGAATGGGCTCCACGAAGAACGGCCGTGATTCCGAGTCCAAACGCCTGGGCGTCAAGCGCGCCGACGGCCAGTTTGTCCTTGCGGGCAACATCCTGGTGAAGCAGCGCGGCACGCACATCCATCCCGGCACGAATGTCGGGATCGGTTCCGACGATACGCTGTTTGCTTTGGTGAACGGCAAGGTCAAGTTTGAGCGCCTGGGACGCGACCGCAAGCGCGTCAGTGTGTACGCCGTAGAACAATAAGGTTTCGCCGACAAAATCCCGGGAAAGAAACGCCCGGGATTTTTTTGGGCGTTTTTCCAAGAGCTATTTTACAGAAGGACGCGGAAAGGAGGGCTCCCCGATGTTTGTCGATCAAGCGAAAATCAGCGTCAAAGCGGGCGACGGTGGCAGCGGCGCAGTGGCGTTCCGCCGGGAAAAATATGTTGCGGCGGGCGGGCCGGACGGCGGCGATGGCGGCCGCGGCGGGAACGTTGTGTTCCAGGTGGACGACAACCGGTCTACGCTTGCTGACTTCCGCTACAAGCGGAAATACACCGCCCCAAACGGGGAAAACGGCCGCGGCAAGCGTTGCCATGGCAAAGATGGCGCGGACCTGGTGGTAAAGGTGCCGCGTGGGACGCTTGTGCGCGATGCAGAGACCGGCCGGTTGCTGGCGGATCTTTCCACTGATGAGCCGCAGGTGATCGCCCACGGCGGCCGCGGCGGCTGGGGGAACAGCCACTTTGCAACGGCGACCCGCCAGGTGCCGCGCTTTGCAAAGCCTGGCCTGCCGGGCGAGCAGTGGGACCTGAAACTGGAGCTCAAGCTGCTGGCGGACGTCGGCCTGGTCGGTTTCCCAAATGTTGGCAAATCGACTTTGATTTCCGTCGTCAGCGAAGCGAAGCCGGAAATTGCGAACTATCCCTTCACCACCATCACGCCGGTGCTCGGCGTCGTTTCGTTGGGCGAGGGCAATTCATTCGTCATGGCGGACATTCCCGGCCTGATTGAAGGGGCGGGCGAGGGCGTCGGGTTGGGGCACCAATTCCTGCGCCATGTGCAGCGCTGCCGGATGCTCATCCATTTGGTGGACGTTTCGGGCAGCGAAGGGCGCGACCCACAGGAGGATTTCCGTGTGATCCTGCGTGAATTGCACCGGTTTGACCCGGAGTTGGCGGAACGCCCGATGCTTGTGGCCGGGAATAAATGCGATTTGGCGTCGGAAGAACAGATCGAATCCTTCCGTGCGTTTGTGGAAGAGCAAGGTTATGAATTTTTCCCCATCATGGCGGCCATCCGCTACGGTGTGGACCCGCTGCTCCAACGCGTGGCAGGGATGCTCAGCCAACTGCCGCCGGTGCGCCGCTACGAGGCGGAGCCGCTGCCGGAGCCCGTCCCGGAGGCGGGCGAGCGCCATGAAGTTACGGTGCGGGAAGCGGACGGCGTCTACCACGTCGAAGGGAAATGGCTGGTTCCCGTGGTGGATTCCGTGAATTTTGACGATTATGAATCGCTGCAATATTTCCAACGGCTCCTGCTGCGCACCGGCGTCATCGACGCGCTGCGGGAAGCCGGCGTCCAGGAGGGCGACACCGTGGAGCTCTACGGCTTGGAATTCGATTTTGTGGAGTAAGGGGGCGTTCTGTTGACACAGGGGAATGCGGGGGACCCCAAACTGCTTAGCCCGTTGACGCTGGCTTTTTTGGGGGACGCCGTTTTCGATCTGATGGCGCGCGAGCAGATTGTGCGCCGGGCAAACGCACCCGCAAAACAGCTGCACCGGCAGGCGGTGCGGCAGGTAAATTGCCGGGCGCAGGCCGCCGCGGCCGTGCAGATTGCGCCGTACCTTTCGGAAGAAGAGGCGGAGATTTTCCGGCGTGGGCGGAATGCGCACACCAACCACCTTCCCCGGCATTCGGACCCGGCGGATTACCACGCCGCGACCGGCTTGGAAGCCCTCTTTGGCTATCTTTATTTGCAGGGGAAACAGGACCGGCTCCGCGAATTGTTCCGCCTGACAGAAGGACGCGGGGGCGGGCAGGAAGAGGAAACAGGGGAAAACACGAACGGAGAGGAGAAGGCACATGTTGGGACACAGCAAAAACAAGGGACTTGAGTGGTGCATCGATATCTTTTTCTATGTGCTGGGCAGTGCGATTTACGCAGTGGCGATCAATACCTTTACTGCGCCGAACCAAATTGCCCCCGGCGGGATAACTGGTCTTGCGACGGTGGGGAATTATCTGTTCCACATCCCGATCGGCGTGCTGACATTCTTGCTGAACGTCCCCATTTTTATTTGGGCGGTCATCGGCCTAGGGTACCACACCGTGCTTAAGACCGTGGTGGCGACGGTCGTCCTCTCGGCGGGGATTGACGTTTTGTCTCCCTTCCTTCCCGCCTATGAAGGGGATCCTATTTTGGCCGGCTTGTTTGGCGGCGTCATCCAGGGCATGGGGCTTTCTCTCATCTTTATGCGCGGCGCGACGACTGGCGGCAGCGACACCATCGCGCAGCTCCTGCTGCGTAAGCATCCGCACCTATCGATGGGCAAAATTTTACTCGGCGTGGATGCGACGATCGTCATCATCTCCGCTGTCGCGTTCCAGAGCCTGGAGAGCGCGCTTTATGCATTCTTAGCCATCTTCTCTTGCTCCCGTGTGGTGGACACGATCCTCTATGGTACGAGCATTGGGAACGGCAAGCTCTTGTTCATTATGTCGGAGAAAAGCCAGGAGATTGCCAATGCCATTCTGGCAATGGACCGCGGTGTAACGCTGCTCAAAGCGAAGGGCGCTTACAGTGGGAAAGAGAACGCCGTGGTGCTCAGCGCGGTGCGCCGTGAGCAAGTGCAGGGCGTCAAAGATGTCATCCATGAGCTGGATCCCAACGCATTCTTCATTGTTGGGGACGCTGGAGAGATTGGCGGCGAAGGCTTTGGGGAATTTCAGCCAAAGGAAAAGACGTTGGGCGAGCTTTTGTTCCGCAGAAAGAAACAGCCGTAAGGCAAAGGAAAAGCAGCCGCCTGGTTGGACCAGGCAGGCTGCTTTTTGTGAAGAAAAAGGCGGTTACGGGTTACAGTCGGAGTAGCTGCCGGACGTTTTGTCCTGCGCGCTACCGTTTTTCTTCTGGGTAGGGTTCTTTTTGTTGCTGCCGGACTGCTGCGTTGCGTTCTGCGCTTTGTTGCTCGGGTCATAATTCTTTGTGTTCATGGTTTCACCCCCTTTGTAACCCTAGTATGCGCTGCGCTCAAAAGGAATATGCAGGCGGCACGCCCTGCAAATGGGAAAGGCCATGCAAGCCCCCCGAAACGGTTGAACCGGCTCTCCGGCGGGGGGAATCAGCGAAAAAAACGGGCGGAACCGGAGGGAAACTGCCGGTCGACCGAACGAAACCACCGGTCGGTTGAGAAAGAAAGGGGAGGATGGTAGAATGGGGGCATCCAATCAAAGGGGGAACGAACACATGAAAAAGCAGACGTTTGGAGCAATGGTCGCAGCGTTGCGCAAAGAGAAGGGAATGACACAGCTGGAGCTCGCGGAGAAAATGGGCGTCACGGATAAAGCGGTTTCCAAATGGGAACGAGACCTTTCCTTCCCGGATGTCAGCTCGATCCCAAAACTCGCCGGGATTCTTGAGGTCTCGGTTGACGAGCTGATGCAGGGGAAGGCCGCTGTGAAAGAACACGAGGAAGGGCACAAGGTCTCTGAAACCGTTAATCTTGTGCTGAAAAGCGTGGCGCTGGCAATGGGGGTCGCAGTGGTGGTCTTGTCTTTGCTCAAGGCCATTGAGACGGTAGAAGCGCTCAGCATGCTGGGGGCCGGCCTGGCTTGTTTGGCAGTTTCGCAATTCCCATCAAAAGAATGAAAGCGCCGGGGGAGAAATCCCACCGGAAAAAATCAAACGGCAGCCGCCCGCACGGGCTTTGTCCTGTGCGGGCGGAAAACGCCGGAATGGTTGGTGAAAATGGAGATCCCAAAGGAATTTTTAGAACGGATGCGCCCTTATTTGGGCGAAGAGACCGAAGCGCTGCGGTCTTGCTACCGGGAACCGCCGTTCCGCGGCCTGCGCGTCAACCCGTTGAAATGCGGGGAAGCGCAGATCCGGGAGGCGTTCCCGTTTCTCACCCGGCGGACGCCGTTTGCGGAGGGAAGCTGGTACTTGCCCGCAGATGCGCCCAAGCTGGGCACGCACCCGTTACACCACGCGGGCGCGTTCTATTTACAGGAGCCTTCGGCAGGCAGCGCCGTGACGCTGCTTGCGCCGCAGCCCGGCGAGCGGGTTCTCGACCTCTGCGCGGCCCCCGGCGGAAAATCGACGCAGATTGCCGGGATGCTCGGCGGACAGGGCTTGCTTTGGGCAAACGAGATTGTCAAGAGCCGCGCTTTGGCGCTACTTTCGAACCTCGAGCGCCTTGGCGTGCGCAACGCCGCGGTCTCATGCTGCCACCCGGAGAAGCTGTGTGCGAGGCTCTCCGGCTTTTTTGACAGAGTGCTGGTAGATGCGCCGTGTTCCGGGGAGGGGATGTTCCGCCGGGAAGCGGCGGCCGCCGCAGATTGGAGCCCCGCGCATGTGGCGGCCTGCGCCCGGCGGCAGTCCGCCATTTTGGAGTCCGCAGCGCTGGCGCTGCGGCCGGGCGGCGTCCTGGTTTATTCGACCTGTACGTTTTCTTATGAAGAAAACGAAGGGGTGATCTGCGCCTTTTTGCAGGGGCACCCAGAGTTTTCGCTGGAGGACGCAAAGGAACCTTTTGGCCGCCCCGGTTTTGGGATGGCGCAGGCGCGCCGGATCTTCCCTATGGACGGTGGAGAAGGGCATTTCGCCGTGCGCCTGCGTAAATGCGGGGACACCCTACGGGAGGCGGCTCCGGCACATCGGGACGCGCCGGAGGCGGGCGCGGTCCGCGCGCTGATGCAGGAGATTTTCCCACGGCCGCCGGTGGGCGCCGTCGCGCGCGAGGGCGGGCAATTCTGGCTTTTGCCGGAAGACCTGCCCGCGTGGCAGGGCCTGGGCGTGCTCCGGGCCGGGGTGCTGGCGGCAGAAGCCCGCGGGAAGGGGCGCCTGGAACCGTCCCACGCGCTGTTCCAAGCGGCGGGAGCGCAGGGGTTGCGCCTCTGCCTGGACCTCCCGTTGGATTCCCCCGAATTGGCCGCATTTTTACACGGTGAAGAGCTCGAAGCGCCCGGCGGCTGGAAGGGCTACGCCGGCGTCGCTGCGGGCGGTGTGACCGTCGGGTTCGGCAAATGCTCCGGCGGCCGGATGAAAAACCATTACCCCAAGGGACTACGAAACCTGTGAGCGCGCCCCGGCGCGGTTTCTGGGGCGCGGGTGCGCGGAATTTTACGTCCAACTTCCACTATTTTCTCTTGCCAGAAATCCTGCCGGATGGTATAATGATACAAGAACAAACGCCGTGTGACAAAAAATTAACAGGCGTAACTAGGGGGAAAGCAGCATATGGACATCACCGTTTGTATTGGCAGCTCCTGCCATCTGAAGGGGTCGCACGATTTGATCAAGATTTTTGAGCGCTTGATCGCGCTGCACAGCCTGCAGGACAAACTCGAACTCAAAGGATCGTTCTGCATGGGGGAGTGCACCAGCAACGGCGTGTGCGTCAGCATGAACGGCGAGCGCTTTAAGGTCACCCCGCTGGAGGCGGAAGCATTTTTCCGGGACGAAGTATTGAAGCGGCTGAATTAAACTGCGGAGGAAAATGGGAGAAGAAAAATGAGTGTAATTGGGTTAAAGAAGGCGAATTGCAAGAACTGCTACAAATGTGTTAAGGTTTGCCCGGTCAAATCGATCAAAGTGGAAAACGAGCAGGCGACGATTATCGACCGCACCTGCATCCTCTGTGGGACTTGCTTGGAGGAATGCCCGCAGAACGCAAAGACGCTCGCAAGCGACCTTGAACTGGTCAAGGGCTTCCTGCGCCAGGGGGAAAAGGTCATCCTCTCTCTTGCGCCGTCTTATTTTGGTTCGTTTGACATGGAAAGCCCCCAGAAGCTGGTGGGCGCACTCAAGGCGCTGGGATTTTACGGCGTCTCGGAGACCAGCGAAGGCGCCGCTTATGTGACGGCAGAGTATCACCGCCTCATGCAGGAAAACCAGATGGAGAATATTATCACCACCTGCTGCCCCTCGGCAAACCGCTTGATCGAAACCTATTTCCCGTCCCTCGTGCCGCAGATGGCGCCGGTTGTTTCCCCGATGATTGCCCATGGGCGGCTACTGAAAAAGAGCTTCGGCCCGCAGACCAAGGTTGTGTTTGCCGGCCCGTGCATTGCCAAGATTGACGAGGCGGGCGACATCCGCCACAACAACGAGATCGACGCGGTGCTGACGTTTGAAGACCTCGCAAATTGGATGAACGAGAATGGCGAATTGGTTGAGCAGGCGAAACCGGCGTCGTTCCTCAACCCGAGTTCCCGCATCCTGCGCATGTACCCGGTGACGGATGGCATCCTCGCTTCGCTGCGCAATATTGGCGGCACCGGAGACTGGAAGCTGCTGAGCGTGAGCGGCCCGCAGGAGTGCATCGACCTCTGCCATTCCTTGGAGCGCGGCGACCTTAGGCACTGCGTTATTGAGATCAACATCTGTAAGGGCGCGTGCATCAACGGCCCGGCTACTGTGCGCGACAGCGTTTCCCGTTTCTCGACCAAGCTGAAGATTGAGGATTACGCGATGGAGGACGCGGAGGAATATCCCCCGCTTCCGGAGTCAATCCCGATGGCGATGCAGTTTGTCGACCGGTCTGTCAAGGAAGATATCCCGGACGAAGCCACCATCCGCGCGATCCTCTCGAAGATCGGCAAGGAGAGCCCGGAAGACGAGCTCAACTGCGGTTCCTGCGGCTACCCGTCTTGCCGCGCCAAGGCTATTGCCGTCTACCAGAATAAGGCGGAGCTTGGCATGTGCATGCCGTACATGAAGGAGCGGGCCGAATCCCTCTCCAATTATGTGCTGTCGGAGACCCCCAATATCACGATGATTGTCGACAGCGAGATGAATATTATCGAATTCAACGCCGCTGCGGAGAAGGCGTTCCACATTAGCCGCCACGAGGCGCTCCAGAAATGCCTTTACGAGCTGATTGACTCCTCCGACTTCCAGTTTGTCTTTGAGAGTAAGCAGTCGATCCATGAAAAGCGTGTCCAATATAAGGAATATGGCCTCACCACCATGCAGTCGATTGTCTATATTGCGAAAGAAAATATCGCGATGGGTATTTTCCGCGACATCACCTCTGAGGTAACGCTGCAGGAGAACCAGTATAAGCTGCGCGTGGAGACCATGGAGATGGCGCAGAAGGTCATCGACAAGCAGATGGTTGCCGCACAGCAGATTGCCAGCCTGCTCGGTGAGACCACGGCGGAGACCAAGGTGACCCTGACGAAGCTCAAGGACATGATTGTATATAATGGTGATGAAACATGAGGATGCATGTTGACACTGCGTTTCGCAGCTTGAACAAATTCGGGGAAGAGCTCTGCGGCGACAAGGTCAAGATTACGCGCACAGAGAATTCCACCATCTGCGTGCTGGCGGACGGCCTGGGGAGCGGCGTAAAAGCGAACATCCTTTCCACCCTCACCAGCACCATTATCTCCACGATGCTCAATGAAGGCGCTTCTGTGGAAGAGGCCGTCGAGACCATTACCAGCACGCTGCCGGTGTGCAACGTCCGTAAGCTGGCATATTCCACGTTCAGCATTTTGCAGATCTACGATGATGGCAGCGTTTACCTGGTGGAATTTGACAACCCGCCCTGCATCTTCATCCGCAACGGAAAGGTGATGGAAATTGAGTCGGAGTACCGCCAATGCGCCGGGAAAAACATCGCGGAGAGCCGGTTCACCGTCCGCCCGGGTGATGTGCTCACCCTTTTGAGCGACGGCGTCATCTATGCCGGCGTGGGGCAGGCGCTGAATTTCGGCTGGAACTGGGACAATGTTTCTTCCTGGCTGGCAAAGACCACACTGAAAGAGCATTCCGCGCCGCGCCTGGCGACCTCCCTTTCCCAGGCGGTGAATGAATTGTACATGGACCGCCCCGGCGACGACTCCACCTGCCTGGTGGTACGCATTGCGCCGCGCTGCCCGGTGAATATGCTCTCCGGACCGCCGGTGGACAAGGCGAACGACAACCGGATGGTGCATGATTTCATGACCAGCCCGGGCAAGAAGATGGTGTGCGGCGGCACCAGCGCGAACATTGTGGCGCGCGTGCTGAACCGGAAAATTGAAACGTCGATCAATTATATTGACCCGACGCTGCCGCCGGTCGCGAAGATTGAAGGCATTGACCTTGTGACGGAAGGCGTGCTTACGCTCAGCCGCGCGGTGGATATCATCCGGGATTACTTGGACCACCAGGCGGACGAGTACTATTTCCGCAAGCTGGACGAGCAAAATGGCGCTTCGATGATCGCGAAGCTTCTGCTGGAGGACTGCACGTCGCTGAAAATTTTCATTGGCAAAGCAATCAACCCGGCGCATCAGAACCCGGGCCTCCCGGCGGATCTCAGCATTAAAATGAAATTGCTCGACGAGCTTTGCGGCCTTGTCAAGCGAATGGGCAAGGAAGTCGAAAAGGTTTATTATTAAACAAAAACCGGTGGGAACGGGCAAGTAAGCCCTGCGTTCCCGCGGCGCAGCGGCAAGCGGGGACGGCGTAGCAGGCGCCGTCCCCCGGCGGCGCTTTTCCGGAAGGCGGAAGCAGAAATCCCTGCGGCCAAACAGATGAATAAAGAGGAAGTGTTTATGATACAGTACGATAACAGCGCGAAGCAGCTCAAATATGAAGTATTGAAAACGGTCGCCAAGCTTTGCTTTGAAGGCCGGCTGGAACAGGAGATCGGGGACATCCCTTATCAGATCATCCCCGGCCCGACGCCGACGTTCCGCTGCTGCATCTACCGTGAACGGGAGATCATCCGCGAGCGCGTCACCGCCGCCTGCGGCGTGCCGCTGCCAAAGCAGAGCGACCATGGGATTATCGGTGTTCTGCCCGCAGCGTGCGAGGGTTGCCCCATCAGCCGTTTCACCGTTACGGACAACTGCCAGAAATGCCTGGCGAAAAAATGCTACTCTGCCTGCCCGTTTGGCGCCATCAGCGTTACAGGCAAAAAGGCGTACATCGACCCAACCAAATGCAAAGAATGTGGGCGCTGCGCCGCGGCTTGCCCATACAACGCCATTTCAGATACGATGCGTCCCTGCCTGCGCGCCTGCCCGGTGGACGCCATTACCATGGACGAAAATAAACAGGCGGCCATTAACTACGACCGCTGCATCAGCTGCGGCGCATGCACGACCAATTGCCCGTTCGGCGCGCTGACAGACCGCTCCAGCGTTGTGGCCATCATCCGCGAGCTCAAAAGCGAAACGCCGGTTTTCGCAACCTTTGCACCGGCCATTGAGGGCCACTTCGGGCTTGCCAATGTCGGCATGATCAAATCTGCGCTGAAAAAGCTGGGCTTTGACGGCGCGGTAGAGGTTTCGCTCGGCGCCGACGCGGTCGCGTCGCATGAGGCCCAGGAGCTGAAGGAAAACCTGAAAGCCGGCCGGAAAATGACGACCTCTTGCTGCCCTGCTTTTGTCGATATGATTGAAAAGCATTTCCCCAAGTTGGTTCCGCTGATTTCGCACACGGTTTCGCCGATGACGGCGACAGCGCGTTATATTCGTTTGAACCATCCTGGGGCAAAGGTGGTTTTTATTGGGCCGTGCATTGCAAAGAAGATGGAAATTCACAAAGTGGAGGAATCCGCTGATTTTGTCATGACCTTTGAGGAATTGGCGGCCCTGTTTGACGCCAAGGAGATCCGCGTGGAAAACGAGGCGGAAAACGAACAGGACGGCAGCCGCATGGGCAAGGGCTTTGCCGTAAGCGGCGGCGTGAGCGGCGCTGTGACGGCAGCCCTGGAGGAAGAGAACTTCGACATGCCGTTCAGCTGCCAGCGCTGCAACGGCGCGCGCGAGTGCAAAAAAGCCCTGCTGCTGCTCAACGCTGGAAAGATTCAGGATGACCTTCTCGAGGGTATGGCGTGCGAGGGCGGCTGCGTAGCGGGTCCCGCCGGCGTTGAAGTGATGCAGAAGCTGCAAAAGAACCGCTCGAAGCTTATGGCGGCGGCGGATCAGCGCGGCATTAAGGAAAATTTGGAAGAAATCCACGATTTCTCACAGGTCAAAATGGTGTAACTTGCACATCTTTTCTGCCGCAAGTGTAGAAAATTGGGGAAGGCCGCCGCGCTCCCGGCTCACCGAGGGCGCGGCGGCGCTGAGAAAGGACGGCGAAACCAATGGAAAGGAATGCGGGCGAAAAATGGGCACAGGTTCGGGAAGTCGGGAAGCGCGCCGGTAAGGCAAAATTCACGCGCGCCGCGTTCGCCCTCCTTTTGGCGGCGTTTTCTGTCGGAATCCCGCTTGTTCTGCTTGCGCTCGCCTTTTTAGCGCCGGAGGAACCCGGCAGCGCCGCGGTCCTGCGGCAGCTGATCCCGTCCTATCTCCGCGGCTTTGCGGAGCGTCAGGTCCTTTTTGCCGCTTTGACAGACCAGGTCGGGATGCTCTTTTTTCTGTTGGTGCCGCTGTTGGCGGGGTCTGCGGCGGGCGCCTGGGAATTTTCTTCCCCGGAGGAAAACAGTGCGCCGGGCGGCAAAGCGTCCATGCCGCTCTGGGCGCGCCTTTGCGGCTGCGCCCTCCCAGCTGCCATCGCGAGCGTGTTTTCCCTTTTGGCTTTTTCTGTGTGTGTGGGCGCGGGAGACGCGGTGCTCGGCCTGCCGCTCTTTTTTGACTGGGAATGGCTGGCGGCGGTCTTTTGGTTTGCGCCGCCGCTGTTGGCGCTTGGCGTGGTGTTCCAGCTGTTCTTTTCCCCCTATGCGCTCGGCCCGGGGGACGCGTTCCGGCGCTCCGGATATTTGGCGCTCCCGCTGGTGCTGTTCTTCCTTCTGCCGTTCACCGGCTTGTACGCCGCAGGCGTGGGGCCGCTTTTGATCGCAGGCCTTGCCGCGTGGGCAGTTTGCGCGGCGCTCTTCCTTCTCAGCCAGGTAACCGCCCACAGAAGGAAGAAGGCGGCTGCACGGCAATCAGGGGAGCAGTGAAAGAAAAGGAGGGGATTCAGAAGTGGACGCGGATCTGCATTGTCATTCAAAAATGTCGGACGGCTCAATGGGGATCGACGAACTGGTGCTCTTGGCCAAGCGGCTTGGCTTAACCGCCATCGCTTTGACGGACCACGACACCTTTGCCGGCGTGACCCGGGCGCAGGTGTTCGGAAAACGGCACGGCGTAACGGTGCTTTCCGGGATGGAGCTTTCCACATGGGACACCAGGCGCGGCAGGAAAGCGCACATCCTCTGCTACGGCTGCCAACACCCCGGCCGCCTGGAAGGGCTGTGCAAAAAAACGGGGGACAGCCGCCGGCGGGCTGCGGAAGAAATGCTGAAAAAGGTGCTCAAGCTGTACCCTATTGCGCCGGAGATTGTGGTACGGCGCGCGCAGGGGAGCACCAATATTTTCAAGCAGCACATCATGCAGGCGCTGCTAGAAGCCGGTTACGCCGACGGGCTTTTCGGAGAGGTGTACCAGAAACTGTTCCACCCCCAAACAGGGGACGCTTACGTCCCAGTGGAATATCCTGATGTCCATGAGGGGATCCGCCGCATCCATGAGGCGGGAGGGATCGCCGTTATGGCGCATCCAGGCGAATATCATGGGATGGAGCTGCTTGTGGAACTCGCCGAAAAGAAGGAAATCGACGGGGTGGAGGTGTGGCACCCGAGAAATCCGCCGGCACTGCTCGGCCAGTACCAGGAGATCGCACAGCGCGCCGGCCTTTTGATGACCGGCGGGACCGATTTTCATGGCCTTTACACCCAAAATCATTTGCCGCTGGGTTCCTTTGGCGCGCCAGAAGAGCAGGCCAAAAAGCTCAAGGCGCTTTGCGGCGCAGCAAACCGCTGACAACCCGGTAGAAAACAGCAAAGAGAAAGGATCGATGCGAATGGCTTATGTATATACCACAAAGGGGACTTGTTCCCGGAAGATCACGGTGGAGTTGGATGGCGAAACCATCCGCTCCGTGCAGTTCACCGGCGGATGCAACGGCAACACGAAGGGGCTGAGCGCCTTGGTCGCGGGGATGAAGGTGGACGAGGTAATCGCCCGCTGCCGCGGGATCCGCTGCGGCCTGCGCCCGACCTCCTGTCCGGACCAGCTTTCCCACGCGCTTGAGGAGGCGCGCGCCCAGCAGTCCCAGACAGCGGAAGCGTGACAAAATAGGATGAGCCCGGCTCTGCAAGAGAGCCGGGCCACTTTGCTTTTTGGGCCGGTGCTGTCCGGGACCGCCACTTAGCAGCCGCAGTTGTTGTTGCAGCCGCAGTCCGGGTTATAGCTGCCGTTGCCGTTGCCGCACCCGCAGCAGCACACCAAGAGGATGATCAAAAGGATGAACCAAGAGCCGTTCCCACCAAAACCGTTGCACATAGAGAAATTCCTCCTTTCAGAAATCACAAGCCGCTGAAAGACCGCCGCCGCGCATTCCGAGGGATCACGGCGGCGTCTGCTATCATACTATGCCGCCGCTCCTGTTCTGTGAAACGGAGCGCAGGCCTGCGGAACCGGAGGGGACCTTTTGCGGGGCGGTATGAAAAGGAAAAAAGCGGCCATCCTGAAAGGGGGAAGAAAAGTCGTGCATTTCCCCCAATAGGGGGTTGACATTTTGGAAAGTGGCCGATAGAATAAAAAGTAAGTCAAAGAAAGTCAAAATAACTGTTCCGGAGGGATTGGCGTGAAGATCAGCGATGTGGTGGCGAATTATATTTTGGAAATGCTGGAAGAATCCGGAGGACGGGCGGAGATCCAGCGCAATGAACTGGCGCAGCATTTGGGCTGCGTCCCAAGCCAGATCAATTATGTGATTACATCGCGCTTTACGCCGGAACAGGGATTTTTGGTGGAGAGCCGGCGTGGCGGCGGCGGGTACATCCGCATCACGCAGGTCTCTGTTTCGCGCTCTTCCATTTTAATGCATGTGGTCAATTCCGTGGGGGATTCTTTAGACCCCGCGACGGCGCGCGCCATGCTTTCCAATTTGTCAGGCCGTGCGGTCAGCCCAGCGGCGGCGCATCTCATCGCTGTCGCCATCAACGACCGTTCGCTTGGAGCGGCGCCGGCAGGCATGCGGGGGCGCATCCGCGCCGCTATTTTCAAAAATATGCTTCTCACACAAATCTAGACCGCAGCGGTCCGAAAAACACTGGAAACAGGAGGTCTTTCCTTATGATGTGCCAAGCGTGCGGGAAAAATCCCGCAACTACTCATGTGAAAACGATTCGCAACGGGGAATTGAAGGAATTTGCACTGTGCGCGGACTGCGCCCGTAAAATGGGGTACGGCAGCTTATTTTCCGGCTTTGGTCTGGATCTTGGCAGCCTGCTGGGCGGTTTCCTGAGCGAAACGCCGGGCCCTACGCGCAGCGAGCTGCGCTGCCCCGGCTGCGGCTCGACTTTTGAGGATATTGTCAAAAGCGGGCGCGCCGGCTGTGCAGAATGTTATCATACGTTTTACGAAAAATTGCTCCCGACCCTTCAGCGGCTGCACGGGAATACCCGTCACCGCGGGAAACGGCCTGCGGGCGGTATGCTTCAGGTGCGCCCGGTAGAGGGGCTCCAAATCAAGCAGGAGAGCGCGCTGGAACGCAAGCGCCGCGCGCTGAAGGAGGCTGTGGCCGGGCAAAATTATGAGGAAGCGGCAAAACTGCGCGATGAGATCAGAGAAATGGAGGCGGGCGGCAATGAAAAAATGGTATGAAAAAAGCGGAGCGGAGGGCGACGCTGTCATCAGCACCAGGATCCGCCTTGCCAGGAACCTGCGGACCCACCCCTTCCCGGGGAAATTGAACCCGGCGGGCCGTGCGGCGGTGGAGCAGATGGTGAAAGAGGCGGTGCTGGCGTGCGTGCAGACGCTGCCGGAGCAGTTCCATTTTGTAGAAATGGATCAGCTTAGCCAAACGGAAGCGGTGTCGCTGGTGGAGCGGCATTTGGTCAGCCCGGAGTTCATTGCGGACCGTCGTGGACGTGGATTGATCCTGACGGACGATGAAAGCATTTCGATTATGATCAACGAGGAAGACCACCTGCGCATCCAGGTGATGCGGGAGGGCTTTGGCCTCAAAGAGGCGTTTCGCACGGCGGACCGCTTGGATTCGCTGCTCAACAGCCGGTTGGAGTTCGCCTTTGACGAGCGCCTCGGCTATTTGACCCAGTGTCCCACCAACCTCGGCACCGGTATGCGCGCGTCCCTGATGCTGCACCTGCCCGCTTTGCAGGAGAGCGGGATGATGAGCCGCTACGGGACGAACCTGACGAAATTGGGCATCGCCCTGCGCGGCCTTTACGGGGAAGGCAGCAAACCGGCCGGCGCGGTGTACCAGCTCTCTAACCAGGTGACGCTGGGCCTGAGCGAGCAGGAAGCCATCGCCAACCTGGAGAGCATCGCGATGCAGATCATCGCGCAGGAGCGCTCCGCCCGAAGCGCAATGGTGAAAAGCCTGGAAATGCAGGACGCCATTTCGCGCTCGCTGGGGATTTTGCGCAGCGCCAAGCTGCTGAGCAACGAAGAATTTATGAAGCTGATCTCCAACGTCCGGCTGGGCGTTTCGACCGGCCTCATCCGGACGGTCCGCTATGATACCGTGAACCAACTGATGGTCGAGGTACAGCCAGCCACGGTTTCGCTCGCTTCCGGAGGCCAGCTGGCCGCCGGGGAGCGGGACGCGGTGCGGGCAAAGATCGTTTCGCAGCGTCTTACGCGAAAGGAGGATCCCGATGACGTATCGGTTTAACGGATTTACCGAAAAAGCAAATCACGCCATGAACGCCGCCATCCAGTCGGCGAGCGAAATGGGTCACACTTATATCGGCAGCGAGCACATGATTCTCGGCCTGCTGAAGGAGGGGAGCGGCGTCGCGGCAGCGGTGCTCCACAAGCTCGGCGCAACGGCAGAGGGCTTTGAAGAGCTCTTGCGCCAAAAGGTGGGCGCCGGCTCGCCGACGCACCTCGGCGCGGATGATTTTACCCCGCGCAGCAAGCGGATCCTGCAAATGGCCGTGATGCAGGCTGCCCGCCTGCACCACAACTATGTGGGGACCGAGCACCTGCTCCTCGCCGTGCTGGAAGACGGGGACAGCTACGGCCTGCGTTTTTTGCAGGCGATGGGCATCACGCCCGCGGCGGTAGCGCAAGAGATCCGCAGCAGCCTGGGCAGCGGAGAGGGACCGGAAACTGCCGCGGCGCGGCCCGGCAAGGCCAATGGAAAGTCAAACACCAAGACCTTGGACCAATATGGCAACGACCTCACCGCAATGGCAGCCAAAGGGGAAATTGACCCGGTGATCGGCCGCCAAACAGAGATTGAGCGCGTGGTGCAGATCCTCTCGCGCCGCACGAAAAACAATCCCTGCTTAGTCGGGGAGCCGGGCGTGGGCAAAACTGCGGTGGCGGAAGGTCTGGCGCTGAAGATTGCGCAGGACGAAGTGCCGGAGCTGCTGAAAGGGAAGCGCCTGGTCTCGCTGGATCTGACGGGGATGGTTGCCGGGGCGAAATACCGCGGCGACTTCGAAGAGAGGATCAAAGCGGTGATGGACGAAGTGCGCCAGGCGGGAAACGTGATCTTGTTCATTGACGAGCTGCACACCATCATCGGCACTGGCTCGACGGAGGGATCCACCGACGCGGCCAATATTCTCAAGCCGGCTTTGGCGCGCGGGGACTTCCAGGTCATCGGCGCAACAACGCTCAACGAATACCGCAAATATATTGAAAAAGACGCTGCGCTGGAACGCCGCTTTCAGCCGGTGATGGTCGGCGAACCGAGCGAGGAAGAGACCGTTGCCATCCTGCGCGGCCTGCGCGACCGTTATGAGGCGCACCATAAAGTGAAGATCACCGATGAGGCGATCCAGGCGGCGGTAAAGCTTTCGTCGCGCTATATTTCGGACCGTTATTTACCGGACAAGGCAATAGACCTCGTGGACGAGGCGGCTTCCCGTGTGCGCTTGCGCGCATTCACCGCGCCGGACAGCCTGAAAAGGCTGGAAACCCGCGTGAAGGAATTGGAGCAGGAGAAGGCGGCGGCGGTCAACACGCAGGATTTTGAGCGCGCGGCGAAGATCCGCGACGAGGAAAAGAAAGCGCGCGAAGAATTGGAACGCCAACGCGGCGCTTGGAAAGAACAAAATTCCAATCAAAATGGCGAAGTCGCGCCAGAGGATATTGCCGGTATCGTCTCCATGTGGACCGGCGTCCCCGTGTCTCAGCTCACGCAGGAAGAGAGCGAGCGGCTGCTCCATCTGGAGGAAACGCTGCACCGCCGCATCGTCGGGCAGGAAGAGGCCGTCAGCGCGGTGGCGCGCGCCATCCGCCGCGGCCGCGTAGGGCTCAAGGATCCGAAGCGCCCCATCGGTTCCTTCCTTTTCCTCGGGCCGACCGGCGTGGGCAAGACCGAGCTTTGTAAATCGCTGGCAGAAGCCATGTTCGGCGACGAAAACGCGATGCTGCGGTTCGACATGTCGGAATATATGGAAAAACACACCGTGTCCCGCTTAGTGGGTTCGCCGCCGGGCTATGTTGGGTACGACGAGGGAGGCCAACTCACGGAGGCGGTCCGCCGCAGGCCGTACGCGGTCGTGCTGTTCGACGAGATGGAAAAAGCGCATCCGGATGTTTTCAATATTCTGCTGCAAATTTTGGAGGACGGCCGCCTGACGGACGCGCAGGGGCGCCATGTCGATTTCAAAAACACTATCATCATTATGACCTCCAATATCGGCGCACGGCTGATTACAGAAAAGCGCGCCAGCGTAGGGTTTGTCGCCGGGGGCGAAGAGGCTGGCGAGGAAAAGACCCGCGAGAGGGTGCTTCAGGAATTGAAAAATGCATTCCGGCCAGAATTTTTGAACCGGGTGGACGATATCATCGTCTTCCACAAGCTGACCAAGGAAGATATCCGCGAAATCGCCGCGCGCATGCTGCAAACGCTGGCAGGACGGATGGGGGAACTCGGCATCGCCGTCACGTTTGAGGATAGCGCGGTACAGGCAATCGCCGACGCCGGGTTTGACCCGGTTTACGGGGCTCGCCCGCTCCGACGCGCGATCCAGACCAAGCTGGAGGATCCGTTTTCAGAGGAAATGCTGGAAGGGAAATTCCATGAGGGAGACCAGGTCCTTTGCCGGTGGGAAAACGGTGGATACCATTACGAAAAGCAAGAGGATCCGGAGGGAAAAAGTTGACAAACCCGGGAAAACTGGGTATAATAGCAATGGTTTTTAGACAACAGGAAAGAAAAAAGCGTTAGAGGGGAAAACCCACAGCCATCCCTGCAAAAGAGAGGACGCTCCCGGCTGAAAGGCGTCCGCAGGTTCCGGCACCTGGGCGCCGTTCCCTGAGCTCCCCGGCGAAGAGCCGGGGCGTCCCGCCCGCGTTAAGGGGAAACGAGCGGCGCGGCCTTCCGCGCAATTTGGGTGGTACCACGGGTCTCCCGTCCCATTGTTGGACGGGGGACCCTTATTTTTTGCCAAATTTTATGCTGATACAGCAAGATGGGAGCTTAACACAATGGAATGGATGGGACTCAATGATCTGCGGGAAGCATTCCTTTCGTTCTTTGAATCGAAGGGGCATCTGCGGCTGCCGAGCTTTTCGCTCATCCCGAAGGACGACAACAGCCTGCTGCTCATCAACTCCGGCATGGCGCCAATGAAAAAATATTTTACCGGCGAAGTGACCCCGCCGAGCAAGCGCGTGACCACTTGCCAGAAATGCATCCGCACGCCGGACATTGAGAGCGTGGGCATCACGGCGCGCCACGGCACGTTTTTTGAGATGCTCGGCAATTTCTCTTTTGGCGATTATTTCAAGCACGAGGCGACGGCCTGGGCGTGGGAATTCTGCACGCAAGTGCTAAAAATGCCGGTAGACAAGCTTTGGGTGACAATTTACCAGGACGACGACGAGGCGTTCGACATCTGGACCAAAGAGGTCGGCGTCGCGCCGGAGCGCATCGTTCGTATGGGGAAAGAGGACAACTTCTGGGAGCACGGGTCCGGTCCCTGCGGCCCCTGCTCGGAAATTTATTTCGACCGTGGAGAAAAATACGGCTGCGGGTCCCCCACCTGCGGCGTTGGCTGCGAATGCGACCGTTATGTCGAATTTTGGAATGTGGTCTTTTCCCAATTTGACAGCGACGGGAAGGGGAATTATCCGCCGATGGAGCACCCGAACATCGACACCGGCATGGGCCTGGAACGTTTGGCTTGCATCATGCAGGGCGTCGACAACATTTTCCTTGTGGACACCATGCAAAAGATCATGCAACACATCTGCCGGATTTCGGGCGTTTCCTACGGGGAGGACGAGAAAAAAGACATCTCGCTGCGCGTAATCACGGATCATATTCGCAGCACGACTTTCATGATCGGCGACGGCGTCATGCCTTCCAACGAAGGCCGCGGCTATGTCCTGCGCCGCCTGCTCCGGCGTGCGGCCCGTCACGGAAAACTGCTGGGGATTAATGGGCCGTTCCTCGCTGAAGTCGCGAATACGGTTATTGATGAAAACAAGCGCGCCTACCCGGAATTGGACGAAAAACGCGCGATGATCGTCAAATTGATCGCGGTGGAAGAGGCCAGTTTCGCCAAGACGATAGACCAGGGGACGCAGCTTCTTTACAGCCTGATTGACGCGATGGACCAAAAGGTTTTCTCAGGAAAAGACGCGTTCCGCCTGAACGATACCTACGGCTTCCCGATCGACCTGACGAAAGAGATCGTCGCCGAACACGGGATGACCGTGGACGAGGACGAATTCCGCCGCCTGATGCGGGAGCAGCGGGAACGCGCGCGCGCGGCCCGCAAAAACGCCGGAGCGGACGCATGGGCCGGCGAAGGCTCCGTGCTGGAGGATGTCCCGGAGACGCGCTTCCTCGGTTATGAACGCCGCGAAGCGGAGGCGAAGGTGCAAGCCCTTGTAAAAGACGGCGAGCGCGTGGAAAAGGCTTCTGCCGGGGACGAAGTCCTGCTGGTGTTGGATCAGACGCCGTTCTATGCGGAAAGCGGCGGCCAGGTGGGCGACCTTGGCGGCATCGAGTCGGACGACGCGGTTGTCCGGGTTGGCAACACGACGAAGAACCATGCGGGCGTCTTCCTCCACCAGGCAGTGGTTACCGCCGGAGAACTTTCCGTCGGGGAGACGGTGCGCGCGGTAGTCGACCCGATGCGCCGCGACGCGATTATGCGCAACCACACGGCGGCGCATCTGCTGCAAGCCGCACTGCGCCAGGTGTTGGGCGGCCATGTGGAACAGGCGGGCCAGTTGGTCAACGAAGAGCGCGTGCGCTTTGACTTCACGCATTTTTCCGCAATGACGGCGGAAGAGCTGGCGAAAACAGAAGCGATTGTCAACCGGGTTATTCTGAGCGCCGTGCCGGTGGAGTGCCGGGAAATGCCGATTGAAGAAGCGAAAAAGCTGGGCGCGATGGCGCTGTTCGGCGAGAAATACGGCGATATCGTCCGGGTGGTAAGCGTCGGGGACTTCTCGCGCGAATTCTGCGGCGGCACCCACATGGACAACACTGCGAAACTCGGTTTGTTCAAGATTGTGTCGGAGAGTTCCGTGGCGGCGGGCGTGCGCCGCATTGAAGGCGTTACGGGCAGCGGCGTCCTGCTGATGTTAAACCACGCCATGCAGGATCTGCATGAGGCGGCCGCGGCTTTGAAACTGAGCAATGTGGCGGACGTCCCGCAGAAAGTGCATCAGCTCAGCGTGGAGCTCAAGGAAAAGGAGCGCGACGTAGAGCGGTTGGGCGAAAAGCTGGCTGACGCGCAGGTTCGGGACCTGTTTGACAACCTTTCCACAGTGAACGGCGTGCAGGTCATTACGGCAATGTTTTCCGGCGTGACGCCGGACGCGCTCCGCAAGATGTGCGACCGGGTGCGGGAAAAATCCCCCAATCTGGTAGCCGTACTGGCGGGCGTGAGCGGCGGAAAAGCGAACTTTGCAGCCACTGCGGGGAAGGAAGCCCAAGCGCGCGGCGTGCATGCCGGCAAGCTTGTGGGCAAGGTTGCGCAGATCGCCGGCGGCAAGGGTGGCGGCAAGCCGGACATGGCGATGGCTGGCGCGAAGGACCTGACGATGATCGACCAGGCGCTCGCCGCAGTCGAGGGGTTTGTCGCAGAAATGGCCACCGTTTCTTTTGAAGCGGCGGATTGATGCCCCGGCGCGCATGTGATATACTATTTGATAGAAGAGAATGGTGCGGGCTGCGGATTCCTGGCCCGCATCAGGAAAACGGGGAAGGAGGTATTAATTTGGACTGCGTATTTTGCAAAATTGCGAACGGAGAAATCCCGAGCAAAAAAGCGTATGAGGACGACCGGATCCTGGGGTTTTACGACTTGGATCCGCAGGCGCCGACCCATATTCTGTTGATCCCGAAGGAGCACCTTTCTTCCGTACGGGAAATCACGCCGGAAAACAGCGGCATCGTCGCCCACATTTTCGAGGTGGCGGCCCAGCTGGCGGAGGAACTCGGCCTTTCCAACGGGTTTCGCATCGTGACCAACTGCGGCGAGGACGGCGGACAGACCGTCCCGCACCTGCATTTCCATTTGTTGGGCGGGCGTTCCATGAAATGGCCGCCGGGCTGAGGAGGTTTTTGTCATGATCCAAGAGAAGAAACAATATTACACGATGACGATTGCCGGGTGCGAGCGCCATTTGCCGCTTTGCCCCATTGATGAACACCTGGACATTGCCGGCTTTGTCATGTTCGGCGACGTAGAACTGACCGAGCGGGCCGCCGAAGCGCTGCTGGCAAAGTGCCCCGAGCACGACGTGGTCATCACCGCCGAGACCAAGGGGATCCCGCTTTGCTACGAGATGGCGCGGCGTGGCTGCCGCAGGTATGTCGTGGCGCGCAAAAGCGTGAAAGCGTACATGCTGCACCCGATCCATGTGGAGGTCAAATCTATCACGACGGACCATGTGCAAAAGCTCTACCTTGCGGAAGACGATTACCAGGGGCTGAATGGGAAGCGCGTGCTGATTGTGGACGATGTCATCAGCACCGGCGAATCCCTTGCAGCGATTGAGAGCCTGGTCAAGCAGTTCAATGGAAATATTGTTGGGCGCGCCTGCGTCCTGGCGGAGGGCGACGCCGCGAAGCGCGACGACATTATTTTCCTAGAGCCGCTTCCGTTGTTCCCGAAGGGTTGACCAGTAAAAGAGGAGAAGAGATATGAAGCGGCCGTTTGCGTTGGTAGGTTCGGTTTATCTGCTCGCTCAACTGGCCGCTCTTTCTTTTGGCGCGGAAAATTCCCGGATTTTGGGCGCGGCAGGCGCCGGGGCGTTTTTGTTGTCCCTGCTGTTCCGGCAGGCGCGTAAAACAAAGGTCCTCCCGTGCATTTTCGCCACGCTGGCCGTGTCGTTCAGTTCGTTTGCGTGGTACACCGCCTCGTTTGTGGAGCCGGCCGCCGCGCTGGATGGGGAAGACGTCACGTTAACCGGCGTGATCTGCGAGCTTCCGGAGCGGCGGGAGGGCGGCTACCGCTACGTGCTGGAAGTGGAAAGCATCGAGGCGGAAGACGCGCCGCATTTGGGGAAGATCCGCTTCACTACGGTCAACCCGCTCCGTGTGGAGCCGTATGACCGCATCACCGGGACGTTTGGCCTCTTCTTCCCGGAAAACGGAGACGGCTTCCGCTCGCGGGACAGCCTTCTCTCCAAAGGAATTACGATGTCCGGATTCCTGTATGAATATGAACCGTATTCCATTGAGAAGACCGAAGAAAAGCCGCTCTATTTCTATGCGTTGCAAGCGCGGGAAGCTCTGGTGCGCTCCTTGCGGGAGCAGATCCCGCCGCGCCAATCCGGATTGATCGCCGGGATCTTTTTGGGAGAACGCTCCGGCATTTCCGACCTTGTGGAAGAGGATTTCCGTATCTGCGGCATTTCGCATATTCTCTCGGTCTCCGGCCTTCACATGTCTACCGTCGCGCAGCTGCTTTTATATCTATTTCGCGCCCTGCGGATCCCGCGGCGCGGCTCTGCGCTGCTGGCGATGGCCGGGGTTTTTACGTTTATGGCGGTTACCGGGTTTGTGCCGTCGGTGGTTCGCAGCGGCGTAATGTACCTGATCTATCTGATGGGGATGGCGGTCAGCCGCCAGGCAGATTCGCTCAACTCCCTGGGGATTGCAGCGCTGCTGCTCTGCCTTGCGAACCCCTATGCCGCCGGGGACGTGGGGATGCTGCTCTCTGTTGCGGCGACGCTCGGCCTAATCCTTCTTTCCCCGCGCATCCTCGCGTGGTGCCGCGCACGGTATGAACCGCTCCCGCATGGGAAACGCCTT
Source organism: uncultured Clostridia bacterium (assembly GCA_944380775.1). Lineage (GTDB taxonomy): Bacteria > Bacillota > Clostridia > Oscillospirales > Acutalibacteraceae > CALWKP01. Next base: position 7,656 of record CALWIP010000043.1, on the reverse strand, counting down.
TTGGACGCGGCGGCCGGTGTGCTCGCCACATCTGTTTCCGCCATGATTTTTACGTTGCCCATTACGCTGCTGAATTTTGGCTCTTTTTCCACTGTCGCCCCGCTGGCCAATCTTCTGACGCTCTTCCCCTCCACCGTTTTGATGGGGACTTCGGCCGCTGCCGCGCTGTTGCATTTGGTCCCGCTGCTCCGCCCGCTGGCGGGCTGTTTTGCGCTGGCGTCTGCGGGCCTGGCGGAATATATGCAGCAGTGCGCGTCTTGGTTGGCCAATATCCCGTTTGCCAGTATTTCCGCCTCCTATGGATTTGTCGAATTTTGGCTCTGCGGGACGGTGGTGCTCGCCTGCGCTGCCGCCTGGCGGGCGGGAAAACGGCTCTACCGGGCGGTGGCTTGCTGTTCGGTCCTTTTGCTCTTGGCCGGGATCCTGTCCTATCAGATTTCTATGAGGGATGTCGTCCGGCTTGGCATCGTCGGGTACGGGGAGAGCCTCGAGGCGGCGGTGCTCTACAACGGCCGGGCCGCTGCGCTCTGCTGTGGAGAGGAAAACGGCGCCGGCGTCATTTCGTTTCTTTCGGACCACAATGCGGACCGGCTGGAGCTCTGCCTAGCAGGGGAGCGGGAGGAAGCTGCGGCCGCTGCACTTTTAGAGCGCTACCCGGTCGGGAACCTGATTCTCCCCGCTGACAGCGTGTTTACCCGGACCTTCTCCGGCAGTTTAGAGCAGGCAGATGCCGTCTGGAACTCACGGGGTGGCACAAAAGCGCTGCTGTTTGGGGAATTTCCGTTGGAATACTGCGCGGAAGACCGTTTTCTCGCAGCGGAAATCTCCGGGCTGCAAGTCTTGTTCTGTTGGGAGGATTGCGACGCCGCGAAGATTTCGGAATCCTGGCGGCGCCCGGACCTCCTGGTGCTGCACGGCGTGCCGCAAAACGCAGAGCTGCTCCAGGCGGGTCTGGCGGTGATTGTCACGGAAGAAGATGCTCCCGCCGTGCCGCCGGTCCTCGCAGCCGGCGTTTGCTACGCCGGCAGGGAAGGGGATCTGTTGGTCGACATTGCCCCAAATGGGGAAATCTCGCTGAGAAGGGAGCCTTAATATGCCGGAATGGACGGAAGCTGAGCTGAAAAAAAAGACGGACCAGCAGGAATTCGCCCGCTTTTATTTCCTTTATGGGGACGAAAAATTTCTCCTGAAGCAGGCGGCGCAGCGCCTGGTTCGCAAGGCGGCGGGGGACCGCTTCCTGGATTTTAATTTGCAGACCTTCGACGGTTCCACGGCCTCTGCCAGCGCGATTGCGGCAGCGGCGGAAGCGCTCCCTTTTTTGGCGGAGCGGAAATGCGTGGCAGTCAGCGACTGGGATGCGGAAGCCAAGGGCGCGCAGGAAGAGAAAGAACTGGAAACGCTCTTGAAAACGCTGCCAGAGACGACTGTGCTGGTTTTGTATCTTCCGACGGTGGAGATCAACCTGAAAAAACCTGGGAAATGGAAAGCGCTTTTGAGCTTGGCGAAAAGCGAAGGTGCGAGCGTCTGCTTTGCCAGGAAAACAGAGCGCGAGCTACAGAAGATCCTCTGTGCGGCAGCCGCGAAGCGCGGCTGCACGCTTTCCCGGCAGGATGCCGAATATTTGGTTTTCTTGTGCGGCAGGGAATTACAAACGCTGCACCAGGAACTTGAAAAGCTCTGTGCCTTTGTCAAAGAGGGGGAGATTACCCGCAAAACCATCGACCTGGTTGCGGTGCGGAACATGGAAACCACCGTGTTCCTGCTGGCGAAGGCCCTGGTTGCGGGGGACAGCGAAAAAAGCTACCGGCTGCTGGACCTTTTGTTTTACCAGAAGGAGGAACCCATCGCCCTGTTGGCTGCCCTTTCCGCGCAATATTTAGATTTATACCGCGTCAAGGCTGCGCTGCAAAGCGGCGGGACCGCCTCGGATCCGGCGTCCTGTTTTGCTTCTACCTACAAGGGGAAGGAATTCCGCCTGCAAAACGCAGAGCGGGACGGCAAACGCCTTTCGTTGGATGCGCTGCGGGAGAGCCTCTCCATCCTGTTGGAGACGGACCTCGCGCTCAAGGGTTCCAGAACGGAGGAGCGGGTCCTGTTGGAGGAAGCCATCGCCAAGCTGTTGCTTGCCGCGAAAAAGGAGGGGTGATTTGATCCGGGTTCGAGAAGCCGTCATTGTCGAAGGCCGGTATGATAAGATCAAGCTGTCCTCCCTGGTGGACGGCATTATTTTGGAAACGGGCGGGTTCCGCATCTTTAAGGATCCCGAAAAATTGGCGCTGATCCGCCGTCTGGCGGAATCCCGCGGCATTGTGATCTTGACAGACAGTGATTCCGCCGGATTTTTGATCCGCAATTATCTCAACGGAGCGGTCCCTCCGGAAAAAATAAAGCATGCGTATATCCCGGACCTGTTCGGGAAGGAAAAGCGGAAAGACCGGCCCTCCAAAGAGGGAAAGCTTGGGGTCGAGGGCGTCCCGGTAGATCTTTTGCTTGAAGCGCTGCGCCGCGCGGGCGTGGTGTGGGAAGACGCCGCGGGGGAAACGGCCGCCGCGGCCCCGGTGACCAAAGCAGACCTCTATGAATGCGGCCTTTCCGGCCGGGAAGACAGCGCGGTCCGGCGCAAGCAGTTCCTCCGCGCGCTCGGCTTGCCTGAGCATCTTTCGGCCAACGCGCTGGTACGGGTGCTGGGCGGGATTTATTCAAAAGAAGAGTTTTATTGCGAAGCGTCGCGGATCCTGGGAGGCTCCGCGGGGCGGGAAGCGCCGTCTGCGCATGAAAACCGGCAAGAGAGAGGATGTTCGGATGCTCAAAATCATTAAAACAGAAGGGTCTGCCCGCCGCGGGGTTCTTTCCACCCCGCACGGCACGGTGCAGACGCCGGCCTTTATGAACGTGGCAACCTGCGGAGCGATCAAAGGCGCGGTTTCTGCGCTGGACCTCAAGGGATTGAAATGCCAAGTGCAGCTATGCAACACGTACCACTTGCATTTGCGCCCCGGCGACAAGACCGTGAAGGAACTCGGCGGCCTGCACCGTTTTACACGCTGGCAGGGGCCGATTTTGACGGACAGCGGCGGCTTCCAGGTGTTTTCGCTCGCAAAGCTGCGGGATATCCGGGAGGAAGGGGTCACGTTTGCCTCTCACATTGACGGCCGGAAAATCTTTATGGGGCCGGAGGAGAGTATGCAGATCCAGTCTAACCTGGGTTCGACCATCGTAATGGCGTTTGACGAGTGTGTGGAAAACCCGGCCGAGTACAGCTATGCCCGCCATTCCTGCGAGCGGACTTTGCGCTGGCTAGTGCGCTGCAAAGCGGAAATGGACCGGCTGAACGCGCTGCCGGACACCATCAACCCTAGGCAGATGCTGTGGGGGATCAACCAGGGGAGCGTGTACGAGGACCTCCGGATTTGGCACATGCGGCAAATCCGGGAGCTGGACCTCGACGGCTATGCGATCGGCGGTTTGGCAGTGGGCGAACCGGCCGAGGTGATGTACCGCGTCATCGAGGCGGTAGAGCCGGAAATGCCCAAGGAAAAACCCCGCTATTTGATGGGCGTCGGCACGCCGGTTAACCTGTTGGAGGGCGTCAAGCGCGGAATCGATCTTTTCGACTGTGTCATGCCAACCCGCAACGCACGGCACGGCCATCTTTTTACCTGGGAAGGCTGCCGCAACCTGATGAACGCCAAATATACGCTCGACGAGTCGCCTGTGGACCCGGAATGCGATTGCCCTGTGTGCCGGAATTTCTCCCGTGCGTACCTGCACCATCTCTTCAAAAGCGGAGAAATGCTCGCAATGCGCCTTGCGGTCATGCACAATCTCTATTTTTACAATACGCTGATGGGGAAGATCCGCAAAGCGCTTGACGAGGGGGATTTTCACGCGTTTTACGAACGCACGGTTCCAAATTTGGCAAAGCGCATCTAAATTGCAGGCGAAACGCTTGCATGACGCGAAAATCCTTGTTATAATTGGTACATTCAACATGGAGGTGTTTTGGTAAAATGCAGAATTTCTTGACCCTGTCTTCCGGCGCCGCGACGGACGGCGCAGCCAGCGGCGCGAGCATGTGGATCACGCTGGCGATTTACGCGGTCTTTATCGTCGCGTTGTACTTTATTTTCTTCCGGCCGCAGTCGAAAAAGAAGAAAAAAGAAGAAAAGATGCGCAAGAGCGCGCAGATCGGCGATATGATCACGACGATCGGCGGCATCTGCGGCAAGATTGTCGCCATCAAAGAGGAAGACAGCATCATCATCGAGACCGGTTCCGACCGCAGCAGGCTGATGATTAAGCGTTGGGCAATCGGCAGCGTGGACACCATCCACGACGACGGCGAATAATCCCTGGAATAGCTGCGCCAGATCCCGCATAACAATAGGCTGGAAGCACATTGGTAGGCACGGCAAGCGGGAGGGAGCACATGAAACCGGGAGTGGAGCAAAAGGAACATGCGTGGGCAAAGTGGGCGTTGGCGGCAACAGGCGGATGCCTGGTGGGCGCGCTGTGTTGTACCTTCTTTTTGATGGTGTGCGCGTTGGCGCTGGCAGCTTCAGCACAGGTGCCGCAGGGCCTGCTTTCCCCCTTGACATTGGCGGTGTGCGGCCTGAGCGCTTTTGCCGCCGGGATGACTGCGGCGAAACTCTCAGGAGAACGGGGCCTTCCCTGCGGCGCGGCGGCGGGCCTGCTCCTGTTTTTGTTAATCTCGCTTGCGGGCTACTTCCTGGTGCAGGAGCCCTTTTCTGCGGCCCTTGCGACAAAAGGCGCTGTGATGGCGCTTGCCGGGGCGCTTGGCGGCGTGCTGATGGTCAACCGCCGGCCGCGGAGAAAATAGCGCCCGGGGCTTCCCTTTTTCGCGGCAATGTGATATAATATACCAGAAAAGCTGCAATACGGGCGAACCAGCCCGGCGGTCCTCCCGTCCAGACGGAGGGAGGCGTGCGGGGGAACCCGGAAGGGCGGTGAGGCGCTGCTGCTTCCAAAGATGGTTTGGGAAGAGGGCTGCCGCAGAAAAAAGGAAACGGAGGTTTTTTTATGAAACAGATCAAAACTTTGAATACGGTCAACCTGAAGGAAAGCGCTGTGAAGGGCGGCTGCGGCGAATGCCAGGCGTCCTGCCAGTCTGCGTGCAAGACCTCTTGCACGGTTGCAAACCAAAAGTGCGAACGCAACGGGAAGTAAGGTTTCGCAAAAATCAGAGTGTAAGGGGCAGAGCGACTCTGCCCCTTTCGGCATCTTCGCATGGTTGCGTATGGCTGTGAACCAAATCTCGCCCGCGGCCGGTGGTCCGGCGGCGCGGGACGTCTTCGGACCGCAACGGTGCGCCGGTGTCTCTTTTTGTCCGCCGGGGACGGCTTCTTGCCGGCCCTGGCGGCCTTTCTGTCAAAATTTCAGGTCAAAGGATGAAAAACATGATCCATAAGTATGAGCTGAACGGTTACCGGATTGTCACCGACACCAACAGCGGAGCCGTCCATCTTTTTGAGGAGCTTCCCTACCGGATGCTGGATTACTTGGAGGACAAGGTCCCGGCGGAACTGCCGGAGGCGCTGGCCAGCGCGTTGGTCCCGGAATATGGGGCGGAAGCGGTGCAGGAAGCTTACGGCGAACTGCGCGAGTTGCAGGAACAGGGAATGCTGTTTGCGGAAGATGATTACGCCCAATTTGCCGGGATGATGAAGGGATCCCCGGTCAAAGCCATGTGCCTGAATATTGCGCACGACTGCAACCTGCGCTGTGAATACTGCTTTGCCGCCAAAGGCGATTTTGGCCGCGGCCGGATGCTGATGCCGCTGGAGGTGGGGAAAAAGGCAATCGATTTTCTGATTGAGCGCTCCGCGGGCCGCCATAACCTCGAGGTCGATTTCTTTGGCGGGGAACCGCTGATGAATTTTGAAGTGGTCAAGCAGGTGGTCGCTTACGCGCGCAGCCGGGAGAAGGAATGCAACAAAAATTTCCGCTTCACCATTACAACAAACGGGATTTTGCTCACCGACGACAAGATCGATTTCATCAACCGCGAGATGTCAAACGTGGTGCTTTCGCTGGACGGCCGCAAGGAGGTCAACGACCGGCTGCGCGTGCGCGTCGACGGCACAGGCAGCTACGATGCGATTGTCCCGCGCTACCAAAAGCTGGTGGCGCAGCGCGGAAAGGACCGGGACTATTATGTCCGCGGAACGTTTACCAAATATAACCTAGATTTTACCAACGATGTGCTCCACATGGCGGACCTGGGCTTTGACGAAATTTCCATTGAGCCGGTGGTATCCGACGAAAAGCTGGACTACTCCATCAAGGAAGAGGATTTGCCTGCGGTTTTCGCGGAATATGAGCGGCTGGCCAAGGTGCTCATCCAGCGGAAAAAAGAGGGGCGGGGCTTCCACTTCTTCCATTTCATGATCGACCTCAACCAGGGTCCCTGCGCCATCAAGCGCCTGCGCGGCTGCGGCTGCGGGAACGAATATGTCGCCGTTACGCCGGAAGGGGATATTTTCCCCTGCCACCAGTTTGTCGGCGACGACCGCTGGAAGATGGGGAATGTGCTGGATGGGACCTTCGATTTGCAGGAGAAAGAGCAGTTCGCCGCCTCTAACGTGTACGGCAAAGAGGATTGCCGCCACTGCTGGGCCAAATTCTATTGCAGCGGCGGGTGTAACGCCAACAGCTGGCAGTATGAGGGGGATATCCTTAAGTCGCACCGCATCTCCTGTGAACTCGAAAAGAAACGCCTGGAATGCGCCATCATGATCCAGGCTGCGCTGGCGGAATGAACGAATTTTTTCACGAATAAAGGGAAATTCACAAGTTTTTTGCTTGCGTTGGAACAAAAAATAGTTTACTATTAAAGTTAAGCGGGCCTGCCTGCCCGTCATAAGAGCTGCGCCGCCCTCATAAGGATGGAATATCTCAAGAGAGGGGGCGGGTTCCGGTGAAGGGAAAAAGGACAAACCGGCTTGCGGCAAAGGACTCCAAAGGGCGGATCTTCGATGTGCGCGCGTGGCGGCGCGGCCTGCGGCGGGAACTGCCGTTTGTCCTTTTGGGCGGCGGCGCGCTCGCGGGTGTTGCGCTGGGCGCGTGGCTCTCCGGCCATGCGGCCGGTTTTTCACAGGCCTGGGATGCGCTGTTGGCGAGGGAGCTCGCCTTTTTGGCGCAGGGGCCGCGTTGGGCCGTTTTCCCGGCGTCGCTGGCGGCGGCTTTTTTGCTGGCGGCGGTTTGTTTTTTGGGTGGTTTTTCGGCGTGGGGCATGGTTCTCCTGCCGGTTCTGCCGTTTTTCCGCGGCCTTGGCCTGGGCGCGGCCGGAGGCGGCCTCTTCTTGCGGTATGGGGGCGCCGGCTTCCTGTTTTACGCATGCGTAATGGCGCCCGGTGCTTTTGTCGCGCTGTGTGCGCTTCTGCTTGCGGCGGCGGAGGGATGCCGGCTCTCTTGGCGCGTGCTGCGCCTTTGCCGGCGTGCCGGCGCGGGAGAGACACAGCCGCTGGAGCTGCGGCGGTACGGTTCGCGCTTCGGCGTGGTCCTGCTGCTCTGCGCTGCGGCGGCGGGGCTGGATACCCTGCTTGCGGTCTGCGTTGCGGGCCAATTTTCGTTTTGATTGAGGGGAATGGATGGTGGCGGCTCAAAAGAGGAAAGAGCTTCAGGGATTTTTGGAGT
>CALWIP010000042.1 GCA_944380775.1 uncultured Clostridia bacterium | reverse complement strand
TTAAAACTTGGGGATGAGGATGGTGCATTCGATGTACTCGTCGGTTTCATTTTTGCGGGCGACGGCGGCGATGCCGGACCGTTTCATGGTATCGACGGCGTGCTGGACCGTGTTAAGGAAAATCCGCACGTCTTTGACGATGCCTTTCGCGCGGGGTTTCGCCTTCTTTTCCCCGCCGGACGCCAACAGCGACTCGACATACGCCTCGGCCTGCTGCACGTTATACCCTTTCCGGATGATTTCCCGCAGCGCGGGCAGGCGCATCGGTTCCGGCAGGCGCAGCGCCGCGCGCGCATGGCGTTCCGTCAACCCGGCGCGGGTCACCGCCTCGCGTTCTTCCGCCGTCAGCCGCAGCAGCCGCAGCTTGTTCGCCAGCGCGGGCTGGCTTTTCCCCAGCCGCCGCGCGGCTTCTTCCTGCGTCACGCCCCATTCGCCGATCAACCGTTGCAGGCCTTCCGCTTCCTCGAACAATTGCAAATCTTCCCGCTGGATGTTTTCCAGCATCGACAGCACCGCCGACTGCCGCCCGTCGCAATCCTGCACCAGGCACGGCACCGTCGCCAGACCCGCCTTTTTGCACGCCCGCAGCCGCCGTTCCCCCGCCACCAGCTCATACCCGCCGGGAACCCGCCGCACCGTCACCGGCTGCAACAGCCCGTTTTCCCGGATACTCTCCGCCAGCTCGTCGAGCGCGCCTTCCGCAAACTCCCGCCGCGGCTGCGCCGGGTTCGGCGCGATCTGCTCCACCGGGATTTCCAGCACGCGTTTCTTTTCCGGCAAGATCCGCATCCTGCCTTCCCCCTTCCGGTCTTCTGGATCCTTTTTCTTCTCTTCCGGATCCTTTTTTCTTCATTATAGGGGATTGGCCGCGCCGGTTTTGCCGGATCCTGTCCGGGTTTTTCCGCGGTTTTTGTCAGGGAAGGAATTTAGAGCGGGTCTTTTGCGATTTTCGCGCCGTGCCGCGGATATTTTGCGGGCGTCGGCCCGCATTTTTCGAAGAATAAAAGGGTTCGGCCGCTGCCGTCCGGCAGCGAATCCTCCCGCACCTCCGCCAGCCGTGCGCCGAGCAGCCGCACCGCCCGGTTGGCGGCTTCCAGCTCTTCCCGCGCGCCGGGGCCTTTCAGCGCCGCGAAAAACCCGCCTTGCTTGACAAACGGCAGGCAATATTCGCACAAAACCGGCAGCGGCGCGACCGCCCGGGCCGTCGCAAGGTCGAACTGCCCGCGCAGCGCGGGGTTGCGCCCGGCTTCCTCGGCGCGCGCGTGGACGGTCTCCGCGTGCAGGCCGAGCTGCGCGCAGGCTTCTTCCAGGAACCGCAGGCGCTTTTGCAGGCTGTCGAGCAGCGTGAGCGCGATGCCCGGCCGCGCGATGAGCAGCGGCACCCCCGGGAACCCCGCGCCGGTGCCGACGTCGATGACCCGCTGCGCGCCCCCGAGCGGCAGCGCCCGCAGCAGGAGCAGGCTGTCGATGAAATGCTTGACGGCGACTTCTTCCGGCGCGCGGATGGCCGTGAGGTTCATTTTTTGGTTCCATTCCTCGAGCAATTCCGCGTACCGCGCGAACTGCTGGGTTTGTCCCGGCGTCAGGGAAAACCCCTCGCGCGCGGCGAGCGCGCCGAATTTTTCTGCGAACTCTGTGAAATCTGTCATACTTCTCCCTCCCGTTTCGCGAGCCAGATCAACAGCACCGAGACGTCCGCCGGGCTGACGCCCGAAATGCGCGACGCCTGGCCGATATTTTCCGGTTGCACGCGCTGCAATTTTTCCCGCGCCTCCATCCGCAGCCCGCCGATGGCCCGGTAATCGGCGGCCGGCGGCAATTTTTTTGCTTCTAACCGGCGCATTTCCGCAATATCCGCCTGCTGGCGGCGGATATATCCTTCATATTTGAGTTCGGTTTCGACCTGCTCGAACCATTCCGGCGGCAAATCCGGCCGCCCGGGGTCCACCGGCGCGAGGCATTCATACGAGAGCTGCGGCCGTTTGAGCAATTCCGCGAGCTTGACCCCGGTGGAAACCGGCGTTGTTTCACGTGAAACTAAGATGGCGTTTAATTCGTCCGACGGCGGCAGCGTGGTCTCCCGCGCGCGGGCCAATTCCCTGCCTTTCGCCTCCCGTTTTTTCAGGAATTTTTCCCATCGCTCATCGGAAATCAGCCCGATTTCGCGCCCGAGCGGCGTCAAGCGCTCGTCCGCGTTATCCTGACGCAGCACCAGGCGGTATTCGGACCGCGACGTCATCATGCGGTAAGGGTCGTTGACGCCCTTTGTGATGAGGTCGTCGATGAGCGTGCCGGTGTAGGAACTGGCGCGGTCCAGCACGAACGGCGGCCGCCCGAGCACGCGGTGCGCCGCGTTGATCCCGGCGACGAGGCCCTGCGCCGCGGCCTCCTCATAGCCGGAGCTGCCGTTGAACTGCCCCGCGCCGTAGAGCCCGGGCAGCGCGGTAAATTCGAGCGTTGCGCCGAGCTGCAGCGGGTCGATGCAATCGTATTCGATGGCGTAGGCGCAGCGGGTCAGCTCCGCGTGTTCCAACCCGGGGATGGTGTGGTAAAACGCGAGCTGGACGTCCTCGGGCAGCGACGAGGACATGCCCTGGAGGTAGATTTCCTCCGTTTCCAGGCCGCAGGGTTCCAAAAACAGCTGGTGGCGGGGTTTCTCCGCGAACCGGACGATTTTATCCTCAATGCTGGGGCAATAGCGCGGCCCGACGCCCTCAATTTTCCCGGAATAGAGCGGCGAGCGCGAGAGGTTTTCCAAAATGACGCGCTTGGTTTCGTCGTTTGTCCAGGAGATGTGGCACACCGCGCGGTTCGGCCCGGGGTGTTCCGTTTCATAAGAAAACGGGACGACGGGGTCGTCGCCGGGCTGGACTTCCAGGTGGGAAAAGTCGATAGAAGAGCGCAGCACGCGCGCCGGGGTGCCGGTTTTGAAGCGGCGCAGGCGGATGCCGAGCTTTTTCAGCGAAGCGCCGAGGAACGCGGCCGGGAACATGCCGTCCGGCCCGCCGTCGTAAGAGGTTTCGCCGACGAAAATCTTGCCGCCGAGGTAAGTCCCGGTGGCGATGACCACGGTTTTGCAGCGGTGCGACGCGCCGAACCGCGTCACGAGCCGCCAAGCATCGCCGTCGCGTTCGAGCGAGATGACTTCGGCTTGTTTTAAGAAGAGGTGGGGTTGGAGCTCGAGTTTATGTTTCATCATGCGGCTGTACGCGAGCCGGTCAATCTGCGCGCGCAGCGAATGCACGGCGGGGCCTTTCCCGCGGTTGAGCATCCGGCTCTGGATAAAACAGGCGTCGGCGGTTTTCCCCATCTCGCCGCCAAGCGCGTCGATTTCGCGCACGAGGTGGCCCTTTGCGGTGCCGCCGATGGACGGGTTGCAGGGGCAGTTCCCGACGGAATCGAGGTTGATGGTGAATACAGCCGTCCGGCAGCCGAGCCGCGCGGCGGCCAGGCCCGCTTCAATCCCGGCGTGGCCCGCGCCGATGACGGCGACGTCAAACGCTTCCGCTTCGTAACGATCCATAGTGTTCTCCTATCTTTGGGTAATGGGAAGGTCCGGGAAAAAATCCCCGGGAACCCCGCCTGCCCGGCAAGTTTTCCACAAGTTTTTCCTTTTCTGTGGAAGGATGGGGAGGAGGGGAGGGTTATTTTTCTTATATGTAATCATACTAAAGGATGGAAGGGGAATCCCGGGAAGTTTTCCACAGAAAACCGGAACTATGTTGATTTTTCTCGCGCCTGCGGCTTCTTTTTACGCCGCGCATTGCGGCCTGACGGTCTCCCCACGCGGGGGAACGGTTTCTTTTTCGCCCGCGAAAAGTCCCGGTACTGCGACACGCGGCCCGGGTGTCCGCCCTACGGGAGCTTGTTCTTTCTCTCGCGCGGCTTCGAGGGTCTTGTTTCGGCAACACCCCGCGCGCGGCGTGCCCGCCGCAGGCGCGGGAAAACAGTCCACCGGACTGTTTTCCCGGCTGGGATCTGCGGGCTGGCTTTTTGGCGGGAGGATTTTCGCCTTTCTCCCGGCGAAAAGCGCTGGTAAAACAGCTTCCAGCGCTGCACCGCTTCTCCCTCGCAGGAAGGATGTCAAATCCTCCCGCCCGGGGGACCCCTCCCGGCGCGTGGGTCCCCCGCAGCGCGCCCGGTCCCGGGGGGACCGGCTCGCGCTGTCCCCTCCTGCGCTTCTTGTACGCGCAGGCATTTCGGCCTCTGCGGAGGCCGAGTAGGGGCGCTGCCCCAACGCCCCGCCGCCTTTTGAAAAAGGCGGGCGAAAACTTTTTTCCCCGCTACGCGGTGTTTCCTGAAGGCGGCTACACGGGAGCAGCCCCTTTCTCTCGCGCGGTCTGCGAGGGTCTTGTTTCGGTAACACCCCGCGCGCCTGTCCCCCGCATGGGGGAGCGTGCGTTGTCCTTTCCAGCACCGCGTTTTCTCGGGACGGACACCCGGGCCATGTGTGTTTGACTACAAGAACTTTTCGCGGGCGCAAACAGCGCCGTTCCGCGCCGGGGTGAGGCCGGAGGCCGCGATTCGCGGATTAAAAGAAAAGAAAGGGAAAACTATGGTACAAATAGG
>CALWIP010000041.1 GCA_944380775.1 uncultured Clostridia bacterium | reverse complement strand
CCTATTTGTACCATAGTTTTCCCTTTCTTTTCTTTTAATCCGCGAATCGCGGCCTCCGGCCTCACCCCGGCGCGGAACGGCGCTGTTTGCGCCCGCGAAAAGTTCTTGTAGTCAAACACACATGGCCTGGGTGTCCGTCCCGAGAAAACGCGGTGCTGGAAAGGACAACGCACGCTCCCCCATGCGGGGGACAGGCGCGCGGGGTGTTACCGAAACAAGACCCTCGCAGACCGCGCGAGAGAAATGACACGCTCCCGAGAAAACACCGCGTAGCGGGGAAAAAGTTTCGTCAACCTTTTCAAAGGTTGCGGGGTGTTGGGGCAGCGCCCCAACTCGGCCTCCGCAGAGGCCGAAATGCCTGCGCGTACAAAAAGCGCAGGAGGGGACAGCGCGAGCCGGTCCCCCCGGGACCGGGCGCGCTGCGGGGGGCCCACGCGCCGGGAGGGGTCCCCCGGGCGGGGGGCAGGCTGCGCCTGTCTCCCGCCGCGCGCCGGGTGTTACCGCCTGGGGTTCCGCGCAGACCGCGCGAGAGAAAGGGGACGCTCCCGTGGGGCGGACTCTCAGGCCGCGTGCCGCAGTACCGGGACTTTTCGCGGGCACAACGGAAACCGTTCCCTTGCGCGGGAAGGCCGTCAGGCCGCAATGCGCGATGTGCCCGCCGCAGGCGCGGGAAAACAGTCCGGTGGACTGTTTTCCCGGCAGGCTAAGCCTGCACGTACGCCGCGCGGAAAGTGTTGCCGAAACAAGACCCTCGCAGACCGCGCGAGAGAAAGAACACGCTCCCGTGGAAACGCCCTCAAGAACCTCCGCGTAGCGGGGAAAAAGTTTCGTCAACCTTTTCAAAGGTTGCGGGGTTCCAGGGGCAGCGCCCCTGGGCGCGCCGCAGGCCCATCACAAAAGATGCTTTTTCTCCGGAACGGGGTCGTAGCCGCCGCGGCTGAACGGGTTGCAGCGCAGCACGCGGAACGCCGCGAGCGCGGTCCCCTTGAGCGGGCCGAACCGCTCGATGGCCTGGATGGCGTAGTTGGAACAGGTGGGGATATACTTGCAGCAGGGGCGCTTCATGGGCGAAATATTCTTTTGATAAAACCGAAGCAGCTTGAGCAACAGCGCTTTCACCGGATGACGCCCGCCTCCTCGAGATGCCTGCGCATCATCTTCGCAATGTCGGTGCTTTTGCACGCGTGCGTGCGCGTGCGCGCCACAAACACCAGGTCGTAACCCGGCGGGATGGCGTCCCCGAGCTGGCGCACCGCCTCCCGGATGACGCGGCGCGACCGGTTGCGGCACACCGCGTTGCCGATCTTCTTGCTCGTGGTGATGCCTACGCGCAGCTTTTTCACCCGGTTTTTCAAAACATAGGTCACAAGGCCCGAGGAAACGTAGCTCTTCCCCTTTTGGTACGCCCGCCGGTACAGGTAATTTTCACAGATGGTGGTAAAGCGGTCCATTTGCGGCTCCCCTTTTCCTCCCGCGTGGGTTATTCACCGGGAAAAAATTTTTTCATGCGCAACATTCCGCCCCGTGCCGCGGCAAAGGGCCTGGACCGCCCGCAAAACAAAGAAAGGCCGCGCGTGCAGGCGGGCCTCTCCACTCAGTAAGTCAAACGCGCTCTTCCTTTGGCCCTGCGCCGGGCTAACACTTTGCGACCGTTGCGGTCTGCCATTCTCTTCCGGAAGCCATGCTCCTTCTTGCGATGGATTTTCTTCGGCTGGTACGTCCGCAGCATCTCACACCCTCCTTTCGGGTACAAACCTTGCAATTTAGCATTATATAGGAAAATACCCCTTCCTGTCAACCACTAATTTTACTGAATTTTCGCAAAAAAAACCGTCGCGGCTGGCGGCGGCAGCAGGCGGGGGCAGCGCCTTGAAAAAAAAGAAGATTTATAGTAGACTATACTTGTATACCCTGCGCGGGGAAGCGCGGGGCGGCCCCCGGGCCGCGAGAGAATATGCAGAAAGGCTTGAGGCGAGAAGATGGAATCCTTCAACGAGGCGTGGGGCCTCATCTGCGACTATTGCAGATCCCAAATCTCCGAGGTGGCGTATAAGACCTGGATCAGCCGCATCCGGCCCGTCACGCTCGATTTTGACCGCGGCGTCGCCGTGCTGGAGGCGCCGAACCAGTTCCATTTGCAGACGGTGACGCGCTGCTACACCGCGCTGCTGCGCGACGCGTTTAACGAGGTGTTCGGCTCGGCCATCGACATCCAGCTGTGCGCGCCGGACGCCGCGGCGCAGCCGCTGGAGAAAAAAGAGGAAGCGCCCACGCCGGACGAGGACTACGAATATACCTTCGACACGTTTATTGTCGGCTCCTCGAACAAATTCGCGCACGCGGCGTCTATGGCGGTGGCGACAAAACCCGCGACGCTTTACAACCCGCTGTTTATCTACGGGAATTCCGGCCTGGGGAAAACGCACCTGCTCTACGCCATTTGCAATGAGATTACGAAGAAATTCCCCTCGATGAACATCATCTATATTAAAGGGGACGAATTCACGAACGAGATGATCGAGGCGATCCGCCGCGGCACAACGGCCGAATTCCGCCAGCGGTACCGCCGCGCGGACGTGCTGCTGGTGGACGACATCCAGTTCATTGCCGGCAAGGATTCGACCCAGGAGGAATTTTTCCATACCTTTAATACCTTATATGAATCGAAAAAACAGATTGTCTTGACGTCTGACCGGCCGCCGAAGGACATCGCCACGCTGGAAGAGCGCCTGCTCACGCGCTTTGAGTGGGGCCTGACCGCGGACGTGCAGCCGCCGGACTTTGAAACGCGCATTGCGATTATCAAGCGCAAGGCGGAGCTTTTGGACATCCGCATCCCGGACAACGTGGCGGAGTACATTGCGAACCGGCTGAAGAACAACATCCGCCAGCTGGAGGGCGCGGTGAAGAAGATGAAGGCTTACCACCTGCTCAACCACGAGACCCTGAGCATTTCGACGGCGCAGGCGGCCATCAGCGACATCATCAACAACGACCAGCCCACGCCGCTGACCGTCGAGAAGATTATTGAAGAAGTCGCGCGCACCTACGGCACGACGTCGGAGGATATCCGCTCGTCGAGGCGCTCGGCGACCATCTCGAACGCGCGGCAGATCGCCATGTATGTGGTGCGGGAGATTACCCAGATGCCGATGACGGCCATCGGCGAAGAATTCGGCAAGCGGGACCACTCCACCGTCGTGTACGCCATCCAGCAGGTGGAGAAGAATTTCAAGAAGGACCCCCACATGAAGGATACCGTCGAGGACATCATCAAAAATATCCGGGACCGCTGACGCGCCCCTCTTTTTTTTCGCAAAACGGGCGTGTGGAAAAGTGGAAGGCGTTTCCACCTTTTGACAAACCCGGTGGAAAACCGGATTTGCCCCTAAAAAGTTTTCCCCGGAATTTTTGACTTCTTTTCCACATTCCCCACAGAGTTTTCCACAGCCGGTGGAAAGCGGGGCGGGCGGCGTGGAATGCGGGGGAAAGCGGCGGCGGCCTGTCCACCGCTTGTCCCCGGAAAAAATGGCTTGTTTCCTGGATTTTTTTGGGTTTTCAACAATTGCGCGCCCCCTACTACGAATTCTAAATCAATCCCTAAGAGAACCTAACCTATCCAGGGGGAAGAACCCGGGAGGCCCCCTGCGGGGGCTGGGAGCGCCCGCAGGCGTGTCCGCCGGTGGAAAACAGGGCGGAAGGGGGTCCCTCCCGCCTCCCGTTTTTATGATCGAAATCCATCGAACCGAGACCACACAAAGCGTGTAAATGTGGCGCGGGCGTGTAGGCGCGCCCGCCGGCGTATTTTTTAAAGGAGCGAACCGTATGAAAATCATCTGTGAAAAGCGCGACCTGGTCGAGGCCGTGACCAACATCCAGCGGGCGGTGTCGACCAAGTCGTCGGTGCCGGCGCTGGAGGGCATTTTGCTGCGCGCCAGCGGCGAGACGCTCTTCCTGTGCGGGTATGACCTCGAAATCGGCATGACGACAGAGATCCCCGCGCACGTGCGCGAGGAAGGCGCGACGGTGCTGAGCGCGAAACTGTTCGGCGACATTGTCCGGCGGCTGCCGGCGGATTCCCTTGAATTGGACGTGGACGAGAAGGACCGCGCGACCATCCGTTCCGGCGTGAGCGAGTTCACCATTGCCGGGGTGATGGCCTCGGAATACCCGGAGCTGCCGAAGATCCGCGGGGAGTGGCAGTTTTCGGCGCCGGCGGGCGCGCTCAAGAGCATGATCCGCCAGACGCTGTTCGCCGTGGCGGACAGCGACGCGAAGCCCATCCACACCGGCACGCTGTTCGAGATTGGCGGCGGGGTGCTGCGGCTGGTGTCGGTGGACGGGTACCGCCTGGCGATGCGCGAAGAGGCCGTGCAGAGCGACTGCCACACCGATTTCGTCGTGCCGGGGAAGACCCTTGCGGAGATTTCGCGGCTGCTGGGCGACGAGGGCGACGTGCAGCTGTTTGTGGAGCTGCGGCACATTGCGTTCCGGGCGGGCGGCTACACGGTGATCTCGCGGCTGCTGGAAGGCGAATTCCTCGACTACCGCGCGGCGATCCCGCCGTCGCATGCGAGCGAGGCCATTGTGCGCACGCGCGCGTTTACCGAGAGCGTGGAGCGCGTCTCGCTGCTGATTACGGACCGGCTGAAAAGCCCAATCCGCTGCCAATTTTTGGAAAACGAGGTGCAGCTCTCGTGCTCGACGCCGATTGGCGCGGCGTCCGACGCGTTCCCGGTGGAATTTACCGGGAACACGCTGGAAATTGGGTTTAACAACCGGTACCTGCTCGACGCGCTGCACAACGTGGAAACGGACGAGATCCGCGTGCAGCTGGGCGGGCCGCTGAACCCGATGAAGATTTTGCCGAAGGAAGGCGAAGCGTTCCTGTTTTTGGTGCTGCCGGTGCGGCTGAGCTCGCTGAACTGACGGGCGATTCCACCGTTTGCGGGCGGCCTGTGGAAAACCGGGCGGGGGATGCCGAAAATTTTTTGCAGGAAGGCGGAATATTCTGCGGGGCGCTGGATTTTGGCTGGTTTTTTTGGTAAAATGGAAACAATGGATCCCGTGCTCCGGGAGGAAAGAAGGCCGAAAGATGGAAGAAGCGCAAGGGCGGCGGGAGGCCGTCGCCATAGAGACGGAGTTTATCCGGCTGGACGCGCTGCTGAAGCTGGGCGGCGCGGTGGAGACCGGCGGGCAGGCGAAGCTGGCGGTGCAGTCGGGGATGGTGCGGGTGAACGGGGAAACCTGCACCATGCGCGGGAAAAAAATGAGGCCGGGCGACGTGGCGGAACTGGGCGGCGCGCGGTACGAGGTGGTGCGGGCGTGAAAGTCCGGCGGCTGGAGATTGCGCATTTCCGCAACTTAAAGCACGTTGTATTTGTCCCCGGGCCGTTCAGCAACGTGATTTACGGAGAAAACGCGCAGGGGAAGACCAATCTGCTCGAATCGATTTGGATGTTTACGGGCGCGCGGTCGTTCCGCGGGGCGCGGGAAGCGGAATTGATTGAATTCGACGCGGAATACGCGTCGCTGACCATGCAGTTTGACACGGGGCCGCGTTCCGGGCAGGAGGCGGAAATCCGGTACAACAACAACCGGCGGAGCATCCTGCTCAACGGGGTGGAGCGCGGCGCGAGCACGCTGTACGACACGTTCCGGGCGGTGCTGTTTGCGCCGGAGCATTTGTCGCTCATCCGCGGCACGCCGGAACAGCGGCGGAATTTCCTGGACGCGGGGCTTTGCCAGGCGTACCCGCGGTATTTGGCGGTGGTGCGGCAGTACCGGCGGGCGTTGCAGCAGCGGAACGCGCTGCTCAAGGACCTGCCGCGGAACGCAAGCCTGCTGGACACGCTGGATATTTGGGACCGGCGGCTGGCGACGGCCGGCGGGATGCTGGCCATGGGCCGGGCCGGGTACGTCAAGCGGCTGGACCGCCGCGTGCGGCAGGCCTACGGCGGGATCTCGCAGTACAAAGAGGAGTTTTCGGTGGCGTACCGGTGCGGGGCGTTCGGCGGGGAAAAGCCCGGCAACGACGAGGAAGCGGCGGTGCTGCTGCACCTGGCGCTCAAGCGCGCGCGGCGCGAGGACATGAAGGCCGGGTTCACGACGGTGGGCCCGCACCGCGACGACGTGGAGATGACGCTGGAAACCCGCCCGGCGCGGATGTACGCGTCTCAGGGGCAGTGCCGCAGCGCGGTGATTGCGCTGAAGCTGGCCGAGGCCGCCAGCCTGCGGGATATCTGCGGGGAGGCGCCGGTGGTGCTGCTCGACGACGTGATGAGCGAGCTCGACGAGTCGCGGCAGGAGTACCTGCTCAACCACATCGGCATGTTCCAGACGTTCCTCACCTGCTGCGACCCGGAGAATATCCGCCGCCTGCGCGGCGGGAAACGCTTCTTGATGCGGGAAGGGGAACTGACGGCGGACGACGCTTAATTGTTGAGCCTGCGGCGGGCACGCCGCAGGCGCGGGAAAACAGTCCACCGGACTGTTTTCCCGGCCCGGTGCGTTCGTTCGTTTTTTTGCGGGAGGATTTTCGCCATCTTTCACGGGAGCGTCCCCTTTCTCTCGCGCGGCTGCGAGGTTCCCCAGGCGGTAACACCTCGCGCGCGGCGGGAGACAGGCGCAGCCTGCCCCCCGCATGGGGGGTCCAGGCTCAGCCTGGCGGGAAAACAGTCCACCGGACTGTTTTCCCGGCTGGGATCTGCGGGCCAGCTTTTTGGCGGGAGGATTTTCGCAGTTCTCTCGGCGAAAAGCGCTGGCAAAACAGCTTCCAGCGCTGCACCGCT
>CALWIP010000040.1 GCA_944380775.1 uncultured Clostridia bacterium | reverse complement strand
AGATCCCAGCAGGGAAAACAGTCCGGTGGACTGTTTTCCCGCGCCTGCGGCGGCGGGTGCCCTGCGCGCGAGGTGTTAGCGCCTGGGGTTCCGCGCAGACCGCGCGAGAGAAAGAAGACGCTCCCGTGGAGCGGACATAAAAGGAACCGCCCGGTATTCAGCCAGTTGCTGAGTACCGGGTTTTTTACGGCTCCATGCGCGGCGCAAAAAATAGTTTCACGTGAAACATTGGGAGCGGGAGAAATTTTCGAAAAAATCTTTTCGAGGGTAGGATTCCGTGCTATAATGGGAGAAAAGCGGAAAGAACGCAGAAAGAACGCAGAAAGAACGCACGAAACAGCGGCGCGCACCGGCGGGAGGTTTTTCAATGGGGAAGATCATCGCAGTAGCAAATCAAAAGGGCGGGGTCGGCAAGACCACAACGGCCGTCAATTTGGCGGCCGCGCTGGGAAAATTGGGATACCGCACCCTTTTGACGGATATCGACCCCCAGGGGAATAGCTCCAGCGGCGTCGGCATCGACCGCCGCAAGCTCAAGCAGACGTCGTATGAGGTGCTCATCGGCAGCGCCAGCGCAAAAGAGGCGGTTTTGCCCACCGGGTTCCGCAACCTGGACCTGTTGCCGTCCAGCATGGACCTCGCCGCGGCGGAAATCGAACTCATCGGCATGGAAAACCGCGTCTCTACGCTCAAGCGCGCGCTCATCCCGCTGCGGGACGCATACGACTTCTTCCTCATCGATTGCCCGCCGTCGCTCGGCGTCATCACAACCAACGCGCTCTGCGTCGCAGATTCCCTGCTCGTGCCCATCCAGTGCGAATATTACGCGCTCGAGGGCCTCTCGCAGCTCATGAATACGGTGCGGCGCATCAAACGGCAGTATAACGCGCAGCTGGAGGTCGAGGGCGTGCTGCTCACCATGTACGACGGCCGGCTCAACCTCACGCAGCAGGTCGTCGAAGAGGTCAAACGGTTCTTCCCCCGCAAGGTGTTCGCCACTGTCATCCCGCGCACGGTGCGGCTCTCCGAGGCGCCGAGCTTCGGGAAACCCATCGCGTATTTTGACGCCGCGTCCAAAGGCGCGGCCGCCTATGACGCGCTGGCGCGCGAAATTTTGAAGAATAACCGGATCCAGACTCCGGAGAAGGACAGAAAGGAGGCCGCGCCGTGAAAAAGGGCGGATTAGGCAAAGGCCTGGAGGCCATTTTTGCCGAGAACGACGTGGAGGACCGCAACGCCTCCGTCGCGCTGAAGATCAGCGAGATTGAGCCGAACCGCGGGCAGCCGCGCAAGGAGTTCGACGACGCAGCGCTCGCCGAATTGGCAGATTCCATCTCCCGCCACGGGATTTTGCAGCCGCTGCTCGTGCGGCCGCTGCCCGGCGGCGGGTACCAGATTGTCGCGGGCGAACGCCGGTGGCGCGCGGCGCGCATGGCGGGGCTTTCCGAGGTCCCGGCGCTCATCCGCGAGCTCACCGACGCAGAGGTCATGCAGCTCGCGCTCATTGAGAACTTGCAGCGCGAGGACCTTTCCCCGCTGGAAGAAGCCGCCGGCTACCGCGCGCTGATGGAGACCCACGGCTTCACGCAGGAAGAGGTCGCGCAGGCCGTGGGCAAATCCCGCCCGGCCGTCGCAAACGCGCTGCGCCTGCTGCAGCTGCCGGACGAGGTCCGCACCATGCTGGACGCCGGGCAGCTCTCCGCCGGGCACGCCCGCGCGCTGCTCTCGCTGCCGTCGCCGGAGCTGCAAGCCGCCTACGCGCGCCGCGTGGCGAAAGAAGGCCTCTCCGTGCGCGAGCTGGAAGCGCTCGTCAAGCGGCTGAATAAGGGGCCGCACACGCAGCGCCCGCGCCGCCGCTCCCAGTATTACGACGAGGTGCAGCTCGCCGTCGGCAATTACCTCGGCCGCAAGGTCCAGGTGCGCGGCACGCCAACCCGCGGGTCGCTGCAAATTGAGTTTTACGGTGAAGAAGATTTGAATACCCTGCTTGAAGCGCTGCGCCTGCGCGGATAATCCCCAATGAAAAGGAATGCGGATGAAAAAGAAATGCGGATGAAAAGGAATGCGTTCCATTCAATCCAAAAAATTCTAAGGTAACAATAAAAGATAATAATAAAAGCACTCAGAAAGCACTCAGAACCTCAGGAGGAAATCAATATGTTAGACATCAAATTGCTCCGCAGCGACCCGGACCGCGTCAAAGCGGCGATGAAAACCCGCAACGCGGACCTCGACGCCGTCATCGACGAAATCCTGGACCTCGACCGCAAGCGCCGCGACGTCATGCGCGCCGTGGAGGATAAGAAGGCGGAGCAGAACGCAGACACGAAGAAAATCCCCGTCATGAAGAAAAACGGCGAAGATACCACCGCGCTGATGGCCCGGCTCAAGGAACTCTCCGACGAGATTAAGGAATGCGGCGCGGAGCTCGGCGGCATGGAGGAAACCCAGCGCAATTTGCTGCTCTCCATCCCGAACATCCCGAACCCGGAGATCCCCGTGGGCAAAGACGACGCCGCGAACCGGGAGGTCCGCCGCTGGGGCGAGCCCACGGCGTTCCCGTTCACGCCGAAGGCGCATTGGGACATCGGCAAGGACCTCGGCATCCTGGACCCGGAAACCGCGGCGAAGGTCACCGGCGCGCGGTTCCATTTCTACCGCGGCCTGGGCGCGCGGCTCGAGCGCGCGGTCATCAATTTCTTCCTCGATACGCACACCGCGCACGGCTACACGGAAATCCTCCCCCCGTTTATGGTCAACCGCGCGTCGATGACCGGCACCGGGCAGCTGCCGAAATTTGAGGAGGACGCCTTCAAGCTCGCAACCAAGGTGTCGAATGAGGATTATTTCCTCATCCCGACGGCGGAGGTCCCGGTGACGAACATGTACCGCGGCGAGATCCTCGACGGCGCAAAGCTGCCGCTGAAATATTGCGCATACTCGGCGTGCTTCCGCGCGGAGGCCGGGTCCGCCGGGCGCGATACCCGCGGCCTCATCCGCCAGCACCAGTTTAATAAGGTAGAGCTCGTCAAATTCGTTGCGCCGGAACATTCCTACGAAGAGCTCGAATCCCTCACGAACGACGCGGAGCGCGTCCTGCAAACGCTGGGCCTGCCGTACCGCGTGGTCTGCCTCTCCACCGGGGACCTCGGGTTCTCCGCCGCCAAAACGTACGACATCGAGGTCTGGATGCCGTCGTACGGCCGCTACGTGGAGATCTCCTCCTGCTCCAATTTCGAGGATTACCAGGCGCGCCGCGCGTCCATCCGCTACAAAGACGCCCAGGGCGGCAAGGCGCAGCTCGTGCACACGCTCAACGGGTCCGGCGTCGCGGTCGGCCGCACCGTCGCCGCCATTTTGGAGAATTACCAGCGCGAAGACGGCTCCGTCGCGGTGCCGGAGGCGCTGCGCCCGTACTTCGGCCGCGACGTCATCGCCTAAGGGGGCGGCGGCCATGGGCGGAGAAGAGCGGTGGGAAGAGACGCGGCCCATCGCGTCGTATGAAACGGACGTCCACAGCGAGCTCAAGCTCTCGGCGCTCTGGCGCATCTGCCAGGAGATCAGCGGCCGGCACCTCACGGCGCACGGGCTTTCCTACGAGCGCATGAAGGCGGACGGCAAGGTGTTTTTGTTCCTGTGCAACGCGGCGGAGATCGCGCGCATGCCGCGGCACCGCGAGCCGGTGCGGTTTTCCACCTGGCCGTGCGGGCGGCGGGCGGCGCAGTTCTACCGCCGCTACCGCCTGGAAAACGCGGAAACCGGCGAGCGGCTTGTGGACGTGAACCAGAGTTCCGTGCTGGTGGACCCGGCGGCGCACAAGGTGCTGCGGCCCAAGGAGTTTTTGGACTACGGTTACCCCATCGGCGAAGCGGAGGGCGAGCCGCTGCGCCGCCTGGAACTGCCCGAGGGCATGGAGCCCGTGGGCGAACGCACGGTGCGCTATTCCGACCTGGATTACAACGGGCACCTCAACAACGCGGTCTACGGCGACATCGTTTGCGACTGTTTCCCCGGCGGGATGTTCGGCCGGCGCATCCGCGCCGCGCAAATGCACTACGAAAGCGAAGCGCGTTACGGGGAAACGCTCCGCGTCAGCGCAAAGCAAACCCCGGACGGCGTCTATTTTTGCGGCGAGCACCCGCGCGGGCTGTGCTTCACGGCGCTGCTGCGCACGGAAGGGCGCCCCGGGGAAGCGGCGCCATCCAAACCGGAATAAAAAAACAGAAAAACCCGGAACATAAAATCCGGGGCAGGGAAACCAGGAAAGGGGGGCGCGCGCATGGCGTCCATCGATCTGCTCGATTCCACCCTGCGCGACGGCGCGCAGGGCAACGGCATCTCGTTCTCGGTGGAAGATAAATTGGCCGTGGTGCAGCGGCTCGACGAGCTCGGGGTGGCGGCCATCGAGGCGGGGAACCCCGGCTCGAACCCAAAGGACCTCGAATTTTTCCGGCGGGTGCAGTCGCGGCCGCTGCGGCACGCGCAGCTGGCGGCGTTCGGGCCGACGCGCCGCAAAGACACCCCCGAGGAAGAGGACCCCGGCCTGCGCGCGCTGCTGGCGGCCGGAACCGAGACGGTCGTGCTGTTCGGCAAGGCGTGGCGGCTGCATGTGACGGAGGTGCTGCACACCACCGAAGAAGAAAACCTGCGCATGATCGAAGGTTCCTGCCGGTTTTTCACGTCGCGCGGGCGGCGGGTGTTTTTTGACGCGGAACATTTCTTCGACGGCTACCGCGCGGACCCGGCGTTCGCGCTGCGCGCGCTGGAAGCGGCGGCCCGCGGCGGGGCGTGCTGCCTCGTCCTCTGCGACACCAACGGCGGGGCGTTCCCGCAGGAGGCGTACGCCGTGACGAAGGCCGTCGTGGAGCAGTTCCCGGCGGTAACCATCGGGGTGCATTTCCACAACGACGGCGGCATGGCCGTGGCAAATTCCATCTGCGGCGTGGAAGCCGGCGCGAAGCACGTGCAGGGGACGTACCTCGGGTTCGGCGAGCGCTGCGGCAACGCGAACCTTTCGGCCATCATCCCGAATTTACAGATCAAGCGCGGCATCCGCTGCATCCCGGAGGAAAACCTCCGGCTGCTCACGCGCACGGCGGCGCAGATTGCGGAACTCGCGAACGTGCCGCTGCCGGACGGCATGCCGTATGTGGGGGCCAGCGCGTTTGCGCACAAGGCCGGCATGCACGCAGACGGCGTGCTCAAGCTGAGCGGGTCTTTCGAGCATGTGGACCCGGCGGCGGTGGGGAACACGCGGCGGTTCCTGCTCTCGGAGATGGCGGGGCGTTCGGTGCTGCTGCACAAGATCCACGGCATGTTCCCGGAGCTGACGCGGGGGTCCCCGGAGGTGGACGCGGTGCTCCGCGCGCTGAAGGAGGAAGAAGGCCAGGGCTACCAATTTGAAGGGGCCGACGCCAGCTTTGAGCTGCTGGTGCGCCGCGCGCTGGGCCGGTACCGGCCGTTCTTCGAGCTCATCCACTACCATATCCTCAGCTCGCGGCCGAGCGAGCCGGAGTGCGGCGCGAGCGCCACGGTGAAGGTCAGCGTCGGCGGGCGCGTGCAGCTCATGGCGGCGGAGGGCAACGGCCCGGTCAACGCGCTGGACAGCGCGCTGCGCCGCGCGCTGGAGGTCTTTTACCCGTGCCTTTCGGCGGCGCGGCTCATCGACTACAAGGTCCGCGTCCTGGACGGCAACGCGGCCACGGCGGCGCGCGTGCGCGTCCTCATCACGTCTACCGACGGCCGCCGTATCTGGACCACCGTCGGCGTCTCCAGCGACGTCGTCGCGGCCAGCTGGCTCGCCCTCTGCGATTCAGTCGAATACCTTTTATTGAAACAGGCAGGCTAAAGCCTGCACCCTCGCCGCGCGCGGGGTGTTACCGCTTGGGGTTCCTCGAAGCCGCGCGAGAGAAAGGACACGCTCCCGTGGTGCGGACTCTCAGGCCGCGTGTTGCAGTGCCGGGACTTTTCGCGGGCAGAAGCAGAACCGTTTTCCTGCGCGGTGAGGCCGTCAGGCCGAAGGCGCGATGTGCCCGCCGCAGGCGCGTACTGCTGGAAAGGACACCGCC
>CALWIP010000039.1 GCA_944380775.1 uncultured Clostridia bacterium | reverse complement strand
GGCGCAGGCGGGCCAAGCGGATCTGCTCTCCCATCTGCTCCAGGATCTCCCTTGTCTGCGGCATGATGACCGCTGCTTTTTTCGCCATGCACAATCGCCTCCTAACATATATTATACTATATCATTCCGGTGATTATGTCAATTATATTTGAAGTTATAGGATTTCTTCCTCTAAGTGTTCTTCGATGAGATATCCTTCTCCGAAGATAATGTCCAGCCTGCCGTCGGGATACACCTTCACACATTCAATCATCTGATGGACAATGGCTTTCGTCCAAGTCCTCACCGCACGGGGAAGAGGCAGGAAGATATCTTTTTTTCGTGCAGTTAAAATTGGACACGAAAAAATCCCGAAACCGTTGTGGCTTCGGGGTTTTCCGGTGCGATATCTTTTTTGGTCGCACAATGTGGTTGCGGGAGGAGGATTTGAACCTCCGACCTTCGGGTTATGAGCCCGACGAGCTACCGAACTGCTCCACCCCGCGATATTCATCACTCTCTCGAGTGCTTTTTTATTATACTATATCGCGGCGGGAATTGCAAGTGTTTTTTCAAATTTTTTTTATTTTTAGCTGTGCAAACCAAAGAGGCGGGCGGCATTTCCGTAGAGGATGCTTTCCATCTCTGCGCTGGTGAGCGGGAGCGCCTGCAAAAAGTGCAGTTCGTCAACGGAGCGGCTCCAAGGGCAGTCGCTGCCAAACAGGACGCGGTCCGGGCCGTGCTTGCGGATCAGGCGCAGCATTTCCTCCGGCGAGGTGTAAAGAGAAGCAACCGCCGTGTCAAAGTACACGTTCGGGCGGCCGGCCAGGTATTCTTCCGCCTCTGCGCTGCGCGCCATGCCGCCCATGTGCGCGGCAATAACCGTCAGTTTGGGGAATTCTTCCGCCACTCTTGCCACTGCCTGCGGCGGCGCATGCACCACATCGGGCGAGAGCGGGTCCCAACCCGTGTGGAAGGCGACGGGAAGCCCCAACTCCTCCGCTGCGGCGTAGATGGGGAACGCCTTCGGGTCGTCCGCGAAAAAGCCCTGGTAATCCGGGTGGAATTTCACGCCACGCAGCCCCAGAGACCGGATGCGCGCCAGTTCGTCCAGGGCGTCCGGCGCATCCGGGTGCACGCTGCCAAAACAGAGCAGCCCGCGCTTCTGCACCTCGGCCGCAAAATGGTTGACCGACGCCTGCTGCTTCGGTTTGGTCGCAATGTGCAGGCAGAGCGCGCCGTCTACGCCCCACTCCTTCAGGACGCGCAGCGTGCCGTCCACCGTGCCGTCAGAATGGTAGGGCTGGCCGCAAATCTCCGAAAGATTGTGCAGCGCCTTGCCCGCCAATTTGTCCGGGAATACATGGGTGTGTGCGTCAAAAATCATATCGATCCCTCCGAAACAAAGGCCCTCCGCTCACGCCAGAGGGCGCTTCCAGATAAGAAAGCGCCCGGCCCCAAGCCGGGGACGGGCGCAAAGGACATTCTGTCATCAGTCGCTGCTAAAGGGCAGCAGGGCAAGATGGCGGGCACGCTTGATGGCAACCGTCAGCTCGCGCTGATGGTGCGCGCAGGTGCCGGTCACGCGGCGGGGCAGGATCTTCGCCCGCTCCGAAATAAACCGGCGCAGCTTCGCAACATCCTTATAATCAATGGTATCGACGCGGTCTACGCAGAAGCTGCAAACCTTCTTGCGGCCTTTCCGGCCACCGCGGCGCTCCCTCTCGGGCCTGTCGTTTCTCTCAGCCACAGCAAAAGCCTCCTTTTCGTTCCAAATTCAGCCGGCGGGGACGCGTTAGAACGGAAGGTCCTCGTCGGGTACTTCTTCAAAATCACCGGTGTTCCCGCTGGCATAAGCGGGGGCGGGTTCCGCAGGGGCGGGCGCAGCAGCGCGCGGCGCAGGCGCTCCGCCGGAGTCGCGCTTCGGCTCGGCGAAATGCGCGTTGTCCGCTACAATCTCAAACGCCTTGCGCTTGTTCCCCTGGCTGTCGGTATAGGAGCGGGTCTGAATCGAGCCCTGCACCGCCACCAGCATCCCCTTGTGGAAATACCGGCAGACAAATTCTGCGGTGTTGCGCCAAGCGACCACATCAATAAAATCGGTCTGGCGCTCCGCGCCGGCCCGTACGAAGGAACGGTCCACCGCCAGCGTAAAGCTCGTGACCGCGATATCGTTCGCTGTGTGACGGAGCTCCGGGTCGGCTACCAGCCTGCCCATGAGCACTGCGACGTTCAACATTCCTGCCCCTCCTTATCCGGGCGTTATTCCGCGGCGTTTTCCGCCGGGGTCTCTTCCGCCTTCTTCGCCTTGACTTTTCTCGCCTTCGGCGGCTCCTTCTTCACGATCAGCGAGCGAAGGATCCCGTCGGTGATGTTGAAGATTCGGTCCAGCTCCGCAGTGAAGGACGGGACGCTGGTGAAGTTGATGAGGGTGTAGTAGCCCTCCGCTTCCTTGTTGATCGGGTACGCGAGCCTGCGCTTGCCCCAATCGTCCACCCCTTCGAGCGTGCCGTTCGCCGCAATCAGATCTTTGAACTTCTGCACTACGGCGGCGTTGCCGTCCTCACCCAGCTTCGTGGAAACGATGAAAACGGTCTCATAGGAATTTTTTACTTCTGGCATGTTTTGCACCTCCTTTTGGACATAAGGCCCCGGCCAAGGCCGGAGCAAGGATGTAAGGCCGGGGAACGGCCTAACAGAGTTATTATAGCAACCCCTCCAGGGAAAGTCAAGAAAAAATTTCCGCTCAGAGCTTGGCGGCAACTTCCTTGAGATAATCGCGGAACGCTTCTCCAATCTGCGGGTGGCGGAGCGCAACTTCTACCTGCGCCTGCATGATGCCGAGTTTATTGCCCATGTCATAGCGCGTCCCTTCAAAGTCGACGGCGATCATCCCGGTGGTGCGCGCCAGCGTGCACATTGCGTCCGTGAGCTGGATCTCCCCTCCCGCGCCCGGCGGCGTGCGGTCGAGGATGTCAAAGATCTCCGGCGGCAGCACACAGCGGCCGAGGATCGAATACAACGACAGGATCTGGTCCGGCGTAGGCTTTTCAATCATATCCGTGCAGCGGAAAATGCGATCCCGCACCGGCTCGACCTTCAGCGAGCTGTATTTTTGAATCGCCTCGGGCGAAACCTCTTTCACGCCGGCCACGCCGAGCCCAAATTCCTCATAAGCGCGGATCAGCTGGGCGCAGACCGGGTCTTCGCCGAGGATGACGTCGTCGCCGTACAGTACGGCGAACGGCTCGTTGCCGACGAAATCGCGCGCGCAACTGACCGCGTGGCCGAGGCCGCGCGTTTCCTTCTGCCTCACAAAATAAATGTTGGCGAGATGGGCAATGTTGACCACGTCGTTGAGGATCTCCCGCTTTTCCTCGCTGCCGGAGAGGCGCGCTTCCAGCTCGGGGACACGGTCAAAATGGTCTTCGATCAACCCTTTGCCGCGGTTGGTAATAACCAAAATATCCGTAATGCCTGCTTGGACGGCTTCTTCAACAATATATTGGATCGCGGGTTTGTCCACGATCGGGAGCATTTCTTTCGGCATCGATTTGGTAGCGGGCAGCACACGCGTGCCAAGCCCCGCCGCGGGGATTACAGCTTTACGAACCTTCAATCCAATCCTCTCCTGATTCTTTCTTTCAGATCTTGATCATTTTCAGAAAAACAACGCCGGGAGATACGAAAAGAACATGGCGCACACCAGCAGGACAACCGCCAGCGTGGTGTTGACGCCGCCGCGCAGCTGCAGCTGCTGGTCGAATTCCGCCGCGGTCGTGTTTTCCCGGTGGATCTCCTGCACGGTAGAGACGCAGTGCTGGTAGTACAGGCGGTTGCCCATCGCGCCGGCGACAACGGCGACGACGAGCTGGAGGAGCTGCAAAAGGCTGGGCAGGAAAAACAGGAAGACCTCCGAAGCGGGGCGCGTGAGCAAAACCCCAGAGAGATCCGCCGCCAGGCCGTAGAGCGAGGCCGCCTCGCTGCCCGCTTGGTCGGCCAGGCTCTGCAAAAGCGGTGCAAACCACAGGTTGGTGGCCGCTAGGTTCGCCGCGTACAGCAAAACAGACAGCGCCCCGAACAAAATGCCTTCCTTGTACATTTTGCGGTACAGCATCCAGCCGCCGGTAAACAAAAACGCGCAAAAATTAAAGCGGGACCGGCGTTCTTTCGCATAACGCCGGAACACCGGCAAGTAGTACGGCGTATTGCCCTGCACCAGCTTGGCCACGTCCCCCGCCGGCGCGCCGCCGAGGTCTTCGGCCGGGTCCACGCCGCCCATGGGGTCGAACGCCACCGGCGCAGGGCCTCCCATCGGGCCAAAGGGGCCGTACTGCGGCGCGCCGCCCGGCTGCTGGGCTTGCTGCCCTCCGTAGGCGCCGTATCCGTTGTAGCCGTTGTAACCGCCCGGGCGTTCCCCCGGGCCGATCAGGGACTGCCCGCACTGGTCACAGAAAAGGGAGGTTTCCGGGTTCATCTTGCCGCAGCGGGGGCAGCGCTTGGTGGCGGAGGAACTGCCCGGCGGCGGGGCCTCCACCTGAGGGGGCTGCCAGCTCTTCCCTTCGCGGTGCAGCTCCGGGAAAATGCATTTCCCGCTCTCTTCAAAGCAACCGCGATGGTAGGGCGCGCCGCATTCCGGGCAGACAACCACGTCGTCGTTCTCGGTAAACGGCCGGCCGCAAATTGGACAATGCACGCCGGTAAAATTCGTCATAGACCAAAATCCCTCCTGTGAAGCGGCGCGCGGCCCCGCCCTTCCCTGCCGCGCAGGGAGGCTGCCGCGCCTGGTTCCCCGTCATTCGGGGAGAATACCTTTATTGTACCGAAAAAAAGCAAAAACTTCAATCTTTTCCGCGAGAAGTTTTCAGGGTATTCACAATTTTGCCCGCCGGGAAGGGGCGGCGGGGTTCTCATACTTTACATTCACTGGGAAATATTTTATAATGAGATATTATGATAGGGGACCCGAGGAAACAGAACGATATCTTGATTAAGTAAGGATGATAGCATGCTTCAATTTGACGAACTGGCCCAAAGCCTGAAGGACCTGGAGCCCGCCCGCAAAGAGCTGGCAGACGCCCTCGGCCTGGACGCGATCCGCCGCGAGATCGAAGAGCTGGACCGCAAAGCGGCCGCGCCCGGTTTCTGGGACGACATGGAAAATTCTCAAAAGGTCTTGCAGCGCTCCAGCATGCTGAAGGACAAGCTCGCAGCCTTTGAAAAACTGGAGTCTGCCTTCGGCGACGCGTACGCGCTCATCGAGCTGGGCAACGAAGAAAACGACGAGAGCCTCCTGCCGGAAGCGCAGGAGGAAATTGAAAAAATCAAAGCGGACCTGGAGCAGCAGCGGCTCACCACGCTGCTCAACGGCGAGTACGACGCGAAAAACGCCATCCTCACCTTCCATGCGGGCGCCGGCGGCACCGAGGCGCAGGACTGGGCTGAAATGCTCTACCGCATGTACTGCCGCTGGGGCGAGCGCCACGGGTACAAGGTCAAAACGCTCGATTACCTGGACGGCGAAGAGGCCGGCCTCAAGAGCGCGAGCATCCTGGTGGAGGGCGTCAACGCCTACGGCTTTTTGAAGAGCGAGATGGGCGTGCACCGCCTGGTGCGCGTCTCGCCGTTCGACGCTTCCGGGCGGCGGCACACGTCGTTCGCCTCGCTGGAGGTCATGCCGGAGATTGACGACACCGTCGAGGTGCAGATCAACCCGGAGGATATCCGCATGGAGGTGTACCGCGCGAGCGGCGCAGGCGGCCAAAAGGTCAACAAGACCTCTTCGGCGGTGCGCCTGATCCACATCCCCACGGGGATTGTGGTCTCCTGCCAGGTGGAACGCAGCCAGCACCAAAACCGCGAGGTCGCGATGCGCATGCTGACGAGTAAATTGATCGAGATCAAGGAGCGCGAGCACCTGGAAAAAATCGAAGACATCAAAGGCGAGCAAAAGGAGATCGCCTGGGGTTCGCAGATCCGCTCTTATGTCTTCATGCCGTACACGCTGGTCAAGGACCACCGCACCGGCTATGAGAGCGGCAACATCAACGCCGTTATGGACGGGGACCTCGACGGCTTCATCAATGCATATTTGAAGGCGCAGAGCCAGGGCGCCCTGCTGGAAAATAAAGAATAACGGGAGGGCGCTGCATTGGGCTTTTTACAAGCAAAGCTAAGGGCGCTGCGGCAAAACCGGTTTTTGCGCAACGTGGCGGTCCTCTCCGGCGGCACGGCCATTGCGCAGATCCTGCTCCCGTTTTTATTTATGCCGCTGTTGGGCCGCCTCTACGGTCCGGAACCGAAAGGCATTTACAGCACCTATGTCGTCATCACGAACATTACGCAGCAGATCGCCTGTTTCCGCTATGACTACGCGATTGTCGTAGCGGACGACGACGACGAGGCCGGCGGCACGTTCGTGCTCAGCGCCGTGCTGGCGGTGGCGTTTTCCGCGCTGCTTGCGCTGGTGATGTGGCCGTTCACCGCCCAGTTTGCGGGGATCCTCCGGCTGGATGAATACGGCGCGGGCAACACGCTCTGGATGGTGCCGCTCACCACGCTGATCTGCGGCTTGACGACGGCGCTGAATTATTTCAACGTCCGGCACGAACAATATAAGGTCATCTCCGGCGCGAACATCATCCGCGTGTGCGTCATGCTGGCCACGCA
The DNA here is from genome assembly GCA_944380775.1 of uncultured Clostridia bacterium. Classification (GTDB taxonomy): domain Bacteria; phylum Bacillota; class Clostridia; order Oscillospirales; family Acutalibacteraceae; genus CALWKP01. The sequence goes on along the minus strand of CALWIP010000039.1, from coordinate 20,337 downwards.
AATTACGCTCGGCTATCTCGGCGCGGAATACTGGGGCATGATCATCGGGCAGTTCCTCTCCTATTTCTTTGGGAACTTCCGCATGGTGATGACGCTGAAAGGGCGCATCCACCGCTACATGTTCCGGCTGGATTTCCTCAAACGCATCGCTAAAAAGTACGCGGCCTACCCCAAATACATGCTGCCGAGCGCCATGGCGAACAGCCTTTCCCTGAGCATGATGGGCCTGTTCATCCCCGTGCATTTCGGCCAGACGCTCAACGGCTACTACGGGCAGATCAACACCCTACTGGGGCAGCCGCTGGTGCTCGTCTCCAACTCTGTCTCGCAGGTTTTCCTCAAGGGCGCGGCCGTAGACCGGCACAACGGAGAAAAGCTCAGCCAGGTGTTCCGCACCGTGACCAAGTGGCTTGCAATTTTGGGCGTGCTCGGGTTTGGCGCCATCCTGCTTTGGGGCGACCCGCTCATCCCGTGGTTCCTTGGCGAAGACTGGGCGCTCATCCCGCAATATCTCAAGTACCTGGTGCCGCTGTTCCTGGTGCGGTTCGTCGTGACGCCTCTCACCAGCAGCGCCATTGCGCTCGGCCGGCAGCGCGCCTCGATGATCTGGCAGTTCTGCCTTCTTGCGGTTGTCACGCTGCCCTCTCTGCTAGCGTTTCTGATCCCGATGACGTTTGAGCAGTACCTGCTGGCGGCGTCCCTGCCGATGGCGGGCGCCTATATCGTGTTCTACCTGTTCTGCAACCGGATTGTGAAAAACGCGCACTGACACTGCGCTTTCAGAAAGGAAAACAAGATGACGAAACACGAAATGACCCCTCTCGCTTTGGGAAAGCGGGCAGGGGCTTACCTGAGCGGCAATAAGCCGTTCGCCGTGACGCTGGCGCTGCTGATTGTGGTAGCCACGTGGCTCGGCGTGCGGATTTATCAGGACGTGGAAGGCGAGATGCGCGACCAGCTGAACCTCTATGAGGACGCGACGGTCGTCGAATTTGAAGACCCCGCCTTTGAGCGGGAGGTGCGCGAGCTGCTGCAAAAGGAGACCGGCAACCTCTACGACGCGGACCTCGAGACCATCAGTAAAATGGTCATCCAGAACGAAGCCATCGAGTCGGTGGACGAACTGGTCTACTTCACCGGCCTGCGCTACCTGGAAATCTCCTCCGCGCGCATTTCCGACGTTTCCGCCATCGGCACGCTGGACCGCCTGCAAACGCTGATCCTCTCGGGCAACCAGATCAAGGATATTTCCCCGCTGGCGGGCTGCATCTCCCTGCAAAAGCTGGACCTTTCCAACAACCTGATTATGGACGCTTCCCCGTTGTACGGCCTGGATAAATTGATCGACCTGAACCTTTCCAACAATTCGATCAGCCATGTCACCGAAGAGATCCGCAACCTGACCAACCTCAAGCTGCTGAATTTCACGCGCAACCGCATCAGCGACATGAGCGTTTTTTCGAATATGCCGGGGCTGAATACGCTGTATTTGAGCTCGAATAAAATTTCGCAGGTCGTCCCGCTGGAAAACATGGACAGCCTTGTCGAATACTCGCTCGAGGGAAACTCCCTCTCCACGATTGAAACGCTCGGCGACATGCCCGCGCTGGAAAAGCTGAGCGTCGGTTCCAACTGCCTGACGGACCTCTCTTTTGCGCCGCAATACCCGTGGCTTTTGGAGCTGACCATCAGCAACAACGACATCACGTCGCTGGAGCCGCTGCGGGGCAATACGGACCTGCAGGCGCTGCGTATGCAGGCGACCTTAGTGACGGACGTCACGCCGCTCGCCGGATTGGAAGATTTCCATACGATCTATATGGACGAGGAAATCGACCGGGAACAGATCCGCTTTATGAAAAAGGAAAGCGGCTGGCAGTTCCGCAACGGCGACACGCTCACCAAGACCTATGTCCTCGACGACATCTACGGCTTCTCTGACGGCGCGTCCAGCCGGGAGGGGAACGGATGACCGGGCTCAGGCTTGTCGTGGTAATCGGCGGCTTTGCGCTCTCCCTGTTTTTGTTCCATAAAGCGGCGGGGACGGTCCACCTCGGCAAGATCAACATCCTCTCCTACGCGATGTATCTGTTTTTCTTACAGACGTATGCGGGCGCTTCTCTGATGTACCTCGGCGACCGCAACCATTACACCATGAGCTATATCATGGACCCCTCAAAATATGACCTCACGTTCTACTGCGTGCTGCTCACGGCGATCCTTTTCCCGCTCTCCGCGTGGCTGATGTTCCGCATCTGCCGCATCGATATCCGCGAACGGTACCGGGAATTCCTTGAACAGCCGGTTGAAGTCAAATCGCCGGAGGCCATGTTCTGGATTGTCGCGGTCTCCGGTTTCCTCTGCTGCTGCGTGCTGCTCGTGTATATCCTCAAGATCGGCTATTTCCCATTGCTCCGGCTGCTGCGCACGCCGGAGGGCTTTGACTTCGGCGTGGAACGCCAGCGCATCGGCAGCATTTCCGTCGTCAACAGCTATGTGACAAACATCGCCATCGGCCTGGGCATCCCGCTGCTCTCTTATATTTCGTTCGCCTACGCGCTGGCGCTAAAGAAAAAATTCTGGTGGTGGGCGCTCACTTTTGTGCTGGTGGGCTCGTCCATCGTCTCCGTCACGATGGATTTTGAAAAATCCCCCGTGGTGTTCTACCTCTTCGTGCTGCTGCTGGTGGTCATGTATGTGCGCGGCGGCCTCAAAACGCCGGTGGTCGTCGCATTTGGCGCCGTGGCCGCGGCGGCAATCGTGTTCATCTATGTCCGCCAGGGGTATGATTTTTCCGCCGGCATCAGCAATTTCTACAACGGGCCCATCGGCCGCACGCTGTTCACGCAGGTGGGCACGCTCGCCATGCACTTCGACCTCTTCCCCGCGGTGTTCCCGTTCTTGTGGGGCCGCAGCCTTTCGCCCACGGCGATGGCGCTCTTCGGCGTGGAGGGTTCCTATGTGCGCTCCGGCAAGCTCGTGATGGATTACTACGGCTCCGAGAAGGTTTTCGACGGCACCGGCGGCGTCATGAACGCGCTGTTCATCGGGGAAGCGTACGCCAATTTCGGCTATGCGGGCATGGTGTTGTCCATCGTCTACCTCGGCGTGCTGTTCGGCCTGCTGCTCTACCTGTTCACGCGCATCCGCAAAAACCCGTATAACCTTGGCATCATCGCGCTGCTGACGAGCCGCCTCGCACAGGCGACCCAGGGCGGCTTCACCGATTTTATCTATAATTTTCAGACGATCCTCCTCCTGTTGCTGATCCCGGCCGGCCATTTTGCGCCCATCCTCTGGAACCGGTGGGTTAAGCCCCGCTGGAACGCCCGCCGGCGGGAGCACGCGCGGGAGAAGGAACGCCGGAAAGCGGGGCAGTCATGAAACTGCTGTATGTGACATATATTGATTTTGGGGATTTCCGCTCCGGTTCCTCCGTGCGGCCGCAGATGATGTACCGCGCGTTTGAAGAACTCGGCTGCGAGATCAAACTGCTGCAAACGCAGCAGAACCGGCGCGCGGAACGCCGGGCCGCCGTGGCGGAAATCGACCGCTGGCTGGACCGGGAGCGCCCGGACCTCTGCTATGTGGAAAGCCCTTCCGGGCCAATCTTCAACGCCTGTGACCGCCGCCTTTTGCGGCGCGTGAGCCGCATGGTCCCAACTGGGTATTTCCTGCGGGACGCCGCCTACCGCTTTGACGAGGTGTTCGTGCAGGGCAAGAAGACGCTCAAGCAGCGCGCCATCGCCGCCCTTTCGGAGCGGGACGTGCGCTTTTTTGCCAAAACTATCCCGCTGATGTACCTCCCCACCGAAAGCATGGCCGGGTATTTTTCCTTCCCCCGGGTCAAGCCCTTGCTGCCCGGCTGCGTGGGGCGCCTCTCCGACCGCCGCGGGAACCGCCCGCAGCGGCGCTGCATCTATGTGGGCGGCGTTTCCCCGCGCTACGGCTCCGCCACGCTGCTGGAGGCTTTCCGGCTGCTGAACCAGGGCGGCGAGCAGTACCCGCTCACGCTGGTGTGCCGCGAAGCGGAGGCGCAGGCGTTGGGCAGCGCGCAGAGCGAACCTTGGCTCACGGTGGCGCACGCCTCCGGGAAAGAAGCGCTCAAGCCGCTGTACGACGCTGCGGATCTCGCGCTGTACCCCGTTTCAAAAAATGTGTACAACGATTTTGCCTTTTCCGTTAAATTGATGGAGTACCTGGAATTCGGCCTTCCGGTGGTGACGACGGACTGCGCCGAAGCGGCGCGCTTCACCCGCGCGCACGGCACCGGCCTGGTCAGCCAGGACGACCCGGTCAGTTTTGCCGAAGCCATCCGGGAGATGTTCCGCCGGCCGGGGCAGTACGAAGCCTGTTTGGACGCGGCCTACCGGGCGTTGGACGGGAACCGCTGGACGGACCGCGCACGGCAGGTCCTTCAGGATTTGGGAGGTTGACAGCATGAAGATCGCATTCATTTCGGCGGCGCAATCGATCCACACGGTGCGCTGGGTCAACGCGTTGGCGTCCCGCGGGCACCACGTGCGCCTCTATTCCCTCCCCAACCATGAAAATACACGCAAGGAAATCGACCCACGGGTGACGGTGGTCTACCTGCGGCGCGGCGGATTTCCGGGTTACTTCTTCAATGCGAGGGAATTGCGGCGGGAGCTGCGCTCCTTCCAGCCGGATATCATCAACGCGCACTACGCCAGCGGCTACGGCACGCTGGCGCGCCGGGCGCGCCAGCACCCGGTGATGCTCTCCGTCTGGGGCAGCGATGTGTATGAATTCCCGCTGAAAAGCCCGATCCACCGCGCATTGGTCAGCAAAAATCTCCGCAAAGCGGATTCCGTCGCCTCCACAAGCCATGTCATGGCCGAACAGCTCCGCCGTGTGCTCGGCTACGACCGGCCGGTCTACATCACGCCGTTCGGCGTGGACTGCAAGCTGTTTTCCCCGCACCGGCAGGAGCACCAGGGCTTTTGCATCGGCCTGGTCAAGGCGCTGGAGGATTGCTACGGCGTAAGCGACCTCATCGACGCGTTTGCCCTCGCGCTGGAACGGCTGCCCGCGGAGATAGACCCCCGGCTGGTCATCTACGGCAAGGGGAGCCGCCGCGACGCATTGCAGCGGCAGATTGACGAGATGGGCCTTTCCAAACGGGTGCTGCTCTGCGGCACAGTGCCGAACACGCAGGTCCCGGAGGTGATGGGCCGCATGGACCTCTTCTGCCTGCCCAGCGTCTCTGAGAGCTTCGGCGTCTCCGCTGTGGAAGCCATGGCTTGCTGCCTGCCGGTCATCGCCACCGACGTGGACGGCTTCCGCGAAGTGGTCGACGACGGCGTCACGGGATACCTGATTCCCGCACGGGACCCGCGCGCGATGGCGGACCGCATCTGCGAATTGGCCGCGCGCCCGGAATTGCGGGAGGAATTCGGCAGCAACGGCCGCGAGCGCGTGCTGGAACGGTTCGATTTTGAGAAAAACGTGTCCGATATGGAGCAGTATTACCACGAAACAGCTGCCCGCTATGCGCGCCGCTGAGCAGGCCTTCAAAAAAGCAGGGATCCCGGCGGGATCCCTGCTTTTTTGACAAAGCGCCGAAAACCCCCGCGTCGATTTGGTCTTTCCGCCAATGGACTTTCCCCATCCGCTGCGGTATCCTAGAGCAAAATCCACGCCCTTCGGGGCGGACAGGGGGAAATCGTACCATGCAAACGCAGCAAACAGCCTCCATTGAAGCGGACGTCCGGGACGTCCTCGGCGAACAGCCCCGGTTTTGGCGCTACATCGGCTACGACGAGTGCAATTACACGTATATGCCGGAAGGAAAGCAGGCCCTCGCGCGCTTTGGCCAGCTGGACGACGCGCCGTACCGCGTGCGCACCCACTTCCTTTTCTGCACCGGGAACTGCCAGGGCGCGTACAAATTCGGTTCCACCAACCTTTACACAGAAGACCGCGCGGGCGAGCCGGTTTTTGACTTCACCTGGTTCGACCGCATCCTGGATGCGCAGCTCGCCTCCGGCAACAAGCCGTTCGTCGAGCTCGGCTTCATGCCGATGGATCTGGCGGACCGGCAGTACGCCAAAGGCCTTTCTGCAGATTGGTATGACGCCTACCGCCAAACCGGCTGGTCCTTCCCGCCGGAGGATTATGGAAAATGGGAGCGCCTGATCCAAACGGTGGCGGAGCACCTCCGCGCGCGCTACAGCGAAGAGGAAGTCAATTCCTGGGAATTCGAGCTTTGGAACGAACCGGATATCTTTTACTGGAGCGGGTCCGCCGCCGAATACTGCAAACTCTTCGACTACACGGAGTTTGCGTTCCACGCCGTTTTGCCGCAGGCGCGGCTTTCCGGCCCCGCGACAACCGGCCCGCTGGAAGGGAGCGCTTCCCAAAAATTCCTGCGCTACTTTTTGGAGCACTGCCGCAGCGGCGTCAATTTCCGCACGCAGCAGCCCGGGACGCGCCTGGATTTCGTAACGTTCCATGTCAAGGGCGGCGGCTTCCCGTTTACCGTCCCCGCGCGCACGGAACCAGGCAACCCCTCGGTGGAATCTCTGCTCGAACAAGTGCGCACCGGCCTAGCGGTCATCCGGGAATGCGGCTTCAGCGCGCTTCCCGTCGTCCTCTCCGAGGCGGACCCCGACGGCTGGGCTGCAGGGAATCAATATGACAACGGCAACATGGTCTTCCGCAACACCGAATACTACGCGAGTTATGTCGCCGCCGCCTACTGCGGCATCGAGCGCCTGGCGCGGGAAACCGGCATGGATGTGCGCCCGCTCGCCTGGGCAGGCGTTTTCCCCGGAGAAACCTGTTTTGCGGGCAGCCGAGCCTTCTTCACCCAGGGGATTGAAAAACCGGTGTTCCACGCCTTCCAGCTGTTCTCGAAGCTCGGGCGGGAAAAGTTGGCGCTGCGTTGCGCCAGCCCCAACGCCAGTACACGGGACGGCGCCCTGCTCTCCGGTTTTGCGACCAAAGAAGCGGATTCCATTCGGATCTTGCTCTCCAGCCACTGTGAGGACCGGGACGCGCGCGGCGAGACGCCCGTCCGCCTGGTTTTGAAGGGCCTCGCGCCGGGAAGCGCGCGGCTTTCCTGCTTCCGTGTGGACCGGACCCATGCCAACGGCTATGAAGAATGGCTGCGCCAGGGTTCCCCGCTGTTTCCCGAAGGGGAGAGCTACCGGGCCATCCTGCAAAAGGCCAGCCTAGGCGCCCCGGAAGAATCGGTGCTCCCGGTTTCTCCGGACGGCGCGCTCCGCTGGGAGGCCTCCCTCCCGTTCCACTGCGTGTGGCTTTTGCAGGTTGACCCTGTTTGATTCAATCCGGATTTCCTTTCCAAAAATCCCGGCGTTTTTTCCAATGTTCTACCTTTACGGTCTGATAATTTATGATTTTTCCCAAATCCTCCCGGCTTCTCTTGACTTCTCTTAATCTCCCATTTACACTAAATTTACAAGGATTTAACGGCAGGGGGCGTTTCCCCCCTGCCATCCTTGGTCTGAAAAACCTCCGGCTGAAAATGGAGGTTTTGTGGAATGAGGGAGAAGTTGATGGATTTTTCATTTGCCGCGTTCCTGACAGGGATTACCTCGAGCCCTGTCCTGCTCATCACTGCGCTGCTCACATTGGGCGTCATTTTCGTCAACGGTTGGACGGACGCACCCAACGCGATTGCAACCTGCGTGACGACGCGTTGCATGGGGGTACGAAGCGCCATTTGGATGAGCGCCATTTTTAATTTTCTCGGCGTTTTTGTCATGACCCAGATCAATAGTTCCGTTGCGTCCACCATCAGCGACATGGTGGATTTCGGCGGCAATACCCACGAGGCGTTGATCGCCCTGTGCGCCGCGCTGTTCTCAATCGTGGTCTACAGCGTCGGCGCTTCTTATTTTGGCATCCCAACAAGCGAGAGCCACAGCTTGATTGCAGGCCTGACGGGCGCCGCCATTGCCATGCACAACGGTCTCGGCGGCGTCAACATGGCCGAGTGGGCAAAGGTCCTCTACGGCCTGGTCCTCAGCCTGCTGCTCGGCTTTGCCACCGGCTGGGTGGTCTGCAAACTGGTGACCATCTTCTGCCAGGCGCTGGACCGGCGCAAAACCAACCGGTTTTTCCAATGGGCGCAGATTTTCGGCGCCGCGGCTATGAGCTTTATGCATGGCGCGCAAGACGGCCAGAAATTCATCGGCGTGCTATTTTTAGGCATCGCTTTTTCCAACGGGCAGAGCAGCGTCACCGGCATGACCATCCCGATTTGGCTCATGCTGCTCTGCAGCATCATTATGGCTGCGGGCACCAGCGTGGGCGGCGAGAAGATTATCAAATCCGTCGGGATGGATATGGTCAAGCTGGAAAAATACCAAGGCTTTTCCGCCGACATCGCTGCGGCGCTCTGCCTGCTTTACTCCAGCTTAGGCGGCATCCCCGTTTCCACCACGCACACCAAAACCAGCGCCATCATGGGCGTGGGCGCGGTGCGGCGTCTGTCCGCAATCAATTTAAGCGTAGTCAAGGAAATGATGCTCACCTGGATCTTTACGTTCCCGGGCTGCGGGTTGATCAGTTTCCTGATGGCAAAGCTGTTTATTGCAATTTTTTAATTTGGAACTATTTGTGACGGGATGAGGAGATTTTTATGTCGAAAAAACAGGATTCGTTTTATTTTCAAAATTTTATTGCCTGCGCAGAGTATTCCTGTCAGGCGGCGCAGCTGTTGAAGGACGTCATCGAAAATTTTGACGTGGCCGCCCTGCCGCAAAAGCTCGACGAAATCCACGAAGTGGAGCACGCCGCGGACGTGAAGAAGCACGAGCTCCTCAACACGCTCGCCAAGGCCTTCATCACGCCGATTGAGCGCGAGGACATCATCCAGGTAAGCCAAAACATGGATGATATCACGGACAAGATCGAAGATGTGCTCATCAAAATCTACTACAACCGCGTTACGACCATCCGCGACGACGTCCCGGCGTTCCTGGACCTTTTGATCCGCTGCTGCCAGGAGGTCCGCCAGCTGATGGAGGAATTCGCCGATTTCAAACGTTCCAAGCAGATCCATCCCCATATTGTTCAAATCAACACGCTGGAGGAAGAGGCGGACAAGCTGTTCATTGATTCGATGTACCGCCTGCATGATGCGTGCAAGGACCCGCTGGAGGTTATTGCCTGGCGGGAGATCTACGCCTACCTGGAAAAATGCATGGACACCTGCGAGCATGTCGCAGACACAGTAGAAAGCACCATGATGAAAAACAGCTGATTCCTTTCTTGTCAAACGGCGCAAAACGGCCGGGCGGTTGGACGGTTCCAACAGCCCGGCCGTTTTATTGCTGCATTTAATAATTGGATTGCCCTCGGGGTCATCCCTCTACCGCCGCGCTGCTGCCGCCCAAGCGGTCCTTTTTTACCACAATCTGCCGCGGGATCCGGCTTTTCAGCTCCGCCACATGGGAAATGATGCCCACCAGGCGGTTGCCGTCCGCCAGGCTGTCTAAAACGCGCAGCGCCTGTTGGAGCGCTTCCTCGTCCAGAGAGCCGAAGCCCTCGTCGACAAAAAGCGTGTCGAGCTGCACGCCGCCCGCCGCCTCCTGCACCTCGTCCGAAAGGCCAAGCGCCAGCGCGAGGGACGCTTCAAACGATTCCCCGCCGGAAAGCGTTTTGACGCTGCGCTCGCTGCCGGTATAATGGTCCCACACATTGAGGTCCAACCCGCTTTGGCTGCGGGAATCTTCCGCCGCCGCACGCCGTTTAAGCTCATACTGCCCGCGGGACATGATCCAAAGCCGCTGGTTGGCCCGTTCCAGGATGCGGTCAAAATAAGCCGCCTGGACGTACGTTTCCAGCATGACTTTTTCTTTGCCCGGCACCGTCCCGTTTGCGGTAGCTGCCAACGCCCGCTTCCAAGCCCATTCTTCCTCCGCGGCACGGAGCCGCTCAAGCCCCTGCGCCACACTTTGCAGCGCCTGCCGGTTGGCGGTCAGGCAGAGCTTTATTTCGTCGTTCTGCCGGGCCAGCTGCTCGCGCGCCGCCTGTAAAGCGTTTTTCTTTTCCGCCGCTTCGCCGGGGTCTATCTCGCGCAGGGCGGCAAGGCTCTTCCGGTTCTCTGCGAGGACGGCTTCCAGGCCGGCCTTCTTTTTTTCGCAGGCGCTGTACGCATCCCGCGCGCGCTGCAAAGCGTCCTCCAGCGCTTGGCGCTTTTCGGAAAGCGCGCGCACCGCCGTCTCCGCTTCCGTTTTGCCCGGGAAAGCCAGCTTTGCAGAGAGCGCCTCTACCCGCTTTTCCCGCGCGGCGCGCCCAGCGGTAAGCGCGGCTGCTTCGCGCTCTGCTGCGCCGCGCTCTTCCTGTACCCGGCGGCAGGCATCCTGTGTCTGCGGGATAGCCTTTGCCAGTTCCGCCCGACGGCCTACCAGGCGCCGCCCTTCCTCGACCGCCGCACGCAGCGCTTTCCCCCGCGTGATGACGGCGGCCTTTTCCTCTTCCAGCGCCTCTGGCAATTCCTCCCAGGTTTTCCCGGGGAAGCGTTCCCGCGCCTGGTCTTCCACAGCCTGCCGCTGCGCGCGGGACGCGCCCTGCTGTGCGCCCGCCCTACGGCTCGCCTCTTCTGCGCTGCGCTCCGCCTGCTCGGCATCGCGCTGGGCGCGTTCCAACGCCTCGCGCGGCGGGGCGCCCTCCGGTTTTGGCGCGGGGTGCGGATGCTCCCGCGAGCCGCACACCGGGCAAGCCTCCCCGTCGCGCAGGGCAGAGGCCAAAATGCCGGCCTGCGCGTCAAAATAAGCCCGGTGCAGCGCGCTGTAACGGGCCCGCAGGTCTTCCGCGCGCCCGCGCGCCGCCAAATACTTCCGCTGCTCCGCTTCCCACGCGGCGCGGGCCTGCTCCGCCGCCGTCCGCGCTTCCGTCAGGCGGTTGAGCTCGCGCATCTGCCGTTTGGCTTCTTCCAGCGCGGCCTCCCGCTTTAGCAGCTCTTCCCCGCTGTTTTCCAGCTGCGCCGATTCTCTCTGCTGCCGTTCCCTCTCCGCTTCCAAGCGGGTTTGTTCTTCTGTTTTCCGGCAGATCAGCGCCTCTATGCGCGTTTGCTTTTCCGCCAGCTCCCGCAGGGCTCTGCGCTCCCGTTCCCGCTCGTCGTAGTCGGGCAAAAGCGCCTCCAGCGCGGCCTGCTCCCGCGCGGCCTGCTCCCGCTCCGGCACGCGGGCCTGTTCCGCACGCCACGCGGCCAGCAAGGCTTCCGCCTCGGCCCCGCAGCGCTTTTGTTCTTCTTCCGCCCGCTGCAAGGACTCGAGCACCCGCCGGCGTTCCTCCGCTTCGCGCAAGAGCCGCACGGCAGATTCCCACTCTTTTTCCAACGACTCGAGGCGCGTGCGGCGCCCCTTTTCTGCAGCTTCGCCCTCTCGGATCAAGCCTTCCAGCAACGGGAGGCCCTCTTCAAACGGCAAGGATCCGTCCTGCGCCTGTTCCACCCGGGCTTTATACGGGCTGTCCGGCGTACAGCGGATGCCGCGCAGCGCAGCCCGGATCTGCTCCGACTGCGCGGTAAAGGCGCGCCCGGCTTCGGCGGCGTCCTCCTTGAGCTTCTCCTGTAATGCGGCAAAGCGTTCCGTCCGGAAAATTTTCTGAAAAATCTTCTTCCGCTCCTCTGTCGTCGCGAACAGCAATTTCCAGAAATCCCCCTGCGCGAGCATGGCGATCTGCGAAAACTGGCCGCGGTCCACGCCTAAAAGAGCGGTCACCCGCCGCGTGACCTCCTTTGTCCCCGCAGCGCCGGGCAGGTCCCGGCCGTCCTCCACCTGGCAAAAGCTGCCGTCTGCCCGGCTGACGGTGACGCCTTCCCCACGCTTTTTCGGGCGGGTATATTCCGGGCTGCGCCGGACCCGGTACTGCCTTCCCCCGTGCGCAAACAGAAGCTCGACGAAGGTCGGCGTTTCCGGCGGCGCATGCTGCGCGCGCAGCATCTCCGGCGTGCGGCGGTCCCCGCTGGCTTCGCCGTACAGCGCAAACGTGATGGCGTCAAAAAGCGTGGTTTTCCCCGCGCCGGTGTCCCCGGTGATGAGGTAAATCCCGCTGCGGCCCAGGCGGCTGAAGTCTACGACGGTCTTCCCGGCGTAAGGGCCGAACGCTGAGAGCGTCAAACAAAGCGGCCTCATGCCTCTCCCCCCCAAATCTCTTCGATGCGCTTTTGCACAAAGGCCGCCTGCCGCGCGGAAAGCGGGCTGTTGTTCTGCCGTTCATAGAGCGTGGAAAATAGCTCGAACGGCGACTGCTCTTTGGCGGTTCCCCGGTTTTCCTGCGCCCGCCGGCGCGTGCGCGTATTGTCGTAATCCAGCCGCATCAAATACGGATATACGGCGCGCAGCCGCCCCACCGCCTCGGGAATCTCCTGCTCGTCGGTGAGCGAAACATGGATATAATCCGCCGCGTGGGCCTGCGCAAACCCCGGCGCAACCAGGCGGGCGAACGGACCTTTCAGCTCTGTCATCCGCCGCAGCGGCTGCAACGGGACCATTCGGATTGAAAGCGCGCCTTTTTCGCCGAGTTCCACCACCGTGACGGATTTTTCCTGCCCTGCCTCCGAAAAGGAATAGGCCAGCGGCGAACCTGCGTAGCGGATCCGGTTCTGCGCGCCAACGGCCTGCGGCCGGTGAAGATGTCCGAGGGCGGCGTAATCAAACCCTGCAAAAACGGCGGCGTCGACCTGGTCGAGACCGCCGACCGCCACTTCCTCCGAGTCGGAACGGAGCGCGCCCAAAACGAACTGGTGCGCGCCCAAGACATTGCGGTGTTCCGGGCAAATGCGCATCTCTTCAACGGCGGCCCGCACCGCATCCTGCGCGGTCTCCACCGTCTGACCGGGGAAAAACGGCCGCGCCATCGCCGGGCGCAGGTAGGGCAGCAGGTAAAAATAAACCGGGCCAAACGCATCTTCCAGCACAACGGGCTCGACGTGGCCCTGGTACGCCGGGGCGACATACACGCCGCCTGCGCGCAAAATACGGCCGCCAAACGCCACGCGTTCCGCGGAATCATGGTTGCCGCTGAGCAGCAGGATCGCCGTTTTCTGCTCCGCCAGTTCTGCTAGGAAAGAATCCAGCAAGGCAACCGCCTCCGCGGGCGGGACCGGCTTGTCGTACAGATCCCCCGCAAGGAGCACGGCGTCGGGGCGCTCTTCCCGCACCAGGCGTAAAATTTTACCTAAAATATCCTCCTGATCCTCTAGCATGGAAAAGCCGTTGACGCGCTTCCCCAGATGGAGGTCCGACAAATGGAACAGCTTCATCCGGCCCCTTCCTTTCCTTTTGAAAAAGCCCGGAGCGCTGCCGCCCCGGGCTTTTCGCGGCATGCTTCAGCCGCGTTAGAAATTGTTCCCATTCCAGCCCCAAAGCGGCGTGGAATCATATTTGACATAAATCCGCCCCGCAGGGGCCCCCAGCGTGCGGGAAAGCAGCGCGGTCACAGCCGCCGTCATGCGCCCGGCCGCCGCGGGATCAACCTCCCGCGCATAGAGGGAAATTTCCGCAATTGCGGCCGGCTCCGGCGTCCCCTGGAACCAAAGGCGCTTCCCGTCCTCCAACGAGAGCATGAGCCACGCTTCGCTCTTGCCCGGGAAAATCGAGATGGACTCGCCCAGCCCAGAACGGACGGCCTCCGCCTGCTCCGGGGTTACCGTCACATTGGTCTTGACCTGAAGAAAAGGCATTTGCGCTTCTCCTTTCGCTATCTGCTAATATAAACCACGCCTGCTGTGGGCACATCGCGCACTGCGGCCTCCGGCCGCCTGGCCGGGAGGTACCGCTGAGGTTCGCCGCCCGCGCTGCGGCCTTCCTGCGGGTATTATAGCACATTTTCTACGTTTTGGGAAGACGCCGCGGCGAACGGTCTCCGGCGCCGGGGCCCGCGGCCGGACAGCTCAACTTTTTTCCATGATGAAACCCCAGTTTCTATGACGCCCACCAATTGGGAAGCAGCTCTTTTAGCTTCACCGCCTTTTTGGTTTCATAATCGCATAAGATTTCTATTTCCTTTGCCGTGTGATCCAACTGCATCATCAGCTCCCGGCAAGCGCCGCACGGCATACCGGCATTCCCATCCGGCATGACTGCCACGATCTTTGAAATTTGCCATTCGCCGTTCGTAATCATATTGGCAATCGCGCTTCTTTCCGCGCACATTTCCAGGGAACAAGCAGTATCAATACAAACGCCGGCATAGATAGTTCCTCTTGCCGTGAGAATCGCTGCCGCAACGGAGCCCGCCTCAACCAGGGAAGAAATGCTTCTTTCATACTGCACCGTTCTTGCCGCAAGATACAATTGATCCCACGACCCATCAAACTGGGAAACAGCGCGCTTCTCCATCTCTCTGACAAAATCCTCTTTCCCGTCGCAATATCCGTCGATATCATAGGGGAATCGTTGTGCCAGGTCTTTTTTTATTTGCGCGTACTCGTCCCGTTCTTTTTCGTGTGCGCGCATATAGTCGCGAAACGCAAGGTGCCGCCCAATGTTATTCCAATCTTCCGCCTGGAAAATATGAATTTGGTGCGTCCGCTCATCGCCGCCTTTACGCAGGTAACGCCTGCCCGCAATTCCAAACTCGCCAAGGTATTCATAGCCTATCTCAGAAAACTTTTTTGCAACCGAATCTACTTCCGCGAGGCTCCTGACTACCGCCATGATGTCAATAATCGGTTTCGCAGCCAATCCAGGAACAGACGTACTTCCAATATGATAAATTGCCAACCCATTCCCTGCGAGAATGGGTTGGATCCGTGAAACTTCTTCCTTGTATTTTTCTGGCCATAATGGGTTGTAATCCTTTACGACAATATGCTGGCTCATTTGCATTTCCTCCATATAACAGATTGTCCCCACACCATCAGCAGCTCTTGGATGAGCTTCGGGGTTCTATTGCACACTTCTTTACGCCCCGAGCAAGTTTTGGTCAAAGGCGAACAGGGCCTCCGTCCTCCTCCTTGCGCGATAAATGGAAAAATGTCAATATCACAGCCGCCTGATTTCATGGACAAGCATCTCCACCGTCTTTTCATTGGTATCAATTTTAACGGTGTTGAGCGTTTGGTAGAGCGGTATTCTTGCAACGCTTCTTTCGATAACATCCGCAGTGCGGATCCCTCTTGCAACATCATTTGTTAGCCTGTCCCGCAGGTTCTTTTCGTTTACAATAAGAGAAACACGATGCACCGTACAGTTTGTTGTATTTAACTTTTCAAGGATCGAATCGATGATCTTCTGCTCGTGCAGTACCCAGCAAAAGATAATATTTTCATATGTGGAACATGTTAGAAAGTTATTTAATAAGTAGCAGATATTATCCAGCACCATCGCTTTGGTTTCATCGGTTACTTGGAACGGGCTTGCATCCCAGCACCAATCCCCGTCAAGAAATACGCTATTCGGTAAAACTCGCTTCAGCTGCTGGCACACCGCCGTTTTTCCAACGCCCATCGTGCCGCCAATCATATATAAGTTTTTCATCATGCACTCCTGTAAAATTATACTCCCCGCGCTGCTTGTATCATTTTACCACCAACTAAAAACTCTCCCATTTTATCCTCCTCATCGTTTTCTTGCTTTTATCAGTAAGAAGTTTGGCTTATGCAAATCTTTCTCCCAGCTTTTATCCAGTTCGATGATTTCCTGTGTTGGAGTAGGCTCGAGCATGGTTTCAATGGCAAATCCTGCCGAACATAATGAGTTGATTATTTTGGAAAACGTGCGGTGATATTTTTCCACGCCGTTAACAATCCATGCCGTACTGCGCTTTCCGCAACGTGAATAGTCTGTTAGTTTGTAGTGAAGCACGTTTCCGTTTTCATCCTTCGCCCAGCTCACGCCGGAGATTGGCGCTGTTGTTAGAGGGTGTTCCTGTGAAAAGATGAAATATCCGCCTGGAATTAATACGTCATATACACTTTTTACAAGTGCGTCAAAATCTTCTATGTAGTGCAACGCAAGAGAACTGAAGACCACATCATACCGGTCCTTGATGAAAGATAGATTGCTCATATCTGCACGAATGAACTTGATGCCGGGGTGCTCTTCCTTTGCAACAGCAAGCATCTTTTCGGAAATGTCGACACCCACAACGGCGGACGCTCCCAGATTTTTAAACGCGGCGCAATTCTCACCATACCCACAACCAAGATCCAAGACCGACTTTCCTGTCAATTCCGGTGACAGGGAAAAGAGCGCAGGTTTTTCCTCCACGTTGTTGGCGCTGTACGGGTTCCTACGAAGCTTCTGATATCCTTCAAAAAAAGTTTGATTGTCATAAATATTTTGTGATTTGCTCATTTATGACCATTCCTTTCTGCGGAAGGCAGTGACGAGAAATGTAACCCGGTCAAGATGTCGGGTATCTGGCCTAGCTTACGCCTTGTTGCTGTTGCCGTAAAAGGCCTGCTCCGTATGAGAAGGACGAAACCTTTTCTTTGGCCATAGAAAGGGTTTGGGATTTCCCAATACGGTTTAAAATCGTTGTAAACAATATTAATCATTTAAGTGCTGGATTGCATTGAGAATCTTTTGAAGTTCTTCTTCAATTGCGTCTTCTGCAACAAAATTTTCGATTAGCCTGTCCCCTTTTTCTCTCTTCATTGCAATTATAAAAGCAACGACGTCTTTTTGATTTTCTGTTGAAATCTGCGAAAATGCACAAGTTGTAACAAAGGCGCCAATACGCTGATAAGCTTCATGGATATCAATAAATTCACCGAGCGTTTTCGTGTCTACATTACGCGTTTTTATGACAAGTTTGATTACCGCCTTCCCATGTGAGGTACAGTAGCTGATAACCTTTGCCAATGATAGATCATCTGTGACAAGTGTTTCTTTGATGTGCTTTGCAAGTTCTCCGTCAATTTGACTTAGCATCCACAAGAAATTTAATCCGTCATATTGCGATAAAGCAGCGCCTGAATCGATTGCATCCATACATCGTGACTTGAACGCAACCTCAAGCTCTAATAATTCATCCAATGAAACCAGTTGTTTATTTTCATTCGGCTTCTTATCGGTACAGCGCCCATGCTGTGTTTCAAAGCTCTGCAAGAGCAACGCTAATGTTGAAGGCTCGACCATTTTATCCTCAAATATACTTCGCAAAAAGGAAAGGCGTTCCGCCGCGTCAATGGCTTCCAGCAAAGGAGCGACGCAAAACAGCAATCTCCATGCAAGCGGAACGGTAAAAAAGTCTTTTTCTTCAACTTCAAAAGAACTCCACATCCGGCAAAGGCAGCGGATTAAAACGATAGCCCTTTCTGCGGGGATATCTTTCGAGTCGCCTTGATTCGCATATGCCTCTATTTCTTCAAGCAGCCTGATCAATTTCCCATCCTGATATAGCTGGGTGATATTTGTCACAACCTCGCTTTCATTTGCCTCATATATAAGGTTTCGCATTGTTGCAGTCGGAATGGCATCATCTCCAAGCGAGAGGGAAAAATAACGGTCAAAGCATTCTGGAACAGCAATATTGCGATGAATTAGAAATTTCCTGTAATCGTAATAACGTCCAAAAGAATAGCCATGCTCTAAAGCCACTTTTGTTTTTGGAAACAGGATCCCAAGAATGCTTTTCGCCGCCTCTTCATTCGCAGCAATCCCATCTGAGAAAATATCACTCATCGCTTTCTTGGTTTTCTCTTCACCAGCGTGTTGATGTTCGTATGAGTAGCTGCTAATGGATCCGCAAAGCATCTCCTTGTAATGATGGAGGGTGGAATAGACCACCGGTTCAAATACTTGAAGACAGGTCAAGCCGAGGAGATCGATAGGGTCGGTCTCCCCTTGCAATAGCTGATACTTCAAATAAAAGACATTTGAATAGCGAATCACATCCCGAATGGATTTGATATAATTTTTCACTCCATACTGGAACAATTCCACCCATGCCGCCTTGTCCCACCGGCTCTCTGGCATATCTCCAAGTATTCCGCCGAGTTTTGAGAAAAGGGCGTCATGAATGCTCTCCATGCTCGGCGCCGGTATCTCAAACGGAACCTGAATAACTTTTTCAAGATATTCCCGCCCATCTCCATGTTGCACTGTAGCAAGCGCACGCACCACAACATCATAATCAAAAGCAAGCAAATAGACCGCGTTTGGAAAATCTGCCAGCGCTTTTACCAACTGGAAAACGGAAACAATTTCTTCTTCAGAAAGCCGGTCAATATCGTCTATGGTGACAACTATTTTTAATTTTTCCTCAGCCATTGTGCGGATGATCTCATTTTTTTGCCCCTGCATATCGTTATTTTTTCGGCTTATGCGTTTTCTTGCCTTGGCTACAAATATTTTACCTGCTGCCGCAATTACGGACCCCGCGTATGGGATCACACTCGCTGCATCAAAAAGGTCTGCGTATTGATCGACTAATTCACACACAGTGTCTGCCGCAGGTTTTTTTATTTTGATTGCGGCGGCTAACTGTTTAAAAAACTGAGTAATAAGCTGTTTTGGATCGGAACAAAGCCAAGGATTAAACCTTAATATGACCACATCTGTACGACGGCGTTCTACTTGCTCTATTACCATATTTAGCAGAGAGGTCTTTCCACTTCCCCATGCGCCATACAGGCCAACCGTAAAAGAAGTAGGAAAAGTGGATTGCAATATAACATTGGCAAGGCTCTCTGCAAACGATTCCCGATTCAGTTTATCATCAGAAGACTTCGCAATGGGAAGATCCGGACTAATCATTCATCCCACCCCTTCCTATCTGAACCATTTCCATCTGTTCATTACGGTTAAAATCTTTATTTCCCAAAAGCCTTGCAGCAGAGCAACTTTGGGGTTTTTCAAACAAGCGGAGCCCGTACCTCTCAGAGTAGCCCTCGGAACAAATCGCACTGGAGGTCAACGATCTCATCCAAAGAGACCGTCAGTCCGTCTGCCAGCTTTAAAGTACCAGCGGCATTGTCGACTTTCTTGAGCCTTCCTGTCGTCACGACATACGCTCCTCCGCTCTTTTTTTCATCGGGGCAAAACCAAGTAACCGTCACCTCCGGCTGTTCCTCGATGTGCTCCAGCAGCACCACCTGCCGCCGGTCCAGCTCCGCCCTGGCGTCCTCGTCCAGCTCCATTTTCCGCTCGGTCAGCCGGGCCGTCTCTGCAATGGCTCCCGCATGCCCGGTAAGGGCGGCGAAGGGACTGAAAATAGCGGCCCGTTCTGAGATAGGCATTCGGGGATGTTTCGTCGATGTAGGATGGGTCCGATGGAGGATGTCGTCGTATTTCCCGCTCATTCGTGGTGCCCTCCGATGGTTTGATTCCGCTCCCGGGCGGTGGCGCCTTCCTCCAGGTTCATGCCCTTTAGGATGGCGTTCTTCCCGTACTTCTTCTTGATCCCCAACATGGCCTCCTGGATCTTCCGCTCCCGGGCGTGGGCGGCCTCGTCCGCCTGCGCCCGTTGCTCCTTGGCTGCGTAGTCGGTGAACAGATCCAACTGCTCCGCCTCCTCCTTGGGCGTGTCAGCCTCAGGAAGCAACTTGTTGGCACTGATGCTCAGGCGGCGGATCAACAGATTGGAATCTACGATCCGGTCAAAGAGGGTGGTCGCCGCGCTCAAAAGGTCATTGGCGGAGGAGGTGTAGGGAAAATTCTCCGTACCCACCGCATGCTTGGGGATCTTCCGGCCATAGCGGTCTGTGGTCACCGGGCCGCGGTAGCTCTGGCGGCGGCTGGGGTCGTCCAGGTTCTCCCGGTCATAGTCCACGGTGAGCACCAGTTGATTGGTCGCCAGGCCCTTGTCCAAAAGGTCCAGTGCCAGAGCGTCCGCCATCTCCCGCACAACCAGCCGGGCTTTTTGAAAGCCGTAAGGACATTGGAGTACCTGGCCGGAGACGATGCTTTTATTCTCCGGCTTGTATGCTTTCACGTCGGCGATGGTGCAGGGCTCCCACCCCCAGGCGTGGTCAATGAGGATTTCCGCGTTGACGCCGAAGAGCTTGTAGAGCAGCTCCTCGTTGCGGTATTCCCCAGGCTTGCCGATAGAGCACCGTGCAACGTCCCCCATGGTGTACATTCCGTGTGCCTCCAGCTTGTTGGCGTAGCCTTTCCCCACCCGCCAGAAGTCGGTGAGGGGCCGGTGGTCCCACAGGAGCCGCCGGTAACTCATTTCATCCAGTTGGGCGATACGCACCCCGTACTCATCCGCCGGGACATGCTTAGCCCCGATGTCCATGGCGATTTTGGCCAGATACAGATTGGTACCCATTCCTGCCGCGGCAGTGATGCCGGTAGTATTCAAAATATCCAGGATGATGGTGCGGGTCATCTCTCTGGCAGTCATCTTGTAGGTGTCCAGGTAGTTGGTGATGTCCATGAACACCTC
>CALWIP010000038.1 GCA_944380775.1 uncultured Clostridia bacterium | reverse complement strand
GCGCTGGTCGACCTGATGAAGAAGACCGGCGTCTACCGCCTGCCGATGTCCCAGTACGGCATTAAGCCGGAGGACTTCCAGAAGATCGTCGACGTCAACGTCGACGGCACGGGCATAGATTTAGAAGCCTACAAGCTCACCAAGGAAGACCTCCTAGACATCCTCAAAGAAAGCTACTGCTGATTTTACGCCGCGCATTGCGGCGCCTGCGGCGGGCGCGTCGCGCATTGCGGCGTTCCGCCTCACCCCGGCGCAGAACGGTTCCGGTTCAGCCCGCGAAAAGTTCTGATTGTGGAACACGAGGGTCCGGTGTCCGGTGCGAGAAAACGCGCAGCGAAAAAGAACAACGCCCGGTATTTAGATGTTAATCTAAATACCGGGCGTAACTTTATATTCCCGCATACTTTTCTATTCCCCGGGAGCATGTCCTTTCTCTCGCGCGCGCAGTTAGGTGCTTTTTTTCACCCAGCCCGGCGCGCGGCGTTGGTGCAGGCTTTAGCCTGCCGGGAGCGGCCCCTTTCTCTCGCGCGTGCAGCCAGGTTCTTGTTTTTACAAAGCCCCGCGCGCGGCGGGGGCGCAGGCTTTAGCCTGCTGCGGCGATGTCCATATTGTATCATAGGAGAAAGAAAAAACGTACTCTATTTGCAAAAAAACTTGCAAATTTTACACGCGTGCTATATGCTAAAGTTGTATCGTAAATTGGGGAGATCCCACGGCTGCCGGCCGGCTGCCGGAGATCCCGCAGGGGATTGCAAAAAAACGCAGGCGCGGGGGGGTTCCCGCGGCGGAGGGGAACGCGATGGCGACATTTTACTACATGATCGGTCTGTCGGGCTACGACAGCTTTGCCCGGCTGCGCGGGGCGTTCTGCGCGGGGCGCCGGCAGTTCTGGCAAACGGGCAAGCCGGTGCGCCTGCGCGGGGAAGAGGTGCTTGCCGGCACGCCCGTGCGCTACCGGGGCCGCTGGGGCCGCTCCCGCCTGGACTGGAAGGTCTGGGGCGAGGGCCGCGTGCTGGAACAGGCGTTTTCCACCCGGGAGGGCTACTCCGTGCTCACCTGGGACATCAGCGGCCGCCTGGTGAGCAAGGCGAATTTCCTCAAAGGGCATTTCTGGCGGCAGACCGCCTACTACCGCGGCGCGGAAGGCCCGGAAGAACCGCCGGTCTCCGTGCTGCGCCCGCAGCAGGATGGGTCTGTGCTGCAAATGGACTTTGACCCGGCCGCAAAGAAATATTATACCCGCCGTTTGGTCCGCTGCCCTGCGGCGTTCGGCACGGCGTCTAATTCCGCGCTCAACGACCTATACGGCGAACCCGCGGTGTTTGCCGCCACGCCGGAAGGCGGCTGCTACTTTTGCACGGAGGAAGAGCGCGCGCGCCGCCAGGCCGCCGCGCCGCCCGGGGAAAACGAATTAGAGCGCATCTGGACGCCTGCGGCCGGGGAGCCTGCGCCCGCGGAAGCGGAACCGGAGCCCCCTGAGGACCTGGCGGACCTCCCGGTGGATTTGGCGGACCTTGCCGCGCTGGACGGCGTGGACCTGGAGGAAGAGATAGAGGGATCCCCCGGAGAGACCGAGGAACCGGAAGCGCCGCAGTGGAACCCCGCCGCCGCAGTAGAACGCCTGTTGCCGGCCCGGCAGGCCGAGCCGGCAGCCGCCGCGCAGGAAACGCCGCCGGTGGCCGGAAACCCGGAGCCGGAGACCGCGCAGCCCTATGCGGTGGATCACGAAGTGCGCCGCGCCGCGCCCACCACACGCCGCATGGTGGCGGCGCAGGGCATGGGGAAGCGCCTGGTGCACGAGGGCGCGCTGCTCGAAAATAAAACGGGGCAGGAGCACCGTGCGGACGAGGCCGCAGGCTTCTTCCCTGCGACCAGTATTGTCATCAGCGCGGCGGAGAGCTACCTCTTCTTCGGCGAATGGATGAGCGGCCTGCGCAGCGGCAGAGGCCGCACGTCCCTCCCCAACGGCTGGACGGCCTATGAAGGCGCTTCTACCGCCGCAGGCGAGGAATTCGGCGTCTACTACTACCGCCAGGGCAAGCTCTGCTACGCCGGGAACTGGAAGCGCGGCGGCCGGGACGGCATCGGCATTGCGTTCCCGCCGGAGGGCGGCGGGATGTACGTCGGCCGCTGGGAGGGCGGCGAGCCGGTTGGCATGCCCGCCGCGCCCGGGGAAAACCCCGCGCAGGACCCGCGCGTGGGCGCCGTCTTTGTCGGGAACTGGCCCGGCGGCGAGCCGACCGGGGAAGGCAGCGAATTCGGCCCGGACGGCCGGCTGCGCTACACCGGCGGTTGGAAAGACGGCAAACGCGATGGCTTCGGCACCGAATATGAGGAAAACGGCGCGGCCGCCTTTGTCGGCATGTGGAAGGCCGGCGAGCGCGGCGCGGGCATCCGCTACCGGGACGGCGTCCCCGAACAGCCGGCTGCGCCCGTCCCGCAGGACGGGGAAAATACGGGGAAACCGGAAGAATAACGGCGCAGGGCCGGGCTGGGACTGGTCCCGCGCCGTTGCGCGTCCTGGCGCGCGCGGTGCAAAAATCCCGGGCCTTCCGCCTTCAAAATTGTGCACCTCCCTAAATCTTTCTGTTATAATGCGCGGGTAGAATGAAGGGGCGCGTCAATCTTGACAATTCGCGGCGCAACCCCTAAAATATAGAACGGAACGCCGGTTTCGGCCGGCGCGGCAAAAAAGAAGGACGCTTTTCAGCTGGCCGGGAACCAGATCCGCAACAGGGTTCCCGGCGCATATTTTTTTGGAAAAGAGGCATGAAAATGGGCGGTATCTTTGGCATCTGTTCGCAGGACGAATGCGCGATGGACTTGTTCTTCGGGGTCGACTACCACTCGCATTTGGGGACAAGGCGCGGCGGTATGGCTGTTTTTGACGGGAAGCGGTACAACCGCGCAATCCACAACATCGAAAACTCTCCCTTCCGCACCAAATTTGAAGACGACCTGCCGGAGATGACCGGCCATTTGGGCATCGGCTGCATCAGCGACGGGGATCCGCAGCCCGTCATCATCAACTCCCGCTTCGGCACGCTGGCGCTGGTCACGGTTGGCCGCATCAACAACAAGGCGGAGCTGGTGCGGGAACTGGTGTCGAAGGAGAACGCCTATTTCACGGAGATGAGCACCGGCCAGATCAACGACACCGAGCTGACCGCCGCCCTCATCTGCCAAAAGGGCGAGCTGCTGGATGGCATCCGGTACGCGCAGGAGAAGATCGACGGCTCCATGTCGATGATCGCCTCGGCAGACGGCGGCCTTTACGCCGTGCGCGACCGCTTCGGCCGCACGCCGCTCTCCATCGGCAAAAAGGAAAACGGCGGCGGCTACTGCGTGAGCCTGGAATCCTCCGCCTATGTCAACTTGGGCTACAAGGCGTATTATGAGCTTGGCCCGGGGGAGATTGTCTTCATGACGCCCGACGGCGTGCGGTCTGTGTGGAAACCGGACGGCCCGATGAAGATGTGCACGTTCCTCTGGCTGTATTACGGCTTCCCAACCTCGGATTACGAGGGGACGAACGTCGAAGAGATGCGCTACCATTGCGGGCAGAACCTCGCGGACCAGGACAGGGAAAACGGCGCGGCCGTCGAGGTGGATTGCGCCGCCGGCATCCCGGATTCCGGGACGCCGCACGCCATCGGCTACGCGAACCAGGCCCACATCCCGTTTGCGCGCCCGCTCATCAAATACACGCCGACCTGGCCGCGCAGTTTCATGCCGAAGGACCAGAGCATCCGCAACCTGATCGCCCGCATGAAGCTGATCCCGGTGGACTCGCTGATCCGCGGCAAAAAGCTGCTGCTGGTGGACGATTCCATTGTGCGCGGGACGCAGCTGCGCGGCATTATGGACGAGATGCTCTCTTTCCAGCCGAAAGAGCTGCACGGCCGCGTCGCCTGCCCGCCCATCCTCTACGACTGCAAATACCTCAATTTCACGCGCACCGCGCGGCAAAATGAGACCATCTCCCGCCAGACCATTATGAAGCTGGAGGGGACGGATTCCGTCACGGAGGCGCAGGTGGAAAAATATTCCGCGTTTGGCACGCCGCATTACCGCTGCCTGGTGGAAGAGATCCGCAAAAGCCTGAATTTCACCACGCTGGAATACCTCTCGCTCGACGGCATGCTCAGCGCCGTCGGGATCGACAAATGCAAGCTCTGTACCTATTGCTGGAACGGCAAGGAATAATTCCATAAAGGGCAAACCGCGCGTCCCGGACGGGGCGCGCGGTTTTTGCGCTTGCGCAGGCCGGCGCGGCGGTTCCTGGAAACGGCGTATAGAAAATTCCAGACCTGAGGATAATAACCACAGTGCCAATCAAAATAAATCCTCAGGAGGTAAAATAAATTGAAAGCCACTGGAATCGTGAGAAGGATCGACGACCTTGGCCGCGTGGTGATCCCGAAGGAGATCCGCCGCACGCTGCGGATCCGCGAAGGCGACCCGCTGGAGATCTTCACCGATGCGGAAGGCGGGGTCATTTTTAAGAAATATTCGCCGGTGGGCGAGCTTTCCGGCTTTGCGTCGCAATATGCGGAGGTGCTCAGCCGCACGGCGAATTTGCCGGTGCTCGTGAGCGACTGCGACCACATTGTGGCCGTCGCGGGGGTTTCGCGGAAGGAATATCTCGAGCGGCGCATCACGCCGGCGCTGGAAGAATATATGCGCGGCCGGCAGCGCTATGTGGCGGCGCGCGGCGAACCGGAGCTGCGCCCGGTGGAAGGCGTGGGGCGCACGGCCGGCGTCGCGTACCCGATCATCGCCTCGAGCGACGTGACCGGCTCGGTACTGATGATGACCGGGGACACCGCGGACCCGCCCACCGAGACGGAGGTCAAGCTCACCCAGGCCGCCGCGCTCTTCCTCGGCAAGCAGCTCGAGGATTGACGCGGTTTTCACCCGGCAGGGGGTTGCATTTTGCACGGCGGCGTGCTATAATACGCATGGTAATAGGATGTAGGATGAAAGAGTGGGGCGACCCGCTCTTTTGTTTGTATTATGAGGTGAAGGAACATGGCGGCAAAAAAACGGGAGGGCAACACGGCGCAGGCCGTGTGGCGCATGGCCCAGCCCTATGCGGAGCAACTGGGCCTTTCCATCTGGGACGTCCGCTTCCTCAAAGAGGGCGCGGAGTGGTACCTGCGGATCTTTATCGACAAGCCGGAGGGCGTCGGGATTGAAGATTGCGAGGCGATGAGCCGCGCCATTAACGACCCGCTGGACGAGCTGGATCCCATCGACCAAAATTATTGCCTGGAGGTCTGTTCGCCGGGGCTCAACCGCGAGCTGACACGGCCCGAGCATTTTGCGGCGTTTTTGGGCGCGCCCGTCGGCGTGAAGCTGATCCGCCCGCTGTCGGACGGCCGCCGCATGGTAACCGGTACGCTTTTGGCTTATCAGGACGCTGCGATGACCCTGCGGTGCGAGGACGGCGAGGAACTCACCGTCCCGAAAAAGGATACGGTCCGCGTGCGTTTGTTGGAAGATGATTTTTTGGAGGATTTGCAAGGATGAACAGGGAAGTATTTGAGGCTCTGGCCCTGCTGGAGAAAGAAAGAGGGATCCCCGTCGATTTTATGCTCGACAAGATCCGCAAGGCGATTATGACCGCCTGCAAAAACAGCTACGGCAACGAAGACGCCATCGTCAACGTGGATGAATCCAAAGGCGAATTCGAGGTCTTCCTGCGGAAAACGGTCGTCGAGGAAGTCGCCGACGCGGGCAAGGAGATCTCCCTGGAAAAAGCGCGGGAGCTCGACCCCACCGCGCAGGTGGGCGGGCAGGTCAACCTGCCGCTCAACACCAAGAAGTTCGGCCGCATCGCGGCGCAGACCGCGCGCAACATCATCCGGCAGGGTATCCGCGACGGCGAGCGCGGCCAGATGATGCAGGAATTCCAGAGTAAAAACCAGGAGCTTGTGAGCGCGCTGGTGGAACGCATCGACCCGCGCACCGGCGCGGCCACGCTGCGCATCGGCAAGGCGGAGGCCGTTTTGCCGCGCAGCGAGCAGGTCGGCGGCGAACAGCTCGCCGAGGGCAGCCACATCAAGGTCTACGTCGTCGATGTGCGCGAGACGGAGCGCGGCCCCCGCGCGATGATCTCCCGTACGCATCCGGACCTCGTCAAACGCCTGTTTGAGACGGAAGTCCCGGAGATCTACGACGGCACCGTCGAAATCAAGGCGGTCTCCCGCGAGGCCGGTTCCCGCACCAAGCTGGCCGTGGTCAGCCACGACCCGAACGTCGACGCCGTCGGCGCCTGCATCGGCGCGCGCGGCGCCCGCGTTTCGAACATCGTCTCGGAGCTCGGCGGCGAAAAGATCGACATCGTCGAATACAGCGACGACCCGGCGAAATTCATCGCATCGGCGCTTTCCCCCGCCAATGTGCTGTCCGTCGAGGTCGCGGAGGACGGTTCCCGCGCCTGCCGCGTCACCGTGCCGGACCATCAGCTTTCGCTGGCCATTGGGAATAAAGGCCAAAACGCCCGGCTGGCCGCCAAATTGACCGGGTGGAAGATCGACATCAAGCCGGAAAGCGGCTTTTACGGCGAAAGCTAACGCAACGCCTGAGATTCCAAGGTAGGGGGCGGTATTTGATGCGTCAAAAGCGCGTCCCGATGCGCATGTGCACGGGTTGCGGTGAAATGAAACCCAAAAAGGAACTGGTCCGGGTGGTAAAAGCCCCGGACCGCGAGGACGGCTCCGGCGGGGAAATCTCGCTGGACCTGACCGGGAAAAAGCCCGGCCGCGGCGCGTACCTCTGCCGCGACCCGGAGTGCCTCCGGGCGGCGCGCAAGGCCCGGCGGTTGGAAAAGGCGTTTTCCTGCCGGATCCCCGACGAGGTGTACTGCCGCATGGAGGAGGAGATTGCCGGTCATGGAGGATAAGCTGCTCTCGCTGCTGGGCTTGGCCCGCCGCGCCGGGAAATTGGCGCTCGGGGCCGACGCCGCAGAGGAGGCGCTGCGCGGGGGGAAGGCTGCGCTGGCGGTGCTGGCGGCCGACATTTCCCCGCGCACCGAAGAGGCTGCCCGCCGCGCCGCCGCACAGCACGGCGTGCCGGTGTGCAAGCTCCGCTGGACAATGGACCGCCTCGGCGCCGCCGTTGGCAAACGGGCCGGCGTCATTGCGGTGAAAGACGCCGGTTTCGCAGGGGCCATCGCCGCGCTTTGGCAAACTGCCGCTACGGAAGAGTAACAGGAGGGAACGCTACCTATGATGATGAAATATAGGGTGCACGAGGTCGCTAAGGACCTGAACGTGCCGAATAAAGAAGTGATCGACGCCCTGCAAAAATATTGCGGGGAGACGAAAAAGCACATGACCGCGCTTACGGAGGACGAACTGGACATTGTCTTCGAGACCTTTACGCAGGGCCGCGCGGTCAAGAATTTGGACGAATATTTTGCCCAGGCGCAGAAGAAGGAGGCGCCCCCCGTGGTGACGGTGGAGCAGGAACCCGCCCCCGCGCCGAAGGCCGCCCCGAAGGAAAACGCCGCCCGCCCGCAGCAGCAGAACAGCGCGCCGCGCCCGGCAGGCAAGCAGCAAAAGGGTAAGCCGCAGGGCGGCAAGCCCCAGAGCGCCGGCAAGCCCCAGCAGGCGGCCCCGCGCCCGCAGGCGCAGCAGCCGCAGCAGGGCCAGCAGGCGAACGTGGTGCGCAAGCCGCAGGGCCGCATTGTCGACACGCGTTCTTCCAATGTGGAACTGGAAAAATACAACGAGAAATACGACCGCCTCGCTTCGGAAAAGGTGAAGGTCGACAACACCGTGCAGAAGCAGAAGCTCACCCAGCGCAGCAGCCAGTACCGTGGAAAGCCGCGGAATTCGCGCAAGGAGACGGAGGCCGAACGCTTGCGCCGCATTGCGCAGGAGCGCAAGCAGAAGCACATGACCATTACGGTGCCGGATGAGATCACCGTCGGCGAGCTGGCTATGCGCCTGAAGGCGACCGCCGCCGAGGTGATTAAAAAGCTCATCGGCCTGGGCGTGATGGCCACGGTCAACGACACCATCGACTTCGACACCGCGTCGCTGGTCGCCATGGAATTCCACACCAAGGTGGAAAAAGAGGTTGTCGTCACCATTGAGGAACGCATCATCGACGACAGCGAGGACGACGACGCGAACCTTGTGCCGCGCGCGCCGGTCGTGGTCGTCATGGGCCACGTCGACCACGGCAAAACTTCTTTGCTCGACGCCATCCGCCATTCCGACGTCACGTCGACGGAGGCCGGCGGCATCACCCAGCACATCGGCGCGTACCGCGTCAATGTGGACGGCCGCGACATCACGTTCCTGGATACGCCCGGCCACGCCGCGTTCACCACCATGCGGGCCCGCGGCGCACAGGTGACGGATATCGCCGTGCTGGTCGTGGCGGCGGACGACGGCATCATGCCGCAGACCATCGAGGCTATCAACCATGCAAAGGCGGCGAACGTCTCGATCATTGTAGCGATTAATAAAATGGATAAGCCGGGCGCGAACCCGGACCTCGTCAAGCAGCAGCTCACCGAATATGAGCTCGTGCCGGAGGAATGGGGCGGCGACACGCCGTGCATCCCGCTCTCCGCCAAAACGAAGGAGGGCCTCGGCGACCTGCTGGAGATGATCCTCCTCGTGGCCGATATGAAGGAGCTCAAGGCGAACCCGGACCGCGCCGGCAAGGGGACCGTCATCGAGGCGCGCCTTGACAAGGGCCGCGGCCCCGTGGCGACCGTGCTGGTGCAGAACGGCACCCTGCGCGTGGGCGATATCCTCGTGGCGGGCACCAGCGTCGGCCGTGTGCGCGCCATGGTGAACGACAAGGGCGAGCGCGTGCAGTCGGCCGGCCCGTCTGTCCCGGTGGAAATCACCGGCCTGGACGACGTGCCCACCGGCGGCGACATTTTTAACGTCGTGTCCGACGAGCGCCTGGCCCGCGAGCTGGTGGAGCAGCGCCGCAACGAGCAGAAGGAAGAGCTGTTCAACTCCCGCACGAAGGTCACGCTCGACAACCTGTTCGACCAGATGCAGCTCGGCGACGTCAAGACCCTGCGGCTCATCGTCAAGGCGGACGTCCAGGGCTCGGTGGAGGCCGTGCGGCAGTCGCTGGAGAAGCTCAGCAACGAAGAGGTGCGCGTGGATGTCATCCACGGCGGCGTCGGCGCAATCAACGAATCCGACGTCATGCTCGCGAACGCGTCGAACGCCATCATCATCGGCTTCAACGTGCGGCCGGACCCGGTCGCCGAGGAGAGCGCGAAGAGCGACGGCGTCGAAATGCGGCTCTACCGCGTCATTTACGACTGCATTGAAGAGATTGAGTCCGCCATGAAGGGCATGCTCGCCCCGAAATTCCGCGAGGTTGCGCTCGGCCGCGCGGAGGCGCGCGAGATCTACAAGATCTCCAACGTCGGCACGGTCATCGGCGCGCACGTCACCTCCGGCAAGATCACCCGCGCGGCGCAGGTGCGCGTTGTGCGCGACGGCATCGTCATGGCGGAGGACCAGATTGCGTCGCTGCGCCGTTTCAAGGACGACGTCAAGGAGGTCGCCGACGGCTACGACTGCGGCATCTGCCTGGAAAAATTCAACGACGTCAAGGAAGGCGACGTACTGGAAGCCTTCATGATGGAGGAATACCGCGAAGCATAATGCGATCCCGCGCCGCCCGCTGGGCTGCGCGGGCTTGCTGTCAGAAAGGAGAATGACCGATGCCGGGCCATCGGATGGAACGCATCACGGAGGATGTTTTGCGGGAGATGACCGCCATTCTCCGCGAGCTGAAGGACCCGCGCGTGCAGGGCTTGCTCAGCGTCGTGCGCGTGGAAGTGACGAACGACCTCTCCTATTGCACGGTGTATATCAGCGCAATGGAGGGGATGGAGCGCGCGAAAACGGCCGTGCAGGGCCTGCGTTCCGCAGCGGGATATATCCGCCGGGAGCTGGGCGCGCGGCTGCGGCTGCGGCATGTGCCGGAGCTGATTTTTAAGCCGACGGATTCCATCGCCTACGGCGCCAACATCTCCCGGATCCTCAACGGGCTCCAAAAGGAAGCGGCGGACCGCGGGGCGGCGGACGGGACGGACGGGGAAGCGCCGTGACGGCGCCCCGTGCAAAGGAGGCCTTCATGGGAAAATTGGCAAGGGCGGCGGAGCTGCTGCGCGCGGCGGACCGCATCGTCATCCTCAGCCACAGCAGCCCCGACGGGGACACGCTGGGCAGTGCGGCGGCGCTTTGCCGCGCGTTGAAAAAATTAGGGAAAGCCGCGCGCTGCGAATGCGCGGACCCCGTGGGGCCGAAATACGCCTATTTATTTGAAGGGCTTCACGCGGAACCGTTTGCGCCGGATTTCGTCGTGAGTGTCGACGTGGCGGACCTGAAACTGCTCGGCTCGCTGGCGGAGCGGTACCGCGGCCGCATCGACCTCGCCATCGACCACCACGGCTCCCATGCGCCGTTCGCGCGCGAGACGTATGTGGATGCGAAGGCTGCGGCGACGGCGGAGATCATCTTTGAGCTGACCGGCCTGCTCGGCCTGGAGGTGGACCCGGCTACGGCCTCGGCGCTGTACACCGGCATTTCCACTGACACCGGCTGTTTCCGCTACAGCAATGTGACGCCGCGCACGCACCGGATGGCGGCCTCTTTGATGGAGCGCGGCGCGCGCGCAGAGGAGATTGACCGCGCGATGTTCGAGACCAAGAGCCGCGCGCGGCTGGAGATGGAGCGCACGGTGCTCGAGCATCTGCGCTTTTTCTGCGGCGGACGCGGCGCGTCCATCCACATTTCCCGCGCGGACATCGCGCGCGCCGGCGCGCAGGAGGACGACCTCGAAGGCCTCGCCTCGCTGCCGCGCCAGGTGGAGGGCGTACTGGCGGGCATCACGCTGCGGGAAAAGGAGGACGGCTCTTGGAAGGCCTCGCTCCGCACCACGCCGCCGGTGGACGCCGCGCGCATCTGCCGGAAATTTGGCGGCGGCGGGCACGCCTGCGCGGCGGGATGCGTGCTGCGCGCCCCCCTGGAAGAAGCGGAGCGCCGTCTCGCGGCGGCCGTAGAGGAGGTTCTGCGCGAAGCATGAACGGCGTTTTGGTAATCGATAAGCCGGAGGGGTTCACGTCGTTCGACGCGGTCGCCTGCCTGCGCCGCGCCGGCGGGAAAAAGATTGGGCATACCGGCACGCTCGACCCGATGGCTACCGGCGTGCTGCCGCTGCTGTTCGGCTCTGCGACCCGCGCCGCCTCGCTGCTGGAGGACCAGGATAAGGAATATGAAGCGTCGTTCGCGCTCGGCTGGGAGACCGACACGCAGGACCGCACCGGTAAAACGACGCAGGCGGGCGGGCGGCGCGTTTCCCGCGCGGCGCTAGAAGCGGCGCTGGAACCGTTCCGCGGGGACATTTGGCAGACCCCGCCCATGTATTCGGCCGTGCGTGTGAACGGCAGGCGGCTTTACGACCTCGCGCGCAGCGGCGTCACCGTCCCGCGGGAAAAGCGCCCGGTGACGGTGTACCGCCTGGAATTGACTGCGTTTGACGAGCAGGAACAGGCCGGCGCGCTGCGGGTGCGCTGTTCCAAGGGGACGTATATCCGCACGCTCTGCGCCGACCTGGCGCGCGCCGCCGGGACGCTTGGCACGATGACGGCGCTGCGGCGCACCTGCGCCTGCGGCTTTACGCTGGCGGACGCCGTCCCGCTGGAGGAGGCCCGCGCATGGTCCCCGGAGGAACTGGAGGCCCGCCTGCTGCCGGTGGAGCGCCTGTTTTCCTCGCTGCCGGAGGTCTCCGTCACCGGGCCGCAGGCGGTTCGCTTCGGCAACGGCGGCGCGCTGGACGTAGAGCGCCTGCGCATCGCCCCCACCCCGGCGGGGACGCGCTTCCGCGTGTATGCGCCCGGCGGGCGCTTTTTAGGACTCGGCGAAACGGGCGGCGAAATAAGAGAGCTGCGCGTCCTCCGGCTGTTCCCGCAGCCATGAACGCGCAGGGAGGGATTTTGTTTGCAAGACCAAGCGATTACAGTCTACCGGCAGCTCGAGGAGCTGCCCGGCCGTTCGGCGGTGGCGATCGGCTGCTTTGACGGCGTCCACCTCGGCCACCGCGAGGTGATCTCCCGCGCGGCGCGCGGCGCGCAGGAGGGGATGATCCCCACGGCGTACACGTTCGACCCCTCGCGTATGGGCGGCGCGGGCGGCAAGGGCGCTCCGGCGCTGGCAACGCCGGAGGAAAAGCTCCGCCTTCTGGCGGGCCTCGGCGTCAAGCGGGTGTGCGAGCCGGAATTTTCCCAGGTGCGCGGCCTTTCCCCGGAGGAATTTGTGGACCGCGTCCTCTGCGGCTTGCTGCACGCGGGCCTCGTCTGCTGCGGGTATAATTTCCACTTTGGACGCGGCGGCAAGGCGGACGCTGCGGAGCTTGCCCGGCTCTGCGCGCGGCGCGGCGTGCGGGTGGACATTGCGCCGGAGGTGGCGGTGGACGGCGTGAGCGTCAGCTCCACGGCCATCCGGGAGCTGCTGGCCGCAGGCGAGGTGGAGCGCGCCAACGCGCTGCTCGGGCGGCGGTTTGGCTTTGCGTTCCCGGTGGTGCACGGGCGGCGGCTCGGCCACCTGATGGACACGCCCACCATCAACCAGCCGTTCCCGGAGGGGTTCGTGCAGCCGCGCTTCGGCGTTTACGCCGCGGTGGCCTGGGTGGACGGCCGGCCGTACTGCGGCGTTGCGAACATCGGCGTCAAGCCGACGGTCGGTTCCGACCGCGTGCTGGCGGAAACCTGGATGCCCGATTTTTCCGGCGACCTGTACGGCCGCCCGGTCCCGGTTGAGTTGCTGCGCTTCATCCGGCCGGAGCAGAAATTCCCCGGCGTGCCGGAGCTGCGCGCGCAGATCCTGCGGGACGGCGAAACGGCCCGCAAAATTGTAGAAGAAACGGCTTTACAAACAGGGGAGGCCGTGATATAATAAACTAGTTTGTAACCGCGCCTTGCGCGCGGGCATCCCCTCCCGCGGAACAGGGGGCAAGCCCCGCACGGGGACCTTCACCGGCCCTGCCCTGCGCGAGTGGGAAATCTTGATTTTTTGAAAGGTGGAAACACACATGCTGAAGGAAGAAAAGACCGCAATTATTCAGGAGTATGCCCTGCACGAGGGCGACACCGGCTCCGCCGAGGTGCAAATTGCCGTGCTCACCCGCCGCATCAACGACCTCACCGAGCACCTGCGCACCCACAAGAAGGACCATCACTCCCGCCGCGGCCTGCTGAAGATGGTCGGCCACCGCCGCAGCCTGCTCAATTACCTGATGAAGACCGATATCGAGCGCTACCGCGCGATCATCGCGAAGCTCGGCATTCGTAAATAAGAGGAGAAACGCAGAGGCAGGCGGTCCCAACGGCTGCCTGCCTTTGGGTTCTGTTTTCCAGCGGCGCGCGGTTTTAGCAGTGAAACGGCCGGCAGGCGCACGGCTGCCGGCGGTTTTATTGCTAAGCCCGCTCCTCCAGAAACCAGACCCCAACGCGGAACTGATTCGATCAAAAGGAGGATGTAAACGGAAATGTTTGAAAATTTCAAGGTTTATGAGACCGAATTTGCCGGCCGCCCGCTCAAGGTTGAAACCGGCAAGATGGCCCAGCTCGCCAATGGCGAGTGCCTGGTCCGCTACGGCGAGACCGTCGTGCATGTGGCGGCCACCGCTTCCGCCAAGCCGCGCGAAGGCATCGACTTTTTCCCGCTTTCCGTCGACTTTGAAGAAAAGCTCTACTCCGTGGGCAAGATCCCCGGCTCGTTCCTGAAGCGCGAGGGCCGTCCGTCGGATAAGGCGATCCTCGCTTCCCGTGTGATCGACCGCCCGATCCGCCCCTTGTTCCCGAAGGATATGCGCAACGACGTCTCCATTGTCTGCACCGTCATGTCGGTGGATCACGACTGCTCGCCGGAAATCGCCGCAATGGTCGGCACGTCCATTGCGCTCTCCATTTCCGACATCCCGTGGAAAGGGCCGATCTCCGGCGTTTCCGTGGGCTATGTGGACGGCGAATTCGTCATCAACCCCACCGCCGAGCAGCGCAAGGTTTCCCAGATGGCCGTCACGGTCGCTTCGACGGATTCCCGCATCGCGATGATCGAGGCGGGCGCGAACGAGGTCAGCGACGAGGTCATGTACAACGGCATCCTGGCCGGCCACGAGGCGAACCAGAAGATCATCGGTTTCATCAAGGGCATCCAGGCGGAAATTGGCAAGGAGAAATTCGAGTACCCGAGCAACGAGCCGGACGAGGAGATGTTCGAGGCGGTGAAGGAATTCTCCCTCGAGGACGTCAAGCTCGCGATGGATACAAACGACAAGACGGTGCGCGACGCGCGCCTGAAGCCGGTTTACGAAAAGGTGCACGAGCATTTTGCCGAGCAGTATCCGGATGCGGAGGCGAAGCTCGACGAATGCCTTTACAAGACCCAGAAGTATGTGGTGCGCCGTTGGCTGCTTGACGAGCAGAAGCGTGTGGACGGCCGCAAAATGGACGAGATCCGCCCGCTGGCGGCTGAGGTCGGCATCCTGCCGCGCGTCCACGGTTCCGGCCTGTTCACCCGTGGGCAGACGCAGGTGCTCAGCATCGTCACGCTCGGCCCGGTGAGCGACCAGCAGATGCTCGACGGCATCGATGAAGAAGAATTCAAGCGCTATATGCATCAGTATAATTTCCCGTCCTACTCGGTGGGCGAGACCAAGCCCAGCCGCGGCCCCGGCCGCCGCGAGATCGGCCACGGCGCCCTCGCGGAGCGCGCGCTGCTGCCGGTCATCCCGCCGGTGGAAGAATTCCCCTATGCGCTGCGCGTGGTGTCGGAGGTGCTCTCTTCCAACGGCTCCACCTCGCAGGGCTCCATCTGCGGCAGCACGCTGGCGCTGATGGACGCCGGCGTGCCGATTAAAGCGCCGGTGGCGGGCATCTCCTGCGGCCTCATCACCGAGGGCGAGCGCTGGATGACGATGGTGGACATCCAGGGCGTGGAAGACTTCTTTGGCGACATGGACTTCAAGGTGGCCGGCACGCACAAGGGCATCACCGCCATCCAGATGGACCTCAAGATCAGCGGCCTGACGCCGGAAATGGTCAAGGAAGCGCTGCTCAAGACGCATAAAGCCCGCGATTATATCCTCGACGAAATTATGCTCAAGGCGATCCCTGAACCGCGCAAAGAGCTTTCGAAGTACGCCCCGAAGATGCTCTCCACCGTTATCCCGGTGGATAAGATCCGCGAGGTCATCGGCTCCGGCGGCAAGGTCATCCAGAAGATTTGCGCTGAGTGCGAGGTCAAGGTCGACGTGGAAGAGGACGGGCATGTGTTCGTCTCCGGTATCGACCTCGATAACTGCCAGCGCGCGATGTCGATCATCGACACCATTGTCAACGACCCGGAGCCGGGCGCCATCTACAACGGCAAGGTCACGCGCATTATGGACTTTGGCGCGTTCGTCGAGATTGCCCCGGGCAAAGAGGGCTTGGTGCATATCTCGCGGCTGGATGTCAAGCGCACCGAAAAGGTGACCGACGTGGTGAACGTCGGCGACGAGGTGATGGTCAAGGTGCTGGAAATTGACGACAAGGGCCGCCTGAACCTCTCGCGCCGCGATGCGCTCATCGAGGTGGAAGGCCTGGTGCCGGAAAACGATATTTCCGACGCGCCGCGCGGCAGCCGTCCGCGCCGTGACGACCGCAGGGGCGGGGGCTTTCGCGGCCGCCGCCACGATTGATCTGGAAGAATAGGAATGTAACGGAGAGCCTTCCCGCCCTGGGAGGGCTCTTTGCACAGAACGGCGAACCGCCGTTCAGAAGGAGGGGAAACATGGCTATCCGATTGATCGCCGTAGACATGGACGGAACCCTGCTGCGCGACGACCATGCGAGCGTTTCGCCGCGCAACCTGGCCGCGCTGCAAAAGGCGCTGGCGCGCGGTGTGCAGGTGGTGCCCGCTTCAGGGCGGATGCTCACCTTTTTGCCGGAGCCGGTGCGCGCGCTGCCCGGCGTGCGTTACGCCATCACCTCAAACGGCGCGGCCGTGTGCGACCTGCGCACCGGCGAAAAGCCGTTCACCCATTTCCTCCCGCTGGAATTGGCGGAGGAAATCCTGCGCA
Source organism: uncultured Clostridia bacterium (assembly GCA_944380775.1). Taxonomy (GTDB): domain Bacteria; phylum Bacillota; class Clostridia; order Oscillospirales; family Acutalibacteraceae; genus CALWKP01. The sequence continues at coordinate 3,441 of CALWIP010000038.1, read as the reverse complement.
TTGTGCCGCCGGAAAAAGCTATGTGCGAGGTGTATATCAACGGCGAATCCTACACGTCGCGCGCGTATTACGAGAAAATCCCGCAGTACGGGTTCCCGCCGGAATACCGCATGTTTTTGCTAAAAAAACGCACGGTTGTGGAGGATCTCCCCCAATTCCTGCGCGAAAAACAGCCGCAGGTGGAGAAGATCAACCTACCTCACCAGCCGGAGCCGCTGCATTCGCAGATGTGGCGGGAGCTGGAGGGCCTGGGCGGCCTGGCGCTGGTCTCCTCGCTGCCCAATAACATCGAGATCAACGCGGCGGGCGCGAACAAGGGCGCCGCGCTGCGCGAGCTCTGCGGGATGCTCGGCGTCCCGCTCGCGGACGTGATGGCCATCGGCGACAGCGGCAACGACCTGCGCATGCTGGAGGCGGCCGGTTTCCCGGTGGCGATGGGGAACGCGGAAGACCGTGTTAAGGCGGCGGCGCGGGTGGTCACCGCGCCATATCTGGAGGACGGCGTCGCGCTGGCGGTGGAACGCTATGTCCTCGGCGAAGCAGGAGGAGTTTAAATGGATCAGCAACGTATGGAAGCGGCGGTGCGCGAGTTGCTGCTCGCCGCCGGGGAGGACCCTTCGCGCGAGGGTTTGCTGGAGACGCCGCGCCGCGTGGCGAAGATGTACGCGGAAATTTTCTCCGGCTTGGAGGACGACCCCAAACGTTATTTGAAGATCTTCAACGAGCCGCAGCAGCACAATGAACTGGTTGTCGTGCGGGACATCCCGCTTTATTCGGTGTGCGAACACCATTTGCTGCCGTTTATCGGCAAGGCGCATATCGCCTACATCCCGCGCGGAGGGCGGATCATCGGCCTTTCCAAATTTGCCCGGATCGTCGGCTGCTTCGCCCGCCGCCCGCAGGTGCAGGAGCGTTTGACGGCTCAGGTGGCTGACTTCCTCTATGAAAACCTGGAACCGCTCGGTGTCGCCGTCGTCATGGAGGCGGAGCACCTGTGCATGACGATGCGCGGCGCGCGGGCCGCCGGGGCGAAGACGCTTACCTCGGCGCTGCGCGGCTGCATGCGCTCCGACGCGCGCACCCGCGCCGAGACGATGGCCCTGCTCACAGGGAAAACGCAATGAGCGTCTGGCGTGCGGGGCAAGCCGTGTTCCCGCTGGACGGGACCGGCTACGTCATGGGAATTTTGAATGTGACGCCGGATTCTTTTTCGGACGGCGGGCAGTTCCAGCAGGCCGGGCAGGCGCTGGCGCACGCGCTGCAAATGGAGCGCGACGGCGCGGCGCTGATCGACGCCGGCGCGCAGTCGACGCGGCCGGGCTTTACGGCGGTTCCCCCTGAGGAAGAATGGCGCCGGCTCGCGCCGGTTTTGGAGGCGCTGCGCGGGTCTCTGCGCGTGCCGTTCTCCGTGGACACGTTTTACCCGGAGGTTGCGCGCCGCGCGCTGGAGGCCGGGGCCTCCGCCATCAACGATGTAACCGGATTCCGTGACCCCGCGATGCGCCGCCTGGCGGCGGAGAGCGGCTGCGGCTGCATCGTGATGCACAACGGCGCCTGTCACGACGCCGGGCGGGAGCACTGGGACGTCCTGGACCGGGTGCGCGCCTTTTTCTCAGAGGTTTTGGAACAAATGGAGCGCGACGGCATCCCACGCGAGCGCATCTGCGCCGACCCCGGCGTCGGCTTCGGGAAAACCCAGCGGGAAAACCTCGCCCTGCTGGCCCAGGTGGACCGCATCAAGCCGCCGGGCTGCGCGTTTTTGATGGCGGCGTCGCGGAAACGGGTGATCGGCGCGGCGTGCGGGAACCCGCCGCCCGCAGAGCGCATGCCGGGCACGCTGGCAGCGCACACGCTTGCGCAGGCCGGCGGCGCGGATTTCCTGCGCGCCCACGACGTCAAGGAAGCGGTGCAGGCCGCACGGGTCGCTTCGGCGGTCCTGCGCCTGCGGCGGGGAGTGGAGGCGAATGCAGATGGAGATCCGTGCGGCTGAGGAGAAGGATTGGCCTTTTTTGCACCGTTGGGACCCGCACCTTTCCGGGGAGGAACTGAGGCGGAGTATCCAGCGCGGCCAAGCCCTGCTTGCCATTGCCGGCGGCGAGCCGGCCGGTTGGCTGCGGTACAACCTTTTTTGGGACAATACGCCGTTCCTCAACCTGCTCTACGTTTTGGAACCGCTGCGCGGCCGGGGCTGCGGCAGCGCGCTGCTTGGCCATTGGGAAGAACAAATGCGCCGCGCGGGCTACCCGTGCGTTATGACGTCGACGGCGGCGCACGAATCCGCACAGCATTTTTACATGAGGCACGGCTACAGGGCGGTAGGCGGCTTTTTTCCCTACGGCGAGCCCTATGAATTGATTCTTTGTAAGGAATTCCGGGAATCCCGGAGGGAAGGAGAAGAGGACCATGGATGAAATTTGGATCCGCGGCCTGCGGGTTTTCGCTTATCACGGCGTCAATCCCGAGGAAAAGCGCGACGGCCAGCCGTTTGTGCTCGATGCGACGCTCCGGCTCGACCTTTCGCGCCCGTGCCGGACGGACCGCGTGGAAGACACCGTCAGCTACGCGAAGGCGGCCAAAACCATTTTGCGCGTGATGACGGAGACCTCGTACGACCTGCTGGAGCGCGCGGCGCAGCGCGTGGCGGACGCCCTGCTGGAGGAATATCCCGCGGTGCAGTCCGTTTCGGTTACGCTCAAAAAGCCCGAAGCGCCGGTCAAGGCGGAATTTGATTATTTCGCGGTCCATTTGACGCGGGAAAGGGGTAGAGAATATGGGTGCGGCGCGTAAAGCGGTCGTCGGCCTAGGTGGGAACCTCGGGAACCGGGAGCGCAGCCTGCTCCGCGCGGTGCGCGCGCTTTCGCTCCTCCCCGGGACGGACGTACTGCGGCTCTCCCATCTGTATGAAACGGATCCGTTCGACGTGCGCAGCCCGCAGCCGGATTATCTGAACGCCTGCGCAGAGCTTGCCACGGAGCTCTCCCCCCGCGCGCTGCTCGGCGCTTGCCTGGGCATTGAAGGGGCGTTCGGCCGCGTGCGCCGCGAATATCACGGGGCGCGCCGCATCGACCTCGATCTCTTGCTGGTAGAGGGCGTTACGATGGACAGCGCCGAATGCACGCTGCCGCATCCTCGCATGCTCGAGCGCGCGTTTGTCCTGGTCCCGCTGCACGATTTGTACCCCGAGGGGGATGCGCTCGGCGTGGATTTCGCCGCCGCTTACCAGCGCGTGGACCGCTCCGGCGTGCGGTTTTCCCGCCCATTTTCGTTGGTTTGAAAAAAATCAAAAAAATTTGAAAAAAAAGGGTTGACAAGAAGGGGTTTGTTTGGTAATATATTAGAGCGCCCTGAACGACGGGGCGGCGCTGAGAAAGGCCGAAACGCCAGCGGCGGTGCGGTTTTTCCGGCAAAAGGACCTTGAAAATTAAACAACGCAAGACGAGA
>CALWIP010000037.1 GCA_944380775.1 uncultured Clostridia bacterium | reverse complement strand
GAGCTCGACGGCGTGGTCCTCACGGGGAACACCGCCATGCTGCGCTTTTGGACCGGGACAGACCCCGCGCCGCTGGCGGCCGCGCCGTTTGCCGTGCGGGAGCGCTTTGGCCGCGTGTTCCCGATGGAAGCGCTCGGCCTGCCGGGGAAACCCGGCGCGCCGGTCTACCTGCCGCCGTGCTTTTCGGCGTTCGTCGGCGCGGACATCGCCTGCGCGGCGCTCGCCTGCGGCTTATGCGAAACGGACGGCGCCATGCTGGCCGACGTCGGCACCAACGGGGAAATCGCCCTCTGGCGCGGCGGGCGGCTGCTCTGCTGTTCCACGGCGGCGGGTCCGGCGTTCGAGGGCGCGGGCCTTTCGCAGGGGATGCCCGGGGCGGACGGCGCGGTCTTCCGCGTGCGGGCAGAGGGCGGCGCGCTGCGGGCGGAAGCGCTCGGCGGCGGGACGGCGCGCGGCGTCTGCGGCAGCGGCGTCGTGGACGCGCTGGCGGCGCTGCGCGCGCTTGGCCGGATGGACGAAACCGGCCTTTTGGAGGGCGGCGCGGCGGAGCTTTGCCCCGGCGTTTCGCTGACGCAGAAAGATATCCGCATGGCGCAGCTGGCCAAGGCCGCGGTCTGCGCCGGCATCCGCACGCTGCTGCGCGTGGCAGGGGCCGCGCCGGGGGAAGTGCGGCGGCTGGCGGTGGCGGGCGGCTTCGGCAGCGCGCTGGACCTGCACAGCGCGGCGCGCTGCGGCCTCATCCCGCCGGAGCTGGAGGCCTGCGCGCAGGCGGTGGGCAACGCGGCGCTGCGCGGCGCGGAGCTGCTGCTGGGCAGCCGCGCACTTTGGGCGCAGGCGGAGCGCCTCGCCCACATGGCGGAGGCGGTGGAGCTCAGCGCAAACCCCATTTTTATGGAAGAATATGTGGAAGCGATGGCGTTTCCGGGGTAAAGCGCCGCAAAAAGGGAACCGCCCAAGCGGTCCGGCGGGCTGCTTGGGCGGTTTTTTGATCTTCCTGATTTTGCTTTTTATCGTCCCATCTTACTGGATCGCGATGACGCTGCCGCTGTAATTCGCGTCGATGAAGTCGCGGATTTCGTCGCTCTTGAGGACTTCGACCAGCGCCTGGATCTTCTCGTCGTTTTCCTCGCCCGCGCGCACGGCGATGACGTTCGCGTAGTGCTCGGCGACGGCTTCAGACTCCGCGGACTCGGAGACCACGGCGTCGCCCACCGCCAGGCCGCCCTGCAGCGCGTAGTTGCCGTTGATGACCGCGAGGTCCACGTCGGGCAGCGCGCGCACGAGCTGCGCCGCTTCAATCTCCTCAATTTGCAGGTTCTTCGGGTTTTCCACAATGTCGCGCACGGTTGCGAGCGTATCCGCGCCTTCCGCGAGCGTGATGAGCCCGTTTTCCTCCAGCAGCATCAGCGCGCGGCCCTCGTTGCTCGTGTCGTTCGGCACGGCGATGACGCCGCCGTCCGGCAGGTCCTCCAGCGAAGAGACGCGGCCCGCGTAGATGCCCATCGGCTCAAAATGGATCAGGCCGGCGGAGACCAGGTCCGTCCCCTGCTCCTCGTTGAACGTTTCGAGGTAGGTGATGTGCTGGAAATAGTTCGCGTCCAATTCGCCGTCGCTCAGCGCCGTATTCGGCAGGATGTAGTCGTTGAACTCCTCAATCTCCAGCGTGTAGCCGCGCTCTTCCATCAGCGGCACGGCCTGCTCCAAAATCTCCGCGTGCGGCGTCGGCGTCGCGCCGACCTTCAGGGTCCGGTCGTCCCCGCCGGAGCATCCGGCGAAGGCGGAGAGCGCCAGCAGCGCGCAGAGCGCGCCCGTCAAAAATCGTTTCATGTGAAGTTCCTCCTTTTCGTCCCGCGCGGGTCCCCGGCGGGCATGTTTCCTGTTTATCGCTACGGGCTTGCGCCCGGAACGGGCCTGTTGGCCGGGCGGCTTACCTCCGGCGGCGGTCGCTGCGGGCGGTGACCCGGTTGCCGCAGCCCTGCAATGCCTGCACGATGACGATGAGCAAAATCACCGTGATGATCATGATATCCGTCTCATAGCGGTAGTAGCCGTAATTGTACGCCAGCGCGCCGAGGCCGCCGCCGCCGACGAACCCCGCCATGGCGGAATAGCTCAAAATGGTGGTGACGGCGATGGTCGCGCCGTTGAGCAGAGACGGCAGCGCCTCCGGCAGGAGCACCTTCCAGACAATCTGGAAATGGCCCGCGCCCATCGACTGCGCGGCTTCGACGACGCCGGCGTCCACCTCCAAAAGCGAGGATTCCACCAAGCGCGCCACAAACGGCGCGGCCGCCACCGTGAGCGGCACCACCATGGCCGGGGAGCCGATGGACGTGCCGACAACGAGCCGCGTGAACGGGATGATGGCCACGGCGAGGATTAAAAACGGCACAGAGCGCGTCAGGTTCACGACGACGTCGAGGACGCGGAACACCGGCGCGCACGGCCGCACGCCGTTTTTGGCGCACACCACCAGCGCCACGCCGGCCGGCAGGCCGAGCACATAGGCAAAGAACGTGGAGGCCACCGTCATGTACAGCGTCTCCCAAATGCCTTCGAGCAGCATCCAGATCAAATCAACCATCCTGCGGCACCTCCTCCACCGTCAGTTCCCGCGCACGCAGATACCGCAGCATGCGCGCGCAGGCCTCGCCGTCCTCCGGCATCTGCACGACAATCTGCCCGAAGGCCTTGCCGTCGATGTCGCGCGTGTCGGCAAACAGGATATTCACCGGGGCCTTGCAGTCGAGCACCATGCCCGCAATGACCGGCTCGAACGACGAGTTTCCGTCGAACACGATGCGGTAGCACCGCTGCGCCGACGCAGAGAACGGCGTTTCGCCCCTGCCCTCCGGGTAAACCAGCCGCCGGGCCGCCTCCGTCTGCGGCTGGAAGAAGATGTCTTCCACGCGTCCGGTCTCGACGACCGCGCCGCCGTCTAAAATGGCCACGCGGTTGCAGATTTTCTCAATGACGTCCATCTCGTGCGTGATGATGACGATGGTCACGCCGAGCGTCCGGTTGATCTCCTTGAGCAGCGCCAAAATGGAATTTGTCGTAATGGGGTCGAGCGCGCTGGTCGCCTCGTCGCAGAGGATCACCTTCGGGTTCGAGGCGAGCGCCCGCGCAATGGCCACGCGCTGCTTCTGCCCGCCGGAGAGCTGCGCCGGGTACGCGCCCAGCCGGTCCCCAAGGCCGACCAGCTCCAGCAGCTCCTTGGCGCGCGCCGCCGCCTGCTTGCGGTCCGTTTTCGCAATCTCCAGCGGGAAGCGCACGTTCTCCTCTGCGGTGCGCTGCATCAAAAGGTTAAATTGCTGGAAGATCATCCCGATGGAGCGGCGCGTCTCGCGCAGCTGCCGGTCCGTCAGCGCGGAGAGGTCCACGCCGTCGAACACCACTTCGCCCTCGGTGGGGCGTTCCAGCAGGTTCATGCAGCGCACCAGCGTGCTCTTCCCCGCGCCGCTCATGCCGATGATGCCGAAGATATCCCCCTTTTGAATGTCGAGGGAAATCCCGTGCAGCGCGGCGACGTCCCCGTCTTTGGTGTGGAACGTCTTCCCCAGATCCCGGATCCGGATCATCGTTTCCTGTCCCATCCCATCCCTCCTGGATTTTTTTGCTTCCCCGTTTCGCCGCGGGCAAGCGGAAAGGAAAAAGAAAAAGCCCCCGTCGCTGAAACAAGTTCAGGGACGAGAGCGAACTCCCGCGGTACCACCCGGATTCCCGCCCCCTCGCGGGGAACGGCTCGCAGGCTGCGGCCAATGCGTGCGACAGCCCTCCGCGGTAACGGGCGGACCCGCCGCAGCCTAAGAGGGGGAACCCCTTTTCGGTGCGGAGCTCCAAGGCCATGTTCGGCAGGTTCGTGCTTGCCCCCTTTCCAGCGCCCGGGGGTTCTCTGAAAGCGTCCGCTGCGTACTCTCCTTTTCGTAGCTCTTCTTTTCTTCTCTTTTTCCGATTATCCTAATCATAGCAGGTTTTCGCAAATTGTCAAGGGCGCGGGAAAATTTTGCAGGGGGGCGGAAACTTTCCCTCCCGCCCCCGCGTCTCTTAAGTAGTTGCAACGGTGCGCTGCGGCGCACGGAAAAGGGGGACCCCACAGTGACCGAAAAGCCCGCGCCGCAGGCGCTGCTGGAATATTTGGAGGGCCACCAGCGGGATTTTTACCGCTTGGCCTACCGCTACACCAAAAACCCGGACGACGCGCTGGACGTCGTGCAGGAGGCGATTGCCAAAGCCATTGCAAAGTCTGGGAAGCTGCGCCGCGCGGAGAGCATGCGCGTGTGGTTTTACCGCATTCTGGTCAACGAAGCGCTCTCCCTGCTGCGCCGGTCCAAGCGGCAGTCGCCCGAGGAACTTCCCGCGGACCTGCCGGAGCAGGCGCTGCCGGACGTGCCCGCCCGGCTGGACCTGCTGCGCGCGCTGGACCGCCTGCCGCCCCCGGTGCGCACGGTGATCCTGCTGCGCTACTTTGAGGACCTGAAGCTCGAGGACATTGCGCGCGTGACGCGGACCAACCCAAACACAGTGAAAACGCGGCTCTACCGCGGCTTGAAACTGCTGAGAACCGAGATGAGCGAGGAGTGAAGCCGATGAAATGGAACGATTGGAAGAAACAGGCGGCGGAGGAATACCGGGAAACGCCCATCCCCGCGGAGCTGCCGGAGCGCGTGCGCCGCGGCGTGGAAGAAGGCGAGCGCCGGCGCGGCAAAAAGCCGTACCGCCCCGCGCAGGCGGCGCTGGCGCTGGCCGCGGCCTGCTGCACCGTGTTTGTGGCCGGCCTGAACGTGAGCCCCGCCTTTGCCCAGGCGGCGGCCAACCTGCCGGTGCTGGGCGGGGTGGCGCGCGTGTTCACGTTCCGCACCTATGCCTGGCAGTCGGAGACGGCGCAGATCACCGTGCAGGCGCCGGCGGTGGACGGCACCGGCCACCCGGAAACGGAAAAGGAGGTCAACGCGGAAATCCAGGCGCTGATTGACGGGGCGGTCGCCGAGGTGCAAGCCCAGGCGGACGCCGGCGCGCAGGCCTATGAGGAAGCGTTCGGCTCCGTGCCGGAAACCGGCCGCCATGCGCTGGACATCCGCTACGAGGTGAAATGCTCGAACGGGGAGGCGCTTTCGTTCGTCGTCACGCGCACGGACGTGATGGCCAGCGCGAACGTCGTGCAATATTTTTACAACATCGACCTGGAGACCGGCGAGCGGCTGACGCTCGCGGACGTGCTCGGCCCGGACTGGAAGGAAACGGCCGACGAGAGCATCCGCGCGCAGATGGCGGAACGCGAGGCCGCCGGGGAAGCGGATTATTTTGAAGGGGACCTCGGCTTTACCGGCGTGACGGAGGACACCGGCTTCTACCTGGACGAAAACGGGGACCCGGTGGTGTCGTTTGACAAATATACCATTGCGCCCGGCGCGTACGGCGTGCAGGAATTCCCCATTGCGCGGTGACAAAACCGGCCCGCGCGCCGGTTGACGGGGCGGCGCGGCGGCGGTATAATGGCAAAAAAGGCTCCCGCCTGCGCGGGGCACGGAGGCTGCGCCATGTACCATTTTTTCGCCATGCTCGCCCGCATGAAATATATTGACCGCTGGGGGTTGATGCGCAACACCCGGCAGGAAAACCTCAGCGAGCACAGCCTGGAAACGGCTGTGCTCGCGCACGCACTGGCCGTTTTGCGCAACGCGCGCTTTGGCGGGGACGTAAACCCCGAGCGCGCCGCCGCGCTGGCGCTGTTCCACGACGCGCCGGAGATTTTCACCGGCGACATGCCCACCCCGGTGAAATACCACAGCCCGGAGCTGCGCGAGGCCTACCGCGAGGTGGAGCAAAGCGCGGGCAGCCGCCTGCTCTCGCTGCTGCCGGAGGACCTGCGCCCCGCCTACGCCCCGCTGCTGGGCGCCCCCGCGCCGGAGGACGCGCCGCTGCTCCCGCTGGTGAAGGCCGCGGACAAGCTCTCTGCGCTCATCAAATGCCTCGAGGAGCGCCGCATGGGCAACGGCGAATTCCGCAGCGCGGAGGAATCCACCCTGCGCGCGTTGCAGGCGATGAACCTGCCGGAGGTGGACTGCTTCTTACGCGAATTCCTGCCGTCGTTCCACCTCACGCTCGACGAGCTCGGCGGGATGTGAGCGGCCTGGGCGCAGGCATTTTCCGGAATCTTCGTTTTTAATTCTTATATGAAAATATCCCGCAAAAAAAGGCGGTTATAATAAGAAAAATCATCGAATCATTTTGATGCAGGCGCAAACGGAAAGGGAGAATTTTGTGGAAAAACTGGGCCGCGCGGTGCGCGCGGGAAAAAACGGAAAGAACCGGAAGGACCTCGTCATCAACATTGCCGTGTCCGTCGTGAGCGCGCTGCTGTTGCTGGTGGGCGGGGTATGCTTCTACGGCGAATATATGCTCAGCCAAGTCCGCTACGCGGAGGACCCGCCGGCTGTTTCGCAGCAGAGCAGGGACCCCTCGCAGGCGGAGAGCTCCGCCGGGGCGGAAATTTCGCAGCCCGTCGTCTCAGACTGGCTGCAGGGCGACGCCACGCTCGTCAACGGCCTGTACCATGACGACGCCATTATGAACATCCTCGTCATCGGCGTGGACAACTACCAGGCCAACGACGTCGGCCGAAGCGACAGCATGATCCTCGTCTCGGTGGACACGCGCCACCAAAAGCTCAAGCTCACGTCGATTATGCGCGACCTCTATGTGCAAATCCCCGGCTACGGCAGCAACCGAATCAATTCGGCGTATTCGCTCGGCGGGCCGACGCTCACCGTGCAGACCATCGAGAGCAATTTCGGGGTGGATATCGACCGCTGGGTCATCGTCGATTTCGACGCCTTTACCCACACCATCGACAAGATTGGCGGCGTGACCATCACCGTCAGCGACGCGGAGGCGGACCTCATCAACCAGCACTCCGGCGAAAGCTGGGAAAACGCCCTGCCCGGCGGCGGCACCTACCGCCTCACCGGCCTGCAGGCCCGTTACTACTCGCGCATCCGCGCCATCGGCGACGACTTTGAGCGCACGCAGCGCCAGCGCAACGTCATCTCCAGCCTGGTGGAGGAATTTAAAAGCGCCGACCTCGGCTCCATCAACAACGCCATTTACAGCGCGCTCGGCGAGATTACCACGAGCATCAGCAAAAACGAGATCCTCCAGCTCGCGGCCAATTCCCTCACCTACCTCAACTATCCCATCGAGCAGAACCGCCTGCCCATCGACGGCGGCTATACCAACGAGCGCGTCATGCTCGGCGGCAGCGTCGCCCAGGTGCTCCTGCCGGACCTGCGCCTGAACTCGGAGGAGATTATCCGCTTTATCTACACGGACGGCGGGGACGCCTCTTCCGAACCCGCAGCCTGACCGTTTCCCCTTCGCCCCGCGCCGGGAACGCCGCGGGGCTTTTTGGTCTTTTTTCGCGGGATCCTTTGGTTCTCATCGCTAGAAATTTATGTTTTCCCTTTTAATTTTTATGGAAAAATTCTATTTTATTCACAATTTATTAATAATTTAGACACCGGGCGGTTACCATCCCGCGCGGGAAACCCTCTATACTTAGAGAGGGAGGGAACACGCGTCAATCCACAAGAAAGGGGCGCTGGAATGAAGAAAAAAGCATCGATCCTGGTGTGCGTCACAGGGCAGCGGGACTGCGACCGGCTCATCCAGGTGGGGAAACAGCTCGCGCTGGAGCGGCAGGCGGAGCTCCAGGTTCTGTGCGTGCAGCCGGCTTCGGCCGGTTACGACGCCGACTGCGAAGAACTGGAATACCTGCGGCAGACGGCGCGCGACGCCGGGGCCGACATGACGGTTTATTTTGACGATTCGCCCGCGCTCATTGCGGCGGGGTTTTTGAAGCAGACCGGCGCGACGCACCTGGTCACCGGCATGGCGGGCACGCCGAGCAACGGGTTTATCGAGCGCATCCACCGGCTGGCGCCGCAGGTGCCGATCTCCATGGTGGCGAAGGACCGCACCATCTACAACATCTACCCGCCGCTCAAGGCCAAGGCCGCCGCGGGGAAATGAACCATGGCGGAGCTGAAACGGACCCGCCAGCGCGCGGCGATTCTGCGCCTGCTGGCAAACGCCGAAGGCCCGCTCACGGCGGAAGAGCTGCACGCGGCGCTGCGCGGGGAATTCCCCGCGGCGGCGCTCTCCACGGTGTACCGCAATTTGGAGCGCTTTTTGCAGGAAGGCCTGGCGCAAAAGGAAGATTTCCGCGACGGCGCGGCCCGCTACACGGCGGCGCAGGGGCACGGGCATTACCTTGTTTGCACCGGGTGCGCGCGGCGCATCCGCCTGACGCAGTGCCCATTGCACGGCCTGGAGCAGGAGCTCGCCCGCGGGACCGGCTTTACCGTGGAGTCCCACAGCCTGACGCTATACGGCAAATGCCCGCAGTGCCGCGCGCGCGAAGAAAACCGCGGGAAAAAGCCAGGCGGCGCATAAAACGGCCGGGGCCGGGGAAAAATTTTTTCCGGGACCCCGCTTGACAAGGCCGCCCGGGCGTGGTATGATACACCCATAATTGAAACCGGCGAGTAAGAGAAGTACCCGGGAGCAAACGTCTTTCCAGAGAGCGGCGCAGCGGTGGAAGCGCGGCAGGGCGGTCCCGGCGAATGGGCTTACGAGGGCAAAGGCGAACCGCACGGCGCAGTAGCCTTTGACGGGAACTCCGCCCGTTATCAAGGGAGCGCGCATGTTGGTGCGCGGAACAAGCGGGCGCTTTTGCGCCAATCTGGGTGGTACCGCAGGAGTTTACGCTCTTGTCCCTGAGAAGGGGCAAGAGCGTTTTTTATTTCCCGGCCGCCGTTTTATGGATGAAAGGAGTGCACCCCAAATGGCAAAGATCCCCCACCGCCTGATTTTAACGGAAGACCAGATGCCGAAGCAATGGTATAACCTGCGCGCGGACATGAAGGAGAAGCCGGACCCGCTGCGCAACCCCGCCACGGGGGAGCCCGTGAAAAAAGAGGACCTCTACCCCATTTTCTGCGAGGAACTCGCCGCGCAGGAGATGGACAACGACACGCCGTATTTCGACATCCCGGAAGAAGTGCTCGACATCTACAAGATGTACCGGCCCTCGCCGCTCAACCGCGCCTATGACCTTGAGCGCTACCTCGGCACCCCGGCGCACATCTACTTCAAGTACGAGGGCAACAACACCTCCGGCAGCCACAAGCTGAACTCCGCCGTGCCGCAGGCGTACTACGCCAAAAAACAGGGCCTCAAGGGCCTGACCACCGAGACCGGCGCCGGGCAGTGGGGCACCGCGCTGGCCGAAGCCTGCGCGTTCTTCGGCCTGCCGCTCACCGTTTACATGGTGAAGGGCTCGTACCAGCAGAAGCCGTACCGCCGCGAGATTATCCGCACGTTCGGCGCGGACATCGTCGCCAGCCCGAGCGACACCACCGCCGTGGGCCGCTCCATCCTCGCGAAGGACCCGGACACCACCGGCAGCCTGGGCTGCGCCATCTCGGAGGCCATTGAAAAGGCCACCACCTCCGACGGCGTGCGCTATGTGCTCGGCTCGGTGCTCAACCAGGTGCTGCTGCACCAGTCCATCATCGGCCTGGAGTGCGAGGAAGCGATGAAGATCATCGGCGAGTACCCGGACATCGGCATCGGCTGCGCGGGCGGCGGCGCCAACCTCGGCGGCCTCATCGCGCCGTTCATGCGCGACAAGCTGCGCGGCGAGCGCGACCCGTATTTCATCGCGGTGGAACCGGCCTCTTGCCCGTCTATGACGCGCGGCCGCTACGCCTACGACTTCTGCGACACCGGCAAGGTCACCCCGCTGGCGCGCATGTACACGCTGGGCAGCGGGTTCATCCCCTCGGCCAACCATGCGGGCGGCCTGCGCTACCACGGCATGTCGCCGGTCATTTCCAAGCTGTACCACGACGGCTACCTCAACGAGGCGCGTTCCTACGAGCAGACCAAGGTGTTTGAGGCCGCGGTGCTCTTTGCAAAGGTCGAGACCATCCTGCCTGCGCCGGAATCGGCCCACGCCATCCGCTGCGCCATTGACGAAGCGCTGCGCTGCAAGGAGACCGGCGAGGAGAAGGTCATCCTCTTCGGCCTGACGGGCACCGGCTACTTCGACATGGCGGCCTACAGCTCGTTCCACGACGGCACCATGACGGACTATATCCCCACCGACGCGGACCTGCAGCCCGGCTTCGACTCGCTGCCGAAGGTTCCCGGCGTACAGGAATAACGCAGGGCCCGGGCGGTTTGTCATTCCGAATAAAGCGGGGGCGGGTTTTCCGCCCCCCATTTATCGAAAAGGGAGATTCGCTGTAAAACCTTTGTTAAATTGTTGACAGACGGCCCCCGGGCGGCTATAATAAAAGCACAGGGAGAAAAAAGCCCTGGAAACCTGCTTTGATTACAAGCTCCTGCGGCGTTTCCGCCGCACCTTTTTCAATACAACTCCTCCCCAAAAAGCAAAAAACCGGCTTCGGCCGGTTTTTTGCTGTCCGTATTTGTTAATTTATTATCAATGATTCCCGCCGCCTCCCAGGGAATTTTCCCCCAGGGCCTGGACATCCGCGCGCCTTTTTGCTATGATGGAGCAAAGAAGGAAAGAGGGGGTCCTTACGATGAGCGAACTGCTGCAAACGCAGAATTTCTTCGACTTTTCCCACTCGTTGGCGGGAAAAGAACTGAAGAAGACGAAATATCCGTGGGAGGCGCTGCCGCAGATTGGCGCATGGGTCCGGGCCATCGGCGAAACGCTGCCCGCGGCGGACTACGAGCGCCGCGGCGCGGACGTCTGGGTGGCGCGCACGGCGAAGGTCTACGAAACCGCCGTCATCCTCGGCCCAACGGTCATCGGTCCCGGCACGGAGGTGCGTCCCGGGGCGTTCCTGCGCGGGAACATCCTGGTGGGGGAAGGCTGCGTGGTGGGCAATTCTACGGAATTGAAAAACGTCATCCTGTTCGACAACGTGCAGGTTCCGCATTATAATTATGTCGGCGACTCCATCCTCGGGTTCCGCGCGCACATGGGCGCGGGGTCCATCACGTCGAACGTGAAGTCGGACAAAAGCCTGGTGACGGTGCGCGTGGGCATTGAGCGCGCAGAAACCGGCCTGAAGAAATTTGGCGCGGTGCTCGGCGACGGCGTAGAGGTCGGCTGCAACACGGTGCTGAACCCGGGCTGCATGGTTGGGCGCGGCACGCGGATCTACCCGCTCTCCAGCGTGCGCGGCTATGTGCCGGAGCGGAGCATTTACAAGTCGCCGGAGGAAATTATCTACCAGCGGTGACAAAAAACGCAGGAACCTCCCGGCGGCGGGGGCGCTTCCCCTGCCCGCGCGGGGGGATTTTTGCGCCCCGCGGGAGGAGTAAGGAGGATTTTTTTGGGAATGGCAACAGGAATTAGGAAAAAACGGGAATGGGACCGGGAATTGTTCCGGATGGTGGTGACCATCGCCATCCCGGTGGCGCTGCAAAACCTCATCACGTTTCTCACGCAGATGCTCGACACGCTGATGCTCGGCGAGCTGGGCGACGTGCCGCTGACGGCGTCGTCGCTTGGCACGCAGATTTTCAACGTCTACTCGCTGTTCATCTACGGCCTGGCGGGCGGTTCGGCGGTGCTGACGGCGCAGTACTGGGGCAAAAAGGACTTGCAGCCGGTGAAGGTCATTGTGGCGACGGTGGTGCGGCTGGCCACGGCGGTCGGCGTGCTGCTCACGGCGGCGGCGCTGCTGTTCCCGCGCCAGCTGATGATGATCTTTTCCTCTGACCCGGCCGTGCTCGACGCCGGCGTGGATTACCTGCGCTATGTGGGCTGGATGTACTTTTTCTTCGGCGTGTCCAATTCGCTCACCACGCTGCTGCGCAGCGTGGAAAAGGTGCGCGTGGCGGTCATTGCGAACTGCGCGGGCCTGGTGACGAACGGGTTCCTCAATTACGTGCTGATCTTCGGCAAGTTCGGCGCGCCGCGCATGGAGGTCAAGGGCGCGGCGCTGGCCACGACCATTGCGAAGATCGTCGAATTCTTGATTGTCATCATCTATGTCTTTTTCGCGGAGCGCCGCCTGCGCTTCCGCTTTACGGACCTGCTGCTGCGCAACCGCAGCCTCTCGGCGGACCTCCGCCGCTACTGCACGCCCGTGGTGGTCAACGAGGTGGCGTGGTCGATGGGCATCGCCATGCAGTCCGTCCTGTTTGGGCACATGAGCACGCTGGCCGTTTCGGCAAACGCGATCATCAGCGTCATCCAGCAGCTGGCGACGCTGGTCATCTTCGGCGTGGCGAACGCGACGGCCGTCATCATTGGCAAGACCATCGGCGAGGGCAAGGTGGAGCTTGCGGCGCGCCGCGGGCGCACGATGAAATATTTCGCCATTGTGATGGGCGTCTTCGCGGCGCTGCTCATTGTGCTGAGCCGCGACATGATGGTGGATTTCTACAACGTCTCCGCTGAGACGAAGGCGCTGGCCAAGCAGATGCTGTACCTCACGGCGGTGGTCGTGTTCTTCATCTCGAACAGCGGCGTCTCCATCGTCGGCATCCTGCGCGGCAGCGGCGACACGCGCTTCTGCATGTTCACGGAGATTGTCACGCTCTGGGGCGTGGCGGTGCCGCTGGGCTTCCTCGCCGGGATGGCGCTGGGCGCGCCGGTCATCGTGGTGTATGCGCTGTTCAAGTCGGACGAGATGATCAAGACGTTCGTCTGCTGGTGGCGGGTCCGCGGCAGCGGCTGGGTCCGCAGCGTCACGCGGGATTCCCTGGCGGAGTGAGCCGCAAAACAGGCCCCTCAAAACAAGCGCGCAAAAGCCCCGCAAACGGAGCCGTTCCGTTTGCGGGGCTTTTGGGTCTGGGCAGGCCTGCGCCCGGGGGGATGCGCGCTTCAGCGCAGGCGGCGGTCCACCGGCGCGGGGGAGTCCCCGCCGGGCCAGCGCGCAACGATGCGCTTGATCGGCACGCCCTGCGAAGCAAAGAGCAGCTCGTGCTCCGTGGGGATGTTCTCCGGGTCGCCGAGCGCGTAGAGGTCTGCCGTCTGCGAGAGGATCTCAAACCCGGCCGCGGCAAAATAGCGCTGCGTTGCCAGGTAGAGGTCCGCGTCGTCCGTCTTGAACCAGATTTCCGCGCCGGGGCGGAGGAACCCCTTGTACAGCGCCAGCTGGTTCGGGTGCGTGAGGCGCTTTTTGTGGTGCTTGGCGCGCGGCCACGGGTTGCAGAAATTGAGGTAGAGCCGCTCCACGCAGTCCTCCGCGCTGAGGATCTCCGCCACGCCCTCCACGCGGAACGCGGCGAGCAGCAGGTTTTCCGGGCGGCGGCCTTCGGCGGCGAAGGCGTTTTCCGCATTGCGGCGCGCCACGCCGAGCACGTCTGGGCTCATATCTGCCGCCAGGAAATTGACGCCCGGGTTGCGCCGCGCCAATTCCGCCGTGAACACGCCCTTGCCGCAGCCCAGCTCCACGTGCAGCGGCTGCCGGCGGGGGAACCGCTCCGCCCAATGCCCGCGCAGCGCGCGCGGGTCCTCCACAAAATACGGGCAGGCGGCCAATTCCGGCCTCGCCCAATCCTTTTTCCGCATTCTCACGCGGGGTCCCCCTTTCCCGCGTTCACTGGGCCTGCTGCAGCTTCATGTCGCCGTCGCGCACCCAGCCGATGCGCCGCAGGATGCGGTCAAACAGCAGGGTGAGCACCGCCGGGGCGAGGAAATGCATCACGGCGACTTCCAGCAGGATCTGCCAGTCTGGCATGGTCCCCGCCATGGCGGCAAACGCGCCAAACTGGCCCACCAGGCCGCTGGTGCCCATGCCCGCGCCGGAGGCGGTGTTCGTCATGCGCAGCACGCAGGTGGAAATGGGCCCCAGCACGGCGCTCGCGAGCGTCGGGGCAATCCAGATCTGCGGGCGGCGCATGATGTTGCCGAATTGCAGCATCGAGGTGCCGATGCCCTGCGAGACCAGGCCGCCCCAGCCGTTCTCACGGAAGCTGGCCACCGCAAAGCCGACCATCTGCGCCGAGCAGCCGACCACCGCCGCGCCCGCGGCGATGCCGCTGAGGTCCAGCATGATGCAGAGCGCGGCCGAGCTGATGGGCGCGGTGAGGACCATGCCGACAATGACGGAGACGAGGATGCCCATTGGCAGCGGGGAGAGCTCCGTCGCGCGGTTGACCACCTCGCCGAGGCCGGCCATGAGGCTCTGCACGCCGGGGCCGACAAGCTGCCCGGCGATGCTGCCGGAGATGACCGTGACGACCGGCGTGAGGATGATATCCACCTTCGTTTTGCCGCTCACCAGGCGGGCGATCTCCGCGCCGAACACGCCGGCGATGTAAGCGCCGACGGGGCCGCCGGCGTCATAGCCAAAGGCGCCGCACACCACGCACGAAAAGATGACCAGCGGCTTCGCCTTCAGGCCCCACGCGACCGCCGCGCCGATGGCCGAGCCGACCACCGGAGAAGACGCCGAGGCGACCTCGGAATAAGGCCCCAAAAACGAGAGCGCGGGGATCTGCGCGAGCTGCGAGAGGATGAGGCCGATAATCAGCGAGGAAAAAAGGCCCAGCGCCATCGCGCTCATCGCGTCGATCAAATACCGCTGGAAAGCCTTTTTCAGCAGGGCCAGGGCCTTTCCCCCGGCCGTTGCGGCCTGCCCGGCAGCGTTTTCGTTGTTCTTCTGTTCCATACAGTTCCCTCCTAATCCCCCGGCGAATCCGGGGGCGGTTTTCCCTATTGTAGCACGGCGGCGCGCGGCGCGCAATTTCCCCCGGCAAATTTCGCAGATCATCTAAAAATTTCGATTCCCCTCCCCTGATTTTGCAAGCTCTTTGAACGGTCCGGCGCGGCCGGGGCGTATGGCCGCGCGGCGGGCGCATATACTACCCGTATCCTTTTGAAAATCCGGAGGTGGCGGAAGATGGCGGCGACGCTCAACGACCTGCTCGACGAGGATCCCTACGCCGAGCAGGTGTATCTCTCTTTGCCGGAGCACGTCAAGCGCGCGGCGGCGGAGCGCTCGGAGGAACTGACGACCCGCGCGGCGTTCTTTTCGTTTGCCGCGCGCTGCTGCGGCGGCCCGGCAGGTTGACAATCGAACCCGGACGTATTATAGTGGAGAGTGGGGAATTCGGGCCGTTTGCGGCCCGCCCCGCTGAGCCAACCGGCATAGAAAGGAAAAGGAACGTATGTTACAACTTTGCGGCATCTCCTGGGCGGCGCCCGACGGGGATTCCATTTTGAAAAACGTGGACCTCGCTTTCCCGGACGGGAAGCTCACGGTCATCACGGGGCCGAACGGCGGCGGCAAGACCACGCTTGCGAAGCTCATTGCCGGCCTGCAAACGCCGGATTCCGGCCGCATCCTGCTGGACGGGCAGGACATCACCGGCTTTGGCGTCACCGAGCGCGCCCGCGCCGGCATCAGCTATGCATTCCAGCAGCCGGTGCGCTTCAAAGGCCTGACTGTGCGCGACCTTTTGGAGCTGGCCGCGCGTTCCCAGCTGGACGAAACCCAGCTGTGCACGCTGCTGAGCAAGGTCGGCCTGTGCGCCCGCGACTACATGGACCGCGAGATCAACAACAGCCTTTCCGGCGGCGAGATCAAGCGCATTGAAATTGCTTCCGTCCTCGCGCGCAACACCAAGCTGATGATCTTCGACGAGCCGGAAGCCGGCATCGACCTCTGGAGCTTCGCCGGCCTCATCGACGTATTCCTCGACGTGCGCCGCTCGCTCAAGGGCACGCTCGTCATCATCTCCCACCAGGAGCGCATCCTCTCCATTGCCGACGAGATTGTCGTCATCTCCGGCGGCAGCGTGACGGCGCAGGGCCCGAAGGCCCAGATCCTGCCCGGCCTGCTGCGCGAGGACCGCGAGGGCTGCGCCTGGTGCCCGAATCAGGAAGGGGCGAAGGTCTCATGAACAGCATTACGCAAAAGCTCTTAGAAACCATTTCAAACTGGACCGGCAGCTTCCCCGGCGCGTACAGCATCCGGGAAGACGGCCAGTGCGCCGAATTCCGCTCGACGGAGCACATCCGCATTGAGCCGAAGGCGGACCTCCCGGGCCTGGACATCCATGTGCTGCCCGGCACAACGGGCGAAACCGTCTCCATCCCCGCGTGCGTGACGCACGGCGACATTGACGACCTGGTATACAACGATTTTTACATTGGCGAGGGCGCGGACGTGACGATTTCCGCGGGCTGCGGCGTCCACAACGAGAGCGGCGAGCCCGCCCGGCACAATGGCGTACACCGCTTTTTCCTGGAGAAAAACGCCCATGTGCTCTACCTGGAAAAGCACATCGGAACCGGCGGCGGCGCCGGGAAACGCTCCATTGACCCGGTGACCTCCGTCTTTTTGAAGGAGGGCGCGTCGCTTGAGATGGACACCTCTCAAATTGGCGGCCTGGACGACTCCAACCGCAAGACCACGGCGGAACTCGCCGAAAACGCGAAGCTGACCATCCGCGAGCGCCTGCTCACCGAGGGGGACCAGAAGGCCGCGACCGAGTTTGACGTGGAAATCAACGGGGATGGCGCGGGCGTCGACCTGGTTTCGCGCTCCGTTGCGCGCGGCAATTCCCGCCAGACGTACCGCTCCCGCATCGCAGGCAATGCGCGCTGCACGGGGCATTCCGAGTGCGACGCCATCCTTTCGGAGAACGGTTCCGTCAGCGCTTCCCCGGAGCTGGACGCCCGCAACGAGGACGCCTCGCTGATCCATGAGGCCGCCATCGGCAAAATTGCCGGGGAGCAGCTGCTCAAGCTCAAGACGCTCGGCCTGACGGAGGCGGAGGCCGAGGCGAAGATTATCGAAGGCTTCCTGCGCTGACCCCTGCGCCAAAAGCCGGCCCTGCCGCGCGCCCGTTCCCTCGGGCGCGCGGTTTTTTTTCAAAAACGCGAGGGAAAAACCGCCGTTTGTAGGTGTTACAATGAAGTGTAACAAATAAGAAAAAAAGATAGCGAATAGGAGAGACCTGTGTTAAGGTTGAGTTGCGAGACAAAACCCAAAGGCAGGTGTCACCCTATCCGCTATGAATAAGATAACACAAACCATGAGCTTTAGGCAAGCAGTAATTGAATATTCGAACAAGCACGGCGTCACAGCGGCAGCAATCCGCTACCGGTTGAACCGGCAGTATATCTACCGCTGGCGCAAGCGGGACGACGGTACGCTCCAATCGCTGGCAGACCGTTCTCACCGGCCGCATCAGCACCCAAACCAGCACACGCCGGAGGAAATCAAGCTCATTTTGAACATGCGTCGCCGCAACCCGAACACCGGAATCGTGGTGCTGTGGGCCAAGCTCAGGCAGAAAGGCTACACCCGATCCATTTCCGGGCTGTATCGTTTCCTGCGAAAACGTGGCGCGATGGCAGTAAAGCTGCCAAACCCCAAGTATATCCCCAAGCCCTACGAGCAGATGCAACACCCCGGCCAGCGGGTCCAAATCGATGTGAAATTTGTCCCGCAAACTTGCATCGTGAACCAGCAGGAGCCCACGCAATGGTTTCAATATACTTTCCTGGATGAGTACAGCCGGTTTCGGTACATTGAGGCTTTTCAAGAGCACAGCACCTATTCCTCTGCTGTTTTCCTGCGCCATGTTGTGAAAAAATTCCCGTATCTCATTGAATGCGTCCAGACAGACAACGGTGCCGAGTTTACCAACCGCCTTTTGCCCAAAGGCTCCGACAAACCGACCCTCTTTGAACTGGAACTGAAAAAGCTCGGCATCCGCCACAAGCTCATCCGTCCCTATACCCCACGTCACAACGGCAAAGTGGAGCGCAGTCACCGCAAAGACAACGAGGAGTTTTACGCTTCTCATCGTTTCTACAGCTTCGAGGATTTCAAAGCCCAGCTTGCCGTCCGCGAACGCGCTTACAACAACTTCCCTATGCGTCCCCTCTCTTGGCGCTCTCCCAAGCAGGTCTTATTCGCTTTCCCCAATGTGTAACACATCATTGACAAACCTACACTTGGAAAAAAATCCGAAGATGTCAGTTGTAACCGAAGCTGCGGATGATAT
>CALWIP010000036.1 GCA_944380775.1 uncultured Clostridia bacterium | reverse complement strand
TTGCGACGTATTCCTGCTCACGGAGGGACGGCTTACGCTGACGGAGATGGCGGGGCGGACGGTCTCCGTGTTCCCGTTTGCGGGGCCGCGCTGTACCGTCTCTTACCAGGGCTTGGAATATCCGCTCACGGCGTACCCGCTCAGCGCAGACCTGCCGCTCGGCGTGAGCAACCGCGTCCTCGGCCAACGGGCTGAAATCCACTTGCATGAAGGGGTCGCTTTGGTCATTGTAGAAAAAACGGAAGACCGGCCGGAGCCGTAAAAGATACGCCGCACAGCCTGCTTGCAGAGGCCGTGCGGCGTTTTACGCTCACAAAAGACGGGGAGGCGGTATATACTGGTACAGAGGCCGAAAGAGCGGGCCGGTAAGGCGGTGGGAACATGCGGAGGCCGGGATTTTGCAAGGCGGAGTACGCGATTGCGTTTGGGCTGGGCTTGGTCCTCTCCTGCTTTTGCCCGACGGGGGTGATGATGTTCGTGCTGGCGGTCATCATCCTGTATTTAGGCGTAGCGCTTTGCCGGCGCTGAATTTGTCACATGGGAGGTTTGCCGTATGAAAGTTGTTGTGGTCAAGAGCCCGAAATTCCTGGGTTTTTTCCTGCGGAAATGGTTCCACATTCAGCGGAACGCGGACCAACAGGCCTGTGCCGGTTGAAACGGGCCGTACAGAACATAGGCGGCTTGCCGCCCAAAAGGAAAGGCCGTTGGGGAACGCCCAGCGGCCTTTTGCTTTCTCCAGTTCTCGCCCGTTATGCGCGGGGCGCAGCTGCGCGGTATTTTTCCACAATACGGTTGGCGCATTTGTAAATGTCGCCGCCGCCCAGCGTAAGGATGAGGTCCCCCGGCTGCGCGTGCGCCACGGCGTAGGAGGCGATTTCCTCAAACGAGGGAAGGCAGAGGCTGCCCGGGATTTTTGCCGCCAGGTCCGCCGAAGAGACCTGGTAGGTATTGGTCTCCCGTACCGCGAGAATCTCTGTGAGAACGACGTGGTCCGGAATCGAGAGCGCCTTAGCAAAATCGTCCATCAGCAGGGCAGTGCGCGAGTAGGTGTGCGGCTGGAAAATGGCCCAAATCTGGCGGAACCGCATCTGCCGCGCGGCGGCCAACGTCGCGGCCAGCTCCGTGGGGTGGTGGGCAAAATCGTCCGCGACGGTGACGCCGCCAAACCGCCCGAGGATTTCGAAGCGGCGGTGGACGCCGGTGAATGCGTGCAAGCCCTGGGCAATCTGCTCCGGCGGGACGCCCATCTGGTCCGCGACGGCAGCGGCAGCGGCAGCGTTGAGGATGTTGTGCCGCCCGGGAACCGAAAGAGAGATTTCCGCGAGCGGTTCCCCTTGCCGGGCGAGCGTAAACGAGCAGTCCGCGCCGTCCGGTTCCCGCTCCCGCACGGCGTAGTCGTTCTGCTGGCCAAAGCCGAAGGTGAGCAGGCGCGGTCCTTCCACGCCGCGCACCGCGGCTATCGCGTTTTCGTCGTCGCCGTTTACCACCAGCAGCCCGGTGGTTTGGCGCGCAAATTGACGGAACGAGCGGATGATCCTTTCCACCGTGCCAAAATAATCCAAATGATCTGCATCAATATTCAAAATCACGGAGACGGCGGGCGTGAGCTGCAAAAACGTGTCGACATATTCGCACGCCTCGCAGACGATGGTTTCCGAGCGGCCCACGCGGCTGTTCCCGTTCAAAAACGGCAATTTCCCGCCGATGATGGCGGTGGGGTCGGCGCCGGCCAGGGTCAAAAGCTGCGTGAGCATGGCGGTGGTCGTCGTTTTGCCGTGTGTGCCGGAGATGGCAACCGCGTTGCGGTAGCGCCGCGTGACGATGCCGAGCATCACGGAGCGTTCCAGCGTGGGGATGCCTTTTTCGCGGGCCGCGGCCAATTCCGGGTTTTCCTGTTTCACAGCGGCGGTGTAGACCACCAGTTCGGCGCCGTTGATATTCTCCGCACGGTGGCCCATGAAGACCGGGATGCCGTAAGAGCGGATCCGCGCGAGCGTGTCGGATTCATTGACATCCGAGCCGGTCAGGAGGAATCCGTCGTGATGCAGGATCTCCGCTAGCGGGCACATGCCGGAGCCTCCGATCCCCACGAAATGGATGCGCGTTACCCGGTCCAACAGATCTGTGTGTTCCATTTGCAAAACTCCTTCATAACCGGCGGCCCCGCCGGACTCCGGTCTCATTTTCTCTTTATTATATTGCTTTCGGCCGGGAAAATAAAGTCCCCGCGCAATTTTTTCTGCCCGAGGGTGGAATCACACTGCGAAATGCTGCCCCATACAATATAATAACCTGATTGATGGGAGGGCCGGTTTATGACCGATCAAAACAGTTTCGGCGTCCTGGGCGGGGACCAGCGGCAGGTGGCCTTGGCGGAAGCGCTCGCCGCCGACGGGGCTACCGTTTACACCCACGGCCTGGAGCGGGCGGAGCCGATTCCCGGAACCAAGGCGGTGGGGTTGGAGGAACTAGCGGGCAAAAGCAGCGTGGTTTTGCTCCCTATGCCTGCCACTACAGACGGGAAGCGGCTGAACGCGCCGTTTGCCACGCGCGAAATCCCACTGGACGACACGTTCGCGGGCTATTTGGTGCACAAAACGGTGTACGGCGGGATGATGGGGCGCGTGACGAAGACCAGCGCGCTCTGGGACGAGGTGGAGTGGGATGATTATTCCATCCGGGATGAATTTGCCATCCGCAACGCGGTACCGACGGCGGAAGGCGCGGTAGAAATTGCCTTGCGGGAGTCGCGGGACGTGCTCCTGGGGAAAAAGGTCCTGGTGGTGGGCTACGGGAGGATCGGCAAGGTACTTAGCCGCATGCTGCACTCCCTTGGGGCGCAGGTGACGGTGAGCGCGCGGCGGGAGCGCGATTTCGCCTGGATCCATACGCTGGGCATGCGGGCGGTCTGCACCGGGAACCTTGCGGACTGCGCGGATTTTTCGCTGGTGTTCAACACCGTCCCGGCGGTTGTCCTGACCTCCCGCTTTTTGGCAAAGCTGCCGCGCGGCGCGAAAATAATCGACCTGGCCTCGGCGCCCGGCGGCGCCGATCTGGAGGCGGCTTCCCGCCTGGGCATCCCGGTCATCCAGGCGCTCTCGCTGCCGGGAAAAACCGCGCCTGTTGAGGCGGGCCGCATCATCCGAGACACCGTTTACCATATGCTGGAGGAGGAATGAACCATGCAAAGGACGTTTGGATTTTCCATGTGCGGTTCGTTCTGCACGTTTTCGCAGGCGATCCAGGAGATGCGCGGCCTGGCGGCGCGGGGGATTAAGCTGCTCCCGGTCATGTCCGGGAACGCGTACAGCACGGACACACGCTTCGGGAAGGCGGCAGATTTCATCTGGGAGGTCGAGGACCTTTGCGGCCGGCCGGTCTTGCATACGATAGTGGAAACAGAACCCATCGGCCCGAAAAGGCTCGTCGACTTGATGGTCGTCGCCCCGTGTACGGGGAACACGCTGGCAAAGCTGGCCAACGGCGTCACCGACACTTCGGTGACAATGGCGGTGAAATCTTGCCTGCGCATTGGCCTTCCGGTGGTGCTGGCGCTGGCGAGCAATGACGCGCTCGCGGCTTCCGCGCCGAACATCGGGCGTCTCCTCAATACCAAGCACGTTTATTTCGTGCCCATGCGGCAGGACGACCCCGAGAAGAAGCCCTGCTCGCTTGTGGCGGATTTCCCGCAACTCTACCTTACTTGCGAGGCGGCCCTGCGCGGGGAACAGCTGCAGCCGGTGCTAAGCCCCTGACGGGAAGAATTTTCTCTGGATTTTGCCGTATTTTTATGCTAAAATAAGGAACGATTGGAAAGAATCTGATGCAGGGTTGCCCCGCCCGCTTAGAGCCGGGCGCTCCTTGCCGGCGCCTGCGTCAGGAAATCCCGCCGGGCGCGGGAAGGAAGGTTGAAAAAGAAAGGGGTCTTTCACCAGTGAAGGAATACCGTATTGACACCAACTGCATCCACGCCGGATATCACCCGAAGAATGGGGAGCCGCGCGTCCTGCCGATTGTCCAGAGCACGACTTATACTTATGACACGGCGGAGGCGATGGGCAAGCTGTTCGACCTGGAGGATTCCGGCTTTTTTTATACCCGCCTGGGGAACCCGACCTTGGACGCAGTGGAACAGAAGATCGCGGCGCTGGAGGGCGGCGTCGGCGCCATGCTGACATCCTCCGGCCAAGCGGCGTCGCTCATCTCGGTGTGGAACATCTGCCGCGCGGGCGGGCATGTCGTGTGCAGCAGCGCCATCTACGGCGGCACGTTCAATTTATTCTTTAAGACCATGCGCGAGATGGGCGTCGAATTCACCTTCCTTGCGCCCAATGCGGCGGAAGAGGAGTTGAATGCGGCATTCCGGGAAAACACCCGCTGCGTCTTTGCGGAGACGCTCTCGAACCCGTCCCTCGTGGTGACGGATATCGAAATGTTTGCCCGTGCGGCGCACGCGCACGGCGTCCCGCTGATTGTGGACAACACGTTCCCCACGCCGGTGAACTGCCGCCCGTTCGAGTTCGGCGCGGATATCGTCACCCATTCGACGACAAAATACATGGACGGCCACGCGGTGCAGGTGGGCGGCGTCATTGTGGACAGCGGCAATTTCCCCTGGGAAAACGGAAAATTCCCCGAGCTGACGGAGCCGGATGAATCGTACCACGGCGTCGTCTATACCAAGCAGTTTGGCAGGGCGGCCTACATCACCAAGGCCCGTACGCACCTGATGCGGGACCTTGGCGCGCAGGCCAGCCCTCAGAACGCCTTCTTGCTAAACCTCGGCCTGGAAACGCTGGCGCTCCGCATGCAGCGCCACTGCTCCAACGCGCTGGCGGTGGCGAAATTCCTCGAGGCGGACCCCCGCATTGCCTGGGTTGATTACCCGGACCTGGAGAGCAGCCCGTACCACGCGCTGGCGGAAAAATACATGCCGCACGGCACCTGCGGCGTCATCTCCTTTGGCGTCAAAGGGGGGCGGCAGGCTGCCTCGCAGCTGATGGAGCACCTCGAGCTCGCCTCCATCGTCACCCATGTGGCGGACCTGCGGACCTGCGTGCTGCACCCTGCCAGCACGACCCACCGGCAGCTGACGGATGAACAGCTCGCCGAAGCGGGCGTCACGCCGGATATGATCCGTTTTTCGGTTGGGATCGAAAACCCCGAAGATATTTTGGACGACCTCAAACAGGCGCTTGAGAAAGTGTCCGTCTGAGGCGCGCCGCGCTCTGCGCGGGAAAAGGCCGCTGCGGCGTTTGGGAGTTCCCGGCGCCGCAGCGGCCGGTCTGGCGCAAAGGGGATAGGAAGCCGCTTGCGTGGAAAAATAAAAGGGGCAGGGAAAGGGAATGGATTTCATACAAAAGAAATCTTTTGTATCATAAGAGTCGGAGCGCTGCACTGGGGAAAATTCCCGGGTTGAATTCATAAAATATTTAGAATAATATTCCTTTTCTATTCCCTAACGCTGTGCTATAATGAATAAAGCTAACATTTAACCACAGGGAAGGCCGCCCCCTGCGCGGGGGAAAAGGATGGGTGAAGAAGTGGAAGTGCAAAAAATTTGCGAAGGGGTAACCTTTCGCAGCATCCGGGATGACCGGTTCAAAAATATGCGGCTGGCGGTTTCGTTCCTCACGCCCATGAGGAAGGAGACCGCGGCGGCGAACGCCCTTTTGCCGCCGATTATGAGCCGCACGAGCCGGGAATATCCCGATTATACCAAGATGGCGGAGCATCTGTCGGAGCTTTACGGCGCGGGTCTGAGCGCCGACGTGCAAAAGCTCGGCGATATGCAGGTGCTCTCGTTGCGCGCTACCGGCTTGGCGGACCGCTACGCGCTGGAGGGCGAAGCGGTCTCATTGGAATATTCTAAGCTGCTTTGCAGTGTCATCTTCGACCCGCTGCGTGATGGAGAGGGAAAGTTCCCGGAGGACAGCTTCCTGCAGGAGCAGCGTCAGGCGGTGGAAATGCTGGACTCGGAGCGCAACGACAAGCGGACCTACGCGCGCCAACGCTGTGAGGAGATCCTCTGCGAGGGGGAGCCCTACGGCGTGAACCGCGCGGGCAGCCGGGAGGATGTGCTGCGCCTTTCGCGCGAAGAACTGGTCCCTGCGTGGGAATCCTTGCTGCGCAGCGCGCAGATAGAGATCCTCGCGCTCGGCTGCTGCGATCCCCAGCCCGTTGCCAGGCTCTTCCGCGAGGCGTTTGAAAAAATCCCGCGGGAACCGGCGGAACCGTTTCCCACCGTGCGGCGGGAGGCGCGCGCAGAGCCCAAGCGCGTGGAGGAAAAAATGGACGTCGCGCAGTCGAAGCTGGTGCTCGGCTTCCGCACGGGGGACGTGCCGGAAGAAGAGGAAAGCGCCTTCCGCCTGATGTCCGTCGTGCTGGGCGGCACGCCGCACTCCAAGCTGTTTTTAAACGTGCGGGAAAAGCTGAGCCTGTGTTACTACTGCTCGGCGCGGTTCCAGCTGCAAAAAGGCATCCTTTTGGTAGAGAGCGGCGTTGAGACGAAAAATGCCGGCCGCGCGGAACAGGAAATCCTGCGGCAGCTGGACGAGGTGCGCGCCGGCCATGTGACGGAAGAGGAGCTTGCCGCGGCGAAGCTCAGCCTGTGCAACAGCCTGCGCACGGTGGAAGATTATCTCGGTGGCATGGAGAGCTGGTACCTCTCACAGGTGTTCCGCGGGAGGATCCTCACGCCGGAAGAGGCGGCGGCCGCGGTCTCTGCCGTGACCTGCGAACAGGTTGCGCAGGCCGCCCGAAAAATGAAATTGGACACGGTGTATTGCTTGGCCGGGAAGGGGGAGGAGGCATGAAGCTGGAAGAGAGAAAGAGCGCGCGCACAGGCGACTCCTATTTTGCGGGGAAGCATCCCTCCGGGCTGCCCATCTACCTTTTCCCCAAACCGGGAAGCCACTCCACCTACGCGATCTTCGGTACGCGCTACGGCTCGGTGGACACGACGTTCCGCCGCTCGGACGAGAGCGCGCCGTGCACGGTCCCGCCCGGTATCGCGCACTTTTTGGAGCACAAGCTTTTTGAAAGCGAAGACGGCGACGCCTTTGCCCGCTATGCGAGGACGGGTGCGAGCGCGAACGCTTATACAAGTTTTGACTCGACCTGCTATCTGTTCTCGTGCACAGAGAATGTGAGGGAATCGCTCGAAATCCTGCTGGATTTTGTCCAATCCCCTTATTTTACCGAGCAGACCGTGCAGAAGGAGCAGGGCATCATCGGCCAGGAGATCCGCATGTACGACGACGACCCGCAGTGGCGCGTCCTGTTCAATATGCTCGGCGCAATGTACCACAACCACCCGGTCAAGACCGACATTGCCGGGACGGTGGAGAGCATCGCCCAAATTACGCCGGAATATCTTTACCGCTGCTATCATACGTTTTATAATCTGAACAATATGGCGCTCTGCGTGGCAGGCAACATCGACCCGCAAATGGTTGTGGAATTGGCGGACCGCATGCTCAAGCCATCGGAGCCGGTCACGGTAGAGCGCATCTTTGCGCCGGAGCCGGATTCCGTGCTGCAAAGCCGCGTAGAGCAGAAGCTGCCGGTGGCGGCGCCGCTGTTCCAGTTCGGGTTCAAGGAAACGGCTGCCGGCCGCGTGCCGTCGCGCAAACTGGCGCAGACCGAGGTGCTGCTGGAGGTTTTGGCATCCGACGCCTCCCCGCTGATGCGCAGGCTGCTGGACGAAGGGCTCGTCAACGAATTCTCGTTTGACACCGAATATTTTGAAGGTCCCGGTTATGCCTGTGTGATTTTCTCCGGCGAATCCGCGGACCCGGACCGCGTGGCGGCCGAGATCAAAAAAGAAATTGCGCGCCTGCGCGCCGAAGGAATCAGTCAGGCGGCGTTCGAGCGGGCGAAAAAAGCGGTTTATGGGCGGAACATCGTTTCGCTCAACAGCGCGGAAAATATTGCGAATACGATGATCTCCCTGCATTTTGCCGGGAATGAGCTGTTTGGCTATCTGGAAGAGGTGGCTGCGCTGACGCGTGGGGATGTGGAGGCGCGCCTGCGCGAGCAGATGGACCCGGAGCGCTCCGTTTTATCCGTCGTTTCCCCGATATCTTGAGCAGGAGGTGTTCCGCCATGTATCATGTAGAATTCCCCAGCTTGGGGATTACGTTCAACGTCAACCGCACCGCATTCCAGATCGGCAGCTTTTCCGTCCAATGGTACGGGATCCTGATTGCCGTGGGCGTTTTGCTGGCGTTCCTTTACGCCATGCGGAGCTGTAAAAAATTCCGGCTGGATGAGGATCGCCTCATCGACGCCGTGCTGGTCGGCCTGGTAGGCGGCATCATCGGCGCGCGCCTTTACTACGTGCTATTTTACCCCGGCAGCCGCTATCTCGACAACCCGCTGGAGATTTTTGCGCTGCGGGACGGCGGTCTCGGCATCTACGGCGGCGTGATCGGCGGCCTGCTTTGCGGGGCGTTGATGGCGAAATTCCGCAAGCTGAAGGTCGGCGCCGTGCTGGACCTCGCGTCCCTTGGCTTTTTAATCGGCCAATGCATTGGCCGCTGGGGGAATTTTGTCAACCAGGAAGCCTTTGGCGTGGAGACGGACCTCCCGTGGGGCATGTCAAGCGAGGCCACGGCCGCCGTCGCTTCCGGCCCGGTACATCCCTGCTTTTTGTATGAATCGCTTTGGTGCCTGCTCGGTTTTGTGCTGCTGCATATGTTCAGCCGCAAGCTGCGCCGTTACGACGGCCAGGTTTTTCTGGGCTATGTGATTTGGTACGGCGTGGGCCGCTTCTTCATTGAAGGCCTGCGCACCGACAGCCTCATCACGCCGTTTTTGGACCTGCGCGTTTCGCAGCTGGTGGCGGCGGCGTCTGTCCTGGCGGCGGCGGTGCTGCTCGTCGTGTTTCGCAAGCGCACGTCTCTTTCCGGATGTGGCTCCCGCAAGGTGATGGCGCTCAACGGCATTACCGATGAAGAACCGGAAGAGGATATCATGGAAAGCCAGAGCACGCTGTTTGAAGATATGGCGGTCGGCGATGTTCTGCGTGAGGAGCACGGCGCAGAAGCCGCGGCGGTTGCGCAGGCCGGCGCCGCAGAAGAAGCCCCGGAGGACGGCGCGCAGGAGCCGCTCCCGGAGGGAGAGGAAGAAAAAGATGGCCCCGCAGAGGCGCCGGCGCCGGAGACGGCGGCAGACGGCGCCGGGGATGACGGCGGCATTGAGAGAGCTGAGGAGGAAGAGAAATGGCAAAATTGATTGATGGGAAAGCGGTTGCAGCTTCCGTCCGCGCGGGCATTGCGCAGGAGGTCGCCGCCATGCAGGAAAACGACGGCGTGACCCCCGGCCTTGCGGTTGTAATTGTTGGGGATGACCCGGCCTCTCGTACCTATGTGAACAATAAGAAAAAAGCGTGCGCCGAGGCGGGGATCTATTCCGAGGAATATGCCCTGCCGGCCACGACGACCCAGCAGGAGCTGGTGGACCTGGTGCAAACGCTGAACCGCAAGCAAGATATCGACGGCATCCTTGTGCAGCTCCCGCTGCCTAAGGGGCTCGATGAAAAAGCGGTCATTGAAGCCATCGACCCGTCGAAGGACGTGGACGCCTTCCACGAGTCGAACGTGGGGCGCATCATGATCGGGAATTTCCATTTCCTGCCCTGCACGCCGGCCGGCGTGATGGAATTGCTCCGCTCGGAGAACATCGAAGTCGCGGGCAAACATTGCGTCGTGGTCGGCCGCAGCAATATTGTTGGAAAACCGATGGCGATGCTGCTGCTGCACAGCAACGGGACCGTGACCATTTGCCACAGCAAAACGCAGGATCTCCCTGCGGTCTGCCGCAGTGCGGATATCCTCGTTTCCGCCGTGGGTAAGGCGAAATTCATCACCGGAGACATGGTGAAGCCGGGCGCCGCTGTTATTGATGTCGGTATGAACCGCGACGAGAACGGCAAACTCTGCGGCGACGTGGATTTTGCCTCGGTTGAGCCGGTCGCCGGTTATCTCACGCCCGTCCCGGGCGGCGTGGGGCCGATGACCATCGCTATGCTGCTCAAAAATACGTTGGCCGCCGCCAAATTGCACTGCAAGGCTGAGGAAAAATAAGGCGGGCAAAGGACGCAAAAAGGGGGATTCCATTGGGCCGGTTATTGGATCAGATCGACTCCCCCAGGGATCTGGAAACGCTCTCGCTCCCGGATTTGGAACGGCTTTGCGCGGAGATCCGGGAAAAGATTATTGAAACGGTCTCTGCGAACGGGGGCCATCTCTCCTCCAACCTGGGGGTCGTCGAGCTCACCGTGGCGCTGCACCGCTCCTTTCGTGTCCCGGAGGACCAGATCGTCTGGGATGTGGGACATCAGTGCTATACCCATAAAATTTTGACAGGCCGCCGCAGCCGGATCGGAACGATCCGCAAGCGCGACGGCCTTTCCGGCTATCCGAACCGCCAGGAGAGCCGTTATGACCCGTTCCAATCCGGCCACAGCAGCACGTCTATTTCGGCGGCGCTCGGCCTGGCGGAGGCGAAAAAGCTCCGCGCGGAGCCGGGCCATGTGGTGGCGGTCATAGGGGACGGCGCGCTGACCGGCGGCCTCGCCTACGAAGGGCTGAATAACGCCGGGCGTCTGAACCGGAATTTTATCGTCGTGCTGAACGACAACAAGATGTCGATTTCGCGCAATGTGGGGTCGATGGCGCGGTATTTGGCGTATATGAGGACCAAACCGGGCTACTGGAAAATGAAGGACAATGTGGAGCAGACCCTCAACGGGATGCCGCTGCTGGGGAAGCCGCTGCATGGCCTTTTGAAAAAATCGAAGCGGTTGCTCAAGCAGATCCTTTACAACAGCACGCTGTTTGAAGACATGGGGTTTAACTACTACGGGCCGTTTGACGGGCATGACCTCCCGCAGCTGCTCGAAGTATTTGAAAACGCAAAAAAAATCAACCGCCCGGTGCTGCTGCATGTTTTGACCTCGAAAGGGAAGGGTTACCCGTTTGCCGAAAAGGATCCGGGCGGGTTCCACGGGGTCTCCGCATTCGACATAGAAACAGGGGAACCGGATTCCGCCGGCGGGAGCAATTTCTCCGGTGTGTTCGGGGAAGAACTCTGCAATTTGGCCGCGCAGGACGACCGCATCTGTGCCATTACGGCGGCCATGCAACTCGGAACCGGCCTCACGCCGTTCAAAAAACGCTTCCCCGAACGCTTTTTTGACGTCGGCATCGCCGAAGGCCACGCGGTCACCTTTGCGGGCGGCCTTGCCGCAGGCGGCCTGATGCCCGTGTGCGCCGTTTATTCGACATTTTTGCAGCGTGGGTACGACCAGATCATTCACGACGCGGCGCTACAGGGCCTGCATGTCCTGCTGGCGGTCGACCGCGCGGGCATCGTGGGCGAGGACGGCGAGACGCACCAGGGCGTGTTTGACGTCCCGTTCCTCTCTTCCATCCCCAATGTGACGGTGTTTGCGCCTACCTATTATCAGGAGCTCCGGCAAATGCTCCGTGCGGCCATCTACGAATGCAGCGGGGTGGTTGCCGTGCGCTACCCGCGGGGGAAGGAACTCTACCAGCCGCCCGGATTCCGCTGTATGCGCATGCCGTTTGTGCTGCACGGGGATCCCGCCGCGGCCATTGCGGTGGTGACCTACGGGCGCACCTTTTCCCAGGCTTGCCTGGCGCAGGAGCGGCTGGCGGCCAGCGGTGTGAAGGTTCAGCTCATCAAGCTCAACCGCGTCCGGCCCGTCGACCCCGGCGCGGTGGAAGCGGCGCGCGCCGCGGGGCATGTGTTCTTCTTTGAAGAGGGGATGCTCCAGGGCGGCGTGGGCGAGCATTTCGGCTATTTGCTCGGGCAGGCGGGTTTTGCCGGGCGCTACGTCCTGCGGGGCGTCGACGACTGTTTCGTCAAGCATGCGACGATGCGGCAGAGCCTGGAAGGGCTCGGCCTGGACGAAACGGGAATCTTTCAAACTATCGTATCGGAGTGCGGCTTGTGACAGAGAAAAAACGATTGGACTGCCTTGTGTTGGAACGCGGCTACGCCCCTAGCCGGGAAAAGGCCCGCGCGCTCATCATGGCGGGGCAGGTCTATCTCGACCACCAAAAATATGATAAGCCCGGCACAATGGTCCCGGCGGACTGCGCGCTCGAGGTGCGCGGCGCGGCGCTCGCTTATGTGAGCCGCGGCGGCCTCAAGCTGGAAAAGGCGATGCAGGTTTTCCCGTTGGATCTCACGGGCAAGGTCTGCATGGATATCGGCGCGTCCACCGGCGGATTTACGGACTGCATGCTGCAAAACGGCGCGGCGCGCGTCTATGCAGTCGACGTCGGCTACGGGCAGCTCGCCTGGAAATTGCGCAACGACCCGCGGGTCGTAAATTTGGAACGCACCAATATCCGCCGTTTGGAGCGGGAAAAAGTCCCGGAGCCGGTCTCCTTTTTTAGTGTGGACGTTTCGTTTATCTCGCTTCGGCTGGTCCTTCCGGCGGCGGCCCCGTTTTTCTGCGAGGATGCGGAGGGGGTTTGCCTCATCAAACCGCAGTTTGAAGCAGGAAGGGAAAAGGTGGGGAAAAAAGGCGTTGTCAAGGACCCGGCCGTCCATGAGGAAGTGGTGCGGGGCATGGTTTCTTTTGCGCTGGAACATGGGTTTTCCGTGCGGGGCCTGACATTTTCACCGGTCAAAGGGCCGGAGGGGAATATCGAATACTTGCTCTACCTGCGCCGCAGCGCTTCCCCCGCGGACGAAAGCGGATGCGATGCGGCAGAATTGGTGCGGCAGTCCCACGAACAGCTGGACGCGGGAGGAAAATCTTGAAAATTGCGCTGATCACAAACCTGGCAAAGCCGGACGCCTGGCCCGTCACGCGCAGCGTGGTGGAGCGGCTCGGGGCGCTGGGTGCGGAAATTCAAATGGAAGAAAAATACCGCGAAGAATTCGGCGTGGCGCAGCAGATCCGCTTTGTGCCGCACGCGTCTCAGATGGTGCACAGCTGCGACGCCGTGCTGGCGGTCGGCGGCGACGGGACGATCATGCGTGCGGCGAAAAGCGCGGCCGCCGCCGGAAAACCAATCCTTGGCATCAACGCCGGGCGGCTCGGTTTTGTGGCCGGCCTGGAGCGCGACGAGCTGGACCGGCTTGAGGATTTCGCCGCGGGGCGGTTCCTCGTGGAAAAACGGATGATGCTGTTGGTCTCGCTGCTGCACCGCGGCCGGCTTGTACGCTACCGTGCCCTCAACGACGCAGTCATCTCCCGCGGCTCGATGTCGCGCATCCTGGACCTGCGCGTTTCTCTGAATAACAACCCTGTGTGCAGCTACCGCGCCGACGGCCTCATCCTAGCGACGCCCACCGGTTCCACCGCCTATTCGCTTTCGGCAGGGGGGCCGGTGCTGGACCCGAGCTTGCAGTGCATGGTGCTCACGCCGGTCTGCCCGCATTCGCTGATGACGCGGCCGGTGGTGTTCGGCCCGTCGTCCCGCCTTTCCATCACGGCGGATTCCGCCTATGACGAGGAGGTTTTCCTCACTGTGGACGGCGAGGTCTCGCTCCCGCTGGAAAATGGCCAGCAGGTAGAGATCTGCCGCGCACAGGAATTTGCCGAGATGGTGGACTTAAAACAGAAGAATTTTTATGAGGTGGTCACCGATAAACTGACAGAGAGGAGGGATTGACGGTGAAATCCAAACGGCATGGCAAAATTTTAGAATTGGTGGAGCAATACCACATCGATACGCAGGAAGAGCTGCTCCGCCGCCTGCGGGAAGCCGGGTTTGATGTGACGCAGGCGACCGTATCGCGCGACATGAAGGAGCTGCGTTTGGTCAAAACCCTTTCCCCAGACGGGCGGTACCAGTATTCGGCCGCGGGGCAAGAGCCCGCAAAGGAGCCGGCGTCCAAATTCCTCCCGCTGCTCAGCACCTCCGTCCGCTCCGTGGACAACGCGATGAATCTCGTAATCATGAAAACGCCGCCGGGCATGGCGCCTGCGGTGTGCGCTGCAATGGACGCGATGGCCTGGGACGGCCTGGTGGGGACTTTGGCGGGCGACGACACGCTGT
This sequence comes from uncultured Clostridia bacterium, assembly GCA_944380775.1. GTDB lineage: Bacteria > Bacillota > Clostridia > Oscillospirales > Acutalibacteraceae > CALWKP01. Next base: position 38,447 of record CALWIP010000036.1, on the reverse strand, counting down.
TTCTCGCGTGTAAGGATGAAGCCTCCGCCCTGCGGATGGTAGAAAAGACGAAAAAAATGATTGGCGGCAGGTGAGGGTATGCTTTCTCAGCTCTACATCGAAAATATCGCGGTCATTGAAAAGGCTTCCATTGAGTTTGAGCCCGGCTTTACCGTCCTCACGGGCGAAACCGGCGCGGGCAAATCCATTATCATCGACGCCATCAACGCGGTGCTGGGCGAGCGCATCTCGCGGGATATGGTACGCAGCGGCGCGCGGCAGGCGCTGGTGAGCGCGGTGTTCCGCTCGGTGAACAGGCGGGCGCTGGAAAAGCTCGAGGAATTCGGCTTTCCGCTGGACGAAGAGGGCGCCGTCATCCTCCAGCGCACTGTGAGCCAGGAGGGCAAGAGCGCGTGCCGTTTGAACGGCCGCCCGGCGACGGCCGCTATGCTGCGGGAGATTGGCGTGTTCCTCGTCAATATCCTCGGCCAGCATGAGAGCTACCACCTTTTGTCGCCGGATCTTCATGTGGAATATTTGGACCAGACCGGCAACTTGCAGCCGCTTTTGGCAGAATACCGGCGCGCATATGGGAAAATGCGCGCGCTGCGGGAGCGCCTGGACGCCCTGCAACAGGACGACGCGCAAAAGGCGCGGCAGATTGACCTTTTGCAGTACCAGATCCAGGAATTGGAGGATGCGGGCCTGCGCCCCGGTGAGCGGGAGGAATTGCTCGCGCAGCGCACGGTCTTCCAAAACAGCGAAAAGATTGCACGCGCCGTATCGGCCGCGTACGAGGCGCTGGACGGCGCTGGGGAAGAGGCTGGGGCGGTCTCCGCGTCGTCTGCGGCGGCGGGTTCGTTGGAAGAGGCCGGGCGCTACCTTCCTGCGGCGGCGCAGGTTGCGGAACGTGTGCGTGCGGCGGCATATGAGCTGGAAGACTGCTGCGCAGAACTGCGCGGGTTCCTCTCGCAAGTGGAGGTTGACCCGGCGGAGCTGGAGCAGATGGAGGAGCGCCTGGACGTGCTCTACCGCCTGAGCCGCAAATATGGCGAGACGGAGGAAGAAATGCTCGCGTTCCTGGGGCGCTGCCGGGCAGAGCTGGAACGGATAACCCTCTCGGAAGAGGAGGCGCAGCGGCTGGAACAGGCATGGCGCGCCGCCCGACGGGAGGCGGAGGCGTTGGCGCAGCGCCTTTCGCAGGCGCGAGCGAAAACGGCGGCGGCCTTTACCCGCCGCGTGCAGGAGGAATTGGCGTTTTTGGATATGCCGGGCGCAGTGTTCCAAATTGAGCAGAAGCCGTGCGCGCTTGGTCCGCTGGGCTGCGACAAGGTTCAATTTTTGATCTCCGCCAACCCTGGGGAGCCGGCGCGGCCGCTCTCGAAGATCGCCTCCGGCGGCGAACTTTCGCGCATGATGCTGGCGGTGAAGACCGTACTCTCCGGCCAGGACGAGATCGATACGCTGATTTTCGACGAGATCGACACCGGTATCAGCGGCAGCGCCGCGCAAAAGGTCGGCAAAAAGCTCCAGCAGGTGGCGGGGAACCGCCAGGTCCTCTGTGTGACGCACCTGCCGCAGATTGCCGCAATGGCGGGCGCGCATTTCCTCATTGAAAAGCGCGCGGTTGCGGGGCGCACGTTCACCGAAGTGCACCCGCTGGACTTTGAGGGCCGCAAGCGCGAGCTCTCCCGCATGATTGGCGGCGGCGAGGTCACCCCGCTGATGCTGCAAAACGCGGAGGAAATGCTGCGCAAATCCGCCCCGCAAGCATGAAAACAGGGAAGCGCCCGCATGGGGAGCTTCCCTGTTTTTCAAAAGCCAGGAAGGATCGCGGCTGGTCAGCGGTGGACAAAGCGGGGCTGGGCCGCGTAGTATTGCCGCAGTACCGTGGAGCAGATCTGATTATAATATTCTAAGTACGCTTTTTTCTCGAGGCGCTCTGCTTTGTTCTTTTCCTGAAGTTCTTTCCAATGAGCACAGGTCTTGTGGCAGCCGTCGCAATAATTTGCGCAGCCGGATCGACAGGGGATCATAACACAACACACTCCTTTGAGAAGATAACGCAACAGCCGTTCCCTTGTTGGTTCCCAGCGAGGTTCGGCTGGCGGGAAAATCCCAACCGCACTTTTATTGTACCAAACCCTTTTGCAGGAATCTACTCGATTTTTGTTAACATTATGTAAAATATACATTCTGTTGTGGGTCTTGGTAAAATTTAGGGTAATGACGCACAATTTGTCCTTTGGCGGGGCGGCGGGAAGTCCCTTGTGCGTTCATTTTTATGCGGGGCCGCACGGGCGTATGAACGGCCGCTTTCGGGGTACGGGTGAAGAAAAAAGCGGCGGAACCTCGTGGTTCAAGCAGAGAAAATAAAACAGGAGAATAGCCATGTACCGTATTTTTATGATTGAGGACGACGAGGCGCTGGCGCGCGCCATGAAAAAACACCTGGAGTCCTGGGGGTATCAGGTGGCGTGCGCCACGGATTTCCAAAATGTGCTGCCGGATTTTGCGGCGTGCGGCCCGCATCTCGTGCTGGTGGATATCATGCTCCCGTTTTTCAACGGCTACCACTGGTGCAGCGAGATCCGGAAGATTTCCTGCGTGCCGGTGGTGTTCCTCTCTTCCGCGTCGGACAACATGAACATTGTGATGGCGATGAATATGGGCGGCGACGATTTCATCGCGAAGCCGGTAGACCTCAGCGTGATGACGGCGAAAATCCAGGCGCTGCTGCGCCGCGCGTACGACTTGAGCGGAAGAACCCCGGTGCTGGAGCACCGCGGCGCCGTGCTGAACCTGAACGACGCCGCGTTGACCTACCGCGGGGAACGGGTGGAGCTGACGAAGAATGAGTTCCGCATCCTGCAAACGCTTTTGGAAAACAAAGGGAAGGTTGTCAGCCGCGAAACATTGATGACGAAACTCTGGCAGGTGGATTCCTATGTGGAAGAAAATACCTTAACCGTCAACGTCAACCGCTTGCGGAAAAAGTTGGAATCCACCGGCCTGCCGGGTTTCATTACGACAAAGGTCGGCGCGGGCTATCTGGTGGAGTAAAGGAGGGGTCTGCTTGCGAAGGGAACCGTGGTACCGGCTGCTGCTCTGGTACCTGCGCCAATACCGCCTGGCGGCATTTTGTTTTTTGTTGTTTTGCGGGGTGTTTGCCATGGTCTTTTCCCTTTATGAATTACAGGTACAGGCCGTCGGCTACGCTGCCGCGCTTTGCGCATTCCTCGCGGCATGCATCCTTGCGGGCCATTTTGCCGTTTGCCTGCGGCGGCACCGGTCGTATGAAGGGGTGCTGCGCGCGCTGCGGGCGTTGCCGGAGGAGATGCCCAAGCCGGCCTCGCTGCCGGAGCGTGATTTGCAGGAGATTGCGGCTGGACTGCGCGGCTTGCTGCGGGAGGCCCAGACCCAGCGGCAGCGCGAACGCACCGAGAGCCTGGATTATTACACCACCTGGGCGCATCAGATTAAAACCCCGGTGGCGGCGATGCGCATGATGCTGGAGAGCGAAGACACGGAGGAAAACCGCGCGCTTTTGGCGGAATTGTTCCGCATTGAGCAGTATGTGGAGATGGTGCTCAGCTACCAGCGGCTTGGCAACGGCTCTTCCGACTACGTCTTTCGCGAATACGATTTGGACGGGATCCTGCGGCAGGCTGTGCATAAATACGCGCAGCAGTTTGTCCGCCGCCGCATCCGCCTGGTGTACGAGCCGGTTTCCTGCCGTGTGCTGACCGACGAAAAGTGGCTCCTCTTCCTCGTGGAGCAGCTCCTTTCCAACAGCGTCAAATATACGCCCGCCGGCGGCACGGTGCGCATTTCCCTCTCCGGGAAGATCCTCTGCATCGCGGACACCGGCATCGGCATTGCGGCGGAAGATCTGCCGCGCATTTTCGAAAAGGGATTCACCGGCTACAACGGCCGTGCGGAGAAGAAATCGACCGGCTTGGGCCTTTACCTTTGTAAAACGGTGGCGGCGCGCCTTTCCCACCGCATTTGGGCGGAGTCGGAGCCTGGCAAGGGGACCCGCGTGTATTTAGACCTGCGTACGGACCCGCTTGCAGTGGAATGACGCGCCGCCTTGCAAAAATGTCACATTACACGGCCGAAATGTCACCCCAATCGATGGCGGGCATTCCGGCTGTTTTGTTATGATAAAGCCACAGGGGGCAAAGGGCGTGGCCCGGCGGCCCTGAAAAACGAAAGGGAGGATGCTGTTATGGCAATCTTAGAAGTCAGCTGCTTGCGGAAGATCTATACCACGCGCTTCGGCGGGAACCAGGTCGAGGCGCTGCGGAACGTCTCGTTCTCGGTAGAGCAGGGCGAATATGTGGCGATCATGGGGGAATCTGGCTCCGGGAAAACGACGTTGCTCAATATTTTGGCGGCGCTCGACCGCCCCACCAGCGGGGAAGTCCTGCTAGAGGGAAAGCCGCTTTCCGCAATCAAAGAGACGGAACTCTCCGCTTTCCGGCGGGATCACTTGGGGTTTGTGTTTCAGGAATTCAATTTGCTCGACACATTTTCCCTCCAGGACAATATTTTCCTGCCGCTGGTGCTGGCGGGGAAGACCTACCGTGAGATGGTGCAGCAACTCGCGCCCATCGCGCGCAAGCTTGGCATCGAGGGCATCCTACAAAAATATCCCTACGAGGTTTCGGGCGGGCAAAAGCAGCGGGCGGCTGTGGCGCGCGCGCTCATCACACACCCCAAGCTGGTGCTGGCAGACGAGCCGACCGGCGCGCTGGATTCCAAGTCGGCGGCTAGTTTGCTCGAGGCCTTCCGGGAAATCAACCAAGAGGGTCAATCTGTCTTGATGGTGACGCACTCGGTACAGGCTGCCAGCCACGCCGGGCGCGTGCTCTTCATTCGGGACGGCGAGATGTTCCATCAAATCTACCGGGGGAACCAGACGCAGGAGCAGTTCTACCAAAAGATTGCCGATGCCCTCACCCTGCTGGCAACGGGAGGTGAACGGTATGCGTAACGGCTTCTTTTTCAAGATGGCGGCGGGGGTTTGGCTGCCGCTGGCCGTTGCGGCCGCCATTGCCGCCGCGGGTGCGGCGGCCTTTGGACCAGCCCGCAAGAAAAGAAGGAAGTGAGGAATTTGCCACACACAGGAACCGCAAAGCGCGCTCTCCGCATTTTAGGGAAAGCCGCGGTGTCCGCCGGCGCCGTCCTGCTGGCACTGGCGGCGGCAGCCGCCGTTTTCTTTGGCAGCTGCGGCTACCGGATGTATCAGGACGCTGTGGCGGAAACCCCGGTTGCGTCCAAGGTGGGCGCTATCCGTGGTCAAGAAGGGTTTGCCCCGTGGGAGGGGCTTCCGCAGCGGTACGTTGACGCCGTCCTTGCGGCGGAAGATCAGCGTTTTTTCCAGCATAACGGCGTAGATGCGGCGGCTATTGCCCGCGCTCTGTGGAACGACCTGCGCACGCTTTCGTTTGCGGAAGGCGGGAGCACCATCACCCAGCAGCTGATGAAAAACCTCTATTTTACCCAAGAAAAAACACTGGAGCGTAAATTCGCCGAGGTCTTTGCTGTCTGGGAGATGGAAAAGGTGTATCCCAAGAAGGAGATTTTCGAATTATACGTCAATACCATCTATTTCGGCAGCGGGTATTATGGAATTTATGATGCGGCGGAAGGGTATTTTTCTGTAGAGCCGGCGGAGTTAAGCGACGCGCAGTGCGTGGTGCTGGCGGGCTTGCCGAACGCGCCGTCCGCCTATTCGCCGGACGCGAGCCCGGAACTCGCTTTACAGAGGACCAGGCAGGTTCTGAACCGCATGGAAGAATGCGGCTCCCTCACAGGAGAAGCCGCCACGCAAATCTATAAAGAGGCGCAGGGGTTATTTTGTTGACTCGCGGGCGCGGCGGAAAGGCCTACGGCGTGGCGCCCGGGGGCAGGGGAAACATTTCGTCTGAATTTTGCAAAAAAATCGAACTTCCTCTTGAAATAATAACAATACTGTGATAAAATGTAACCAATTTGTAACGGTTGTAAACAAATTGTACCATTTGGGAGGAAGTTCAAAGATGAATCGTAGGGTATGCGCGTTTTTGCTCGGGGTTGTCGCGGCGGGTTCTGCACTGCTGGGCGGCTGGCAGGCGCCGGCTTCTGCAGCGGCGGAAAAAACCGGGGTCGGCTTGTCGGACCATGTGATGATGGCTTACCGGGAAGGCTGGAAATACAGCTACGGCAGTTACGGGCAATTCAGCGGCGGCACGCGCGTCACAGACTGCGCTGGCCTCATTAAGTCCTACCTTTGGTGGACGGACGCCGAGCACAACCCGAAGGCTGGCTCCATTGCAGTGGGCGGCGGTGCGAGCGCCATGCTGAACTCCGCGAGCGAAAGCGGTACCATCGATTATTCCGACTATTCCTCCCTTCCGCGCACGCACGGCCTGCTGCTCTACCAGCCGGGCCATGTGGGCGTTTATGTTGGCAACGATATGGCGGTGGACAACCGCGACTATGGTTACGACATCAAATATGAACCGGTGTTTAACCGCGCCCGCAAAAAGTGGACCACTTGGTTCAAGCTCCCGCAGATTACATATCCGGAGAGCGGGTTTTATGAGTTTGACGGCAAGACCTACTACTACGAGGGCGGCGAATATGTGATTAAGGATTCCCGGACCATCGGCGACGTGGTGTACACGTTTGCGGCGGATGGGACGCTCGCGGCGCAGTCCCCCACGCCGGAGGCGCTGGCCGCCCAGGCTGCGGCCAAAGCGGCGGAGGAAGAGCGCCTGCGCGCGGAAGCGGAGGCGCAGGCAAAGCTGGAGCAGGAAATTGCGGCGGAGCAGGCTGCGCTGGACGCAAAATTCCAGGGGGATGACCGCGTTGTAACGATATTCCGCCCGGAGATTGCCGCACTGTCTACAGAGGGGTTGGGCGCTGCGCAGCTGGACGCGGGGCAGATTGCCTCGGCCGTTCTGCAGCTTGGCTGCCCGGTGCAGGAAACCGCAGGATAACAAGATTCAGGAAACAGGCGCGCGCCGCAGGAAGTATTCCGGCGGCGCGTTTTTCTTTTGCGCCGGCCCGCCCTCGTAAACCGGAGGAAGATTAAAATTTGCCGCAAATGCTTGACAAAAGCGGCTGTTTTTTCTATCATAAAAATTGATTTTTTGTCGCGCGCGGCGCGAATTTTGCGGGAGGGGAGAATGGAAGGCGATGGGACAAAATGAGATCATTTCCTTGCAGAACATTGCGGTATCTTTTGACGGGGAGCCGGTTCTGAAGGACTTTAACCTGCAGATTGGGGAGGGGGAGTTCGTCACCCTGCTCGGCCCATCCGGCTGCGGGAAAACGACGACCCTTCGGATCATCGGCGGCTTTGTCAAGCCGGACCAGGGGGACGTCTTTTTTAATGGAAAAAAAATCACGGCAGTGCCCCCGTACAAGCGGGAGGTCAACACGATTTTCCAAAAATATGCGCTGTTCCCGCATCTGAACGTCTTTGAAAACGTGGCGTTCGGCATGCGCGTCCACCGGAAAAAAGAGGCGGAGATCCAGGCGACGGTGCGCCGGATGTTGGAAATGGTGAACCTGACCGGGTTTGCCCGGCGCAACGTCAACCAGCTTTCTGGCGGGCAGCAGCAGCGGGTGGCCATCGCCCGCGCGCTGGCCAACGGGCCGAAGGTGCTGCTGCTGGACGAGCCGCTCGGCGCGCTGGACCTCAAGCTCCGAAAAGACATGCAGGTGGAGCTGAAAAAGATCCAAAAGCAGACGGGCATCACGTTTGTCTTTGTCACCCACGACCAGGAAGAGGCGCTTTCCATGTCGGACACGGTCGTCGTCATGGACAAGGGGCGCATCCAGCAGATCGGTTCGCCGCAGGACATTTACAACGAACCGAAAAACGCCTTTGTGGCCGATTTCATTGGGGAGTCGAACATCCTGGACGGCGTGATGGCCGGGGATTACCTTGCAGAGTTTGCGGGCAAGCGCTTCCGCTGCCTGGACAAGGGCTTTGCGCCGATGGAGCCGGTGGATATCGTCATCCGGCCGGAGGATATCGAGGCCGTCCCGCCGCAGCAGGCGGAACTTTCCGGCACGGTGGTTTCGGTCACGTTCAAAGGCGTCCACTATGAGATCATTGTCGATGTTCATGGGTTCAAATGGATGATCCAGTCGACCCGCTACCAGGCGGTCGGGCAAGAGATTGGCCTGGAAATTGGGCCGGATGACATTCATGTGATGAAAAAGTCGGAATATTCCGGCATGTTCGGCGATTACAGCTCGTTCAGCGACGAAATGGAGGGGCTTTTGAACAGCCCGGAGGGGAAAGGCCAATGAAAGCAAAAAGAGCTGCGGTTCCCTACGGCATCTGGATGGTGATTTTCATCATCGTGCCAATGCTGTTGGTCCTTTATTTTGCCTTTACCACACAGGAGGGCGCGTTCACCTTGCAGAACATCGCTACGGTCGGGCGGTATTCCAACGTTTTTGTGCGCTCCATCTGGCTTGGCGCGGTCGCGACGGCCGTCTCGCTGCTCATCGGTTATCCGGTAGCCTATATCATTGCCCGCACCCGCGCCTGCTGGCAGAGCGTGTTGATCCTCCTGGTCATTTTACCCATGTGGATGAACTTTCTTCTGCGCACCTACGCGTGGATGACGCTGCTGGAGGATAGCGGCCTCATCAATAACCTGCTGGAAGCGCTTGGCCTGGGCCGCGTTCATATGATCAATACGCAGGGCGCGGTCGTCGTCGGGATGGTGTACAACTATGTGCCGTACATGATCTTCCCGCTGTATTCCGTGCTGGCAAAAATGGATCCCAGCGTTATTGAAGCGGCGCAAGACCTTGGCGCCAGCCAGGCGCGCGTCTTCTGGCGGGTGGTCCTGCCCATGAGCATGCCCGGCGTGATCTCCGGCATCACGATGGTGTTCGTCCCGGCGGTGAGTACGTTTATTATCTCGAAAATGCTGGGCGGCGGGGCGAATTTGATGATTGGCGACTTGATCGACATGCAGTTTCTCGGCAGCTCGTATAATCCGAACCTCGGTTCCGCCATTTCGTTGGTGCTGATGGTGCTGATCCTGATTTGTATGGGCATTATGAACCAGTTTGACGACGGGGAAAGCAAAGGAGGCGGGATCCCACTGTGAAAATCCTTTCCAAAATCTATATGGGCCTGGTGTTCCTCTTTTTGTATGCGCCCATTTTGGTTCTGATCGTTTTTTCTTTTAATGATACCGACACCATGAGCCGCTCCGTTTGGTCCGGCTTTTCGCTGCGCTGGTATGAGCGCCTGTTCCAGGACCGCATGATCCTCGATGCGCTGCGGAATACGCTGCTCATCGCGGTCGTTTCCGCGCTGCTTTCTACGGTGCTCGGCACGTCGGCCGCCATCGGCATCAACGGGATGAAGCGCCTGCCGCGCCGCCTGATGATGAATATCACCAATTTCCCTATGGTCAACCCGGAGATCGTCACCGGCGTCTCCATGATGCTTCTGTTCGTCTTTGGCGCGCGGGCGCTGGGAGGCCTTTCGCTTGGCATGGGTTCGATGATCCTGGCGCACACGACGTTTTGCCTGCCGTATGTCATTTTGTCCGTGCTGCCCAAGCTGCGGCAGATGGACGGGCATTTGTACGAGGCGGCGCAGGACCTCGGCTGCCCGCCGGTGCCGTCTTTTTTCAAAGTGGTGCTGCCGGAGATCATGCCCGGCGTCGTCACCGGTATGATCATGGCGTTCACGCTTTCCATCGACGATTTTGTCATCAGCTATTTCACCAGCGGCACGACGCAGACGCTGCCGATCTATATCTATTCCATGACGCGCAAGCGCGTCAGCCCGGAGATCAACGCGCTCTCAACGCTCCTGTTCGGCGCGGTGCTAATCCTGCTGCTGGTGGTCAACCTGCGGCAGGCGCGCGACAAGCGGGAACAAAAGGCGCGCAGGGAGGAGGCTGCCGGATGAAAAAGAGGATTTTAGGCCTGCTCCTGGCGGTTTTGTTCCTGACGCCTCTCGCCGCGCCTGCCGTGGCAACGCAGGGCGGGGAAGACGGCGGAGAAGCCGCGCCGCTCACCGGCGTAACGATCAATGTGTACAACTGGGGCGAGTACATCTCCAACGGCGTGGATGGCTCGCTCGATGTGAACGCTGAATTCACCCGCCGCACAGGCATCGAGGTCAATTACACGACATTTGAGTCGAATGAATCCATGTATTCCAAATTGGTCAGCGGAGGCGCGAATTACGACATCATTATCCCCTCTGATTACATGGTCTCACGGCTGATTGACGAGGGGATGCTTGAAAAATTGAATTTTGACAATATCCCCAATTTCCAGTATATCGACGAAGCGTACCGCAACCCGGTCTATGACCCGCAGAACGAATATTCTGTGCCGTACACCTGGGGCGTCGTCGGGATTTTTTATAACAAAAATTATGTGACCGAAGAGGTCGACAGCTGGGAGATCCTCTGGGACGAACAGTACGCGGGGAAAATTTTGATGTTTGACAACCCGCGCGACACCTTCGGCATCGCGCAAAAGCTGCTGGGATTTTCCTTTAACAGCACAGAAGAGAGCGAATGGCAGGAAGCCGCCATGCTGCTGAAGCAGCAGAAGCCGCTGGTACAGGCGTATGTCATGGACCAGATCTTCGACAAAATGGCGAGCGGAGAAGCGTGGCTGGGACCGTATTACGCGGGCGACGCGGCGATTTTGGTGGAAGAAAACCCCAACATCGGGTTTGCCATCCCGACGGAGGAAGGCACGAACTTCTTTGTCGACGCCATCTGCATCCCCAAGGGCGCGCAGCACAAGGAGGAGGCCGAGGCCTACATCAATTTCCTCTGCGACCCGGAGATCGCCGCCGCTAATGTGGATTACATCGGTTATTCTACGCCGGAAAGCGCCGCCAAGGCGCTGCTGGACGAAGAGGTTGTGAACAACCCGATCTATTACCCGCCGCAGGAAGTGCTGGAAAACGCAGAGATCTTCATCAACCTGCCGGAGGAAACCAGCCTTTTGCTCGACGAACTTTGGGCGGAGGTCAAGATGGGCGGCCCAGGAGAGACCGCAACGCTCATTGCGATCCTTGCGCTGTTTTTGGCGCTCTACATCGCGGCGGTCCTCTACAAGCGCCGCAAGGCGAAGCGCGAGGCCGGCTGAACGCCCGTGCGGAATTGTTTGCGAACCGTTCAAAGTTGCGGCAAATTTTCCTCACATTTCCCTGGTATTCTATTTTCAACAGGAAAAGGAAAGAGGTGAATCGAGGAAGCACGCGTCTTTCGCCAGAAAGATTTTCACGGTTTACGCAAGCGATTGCTTCGGGCCAATAGGCCGGCATCCCATATCACTGTTCTTCTGCCGGGCGGCGTGAACGCCCGGCAGAGGGAACAGACGAACCCCACGCGCAGGCGTGGTTTTTTTATGCCCCGCAGCGGCGCGGGAAATTCCAGCGAAAAAACCTCCCGCGTCCGTCACGGCGCGGGAGGTTTGCTGTTGGGGAACGCGCGGTCAGGGCCGCGGCGAAGTCCCCGCCTGGATGCGCTTTTGCAGCAGCACGAACGAAACGGCCATCGCGAGGAACAGCGCGGCGGCGGCAAACGGGAAGAGTTCCATGCCGAACGCCTGCCCCAACAACCCAAAGGACGCCGGCACCAGCATGGATCCAATGCACGACACCGCCATCTGAGACCCCATGACGGCCTGCGAAAGGTCCCGGCCGAAATTCTGCGGCGTGAGGTGCACCAAGTTGGGGTAAACCGGCCCGTTGCCGAGCCCCACGAGGAACAGCCCGAGCGCCGCAGCAAACGCGGGGAGCGGGAGAAGGAGCAGCACGGCCGCGCAGCAAACCACGCACATCCCCAGGCGGATCAGTTTCCAGCTGGAGAGGCGGGAGGCGAGCACGCCGGAGAGAAAACGCCCGAGCGCAATGCCGGCGTAATAAAAGGTCACTAAGCCGGCAGCATCTTTCGCGGGAAGACCCTTTGCCTCGACAAGGAAGGTGCTGCCCCAACTGCCGCAGGTCATCTCCAGCGCACAGGAGAAGAAAAACACGGCCCAAACGGCGCGCACGGCCGGCATGCGCGCCAAGCGGCGGAGACCGGGGGATTCCGGCGTTTTCTCCTCCTGCGGTTGCGTGGACCGGCTTTCTTCCCGGTGGCGTTTCCAAAGCGGCAGGGAGAGGACCGTTACCGCCGCAATCCCCGCTTGCAGGAAAAACGCCATCCGGTAGCCGCCGCGCCAGCCGCCGGGGCCGCCCAGCGCAACGGACATCAGGTACGGGCTGACCGAGACGCCGATGCCGTAAAAGCAGTGGAGAAAATTCATGTGCGCCGCGCGGTAGTGCAGGGCGACGTAATTGTTCAGCGCGGCGTCCACCGCGCCGCCGCCGAGGCCCAACGGCGCCGCCAGCAGGCAGAGCCACGGCAGGCCGCCCGCAAACGAGAAGCCGAGCAGCGCCAGCGCCGTCAAAGCGGTACTGGCCATGGTGAGGCGGGCGGTACCGAAGCGCGCAATTAGCCGTGCGCTGAGCAGGCTCGAGAGGATCGAGCCGCAAGACACTAGGATGGTGACGCAGCTGGCGTAGGAAACCGGCAGGCCGAATTCTTGGTAAATGGCCGGCCAGGCCGCGCCGAACAGGGAGTCCGGCACGCCGAGGCCGATGAAATCGAGAAAAATGACGAGAAGCAGAGCAGTTGCCATAACGATCCTTTCCAAATACCGTTTTTACCGGATTGTGGGGGGCGGCGGCCCCGCGCGCAGAACACGGGCCAGCCTGGCAACGGGAAGGCCGACGACGGTGTAAAAATCACCTTCAATGCGTTTGACCAGCACGCATCCGCGCCCCTGCACCGCGTAGGAGCCGGCCTTGCCCATCGGTTCCCCGGTGGCCAGGTAATCTTGGATCTCTTCCTGGCTCAGCGGGTAAAATTCGACGTTTGCGGTTTCGCAGAACGACTTCCGCGCGCCGTTTGGCCAGAGCACGCACACGCCGGTGGAGACCTGGTGGACCCGGCCGGAGAGGGCGGCAAGCATGCGCGCGGCGTCTGCCTGGGAAGAGGGTTTGCCGAACGGCTGGCCATCCAGGAAAACGAGCGTGTCTGCGCCGACGAGGATGCCCTCGGGGCATTTTTGCCGAGCGGCCGCGACTTTGCGGCATGCAAGGGTTCGCACCGCCTCTTCGGGGGTGAGGCCCTCCGGGAGGGATTCGTTCACATCGGTGGGGAAAACGTCAAACGAAAAGCCCGCGAGGGAGAGAATTTCACGCCGCCGCGGCGAAGCGGAGGCCAGGATTAGCCGGTTCATCGCGCCATACTCGGGATGGCGGCCGCCGGGTCAGCGTCGGCGCTGTAATCCACCCCGTCCAGGCGGAAACCGAACATCTGGTAGAAATCCTGCCAATAGCCGTCGATATCTGCCAATTCGTTTACATTTTCGGTGCAGATTTCCGCCCAACGGCGCGCGACCTCTGCCTGCACATCCGGGCGCATTTCCCAGTCGTCCAGGCGGATGCGGCCTTCTGCGTCGGCCGGCGGCGTTTCCTGGAACAGGCGGTCGTGGCAAAGGCGGTACATCTGTTCGATGCAGCCCTCGTGCAGGCCTTTTTCCTTCATGACGCGGTAGAGCAGCGAGATGTACAGCGGCACGACTGGGATTGCAGCGCTGGACTGTGTGACCAGCGCCTTGTTGACGGAGAGGTACGCTTTGACGCCGGGAAAATTCTCCGAGATCTTCCGCGAGGTTTCGTACAGGTCCTGTTTGGCGCGGCCGATGGAGCCGTTTAAGTAGATGGGATGTGTGAGTTCCGGCCCAATGTAGGAGTACGCCGCCGTCACCACATGGTCTGCCAGCACGCCGGCCTCCTTCAGCGTGCGGATCCAATCCATCCAATCCTCGCCGCCCATGACTTTGACGGTGTCGGCAATCTCCTGTTCCGTCGCAGCCGGAACCGTGGCTTCCAAAACGGCTCCGGTTTTCAGGTCTATGGTCTTGTTGGTAAAGACCCCGCCCGTCGTTTTGAGCACGGAAGAGACCGTCGTGCCGTCGGCCAGCGTGCGGCGCGGCGCGGCAAGGCTGTAAATGATGCAGTCTACCTGGCCCATCCCGGCGCGGATGCGCTCGACCGTCTGGCGCTTAATCTCCGCGGAAAACGCGTCGCCGTTGATTGTCTCGGCGTACAGGCCGTCTGCGGCGGCAAATTCTTCAAACGCGGCGGTGTTGTACCAACCGGCGGTTGCAGTGCGCGTGCCGCTCGCGGGCTTTTCAAACATGACGCCGAGCGTCCCTGCGCCGCAGGAAAACGCGCAGGCGATGCGGCTGGCCAAGCCGTAGCCGGTCGAGCACCCGATGACCAGCACGCGCTGCGGGCCGTCCGTCTTCTCCTGGCGTTTGACGTAATCAATCTGGTTCTTGACGTTTTGGCGGCATCCGGCCGGATGTGCAGTGGTGCAGATAAATCCGCGGATTTTCGGTTCAATTTTCATGGCGATCTTCTCCTTCGGTTACAATCGTTCCCTCGCAGCGCTCGTCTCCGGCCCGCGTCAGGCGCACAGGGCAGATTTCGCCCGGCCGGCCCGGTCCAGCGGCGTGCACAGGGGTGTAGTTGGGGGTATATCCTTCGAAAAGCCCCGGGCGGATCTCCCGTTCCAGCAGAACAGGGGCGAGCAGGCCGGTCTGGCTTTCCAAAAAAGCGCGTTTGGTTTTTTCGGTTTCCCGGATCATCTCCCGGCTGCGGCGTTCCTTTTCTGCACGGGAAACCTGGCCCGGCATCTGGTAAGCCCGGGTGCCGGGGCGGCGGGAGTAGGCGAAAACATGGGCCCTTGCAAAGCCGGTTTCGCGGGCAAACGCCAGGGACTGCGCAAATTCCTCCTCCGTTTCGCCGGGGAACCCAACCATGATGTCGGTCGTGATGGCGGCGTTGGGAAAAGCGGCGCGCAGCGCGCCGGCAATGCGGCGGTATTCCGCCGTGTCATAATGGCGGTTCATGCGGCGAAGTGTTTCGTCGCAGCCGCTTTGCAGGGAAAGATGGAATTGCGGGCAGAGCTTTTCCGCGCGGGCCAGCCGCGCGATGACGGCATCGCTGAGCTGTTCCGGCTCCAAGGAGCCGAGCCGGACCCGGCGGATGCCGGGGACGGCGCAGGCCGCTTCCACCGCGTCGCAGAGGTGAAGGCCGAGATCCTGCCCATAGGCAGAGAGGTTAATCCCGGTGAGGACCGTTTCCCGGTAGCCTGCTGCGCCGAGCGCGGCAAGCTCCCGGCGCAGCGCGTCCAGCGGTTTGGAGCGGACCCTGCCGCGCGCATACGGGATGATGCAGTAGGAACAAAACCGGTTGCAGCCGTCTTCAATCTTGACAAACGCGCGCGTGCGCTCGAAAAAATGCTGTACGGACATCGCCTCAAACGGCTCGCCGTTCCGGTGGGGCGCGATGTCTACAACCTTTTGGCGCGTAGAAAGGTAGGTTTGCAGGTCCGGCAGCAGCGCGGCGCGGTTGGCGTTGCCCAGTACAACGTCCGCCTCCGGCAGGGCGGCGGCTTCCGTGGGGAACGCCTGGGGAAAACAGCCGGTCAGCACCAGCACGGCGCCGGGGTTTTCCTTGCGGGCGTGGCGCAGGGCCTGGCGCACCTTGTGGTCGCTGGCCGCCGTCACCGTGCACGAGTTGACCACGGCCACGTCCGCCTCGCGCAGGGAAGCGGCGGCGGAAAAACCCGCTTTGCACAGTTGGTTGAGCATGGCCTGGGACTCATACTGGTTAACTTTGCAGCCCAATGTGATGAAGAAAACGTTCATAAAAGGGTCCCTTTCCGGATCTTTCCGCGCGGTATCCAATTTTGACAGGAGGCGGGAAAAATCTATGGTGAAAATAGATATTGACCAATGATGGACAGTGCGTTATGATGAAGAGCAGAAAAGAAAGCGAGGTGTGTCATGATGCGTACGACGACGATCCAACTTTCCAGCATTGAAGCGGTAAAAGAATTTGTGAATCTGGCGAACCGGTATGATTTCCAGATCAACCTGACGACGGACAAATATAAGATCGACGCCAAGTCAATCATGGGAGTGTTCAGCTTGGATCTCTCCAAGCCGCTGACGGTCCAGGTGGAAAACGACGGCCCGGAGGCCGCGCGGTTCCTTGGCGAACTTGAGGAATTCCAGACGCAGGACCATGCCCTGTGACGGGAACACAAAAAACGGCTGGGCCGGGCGCCCGGCCCTTTTTTTACCCTTTTTCCGCAGGGGGCGCTTCGTTTTGCTCCTGCGCGCGCTCCAGTTCTTCCGAAAGCGCCTCCCACCGGGCGTAGCGTTCCTCACAGGCGGCGCGCAGCGCCTCCAGCTGTTGCGAAAGCTCTAGCGCCGCCTGGTAATCCCCGGAAACCTCCGGGTCCTGCAAGCGGGCCTGGGTTTGGGCCTGTTCGCCTTCGTTTTCCGCAATCTCCTCTTCAAGGCGGCGCAATGCGGTGCGCATCCGGCGCAGCTCGGATTCCCGCTCCTTTTTCTTTTTATATTCGTTGACGCGCGGCTCCGGCTTTTCTGCCTGCTGCGCGGCGGGGAGATCCCGGCGCTTTTCCAAATAAGTATCGTAATTCCCCAAATATTCCTGCGTGCCGTCTTCCGTTAGGACATAGAGCCGGTCGGCAATCTTATTGATGAGGTAGCGGTCGTGGGAGACGATGAGCAGCGTTCCCTCGTAGTGCCGGAGCGCTTCCTCCAGCGCCTCGCTGGAGGCGATGTCCAGGTGGTTTGTCGGTTCGTCCAGCAGGAGGAAATTGACTTTTGAGAGCATCAGGCGCAACAGCAGCACGCGCGCGCGTTCCCCGCCGCTGAGGGCGGATACCGGTTTTTCCACATCCTGCCCGCGGAACAAAAAGACCGCTAGGGCGTTGCGCACCTCGGTGAGCGTCATCTCCGGGTAAGCGTCCCAAATTTCATCCAGAACGGTTTTTTTCGGGTCCAGGCCCTGCTGGAGCTGGTCGTAGTAGCCGACGTCAATGCCCGTTCCAAAGCGGACGGAGCCTGCGTCCGGCCGGTAGACGCCAAGCAGCGTTTTGAAAAGCGAGGTCTTCCCACAGCCGTTTGCGCCGATGAGGAAGACCCGCTCGCCCCGGCGCAGGTTCAGGTTGGCGTTGTGGAAGACCGTGCGGCCTTCGAACGAAAGGGCCAGGTCTTTGACCGAGAGCACGTCGTCCCCGCCGCGCTGGCTGATGTGGAATTGGAAGCGGATGCTGTCGGGGTCGTCCTCCGGGCGCTCGAGCGTGCTTTTCAGCCGCTCGATTACCTTCAATTTGCTCTCCGCCGTGCGGATGTTCTTTTCGCGGTTCCATTGCCTCTGTTGGGCCACGACGCCCTCCAGCCGCGTAATCTCGCGCTGCGTGTTGTCGTAACGGCGCTGGGCAGCAAGACGGTTTTCTGCCTTGAGCGCCAGGTGCGCGGAGTAATTCCCTTTATAAATCGTTAAGCGGCTGTGCTCCAATTCGAACGTGCGCGATGTAACGCGGTCGAGAAAATAACGGTCATGGGAAATGACAAGGTAAGCGCCGTGATAGGCGCGCAAAAAGTCCTCCAGCCATTCGACAGAGGGGATGTCCAAATGGTTGGTCGGTTCGTCAAGCAGGAGAAGGTTCGCGCCGCAGAGCAGCATCTTTGCGAGCTGCAATTTAGCCTTCTGCCCGCCGCTGAGCACGCCGATGGGCTGCGCCATCTGTTCGTCGGTGAAGCCGAGCCCCAGCAGCGCAGAGCGCGCCCGCGCACGGCAGGTGAGGCCGCCTTCCGCGACAAAATGGTCGTTGAGGCGCGTCTGGCGCTCAATGAGCGCGTCGCGGTCCCGGGGGGCGCCTTGCAGCGCCTGGGCGATCTCTTCCAGCTCGCGTTCCTCCTGCAAAAGGGAGGAAAATACCGTCAAAACCTCGGCGTAAGCGCTGCGGTCCAGGTCGCGGCAGACGTGCTGCTCCATGTAGCCCAGCGTGCAGTTCTTCGCCTGGTAGATCTCCCCGCCGTCGGGGGAATATTCGCCGGTGAGAAGCTTAAACAGCGTGGTTTTGCCGGAGCCGTTGACCCCCACCAGACCGATGCGGTCGTTTTCCTGCACCTCAAACGAGACCCCGGAGAGGACGGCGTCTTCCCCGAAGGATTTTTGCAAATTGCTTGCGCTGAGCAAAGCCATACGGATTGGTTCCTTTCTGCCGGATGGCCCGGCGCAAAAATTGACATCCTACTTATTATAATGAAAACATGCGCTGAAATCAAGGCGGAAAAGCCAAAACGGCCGGAAGAAACGCGCCGGAGGGAAAGCCCCCGGCGCGCCGGTTACAGCAGCTTTTTCAGCTTTTCGATGTGCAATTCTTCGCTTTTGAGATATTCCCCTGCCAGCTGGCGCGCGCCGGCGTCCGCCTCCGGATGGTCGTTGAGTTTTTTCGTCATGTCGATGATGCCCATCGTTGTGCCGTTGATCAACAATTCGGAAAGACGCCCGGTGCTGGAATCCATCAGGGTGTTCCAGTGGACAGAGCCGCGGAGCATCGCCTTTTTCACCGGCTCTTCCGCGCTTGGGCGCCGGCCTTGCCGGCGGAGCATTTGCTCCGCGCGCGAGGAAAGCCTCCGGTATTCGGCGCCCTGACGGCGCACTTCCTGCAAAAGCGCTTCGTCGCGGATCTTCGGCTCTATTACCTGGACGGCTTCCAGCCCCATTACGGCTGCGCGCCGGACTTCCTCCAGCAGGTCCGTGTTTTGATGTTCTGGCAAATTCACAGAAACCCTCCCTTTCGTTTTGCATTCGCGGGGGACGCCCGCTCTGCCTAGTATCTGCCTTCTTTTGCGGGAATATCAGCTTTTTGCGTTTCCTGTTTGAGTCTGCGGAGGATTTGTGCTACAATAAAAAAGAACCGTTGCGGGACGCGCCCGCCGCTCTTAAAAAAGCTCCTCTTAGTGAGAAAAAGGAGACCTTATGAAGATTACAAAAGAATTGGAACGGGTCCTGATGAAGGTGCAAAAGCCCGGCCGGTATGTCGGCGGGGAATGGAACGCCGTGATGAAGGATCCAAGGGAAATCGACGTGCGTTTTGCGTTCTGCTTCCCGGATACCTATGAGGTCGGCATGTCCCATCTGGGCATGAAGATCCTCTACAGCCTCTTCAACGAGCAGGATTTCCTCTGGTGCGAGCGCGTGTTCGCCCCGTGGACCGACATGGAAGAGGAGATGCGCAAGCGTCAGATCCCGCTTTATGCGCTGGAAAGCGGAGACCCCATCCGCGATTTTGATTTTATTGGGTTTACGCTCCAATATGAATTGAGCTATTCCAACGTGCTCAATATGCTGGACCTGGCCGGCGTGCCGCTCCGCACGGCGGACCGCGCGGAAGGAGACCCGGTTGTCGTGGCGGGCGGGCCCTGCGCCTGCAACCCGGAGCCGCTGGCCGAGTTCATCGACCTGTTTTTCATCGGCGAAGGGGAAGAGGTGGACCTGGAAGTGATCCGGCTCTACCGGGAATACCGCGCGCAGAAAAAGAGCCGGGCGGAATTCCTGCGCGCCGCCGCGCAGATTGAAGGGGTCTACGTTCCGTCGCTGTACGATGTCTCCTACGGGGAAGATGGCTTGATCCGCGCCGTGACCCCGCGGGAAGGCGCGCCCGCCAAAGTGCGCAAGCGCCTGATGCGGGACCTGGACCACACCTATTTCCCGGACCGTTTCGTCACGCCGTATCTCGACATCGTCCACAACCGCGCCGTCGGGGAGGTGTTCCGCGGCTGCATCCGCGGCTGCCGTTTCTGCCAGGCGGGGTTCCTCTACCGCCCTGTGCGGGAGAAATCGCCGGAGACCGTCGACCGGCAGTGCCACGACCTCTGCGAAAATACCGGCTACGATGAGGTCTCCCTCTCGTCTTTGAGCACGAGCGACTACAGCCGCATCCAGGAGCTGTTGGACCGGATGCTGCAATGGTCCCGAGGGGAAAAGGTCAGCATCTCGCTGCCGTCGTTGCGCGTGGACGGGTTTTCTGACGAGCTGACTTCAAAGATCAAGACCGTGCGCCGCAGCGGCCTGACGTTTGCCCCGGAGGCGGGGACGCAGCGCCTGCGCGACGTCATCAATAAAAATGTCGAAGAGGATGTGCTGCTGCAAACCGTGCGTACCGCGTTTGCGGGCGGCTGGAATACCGTTAAGCTCTATTTCATGATCGGGTTGCCGACGGAAACCATGGAAGATGTCGCGGGGATCGCTGCGCTGGCGCAGAAGGTGGTAGACGCTTATTACGAGGATCCGGCCCGGAAAAAGGGGCGCGGCGTAACCGTCACGGTGAGCGCCTCCTCCTTTGTGCCCAAGCCGTTTACGCCGTTCCAGTGGGAACCGCAGGATTCCATCGGCATGCTGCACGAAAAACAGGCGTGCTTGGTCCATTCTATCCACACACGCCGCATCACCGCCAACTGGCACGACGCCGACACCAGCTTTTTAGAGGCGGTCTTTGCACGCGGCGACCGCCGGCTCGGACCCGTCCTCGCGGAAGCGCATCGCCGCGGCATGCGTTTTGACGGGTGGTCCGACTGTTTCTCCCTTGCGCGCTGGCTTGAGGTGTTTCACGACTGCGGCGTAGACCCTGCTTTTTACGCCAACCGCCGCCGCTCGTTTGACGAGGTCCTGCCGTGGGACCACATCGATTACGGGATCAAAAAAGAGTTTTTGATTGAAGAATGCAAAAAAGCTTACCAGGACCAAACGACGCCGAATTGCAGGGAAGCGTGCTCCCACTGCGGCGCGTCCTGCTTCCAAGGAGGGATTTGCGTTGAAGCCCGTTCGCATTTGGTTTGAAAAAAAGGGCGCGGCCCGGTTTATTTCCCATCTGGACCTGAACCGCTGCATTTCCCGCGCCATTCATCAGGCGAAAATCCCGCTCTGGTACACCCAGGGCTTCAACCCGCACGCGTTCCTTACGTTTGCGCTGCCGCTGCCGCTGGGCGTGCGCGGGGAGCGTGAGAGCTTTGACATCCGCTTGGAGGAGGATCTGCCGGAGGAGGAACTCCTGCGCCGCCTGAACGCCGTGCTGCCGGAGGACATCCGCCTTTTTTCCGCAAAGCCGCCGGTGAAAAAGCCCGGAGAGATTGCCTGGGCGCGCTACCGCATCGAGTTGGAACCGGAGAACGGGGACTGCGCGGCGTTTTGCGGCGGGCTTCGCGCGCTGCTGGGCAGTGAAGGCGTCTGGGTGGAAAAACGGACGAAATCCGGGACCGCGCGCATCGACCTGCACCCGTATTTTCGCGATACGGAAATCCGAGAAGAAGGCGGCAAGGCAGTGCTTGAGCCGCTGCTCCCGGCGGGCAGCCGGGAAAACATCAACCCCCTGCTGCTTTTGCAGGCGTTGGAACAAAGGATCCCCGGGGGCTTTTACGCCAGCGTGAGCCGCCAGGGCCTTTTCGACGCGGAGAAAAAAGAATTTGCGTAAAAGCGGAAAATAATCCTTGCATCCGCGCGCGCGCTGTGGTAAAATAATAAGGCATTTGGAAACCGCTCACTCTCAGGCGGGGTTCAATGCCCGGGAAACCGTGACATTGAAGCGGGCAGTCCTCTGCCGCCCAGCGGCATGAATGCCGGAAGAATTAGGAGGAAATGAAATGGATGCTCTGAAGAAAATTGCAGAGAGCTCGGTCAAGCAGGAGATTCCGGAGTTTTCGATCGGCGACACCGTCCGTGTCGACGTGAATATCCGGGAAGGCGAACGCGAAAGGGTGCAGGCCTTTGAAGGCACCGTCATCGCCCGCCGCGGCAGCGGTGTTGCCGAGACCTTTACGGTGCGCCGTGTGTCCTATGGCGTTGGCGTAGAGAGGGTTTTCCCGCTGCATTCGCCGAACGTGAAGGCGGTCAGCATTGTGCGCAAGGGCCGTGTGCGCCGCGCGAAACTCTATTATCTGCGCGACAGGGTCGGCAAGGCGGCCAAGGTCAAGGAACAAATCAGATAAAAGAGAGAAAAAGGGACATTTCGGTGTCCCTTTTTTGCTTTTTGCGTTATTTCCCAGGGAAGGGGATTGCTCATGGAGCTGGAAGAGGAAAAGAAGGCCGCGGAAGCGCCGGAGGGGAACCGGATGTTCCGCGCGTGCGCGGATTGGCTGGATTCGCTGGGCGCCGCCCTCGCAATTGTCGTGGTCTTATTCACGGTAGTGCTGCGTGTGCCGGCCGTCGTCGGCCCGTCGATGCTGCCGAATTTGCAGGAGGGGGACCGCGTGGTCGTCTCCTGCCTGGAGCGTGATTTTCAGCCGTCCGACGTCGTGGTGATTGAAAGCAGCGGCACGGCGCTGGGTGAGAAGATTGTCAAGCGCATTGTGGCGGTGGAAGGGCAGGAGGTCGACATCGATTTTGATGCCGGCGTGGTCTATGTGGACGGCGAGCCGCTCGACGAATCTGCGTATATTTCAAACGGGATCACCACGCGGTTTGACGACATGGAATTCCCGCAGGTGGTGCCGGAAGGCTGCGTCTTTGTCCTGGGGGACAACCGCGAGGTGTCTTTGGACAGCCGCGACACCCGAGTCGGCATGGTGGACTGCCGCCACATCATCGGGAAAGTACGGTTGGTCTTGCTGCCGTTTGCACACTTTGGTTTTGTGAAAGGATAAGGCCCCATGCCCAGCCGACAAGGAATAAAAACAGCGCCGCGCAAGAGGGAAGCCGGGCCGCCAGACGGCGGGAAGCGACTGCCGCCGCGGTATTTGATGAGCTGTTTTGAGTGGGCGGAAGCCCTCACCGCCGCCGCGGTTCTCATCGTCTTGATTTTTACGTTCGTGGTGCAGGTTGTGGCGGTGGACGGCAGCTCGATGCGCCCGTCGCTGGAGTCGGGGGACCGCGTATTGGTAAGCGGCCTGTTTTACCAGCCGCAGCCGGGGGATATCGTTGTGCTGCGGCGGGCGGCGGGGACGCGCGATCCGCTGGTCAAGCGGGTCATCGCGGTCGCGGGGCAGGAAGTGGATATCGATGGCGGGACGGTTTGGGTCGACGGCGCGCCGCTGGATGAATCGGCCTACACGGAAAACGGGACCACCTTTCTCCCGCTGGGCGGTGTGCCGGTGGAATTCCCACAGGTTGTGCCAGAAGGGCATGTGTTTGTCCTGGGGGATAACCGGGAGATTTCAAAGGACAGCCGCGTTGCGGAGGTCGGTATGGTAGATGAACGCTATGTCATTGGGCGCGCCGTGGCAGTGGTGTTCCCGTTTAATCGAATAAAGGGGTTGTGACGATGAGCGAAGCGCAAACGGTGCAGTGGTTCCCGGGCCATATGACGAGAACCCGGCGGCAGATGGAAAAAAGCCTTAAGCTGGTGGATGCAGTGGCGGAGGTCGCCGATGCGCGGATCCCGGTGAGCAGCCGGAACCCGGAGCTGGACCGGATCCTGCAAAACAAGCCGCGCATCCTCCTGCTCAATAAATGCGACATGGCAGATCCCGCGCAGACCGCGCGCTGGCTCGCGTGGTACCGGTCGCAGGGGTGGGCGGCACTGGCCGTCGACTGCAAGACCGGAAAGGGCCTGGGCGGCTTCCAGGCGGCGGTGCGCGAACTGCTCAAGGATAAAATTGCTGCGTGGGAAGCCAAAGGGATGCGCGGCCGCGTCATCCGGGTGATGGTCTGCGGCGTGCCAAACGTGGGGAAATCCTCTCTCATCAACCGGCTGGCGCGCGGTAGCCGCGCCGCCGTGGAAGACCGCCCCGGCGTCACACGTGGGAACCAATGGTTTTCGATCGGCAAAGGGATGGAATTGCTGGATACCCCCGGCGTGCTGTGGCCAAAATTTGAGGACCCGGAGGTTGGCGAGCGCCTGGCTTTCACCGGCGCGGTCAAGGATGAAGTGGTGGACACCGAGCATTTGGCCGGCCGCCTGCTGGAGTTCCTGCGCGACCAGTATCCGGACGCCCTCTGCGCGCGTTACCGGTTAGAACGCCCTGAGCTGGAAGGTCAGCCCGGCTACGTGCTGCTCGAGCTGGTGGGCCGCCGGCGTGGAATGTTGGTATCCGGCGGGGAAATCCACACGGAGCGGGCCGCTGCCGCCGTGCTGGACGATTTTCGCGCCGCGAAAATCGGGAAGATCACGCTGGAACAGGTGGGGTAGCGAGTGGATTGGCATCAATATGAAAACGAAGCCCGCGCCGCGGGGGCCCGCGTGGTCTGCGGCATTGACGAAGCGGGGCGCGGTCCCCTCGCCGGGCCGGTGTGCGCGGCTGCGGTCATCCTCCCGCCAGGGGCGCAGATTGACGGGCTGGACGACTCAAAAAAGCTGAGCGAAAAAAAGAGGGAGCAGCTCTTTCCGAAGATCCGCGAAATCGCGCTGGATTCCTGCATCGCTTACGCGAGCGTGGAGGAAATTGACGCCTATAATATTTTGCAGGCGACTTTCCTGGCCATGAAGCGCGCCTTCGACGGTTTGCGCCTGCGCCCGGACTGCGCGCTGGTAGACGGCAACCAGATGCCGCCGCTTGGCGTGGAGACCCGCCTCATTGTGAAAGGGGACGCACAGAGCGCGAGCATTGCGGCGGCGTCTATTTTGGCAAAAGTGAGCCGGGACCGCTTGATGCGCGAATGGGACCGGGAATATCCGGCGTACCAATTCGCAAAACATAAGGGATATGGTACCGCGCTGCACGTCGCAATGCTGCGCGAATACGGGCCTTGCCCGGCGCACCGGAAGACTTTTTTGAAAAAGATCTTGACCGATGGCGGGAAAAGCTAAGGGCGTGCCGGCCGGCCGCGCGGGGGAAGACGCCGCGGCAGCGTATTTGACCGCGCGCGGCGCGCGGATTCTAGAGCGGAATTTCCGCTGCCGCTTTGGAGAGATCGATCTCATCGCGGAGCAGGGCGGATTGCTGCTCTTTGTCGAGGTGAAGACCCGCAAGCCCGGCGCGCTCTTCGGCGCTCTGGAGAGCGTCGGCGCGGAGAAACGCAGGCGCATCTGCCGCACGGCCATGTGGTATTTGCAGCAGCGCCCCGCCGCGTTGCAGCCGCGGTTTGACGTGGCGTGCGCCACGGTCCTTCCCAACGGGGAGGCGGTTGTGGCCGATTACCTGGAAAATGCTTTTTCTCTGGAGGATGCGCATGCGTTATTTTGACCTGCACTGCGACACGCTCTCCGTCTGTGAGGAGCAGGGATGCTCCCTGCGGGAAAACCGGCTCCAACTCTCGTTGGCGCGCGGGGAAGCTTACCGCCCGTGGTTTCAGTGCTTTGCGGTTTGGATTCCCGACGAGTGGGACGCCGTCCGCGCGTGGGAGCGGTTTGAGCGGATTTCCCAAACGCTCCCGCTGGAAACGGCGTTCTGCCGGACGCGGGAAGACCTCCTGCGCACAGAAGCGGCGGGCGGCTGCGGCGCGATTCTCACGGTGGAGGGCGGCGCGGTGCTAGGCGGCAGCTTGGAGAGGATTCCGCTTCTGGCGCAGCGGGGCGTCCGGGCGCTCACATTGACCTGGAACGGGAGCAACGCAATTGGGGACGGCGCGCTGGTGGAGCATCCGCGCGGCCTTACCGCGTTCGGAAGGGAAGCGGTTCTTCTGCTGGAGAAAAACGGCGTCGCCGTGGATGTTTCGCATGCGGGCGAACCGCTATTCTGGGATGTGGCGGAGCTGGCGCGGCGCCCGCTCTTGGCGACGCATTCCAACGCGCGCGCGGTATGCGGGCATCCGCGCAACCTGACGGACGCGCAATTTTGCGCCATCCGCGACAGCGGCGGCTTGGTAGGCCTGAATTTTTATCCGCTGTTCCTGCGGGACGGCGGCAAGGCCGCCCGGGCGGATATCCTGCGCCACGCGGAGCATTTTTTAGCGCTGGGCGGCGCGCAGACGCTGGCCATTGGCAGCGATTTTGACGGCGCGCAGATGCCGCCGGACCTGCCCGGCGTGCAGGCGGTCTCGGATTTGGCGGAGGATTTCCTCCGGCACGGCTACCCGGAGGAATTGACCGGCAGCATCTTCTATGGAAATGCCCGGCGCTTTTTTGAAAATCTTTTGGCAACGCAGAAGGAGGAAATCTAATGCGCTATTTATCGACCCGGGGAGGGAATGCCCCCGTCACGGCTTCCCAGGCGATCCTGCGGGGCATGGCGGAGGACGGCGGCCTGTTTGTGCCGGAGAGCTTTCCGCATTACACGCACGAGGACCTTTTGACGCTGGCCGGATGCTCTTATCAGGAGCGCGCCGCGCGGATCCTTTCGGACTTGCTGACGGATTATTCCCGCGAAGAGCTGGAGGAATGCGCCGCCCAGGCGTATGCGGAGGAGAAATTCCCCGGCGGCCCGGCGCCGTTTACCATGCAGCAGAACGGCCCGGTTTCGATGTACTTGCTGGAGCTCTGGCACGGGCCGACCTGCGCGTTCAAGGATCTCGCATTGCAGATCCTGCCGCACCTGCTGACAAAGGCCTTGCGGAAAAACGGCCGGAGCGAAACGGCGCTGATCCTCGCCGCCACGTCCGGCGACACGGGCAAGGCGGCCCTAGAGGGCTTCCGCGACGTGCCGGGGACGGCGGTGCAGGTCTTTTACCCGCTGCACGGCGTGAGCGCGATGCAGCGCCGCCAGATGGAGGCGCAGCAGGGGGGGAACGTGTTCGTCTGCGGTGTCGGCGGCGATTTTGACGCCGCCCAGGCGGGCGTCAAGCGGATCTTTGCCAACCCGGACCTGGCGGCGCGGCTTAGCCAAAAGGGGATTTTCCTTACCAGCGCGAATTCCATCAATTGGGGACGGCTCGCCCCGCAGATCGTCTATTATTTTTCGGCATATTGCGACCTGATGCGCACCGGCGAAATTGATTACGCAGGCGAACAGGTCAATATCGCCGTTCCAACCGGGAATTTTGGCAATCTGCTTGCGGCGTATTACGCGCGCAAGATGGGGCTGCCGGTCAAAAAGTTCCTCTGCGCTTCCAACGAGAACCACGTCCTCACGGATTTCTTGCGTATCGGCGTTTATGACCGGAACCGCGCGCTCTGCCGGACGATTTCACCGTCGATGGATATTTTGGTTTCCAGCAATTTAGAGCGCTTGCTCTACGATGTCACGGGCGGCAACGCGGCGCGCGTCGCCTCGTGGATGGCGTCGCTCGCGCAGACGGGGCGTTACCAGGTAGACCCGCAGACGCTGCAAGACATCCAATCGCTGTTTTACGGCGGGTACTGCACGGACGAGGAAGCGCGGGCGGAAATCCGCGAAATGTTCCAAACCGAAGGCTATGTCGCCGACCCCCACACGGCGGCGGCGCTCCACGTGTACCGCCGTTACGTGGAGGAGACGCAGGACCATGCCACGCCGGCTATTTTGGCTTCGACGGCGAGCCCGTATAAATTTGCGGCGGACGTTTTGTTTGCGCTCACCGGGGAAACGGCTGCCGGCGGGATTTTTGACGCGGCGGACGCTCTTTCGGCGCTGACTGGTACGCCGCAGCCCGCCCCCATTGCCGCGCTGCGCGGCCTGCCGGTGCGGTTCACCGCGTCGTGCGCGGCGGACGGGATGGAGCCGGAAGTCCTGCGCGCGGCGGAGTTGCTCTGATGGCGCTGTATGCGATTGCCGACCTGCACCTCTCCTTTGGCTGCAACAAGCCGATGGACGTCTTCCCGGGGTGGAAGCGTTACACCGCCCGCCTGGAAGAGAATTGGCGCGGGCTCGTGGGGGAAGAAGATACCGTCGTGGTGGCAGGGGATATTTCTTGGGCAATGAGCTTGCAGGAGGCGCGCGCGGACTTCGCCTTCCTTCACTCGCTGCCCGGCCGCAAACTGATCCTCAAGGGAAACCACGACTACTGGTGGTCTACGCGCCGGAAAATCGACGCGTTTTTGGAGCAAAACGGCTTTTCTTCCATCCGGGTGCTGCATAACAACGCCTACACCGTGGAGGGGTATGCGGTGTGCGGCACGCGCGGCTGGGTTTACAACGCCGCCACGCCGGAGGACAAAAAGATTGTCAACCGGGAGGTCGGCCGCCTGAACGCTTCGCTCGACGCCGCAGAGCCCGGGAAGGAGCCCGTCGTCTTTTTGCACTACCCGCCGCAGTATGACGACATGTCCTGCCGGGAGAT
Organism: uncultured Clostridia bacterium; assembly: GCA_944380775.1. Lineage (GTDB taxonomy): Bacteria > Bacillota > Clostridia > Oscillospirales > Acutalibacteraceae > CALWKP01. Next base: position 10,459 of record CALWIP010000036.1, on the reverse strand, counting down.
TATGCAGGTGCTGGAGTCGCGCGGTGTCGCCAAATGCTATTTTGGGCACATCCACGGCGCAGAGGCGGCAGCCCGCGTCCTCTCCGGGGTGCGCAACGGCGTCTCTTACACGCTCATCGCGGGGGACCACCTGCGCTTCCGTCCGCTGGAAGTAAGATGAATATTTTATGAATTTTGAGGGAATATCTGGCACAAACGGAATTCCTGTGCTATAATACAAAAGATAATTTGCAAGTTTGCAGGAGGAAGAGAACCATGAGTTTGAAATCGTCCCAGAAGGTAGACGTCAACCGCTATCAGTTAGAGGTGGAAGTTGCGGCGGACGTTTTTGAAAAAGCGGTGGACCGCGCATTCCGCAAGGAGAGCAAGAAGATTACGATCCCGGGGTTCCGCAAAGGCAAGGCGCCCCGCGCGTTTATTGAGAAATATTACGGCAAAGACGTCTTCTACGAGGACGCCATCAACCAGGTTTACCCCTCTGCGCTCGGCGACGCCGTAGAAGAGGCCGGTTTGGAATTTGTCGAGGACAAGATCGACTTTGACCTGGTGGAAGCCGGAGAGAACGGCCTGACGTTCAAGGCCACCATTACCACCAAGCCGGAGGTCTCCATCGAAAACTACAAGGGCCTGGAAGTGAAGAAGCAGAACACCGCCGTAACGGACGAGGACGTGGAGGCGGAGGTCAACCGCGCGCGCGAGCGCAATGCGCGCATGGTCACTGTGGAGGACCGCCCCGCAGAGAAAGACGACATCACCGTAATTGATTTTGAAGGGTTCCTCAACGGAGAACCGTTTGAGGGCGGCAAGGGCGAGAATTACAGCCTGACGCTTGGTTCCAACCAATTTATCCCGGGCTTTGAGGACCAGATTATCGGCCACAGCACAAACGACGAATTCGATGTGAACGTCACGTTCCCGGAGGAATACCACGCGGAAAACCTCAAGGGCAAGCCGGCGGTGTTCCACGTCAAGCTGCATGAGATCAAGAAGAAGGAACTCCCGGCTGCGGACGACGATTTTGCGAAAGACGTCAGCTCGTTTGACACGCTCGACGAATATAAGGCCGACATCCGCCACCACCTGGAGGAATCCCGCGAGAAGGCGGCGAAGGACGACATCGACAACCAGATTATCGACCAGCTCAACGGGCTGCTCGAGGCGGAAATCCCGGAAGCGATGTTCCAGAACCGCATCAACGAGGATGTCCGTGAATTCGGGTACCGCCTGCAGTCGCAGGGCCTGGATTACGACACCTACCTGAAATATACGGGGATGGACAGCGAAAAGCTGCGCGAATCCTTCCGCCCGCAGGCGGAGCGTCAGGTGAAAATTCGCCTCGCGCTGGAAAAGATTGCGAAGCTTGAGAATATCGAGCCCACGCAGGAGGAGATCGACGAGGAATACAAGAAGATCGCCGATGCATATAAGATGGAGGCCGAGCAGGTCAAAGGCTTTATCCCGCAGGCGGAGCTTGCAAAGGATATTGCCGTAGAGAAAGCAATGGGGATTGTCCGCGACAGCGCAAAGGTGACTGCGGCTGAATAAAGGCGGTTTTTCCTGCCAATGCTGATGGAGTACAGAACACGGACCGCTTATGGCTTCGGCCGTAAGCGGAACGTTCGTTTACAGAGAGTGAGGTTTTTTCATGAGCTTGGTGCCTTATGTCATTGAACAAACCAACCGGGGCGAGCGCTCCTACGATATTTTTTCCCGCCTGTTGAACGACCGCATCGTGATGCTCACGGAAGAGGTTAACAACACGACGGCGAGCCTGGTGGTGGCCCAGCTCCTGTACCTAGAGGCGCAGGACCCCGCGAAGGACATCAGCCTTTATATTAACAGCCCGGGCGGCATGGTAACTGCGGGCCTCGCCATTTACGACACGATGCAATATATCAAATGCGATGTGTCCACCATCTGCATGGGGATGGCCGCCAGCATGGGCGCGTTCCTGCTTGCAGCGGGGGCCAAGGGCAAGCGCTACGCGCTGCCGAACAGCGAGATCATGATCCACCAGCCCAGCGGTGGCGCGCAGGGCCAGGCGACCGACATCGCAATCCATGCGGACCACATCTTGGCGACGAAAAAACGCCTCAATGAGATCCTCGCGGAGCGCACCGGCCAGCCGCTGGAGGTCATCATGCGCGACACCGAACGCGACAATTTTATGACGGCCCAGCAGGCGATGGAATACGGGATTGTCGACAAGGTCATGACGCGTGAATAACACAAACAGCTGGGGATAGGTGAAACGATGCCGAATAATAACAACATGATGGAACGCGGCGTTTGCTGTTCCTTCTGCGGCAAGCCGCAGGAGCAGGCCCGGCGGCTGATTGCAGGCCCGGGGGTCTATATTTGCGACGAATGCATCGAGGCATGCGTGTCCATCCTCAATGATGAGCCGGGCCTGCCGGTTCACGAGCGGAAGAGGACGGGCTCGGTGCTGCTCAAGCCCGAAGAAATCAAGCAGAAGCTGGACGAATATGTCATTGGGCAGGACGAGGCGAAGGTCGCCCTTTCCGTCGCGGTTTACAACCACTACAAGCGCATTTACTACGGCAAGGACGACGACGTTGAGCTTGCAAAGAGCAACGTGCTGTTGCTTGGTCCTACCGGTGTAGGAAAAACCTACCTGGCGCAGACCTTGGCGCGCCTTCTGGACGTCCCGTTTGCCATTGCCGACGCCACCACGCTGACAGAGGCGGGCTATGTGGGCGAGGATGTCGAGAATATCCTGCTCCGCCTGGTACAGGCGGCGGATTTCAATATTGAGCGCGCCGAATGCGGGATCATTTATATCGATGAGATTGACAAGATCTCCCGCAAGTCGGAAAACCGCTCCATCACGCGGGATGTGAGCGGCGAGGGCGTGCAGCGGGCGTTGCGGAAGATCCTCGAGGGCTCGGTATGCAACGTCCCGCCGCAGGGCGGGCGGAAGCACCCGCAGCAGGAGTTTATCCAGGTGGATACGTCTAACATTCTGTTCATCTGCGGCGGCGCATTTGACGGCCTCAAAGAGATCGTCCAAAAGCGCACGTCGGTTTCGGCAATGGGCTTCGGCGCGGACGTCAAAAGCAAGGAAGAGCTTGACTCCATCCGCTGGATGCAGGAGGTTGTTCCGCACGACTTGGTCAAATATGGCCTCATCCCGGAATTGGTGGGCCGCTTGCCCGTCATCACCTGCCTCAACGACCTCGACGAGGCGGCGCTGGTCCGCATTTTGACGGAACCGAAAAATTCACTGGTGAACCAGTACAAACGCCTGTTTGAGCTGGATAAAGTCGAACTGGAATTCGAGCCGGACGCGCTCGAAGCCGTGGCGAAAAAAACGCTGGAGCGCCACACCGGAGCCCGCGGCCTGCGCGCGCTGATGGAAGAGATCCTCACGCCCTTTATGTACCGCGTGCCCAGCGAATATACCATTGAAAAACTAGTCATCACGAAGGACACCGTGGAAAACGGGGCCGAGCCAAAGGTCTTCTACGACCCGGAACGGAAACCGGTGAAAATTAGAATTTCTCAACCGGAGAGCAAGCGGCGCGGCAAAAGGAGCACGGCGTCTTAACAGGGTTTCAAACGGCTGCCGCCAGACAAGGAGCACTTTCCTTGCCCGGGGCAGCCGTTTTCCCAAATGGAAAATAATAGGAGAACAACATGAGTAGCATAGCAAAAAGCGAAGCGCCTGAGGGGATGGTCCTGCCGGTTCTGCCGCTGCGCGGACTCGTCATTTTCCCGGGAATGATGCTGCAATTTGACGTGGGGCGGAAAAAGTCTGTCGCGGCGTTAACCAGGGCGATGGAGCAGGACCAAAAGGTCCTGCTGGTTGCGCAAAAGGATTTAGAAGAAAACGACCCCACCGGCAAACAGATCTACCGTATGGGCGTGCTCGCGAAAATTAAGCAGATGATCACGCACAGCGAGGGCGGCGTGCGCATTTTTGCCGAGGGGCGGCAACGTGCCCGGCTGCTTTCGGTGGTGCAGGAAAATCCGTTCCTGGCCGCCGAATATGAGACCGTCAAAACCCGCGTGGTACGGCAGTCCTACCGCGCGCAGGCGGTCATCCGCCAGACGCGGGAGCTCTTTGAGGAATATGTTCAGAACTACCACCGCGTCCCGCCGGATATCATCTTAGGGGTCTTGCAGCAAAAGGACTGCGGACAGCTGGCCGACTATGTCGCTGCCAACATCCTGTTGGATTACGATCTCAAACAGCAGCTTCTGGAGGAATTGCACCCGGTCCGCCGCTTGGAAAAGCTAAACCATCTTCTGCGGGAGGAAAACCAGATTCTCTCCATTGAGGCGCAGATCTCCGAGCGGGCGAAGGAACAGATGGACCAGAACCAGCGGGATTATTTCTTGCGCGAACAGATGAAGGCGATTGCCTACGAGCTTGGAGAGGACGACAACCCTCAGGAGGAAGCGGAAGAATACCGCGAGCGCATTGAAAAGGAGGGCCTGCCGGAATTGCAGGCCAACAAGCTTTATAAGGAATGCGACCGCCTGGCGAAAATGCCCGCCGGTTCCCACGAGAGCAGCGTCATTCGCACCTATCTCGATACCTGCCTCGAATTGCCCTGGAACAAGGCGAGCAAGGAGAAAATTGACCTGGCGCGGGCAAAAAAGATCTTGGACCGGGACCATTACGGCCTGGAAAAGGTCAAGGACCGCATTTTAGAAACGTTGGCGGTTCGCAAACTGGCCCCGGAAAACCACGGGCAGATCCTTTGCCTGGTGGGGCCGCCCGGCGTGGGCAAAACGTCGGTCGCGCGGTCTATTGCGGAGGCGACCGGGCGTAAATATGTGCGGGTTTCGCTCGGCGGCGTGCGCGACGAGTCGGACATTATGGGCCACCGCCGCACCTATGTGGGCGCGATGCCCGGCCGCATCATTGCAGCGCTGAAGCAGGCGGGGACGAACAACCCGCTCATCCTGCTCGACGAGATCGACAAGCTGGGGCGCGATTTCCGCGGGGACCCGGCTTCCGCGCTGTTGGAGGTGCTGGATGCCGAGCAGAACACCGGCTTCCAGGACCATTACATTGACATGCCGTTCGACCTGAGCCATGTGTTGTTCCTGACGACGGCGAACGACCCCACAACCATCCCGGAACCGCTCTATGACCGCATGGACGTCATCACGCTCTCAAGCTATACGCATGAAGAAAAATTTCACATTGCAACAAAGCATCTCATCCCCAAGCAGCTGAAAAAACACGGCATCACGGCAAAAATGCTGCGCATCACGCCGCAGGCGGTGCACGACGTCATCTCCGGCTATACGCGCGAGGCCGGCGTGCGCACGTTGGAGCGCACCATTGCGGCAATCTGCCGCAAATGCGCAAAGCAGTTTGTCGAGGGCACAGCCGAGAAGGTCACTGTTGCGCCGAAGGATCTGGAAGAGCTGCTCGGGCCGAAGAAATTCAAGGAAGATGCGCTGGGCAAGGTGGACGAGATTGGCCTGGTGAACGGCCTGGCGTGGACAAGCGTCGGCGGCGAGACGATGCCGATTGAAGTTGCCGTGATGGATGGTACCGGAAAGCTGGAGCTCACCGGTTCGCTCGGCGACGTGATGAAGGAATCGGCGCATATCGCCGTCAGCTGCGTGCGTATGCGCGCGGCGCAGTACGGCATCCGCAGCGATTTTTACAGCAAATGCGACATCCATGTCCATGTCCCGGAGGGCGCCATCCCGAAGGACGGGCCTTCCGCGGGCATCGCGCTGGCAACGGCGATCACCTCGGCGCTCAGCTGCACCCCGGTCCGGCACGACCTCGCGATGACGGGCGAGATCACCTTGCGCGGCCGCGTTCTGCCAATTGGCGGACTGAAGGAGAAAACGATGGCCGCGTACCGCGCGGGGATTAAGAAAGTGTTGATCCCTGCGGATAACGAGCCGGACCTTGCAGAGGTCGACCAGGAGGTCAAAAAGGCGGTGCAGTTCCGCCCGGTGAAGGATCTGGCGGAAGTGCTGGAAGAGGCGCTGGCCTACCAGCCCAAGCCGCTTTCGGAAGACGCCGGGGACGGCCAGCAGCCCTGCCAGCAGCCGGTGCTGCTGCCGGAACCGGGCCGTGAGACCCCGGCGCCGCGCATTCCGCAATAGGAGGGGCTCTATGAACTTTTCTCCAGTGGTCTTTGAGCAGGCGTTCGGTTCGGCCGCACAGCTGCCGCCGTCCTCGCTGCCGGAAGTGGTATTCTCCGGGCGCTCTAACGTCGGGAAATCTTCGCTCATCAACCGGATTGTCGGGCGAAAATCGTTGGCGCGCGTGAGCGCGACGCCGGGCAAGACCGGCACCATCAATTTTTACCGCCTGCCTGGATGCCGCCTGGTGGACCTTCCTGGATACGGCTACGCCAAGGTCTCCCAGGCGGAAAAGCGGCGCTGGTCCGGTCTGATGGAAGGCTATTTTTCCCAGGGCAGGCGCATTGCGCTCGTGGTGCAGATCGTTGATTTCCGCCACGCGCCGACAGAGGACGACCAGATGATGGTCGATTTTCTGCGGAGCTGCGGCACGCCGTTTTGCATTGTGGCAACCAAGAGCGACAAATTGAACCGTGCGCAGCGGGAGGAGCAAACGGCGCTGCTGGATGGGCTGTTCGGCGGGCCGCAGGGCGTGCCCGTGATCCCGTTTTCTTCACTGAAAGGGGAGGGCGTTGCGGAGTTGCAGCGCCAGATTGCCTTGCGCTGTGAGGAGATGGCGCAGGACTTTTAAGAAAGAGGGACAGGTGGTAGAACGGATGATTCTTTCCGATTGTTTTGAAGTCAATGAGGCGGGGCATCTCACCGTCGGCGGGTGCGACACGGTTGAACTGGCCCGGGCTTACGGGACGCCGCTTTATGTGATGGATGAAAACGCCGTGCGCAGGAACTGCGGCTTGTACCGAGACGCCCTGCGGGAATGCACCGGAGGGCGCGGCATGGCGCTTTATGCGAGCAAGGCGTTCTGTTGCAAAGAGGTTTGCCGCATCGCGGCGGAAGAAGGAATGGGCCTGGACGTCGTCTCAGGCGGCGAGATCGCAACAGCCCGCGCGGCGGGTTTTCCGGCGGAGCGCGTGTTTTTTCACGGGAACAACAAGACCCGCGCGGAGATTGACCTCGCGCTGGAATACGGCGTGGGCCGTTTTGTCGCGGATAATTTGGAGGAGCTCGGCCGCCTGCAGCGCGCCGCACAGGAAAAAGGCACGGTGGCGCGCGTGCTGCTGCGCGTCAAGCCGGGTGTGGAGGCGCATACGCATGCGTTTATCAAAACCGGGCAGATCGATTCCAAATTCGGCTTTGCGCTTTCCACCGGGGAAGCGCGCGAAGCGGCGGAGAGGGCCCTTTCTCTGCCGAATGTCGAGCTGATGGGCCTGCATTGCCACATCGGTTCGCAGATTTTCGAGATTGCGCCGTTCCTGTTGGCGGCGGAGCGCCTGCTCGGCCTGCGCAAGGAAATCTACCGCGAGACCGGCCGCTCTTTGCCGGAAATGAACCTCGGCGGCGGATACGGCATCCGCTATGTAGAGGGGGACGACCCCATCCCCTACGGGAAAGAATTGCATGTGGTGGCAGAGACGGTGGCGCGCCGCTGCGCGGAAGACGGCATGGAGACGCCGTTTTTATATCTGGAGCCGGGGCGCTCCATCGTGGGAGACGCGGGTCTCACGCTGTATGAGGTCGGCAGCGTCAAGACGATCCCGGGCGTGCGCAGCTATGTGGCGGTGGACGGCGGGATGACGGACAACCCCCGCTATGCGCTCTACCAGGCCGCTTACACGGCGGTGGTAGCGAATAAAGCCGCCGGGCCGGCAGATTTTTGTGCAACCCTTGCGGGGAAATGCTGTGAAAGCGGCGACCTTTTGCAGGAGAGCGCCTGGATTCAAAAGCCGGAGGAAGGGGATCTTCTGGCGGTGCTCTGCACAGGCGCCTACAATTATTCTATGGCGTCCAACTACAACCGCATCCCGCGCCCGGCCGTCGTTATGGTGCGGGACGGGAGAGCCCGCGTCATTGTCCGGCGCGAAACATACGAAGATTTGCTCCGCTGCGACTGCTGACAGGCGCGCCGGAGGAAGAGGAGGGGAGCGCATGAATTCGAAAATGAAAGATCCGGCCGCGGATTTCCTGTTTCAGGCCATTCTTTCTCTTGAGAATGTGGAGGAATGCTATCGTTTTTTTGAAGATCTTTGCACGGTACCGGAGATCAAGGCAATGTCGCAGCGCCTGGCGGTGGCGCGGATGCTGGATCAGAACTGTGTATACAGCGACATCACGGCGAAAACTGGCGCGTCCTCTGCGACCATTAGCCGGGTGAACCGCGCGTACCGTTACGGTTGCGACGGCTTTTCGCTGGCGCTCCGCCGACTGGAAGGAGGGTCGGAGCCGTGACGCCCTACACTGCGTTCGCCTCCTGCTACGATGTTTTAACGGGGAATGTGGACTATGCGCGCCGCGCCGCTTATTTTTGCAGCCTGCTGGAACGGCTGGGCCATGAGCCCGGCCTTTCACTAGACCTTGCCTGCGGGACGGGCAGCTTTACGCTGGAACTTGCCAAACGAGGCGTTGACGTCTACGGCGTGGACACCTCTGCCGCGATGCTCTCTGCCGCGCAGCAGAAGGCGGCAGAGGCGGGTTACCCGCTGCTGTTTTTGCGGCAAAAGATGCAGGAGCTCGACCTTTACGGCACGGTGGACACGGTGTTTTGTACGTTGGACAGCCTGAATCACCTTGTGCGGGAAGCGGACGTGCGCAAAACGCTGGAGCGGGTTTCGCTGTTCCTCAATCCAGGGGGATATTTCCTCTTTGACCTCAATACGGTGTACAAGCACCGTGAAGTCCTCGGCGACCATGTTTTCGTCTATGATACGGGCCCGGTCTATTGTGTGTGGCAGAACCGGTATGAACCGGGCAGCCACCTCGTACGCATTACGCTCGACCTGTTTGAGCGGGCGGGAAAACAGTACCGCCGCAGCACGGAGGAATTACAGGAGCGCGCCTATGAACCGGAACAGGTTCAGGAATGGCTGCGCGCTGCCGGCCTGGAACCAGGGCCGGTCTATGAGGAGCTGACCTTTGACCCGCCCGGACCCAAAACCGAGCGGGTTGTGATGGCGGCCAGAAAGGGCAGGTGAAAAGGATGGATCAGATGATCCGGTGTATTACGTCGGACGGGGGGATTTTGGCCTGTGCCGTGGACTCTTCTGCGATTGTTGCGGCGGGGCAGCAGATTCATGGGGCCAGCGCGGTGGCGGCTGCGGCGCTCGGGCGGCTGCTGACGGCTGCGTCGCTGATGGGCGCGCTGCTCAAGGAAGACGGCGCGTCCTTGACGCTAAAGGTTGCGGGAGGCGGGCCGCTCGGCACGTTGGTTGCCATAGGGGACAGCCGCGGCAACTGCCGCGGGTATGTGGAGCGCCCCGAAGTGGAACTCCCGCCCCGCGCCGACGGGAAGTTAGACGTCGGCGGAGCGGTGGGGCGCGACGGGCGGCTCGGCGTCATCCGCGACTATGGGACAGGCGAGCCGTACAGCGGCCAGGTGGAATTGGCAACCGGCGAGATCGCCGAAGATATCACCCGCTACTACGCGGTGAGCGAGCAGATCCCCACGGTCTGTGCGCTCGGTGTTTTGGTGGGCAAGGAAGATCACCGCGCGCTGTTGGCGGGCGGCTTGTTGGTGCAGGCGCTGCCAGGCGCTTCCAGCGCCGGTATCGACCGGCTGGAGCGGAATATTGCCACGCTTGAGCCGGTTACGACGCTGCTGGCCAAGGGCTTTACCCCGGAGGACATTTGCCGCCGGGCGTTGGACGGGTTTGAAGTGGAGATCCTCGACGCGCGCCGGGTGTCCTACCGCTGCACCTGCAGCGAGGAACGCGTACTGCGCGCGCTGGCGACGCTGCGCCCGCAAGAGCTGCACAGCATGGCGGAGGAGACCGGTTACGCGGAGGCAAAGTGCCGCTATTGCGGCAAAACGTACCGCATCCCAAAGGAAAAGCTGGAGGCGCTGGCGGCCGCGCAGAAGGCCTGAGCCGCCGGGCGGCGCTTCCCCTTCGTGGGGGGTGCGCCGCCCATTTGGCGCGCGAAAGGGCTGCTTTTCAAAAATCTAAATTTTTTTTGAAATAGGTGTTGACAAAGGCCACAAGATGTAGTATGATATAACACGTCGCTGAGAGACACCGAAGAAAACTCGAAGCGAGGGACCTTCGGGAGCATAGCTCAGCTGGTTAGAGCACCTGCCTTACAAGCAGGGGGTCATAGGTTCGAGTCCTATTGTTCCCACCATTTTATACGGCTCGGTAGTTCAGCTGGTTAGAACGCTAGCCTGTCACGCTAGAGGTCGACGGTTCGATCCCGTTCCGAGTCGCCACTTTTGCCTCTGTAGCTCAGTTGGTAGAGCAGGGGACTGAAAATCCCCGTGTCGGTGGTTCGATTCCGCCCGGAGGCACCATTTGCGGACGTAGCTCATCTGGTAGAGCGCCACCTTGCC
>CALWIP010000035.1 GCA_944380775.1 uncultured Clostridia bacterium | reverse complement strand
ACAGGCTATCGCTTTATCTGATGGAGGCTGGGACTGATAAAGGCCAGGACCCCCTTGAAATTAGGGCTTTTAGGCAAAAAGAAAGCACCGCAACCTTGATACACATTGTATCAAAATTGCGGTGCTTCTTTGGCGGAAGCGGTGGGATTCGAACCCACGAGCCCGTGAAGGCTACCTGATTTCGAGTCAGGCCCGTTATGACCACTTCGATACGCTTCCCAATTCATTTGCCTTTCTATTTTACCGGTTGGGCGGGGAAATGTCAAGCCTTTTCTTGACAAGATTCCTGCGGGAAGGGTAAAATAAAGGCGATCACCCCGCAAAGCGCGCCGCGCGGGCGGGGAAGAAGGAGCTTCCTGCCTATGAATGCAATCGAAACCGCCGCCATGCAGCTGGCGTCGCTGTCCGTCTACCGGGGCATCCTGCGGCGCACCGTGCCGGGCGCGTTTTACCGGCTGCTGCGCGCCGTTTCCGCGCCGCTCGAGGCGTTCCTCCCCGCTTGGGGGGAGTTTATCGCGGTGCTCGCGGAGCGCGGGCAGAGCGAAAATTTCGCCGCCTGCCTCACCGAGAGCGCCCTCTACGACGAGAACGCCTTTTCCCGCGCCGCCGCCGCCGGCTGCCGCATCCCGGAGGCCGCCATGGACGCCGCCAAGCGGGATTTGGAGATCATCCTGCGTGCCGCGCGCATCACGCCCGGCGAGGTGGCCGCGGCCACGCCGTACGCGGCGGAGCTGGAAGCGCTGCGCCTGCCCCGCTGGGAGACCGGCGCGCCCGTTGAGCCGCTGCGCGGCGGCCTGAAGTCCTGCCTGGAGCAGATGGCCGCCTATTACCGCGGCCACAGCTGCGGCATCTACGCCCGCTACCGCGCGTTCATCTGGCGCGGCGGGCGCATCCACCCGGTGGCTTACCCGGACCGCACCCGCCTTGCGGACCTGCGCGGCTACGAGGTCCCGCGCGGCGCCGTCGTCGAGAATACGCGCGCGTTTTTGCAGGGCTTGCCCGCGAACAACTGCCTGCTCTACGGGGACCGCGGCACCGGGAAATCCTCCACGGTGAAGGCGCTCCTCAATGAATTTGCGCCGCAGGGCCTGCGCGTCATCGAGATGCCGAAGGAAAACCTGATGGATTTCCCCGCGCTTGTCGACCAGATTGCCGGGGAACCCGCGCGTTTTTTGGTGTTCATCGACGACCTCTCGTTCTCCAGCCAGGACGATACCTACGCCGCGCTCAAGGCGGTGCTCGAGGGCGGGCTCGCCGCGCGCCCGGAAAATACGCTCATCTACGCCACGTCGAACCGGCGGCACCTCGTGCGCGAATCCTTCTCGGACCGCGACGGCGACGAGGTCCACCGCGGCGACACCATCCAGGAGAGCCTTTCGCTCGCGGACCGCTTCGGCCTGGCGGTGCCGTTTACGCTGCCCGGCAAACAGCAGTACCTGGAGATTGTGCGCGGCCTGGCGGCGGAGCGCGGCCTGGAAGACCGCCTGCCGGAGCTGGAGGCCGCCGCCGAACGCTGGGCGCTGGAACGCGGCGGGCGTTCCCCGCGCTGCGCGCGCCAGTTCCTCGACGCCGCCGAAGGGCGGCTGCGCCGCGGCCTGCCGCTCTGATTTTTTTGACAGGGAAAATCCCCGCGTTTGCGGATTCTTCACACATTCCGCAGGGAATTATGATACGATAAATCCGTCCGGCGCGCGCCGGATTTTGAAAACCAGGGAAGATGCGAAAGACCGGGCCGGGAACGGCCAAGGGAAGAACCGAGGAAGAACCAAGGAAGAAGGGAATGGATCGATGATGGTTGGAGGGAAACGGATCGCCGCGGCAGCGGCGGCGCTGCTGTTGGCGGTTTCCGCGTTTACCGGCTGCGGGAACAACGGGGACGTCACGTCCGGCGCGACGCAGCAGGAATACCCGGTCACGGTGAACGGCGTCACCGTGCAGCAGGAACCAGTGGGCGTCGCGGTGCTCTCCGGGAATGTGGCGGACGCCATTTTGGCGATGGATTACGAGATCAGCCTGAAGGCGAAAACGGCCGACTGCACGCAGCCGGAGCTGGAGGCGCTGCCCGTGGTGGAGCCCGGGGACGCCGGGGCCATCCAGGCGGCGGGCGCCGACGTGGCGCTCACCGGCACGGCGCTGCCCGAAGACCAGGCCGCCGCGCTGAGCGGCGCGGGCATCACGGTGGTGACGGTCGCCCCGGCGGAGACCCGCAGCGACCTGCAGCGCATGTACGGCGAGATCGGCGCGGTGCTGCACGGCGGGCAGACCGGCTACACGCACGGCGCGGAGAGCGCCCAGAACGTCTTTTACACGCTCGACGACATTGCGCGCGCCATCCCGGAGAGCAACATGCCCGTAACGGGCTGCTGGCTGACGGACGCGGCGGGCGGCGGCGTCACGGGGGACCAGTTCCTCTCCGCTTTGCTGGAACTCTCCGGCCTGAGCAACGTGGGCGCGGGCTGCACGGGCGGCTCGCTGCCGCTGGAAACGCTCGCTATTGAAGACCCCCAGTACATCTTCTGCACCGAGGGCGTGAAGGCCCAGCTCGAGTCCACGCCCGGCTACCAGGACCTGACGGCCGTGCGCGAGGGCCGCGTCTATGAGATGCCGGCCTCCTACCTCGCGTGGCAGGGCCGCACGCTCGTGCAGGCGGCGGTTTTCATCGCCGGGACCGTCTACCCGGAGCTGGCCTCCACCGAGCCGGTGGAGAGCGAGCCGGCGCCGGAATCCGGCGTTTCTTCCGCCGGGGGTTCCGGGGCGTCCTCGGGCGCGCCGTCCGGCGAGACGCTGCAAATTGGCGACACGGGCGACGCGGTGCTCGCGCTGCAACAGCGGCTGGACGAGCTGGGCTACATGTTCCTGCCGTGCACCGGCGAATTCGGCGAGGGGACCCAGCAGGCCGTGGAGGATTTCCAATATCTCAACGGGATGGTCTGCACCGGCATTGCGGACCCGGAGACGCAGGCGCGCATCTATTCGGACAGCGCCGTACCGCGCACGGATTGATCCCCGCGCGGGTTGCGCATCCCGGGCAACCGCGGTATAATAAGGATCGGGAATCCCGCCCAAAAGGCGCGGAAAGAAGATTCCGAACAATCGATTGGATACTAAAAAAATGATGAAATTTAGAGGCGGCGCGGCGGGCCTGCCCGGCGCGCGCCTTTGTGGAGGGATTTTGATTATGGCAGAACGGATTACCGGCCTGCGGCGCACGCACTACTGCGGCGAGCTGCGCCCCGCCGACGCCGGCAAAGAGGTTGTCGTCTTCGGCTGGGTCCAGCGGCAGAGGGACTTAGGCCAGCTCATTTTCATCGACCTGCGGGACCGCACCGGCCTGGTGCAGCTCGCCTTTGACGATGAAACGCCCCGCGATGTGTTTGAAAAGGCGTTCGCCTGCCGCGCGGAATTCGTGCTGGCGGCGCGCGGGCCGGTGCGCGAGCGCTCTTCGAAAAACATGGACCTGCCGACCGGCGAGATTGAAATTGAGGTCAAGGAGCTGCGCGTCCTGGCGCGCTCGGAGACGCCGCCGTTTGACATTGTGGAGGATTCCAACGTCAAGGAGGACCTGCGGCTCAAGTACCGCTACCTGGACCTGCGCCGCCCCGACATGCAGCGCCGGATGATCGGCCGGCACCGCATTGTCAAGGCCGCGCGCGATTATTTTGACAAAAACGGGTTTTTGGAGATTGAAACGCCGAACCTCATCAAATCGACGCCGGAGGGCGCGCGCGACTACCTGGTGCCGTCCCGCGTGTTCCCGGGCAAATTCTTCGCGCTGCCGCAGTCGCCGCAGCTGTACAAGCAGCTTTTGATGCTCTCGGGCTTTGACCGCTATGTGCAGATGGCCCGCTGCTTCCGCGACGAGGACCTGCGCGCGGACCGGCAGCCCGAATTCACGCAGATCGACCTGGAGATGTCGTTCGTCACGGCGGACGACGTCATGGCCATTGGCGAGGGGATGCTCCAGCACGTCTACCGCGAGGTGCTCGGGGTGGAGATTGAGACCCCGCTGCCGCGCATGCCGTGGCAGGAGGCGATGGACCGTTTCGGCTCCGACAAGCCGGACCTGCGCTTCGGCATGGAGCTGCAGGACCTGAGCGCGGCGCTCGCCGGCACGGAATTCCGCGTGTTCGCGCAGGCACTGGCCGAGGGCGGCTCGGTGCGCGGCATCAACCTCAAGGGCCAAGCGGACCATCTCCCGCGCAAGGAGATCGACAAGCTGGCCGAATGGATCCGCGCGTACGGCGCGAAGGGCCTGGCCTGGACGCGGCTCGCCTCCACGGGCGAAAGCTCCAGCTACGAGAAATTCCTCTCCGCCGCGGAAATTTCCGCCGTGCGGGAGCGGCTCGGGGCGGAGCCGGGCGACGTGCTCTTCCTGGTGGCCAGCCCGAAGAAAAAGGTGGTGTACGATTCCCTCGGCGCGCTGCGCTGCGAATTGGCCGCGCGCTTCCACCTCATTGACGAGTCCAAGCCCTGCCTGCTCTGGGTCACGGATTTCCCGCTCTTCGAATACGACGAGGAAGCGGGCCGCTATGTGGCGATGCACCACCCGTTCACCATGCCGAACGAGGAAGACGTGGACCGCCTGGAGAGCGACCCCGGCAGCGTGCGCGCGGTGGCGTACGACATTGTGCTCAACGGCTATGAACTGGGCGGCGGGTCCATCCGCATCAACGACCCGGAACTGCAAGAGCGCATGTTCCGCGCGCTGGGCTTTACCCCGGAAGAGGCGCAGGAGAAATTCGGCTTCCTCATCGACGCGTTCCGCTTCGGCGTGCCGCCGCACGGCGGCATGGCTTTCGGCCTGGACCGCGTGGTCATGCTCCTGCTCGGCGGCGACAGCATCCGCGACGTCATCGCGTTCCCGAAGGTCGCCAGCTCCGCTGAGCTGATGAGCGGCGCGCCCGACGTGGTCGACGCCGCACAGCTGCGCGACCTCCATTTACAATAAGCATGCTCCGCCTGCGGCGGGCATATCGCGCATTGCGGCCTCTTTTTAGGCCGCGATTCGCGGCGTAAAAAACCGGCCTTACCCCGGTGCGTAACGGACGTTACTGCGCCCGCGGCCCAACCGGTTGTGGGGCGCAAGGGTTTTGCGCCCGGTGCGGGAAAGCGCGCTGCTAGAAAGAACAACGCCCTCAAGAGCCTGCGTGCAGTGCGTGAGAGAAAGGACACGCTCCCGTGAATTCTCGGGCGGTGTCCTTTTCTTCTGCCGCTTTCCCGCGGCGGACACCCGGACCATGTGTGTTGCAGTCTGGCCGTGATGCGGGC
>CALWIP010000034.1 GCA_944380775.1 uncultured Clostridia bacterium | reverse complement strand
CCCAGCATGGACTCCACCCGGGCGCAGCTGCATCCTCCCTCCGCCCAGTTCGCCAGCGCCTCCGGCAGGGTGCGGCTGGGGTCCAGGGCCAGGCGCAGCTTCTCCCCCTGCCGGGCGTCAAATTCGTAATGGGAATCTTCCGCCTTCTCAATATCGATACTGTATTCCTCAACGTTCCCCGCTATATCATAGAACACCGAGAGGTAGAGCGGCTGATCCAGGGAGATGGGAATTCTCTTGTGGAAATGCTCCAGCGCTTCATCATACCGGTCGTCCTCCAGAATGGCCTGGGCCATGCGGTATTTCAGCGCCCGCCGCCGGTCCTGGCCGGACACACCGCCCAGACGGCTCAGGTCGCTGTTGTGGGCCAGGTCCGCCAGCTTCACCCGGCGGGCAATGGGATTTTGCCGCAGCTTCGCCACATAGTCGAGATAGCGCATCTGGGGGCCGCGGGTCAGCGCCCGCACAGCCTGCACGACCTCGTTGGGGAAGCCTGCCTGGGACAACTCGCCCGGCGTATAGCCGGAGTCCTCCACCACATCGTGGAGCAGGGCTGTGCAGACCTCTTCCTCCGTCTCCATCTGCTCGGCCAGATGGAAGGGATGAAAGACATAGGGCAACCCGCCCTTGTCGAGCTGGTTTTTGTGGGCGTTAAAGCAGATGGCCATTGCGCGCTTTGTCAGGGGCGTGTACAGCATTCCCACCGGGCGCAGCGGCTTCAGCGGCTCCGGCGGCGTTGTGGGGGCGTGGACTTCCCACTTTTCCCCGGCAGGGTCCTCCACCGCCTCGAAGAGTTCCTCCGCCATCCTCTCGACCACGTCCCGCAGCTCCAGGTTCTGCAGGTCAAAGGCAGCCTCCACCGCTTCTTTCCCCAGCCAGGCCCCCAGGATGTTGCCGCAGATGGCGCCGGTGGAGTCGCTGTCCCCTTTATGGTTGACGGCGGCCCGAATGGCGGCGGCAAAGTCCTTCTGATACCGCACCGCGCAGAATACGGCGATGGCCAGGGCCTCCTCCGCCACCCAGCCTTCGCCCAGGGCGTGGATGCCGTCCAGGCCGGACACCGCGGGGTCCCGCGCCAGGTTCACTGCGCGCATCAACAGCTTATGGGCGGTCTCGTCGCCCGGGAAACCTACATGGGGGATCACATCTTCCAACCTGTAATCCCGTTTGGGATACTTCTGAACGATGTAATAAATGATCTGGGCCAGAATGCTGGAGCTGGCCCAGGCCAATTCGTGCCCGTGGGTCAGGGCGGCGTCCATCCAGGCCGCTTTGTGTACGCCGGTGAATTCGTCTCCATAGGAATAGTTGGGGTCATGATGGATTGCCAGGCCAAAGGGCGCCGCCCGCATGACGGTACCGCAGCCCTTGCTGTTGTTGATAGGCTCCTTCGGCGTGCCGCCGTTGGGACTGTGGCGGATGGCGTTCAGGCAGCTGCTGCCCGGGGCCCGCAGGGCGTGCATCCTGGGGTCCCGGTACACCCACATCTTCGGATACTCCGGGTCGTCCATCCGCTCCTTCTCCCCCTGGGTACCCAGCCACTCCCGGTAGGCCGTCCACAGATGTTCCCGCAGGTCTCCCCCCTGCCGTCTCGTGTAAACGATGGCGTTGGCGGCAAAGAGGGTCATCTGGGTGTCGTCGGAGATACAGGCCGGGCGCCCGGCCTGCGCCAGGGTCTGGATCCCCTTGGGTCCGTATTTCTCCCAGATGGCGCTCTCCTTCCTGAATTCGACGGGGAAGCCCAGGGCGTCCCCCACCGCGCCGCCCAGCAGGCATCCCAGATACCGGCTGCGCTTGGCCTCACGGGGGCCGGAGGGGAGCGGCGGTGGAACGGGACGCTCCGCTTTTTTGGGGGCGATGCCCGGATCGTTTTTTTCCGCGGCAGCTTGCAGTTGCTCTTTTGTCATTTTTTTAAAATCGCCGTCATTGGCCGTCTTTTCTGAGATCACTTTGTCAACAGCTCCATTCTGACACAGGGAAAAAAGGACAGACCTCGCCGGTACGCCATCTGGGCCGCGCACGGCCGGACGAAACTGCCGCCGGCTGCGCAAACCCCCGGCAAGCAGGCGCTTGCCGGGGGTTTGAGGTCTGTGGGGACACTCAATAAAGCTTTGCGCCCGCCGGAATATGGCCGTCCACCATCAAAAGGTGGAGCTTTTCTTCGCCCTCCTCGCGGTGGATGGCGGAAATCAGCATCCCGCAGGAGTCGATTCCCATCATCTTGCGCGGCGGGAGGTTGGTAATGGCGATGCAGGTCTTGCCCACCAGCTCTTCCGGCTCGTAATAGGCGCGGATGCCGCTTAAAATCACGCGGTCTGTGCCGGAGCCGTCGTCCAGCGTAAATTTTAAAAGCTTCTTGGACTTCGGTACTGCTTCGCAGGCAAGCACCTTAACCGCCCGGAAATCGGACTTAGAGAAAGTCTCAAAATCTACGAAATCCTGGAACAACGGCTCGATCTCTACTTTGGAGAAATCGAACGCCGGGGGCATCTTTTCCAACTGTTCCTGCAGCGCGCCGCGCAGCTGCTCCATCGCCTCGCCGAGCGGGAGCTTCGGCGGCTTCGGCGCGTCCAGTGGCTTCATCGTGGGGAACAGGATGCTCTCGCGGATGCTGTCCGAATTGGTGAGCATCATGACGCAGCGGTCGATGCCGATGCCGAGGCCGCCCGTGGGCGGCATGCCGTATTCCAGCGCGGTGAGGAAGTCCTCGTCCATCATGCCGGCCTCGTCGTCTCCCTTGGCGCGCAGCTCCACCTGCTTTTGGAAGCGCTGGCGCTGGTCGATGGGGTCGTTGAGCTCAGAGAAGGCGTTGCCCATCTCGCTGTGGCAGATGAACAGTTCAAAGCGCTCGGTGAGACGCGGGTCCTCTGGCGAGCGCTTGGCCAGCGGGGAGACGTCCACCGGGTGCATGGTGATGAACGTGGGCTGGATCAGCTGCGCCTCCACCTTCTGGTCGAACACCTCGTAGAGCGCGTTGCCCCAGGTCTTGTCCGCCGTTTCGGGCAGCTCCACGCCGATGGACCGGGCGGCGGCCACCGCCTCCGCGTCGCCGGGGATGGCCATGAAATCCAGGCCGGTGTACTGCTTCACGGCCTCGTGCATGGGCAGGCGCGGCCAACCGGGCGTGAGGTCGATGCGCTCGCCCTGCCACTCCACCTCGTAGGTCCCCAAAATGTTCTTGGCCGCGGAGGAAAGCAGGTCCTCGAAGAGGTCCATCATGTCGTTGAAATCGGCGTACGCCTGGTAAAGCTCCACTGTGGTGAATTCGGGGTTGTGTTTCGGGTCCATGCCCTCGTTGCGGAAGATGCGGCCGATCTCATACACGCGGTCCATGCCGCCGACGATGAGCCGCTTGAGCGGCAACTCCGTCGCGATGCGCAAATACATATCGATATCCAGCGTGTTGTGGTGGGTGATGAACGGCCGGGCGGTCGCCCCGCCGGAGATGGTGTTGAGAACCGGGGTCTCCACCTCCATGTAGCCGCGGCCGTCCAGGAAGTCCCGCACATGCTTGATAAACTGGGAGCGGATGACGAAATTGCGCTTGACCTCCGGGTTGACGATGAGGTCGACATAGCGCTGGCGGTAGCGCAGCTCGGTGTTGGTCAGGCCGTGGAATTTCTCCGGCAGCGGCAGCAGGGATTTGCTCAGCAGTGTGACATGCTCCACGCGCACGGACATCTCGCCGCGCTGGGTGCGGAACGCCACGCCCTGCACGCCCACAATGTCGCCGATGTCGTATTTTTTGAAGCGGTCATACTCTTCCCCGTCCATTTCGTCCTTGCGGGCGTAGAGCTGGATGCGGCCGGACTTGTCCTGCAAGTCGCAAAAGGACACCTTGCCCATGCCTCGCTTGCTCATCAGCCGCCCGGCGACGGAAACCTGCCGCCCCTCCAGGGCGTCGAAATTTGCTTTGATCTGCGCGGAGTCGTGGTCCACCGCGTAGCGGGTAACCTGGAACGGGTCTTGCCCTTCCTCGCGCAGCCGGGCCAGCTTTTCCCGGCGGATCTGCGCCTGCTCGCTCAGGGAGCGCTCCTCCCCGGCGCGGGCGGCTTCGTTCGCTGTTTCGCTCATGTTCATCCTCCTTGTTTTGCCCCGCAGGGCAGGGAAACCGGGACCCGCGCGGCAGAAAAAAGGGGGCGGCGCGCGCCCCTTTTCTCCCTTTTCGCTGCCCCGGGGAATTTAGCGGTCGATGGAAAGGATCTCGTAGGTCATGGCGCCGTTCGGCACCTCTACCTCGACGGTGTCGCCGGCGAGATGGCCCAGCAGGGCCTTGCCCACCAGGGATTCGTCAGAGATTTTCCCGGCGAGCGGGTCCGCCTCGTTCGAGCCGACAATGCGGTATTCTTTCTCGCTCACCGTGCCGCGCGCGGTGACGCGCACCTTGACCTTCGAGCCGATGTGGATATTTTCGCTGTTGAGCTCGTCTTCGTCGATGACCTTGACGTTTTTCAGCATCACTTCAATGTCGGCGATGCGGGCTTCCATGATGGCCTGCTCGTTTTTGGCCTCGTCGTACTCGCTGTTTTCCGAGAGGTCGCCGAACGAAAGCGCCACCTTGATCTTCTCCGCAATCTCCTTGCGCTTGACCGACTTGAGCTGTTCGAGTTCTTCCTCCAGCGCGAGAAGGCCTTCGTGCGTCAATACGATCTGCTTTGCCATGCTAACTGAACCACCTTTTATCTTTTGTTCCGAACCATGCGGTTTTCCAAAACGGAATCTATTCTATTTATTATATCCGCCCGCCCCGCCTGTGTCAACCGGAGGACGCTTCGGATCCCGCCCCGGAGGATTCTGCTGTGGAAGATTCCGTCCCGGAGGCATCTGCCGCGGAAGATTCTGTTCCGGAAGATTCTGCGCCGGACGGCTCCGCCGCTTCTTCCTCCGGTTCCGCGCCGGGAGCCTGCTGCACCTGCGCGCCCTGGCGGATGAGCGCCGTGACGGCGGACTGGACCTGCGGGTCCTCTTCTACGGGCAGCGTGCCGTGGAGCAGCGCCTCCGCCTGCTCTGCGGTGAGCGCAACGCCGATCTCCGGCGTGACGCCCTGCCCCAACAGCGTTTCCCCGTTGGGGCGCAGGTATTCGCCGACGCTGAGGACAATCGCCGAGCCGTCTGAGAGCGGGGTCACCTCCTGCTTGACGCCGCGGCCGGGCGTCTCCGCGCCGACGGCCATGCCTTTTTTGAAATCCTGCACGGCGGCCGCGAACGCCTCCGCCGCGCCGGAGGTCCCCTCGTTGACAATGACGCTCAGCGGCTGGGTGTATTCGGCGGCGTTGGACGTAAATTCCACCGTGACGGAGCCGTCTTTGGCGCGGGAGGAAACGGTGTTCCCCGCCGGCAGCAGCGCGTCGAGCATCTCCGCCATCGCCTCCATGCCGCTGCCGGTGTTGTTGCGCAGGTCGATGACCAGGCCGCACACGCCCTGCGCGCGCAGGTCCTCCAGCGCGGCGGCGAAGTCTTCGGCGGCGCTGCCGGTGAAGTCAGAGATCTTCACATAGCCGGCATTGCCCTGGATGACCGAGGCGCTCACCACTGCGCGGCGGTAGGCGGCGCGGGTGGCGGTCAGCTCCAGCCGGGCGGCGTCCCCGTCTTCCCCGGCGGGGCGCAGCACGGTGAGCGTCACAGTGGAGCCTGCGGCGCCGTCCAGCGACGCGGCGGCCTCCACATAGCCGGAGCGCACCACCTCGCGGCCGTCCACCGCGGTGATGACGTCGCCGGGCATGAGGCCGCAGGCCTCCCCGGCGGAACCGGCCGGCACCTCGGTGACCTCCATATTGCCGTCCGCGTCGCGCACGGTGCGCACGCCGAGGCCCGCGCCGGACGTCTCCCCGGCCAGGTAGGCCCGGTAGCGCTCTGCGGGCAGGTACTCGCCGTAGGCGTC
>CALWIP010000033.1 GCA_944380775.1 uncultured Clostridia bacterium | reverse complement strand
GAACCGCCGCGCTGCACGTGGCCGAGGATCGTCGCGCGCGACTCGATGCCGGTGGATTCCTGGATGCGCTTGGAAATCTCCGTAACGCCGCCGACGCCCTCCGCAACGATGATGATGAAGTGCTTTTTCCCGGTCCGCTGGGTGAAGAGCATCCTGCCGATGACGTCCTCTTCAAAATCAAACGGGACTTCCGGCACCAGGATGGTCGTCGCGCCGACCGCAATGCCCGTGTTCAGCGCCAGGTCGCCGCAGCGGCGGCCCATGACCTCTACCACGCTGCAGCGGTCGTGCGATTCGGTGGTGTCGCGCAGGCGGTCCACCATTTCCATCGCGGTGTTCATGGCCGTGTCGTAGCCGATGGTGTATTCGCTGCACGCGATGTCGTTATCGATGGTGCCCGGCACGCCGATGCAGTTGACGCCGGCATTGGTCAGGTCGCGCGCGCCGCGGAACGAGCCGTCGCCGCCAATGACGACCACGCCGTCGATGCCAAGCTCATGGCAAACCGCCGCCGCCTTCTGTACGCCAGCCGGCGTGTTGAATTCCGGGCTGCGCGCCGTGTACAGCATTGTGCCGCCATGGTGGATGATGTCGGAAACGCTGCGCAGATTCATGTCGATGACGTCGCCGTTCAGCAGGCCGTTGTAGCCCCGGCGCACGCCGAAGACTCGCATCCCGCTCTGCAGGGCCGTTCTCGCCACTGCGCGGACCGCTGCGTTCATGCCGGGCGCGTCGCCGCCGCTCGTCAACACAGCTATGGTTTTGACACTCATTCTGATTTCCCCCTATTCATGGTTCCAGCCGGCGCGGTACTCCCCGCGCCTGTAATCGATTTTTGTTCCATTTTCTTTCATTATACGGAATCGTTAGAAAATAATCAACCGCTTGGTATGGATAATTTGAGCAGCTCTATGGATTTTTCTCTCTCCGCAGCCCCATCATCCGTCAACAAGCGCCACGTTTTGCTCCCCGAGCAGGTCCCGCAGGGCCTTTTCAAGCACATGGTTCGGCGATACCCAGAGGCTCGACGGCGCGCGAACCAGCTTGCCGGTATCGCAGAAAAAGAGGTAGAGCGGCGTGGCGCCGTCAAACACGGCGGTATACCGCAGGGCCTTTTGCGCGGCGGGGCTGTCCTTGCCGGGCAGTTTGAGGTAAAGGCCCGGCCGCGAAGATTTTTTTGCCGTTTTCTTTCCCGGCGGGGCGTCCTCCCTCCCCGTTTCTGCGCTCTCCGGCGGGAGGACCTCTTCGCAGATGACCTTCGCGTCCTTTTCCTCCGTCAGGCTGAGGTGTCCGCGCACCTTGACGGCCCTGCCTTCGGCAATCCAGCCCGTGTACTGCGCGAGTACCTGCGGGAAGACCAGCAGCTCCAGCGAACCAAACGGGTCTTCCAGCGTTGCAAACGCCATGACCGAGCCGCTTTTCGTCACTTTGGTTTTTACCGCGCTGAACACGCCCAACAGCCACACAGTAGCGCCGTCCGGGTAGCGCCCGCCCATCTCCCGGCTGTCCTCCAAAATCTCGCCGGTCTTGGCAACCGCGCCGCTCTCGTAGAGCGGGAGATACGCTTTCATCGGGTGGCCGGAAAGGTACATCCCCGTGACCTCTTTTTCCATAGCGAGCTGTTCCTGCGGCGGATATTCTTCCAAGCGCGGCAGCTGCATCTCCGGCTCCTGCGCGGCGCCTGCCAGGTCGAAAAAGCCGAGCTGGCCCGCCACATTTTTCCGGCGGTCGTTGTCGAGGGCGTCGAGCAGGCTCCCCATGCCGCTGAGCATCTCCCGGCGGTTGTTCCCCAGGCCGTCCAGCGCGCCGCTTTTCACCAGGCTCTCTAAGGCGCGGCGGTTCATCTCGCTGCCGTACATGCGCTTGCAGAAATTGGGGAAGCTGGTAAACCGGCCCTTCGCCCCGCGCTCATCCAACAGCTTCTGGATCAGGCCGCTGCCGAGGTTTTTGATGGCCAGCAGCCCAAACCGGATGTCTTTGCCGGCCACAGTGAAGCCGCTGCCGCTCTCGTTGACGTGCGGCGGCAGCACGCGGATGCCCAGGCGCTGGCACTCGGCGATATATCCGGCGACCTTTTCCGCGTTGTCGAGCACGCTGGTGAGCAGCGCGGCCATATATTCGCGCGGGTAATGGCATTTGAGCCAGGCGGTCTGGTAGGCGACGGTCGCGTACGCCGCCGCGTGGGATTTATTGAACGCGTAGGAAGCAAAGCTCTCCATCTCGCCGAAAACCGCCTCTGCCGTCTCCTGCGGTACGCCGCGCCGCACGCAGCCCTCCACCTCGACGGTCCCGTCCTCCCGCGTCAGGCCGTAGATGAAGATCTGCCGCTCCTTTTCCATTACATCCGCCTTTTTCTTGGACATTGCGCGCCGCACGATGTCGGCGCGGCCGAGCGAATACCCGGCAAGCGTGCGGAAAATCTGCATGACCTGCTCTTGGTAGACGATGCAGCCGTAGGTAACGTCCAGGATCCCGGCAAGCAGCGGGTGCCGGTAGGAGACCTTTTCCGGGTGGTGGCGGTTCTCGATGTAGCGCGGGATGGATTCCATCGGCCCGGGGCGGTAGAGCGAGATGACGGCGATGAGGTCTTCAATGCTCTCCGGGCCGAGCTGCATGATGACGTTGCGCATCCCCGCCGATTCAAACTGGAACACGCCCTCCGTCGCGCCGGAGGCGAGCATGGCAAAGACCTTTTGGTCTCCGTAGGGAATGCCCTCGATGGAAAAATCCGGTTTTTCTTTCCGGACCGCCCGGCACGCGTCGTCGATGACGGAGAGGTTGCGCAGGCCGAGGAAATCCATCTTCAAAAGGCCGAGTTCCTCGAGCGTCGTCATCGTGTACTGCGTCACGACGGCGTCCCCGTTTTTCGCTAGCGGCACATAAGAGCTCACCGGCTGGTCTGTAATGACCACGCCGGCCGCGTGGGTCGACGTGTTGCGCGGCATGCCCTCAATCTTGCGCGCCATGTCCACCAGCGCGCGCACCTGCGGGTCCGTGTCATAGCGCTCGCGGAATTCCCGCGAGACCGAGAGCGCGCGGTCCAGCGTCATGTTCAGTTCCATCGGCACCATTTTCGCAATGGTGTCCACCGCCGCATAAGGCATCGCCATCGCCCGGCCCACGTCCCGGAGGGACCCGCGCGCCGCCATCGTGCCGAATGTGACAATTTGCGCGACATGGTCCGCGCCGTATTTGCGCACGACGTAATCGATCATCTCCTGGCGGCGCTCGTCGCTGAAATCAATGTCAAAATCAGGCATGCTCACGCGCTCCGGGTTAAGAAAGCGCTCAAAGAGCAGGTCGTAGCGGAGCGGGTCGATGCCGGTAATGCCGATGCAGTACGCCGCCAGGCTGCCTGCGCCGGAGCCGCGCCCCGGCCCGACCGGGATGCCCACGGATTTCGCGTAGCGGACAAAGTCGGAGACGATGAGGTAATAATTGACGTAGCCCATCTTCTCAATGGTCTCCAGCTCATACGCCAGGCGTTCCCGCGCCTCTTCCGGCGGCGTCTCGCCGTAGCGGGCGCGCAGGCCCTCGCCGCAGAGGCGGCGGAAATAGGCGGTGTTTTCCTCCCCGGTGGGCGTGTCAAAGCGCGGCAGCTTGGTGTGGCCAAATTCAAACGTCACGTCGCAGCGCGCCGCAATGGCGGCCGTATTGTCGCACGCCTCCGGCACTTCCGGGAAGAGCGCGCGCATCTCTTCCTCGCTCTTATAGTAGAATTGATCCGAGCCGAATTCGAACGGGTTCTCATCCTCGAGCGTGTGGTTGGTCTGGATGCACAACAGCACCTTGTGCATCTGCGTATCCTCCGGGCTGATATAATGGCAATCGTTCGTAGCCACGAGCGGGATGCCCGTCTCCCGCGAGAGCGCGATGATCTGCGGATTCACCCGCGCCTGCTCGCGCAGGCCATGGTCCTGCAGCTCCAGGTAAAAATTTCCTTTTCCAAAAATAGACTCGTAGCGCAGCGCTGCCGCCTTTGCCGCCGCATAGTCCCCGGCCGCGAGGTCGCGCGGGATCTCCCCCGCAAGGCAGGCGGAAAGTGCGATCAAACCCTCGTGGTAGCGCTCGAGCAGCTCGAAATCGACCCGCGGCTTGCCGTAAAAGCCCTCCACCCACGCTTGGGAGACCAGCGCCGCCAGATTCTGGTAGCCTTTGTTGTTCTCGCAGAGCAACACCAGGTGCCGGTGTTCCGAGTCCAGGCCGTGGACGCGGTCAAAGCGCGTGCGGCTCGCCACATACACTTCGCACCCGATGATGGGCCGGATGCCGCGTTTTTTCGCCGCTCGGTAGAAATCCACGGCGCCGTACATCACGCCGTGGTCCGTGATGGCGGCGGCAGTGTGGCCCATCTTTTGCGCGGTATCGAGCAGCCGCTCGATGCGGCAGGCGCCGTCCAGCAGGCTGTATTCTGTGTGCACATGCAAATGGACGAACATCTCAGACCCCCTCTCCCGTTTCGTGCCTAGCCCATTCGATCAGCCGCTCTAGGCGGTGGTTGACCCCGGACCGGCTGATCGGCCGCGAGAGCCGTTCCCCCAGTTCGCGCAGCGAGAGCTCCGGGTTTTCCATGCGCAGGCGCGCCAGCTCCCGCAGGTCGTCCGGCAGCGCGTCCAAGCCGCAGCTCTCCGCAATCCTGCGGATGGCGAGGATCTGCCGCGCGGCGGCGGAGGCGGTCTTGTCGAGGTTCGCCGTCTCAAAATTCCGCTTGCGGTTGACGTTATTGCGCAATTCCTTCACCATTTTGACCTGCATCAATTCCATCGCCGCGTTCGGCGCTCCCAAATAGGTGAACAGGTCTGCAATCTGCTCGCTCTCCTTGAGATAGACCACGTAAGAGCCCTTGCGCATGACCAACGCGGGTTGCAGCATTCCCGGCGCGGAGAGCTCCCGCATCAGGTCCTGCGCAAGATTCCGGTACGGCACGAGGAATTCCAGGTGGTAGTCCTTGCGCGGGTCCGTCGCCGTGCCGCACGCCAGAAACGCACCCCGCAGGAACGCGGCGCGGCATGCGTCCCCCGCCAGGTTTTCCGGGCGGATGCGCAGGCTTACCTCGCGGCCGCTATGGCCGAAAGCGTGCAGCAGCCGCGCGCAGCCGTCCTCCCCCTCGACGGAGACGGCGTAGACCGCCCCCTCCCGGCGGCGGCACACGGAGGATGAAACCTCCGCAACACAGCCGGCTGTTTCTGCGGCAAGTTGGGCGGCCAACCGCGCGGCTGCGCCGTTTTCTGTGATGAGCACCACGGAAGAGGCGGAAAAGCTGCGCGCAAACAGGAAAATCCCGTAACATTCCGCCCGGCGGCAGGCGGGTCCCTCTTCGCGGGCGCACAGTTCCAATTTAGCTTGCGATGAAAACGACACGCGGTTCGCCCCTTTACCCTTTACAATTTCCGGATATCCCGGTGGTGGACGCTCGCCTGTTTTCCCGCCTCGACGAGGTGGTCGTACAGGTACTGCGCCAGCGCGACAGAGCGGTGGTGCCCGCCCGTGCAGCCGACCGCCACCACGAGCTGGCTCTTCCCCTCGTTGCAGTAGAGCGGGATCATGTAGTCGATCAAGTCGATCCAGCGCCGCAGAAACCCTTTGGTCTGCTCGCAGCCCATCACATAATCGCGCACAGGCGCATCGAGGCCCGTCAGATTTTTCAGCGGCTCGATGTAGAACGGATTCGGCAGGCAGCGCACGTCGAACACAAGGTCCGCCTCCGCCGGGATGCCGTATTTAAAGCCGAAGGAAATGCAGCTGATGGCTAGCGCCGCCGATGCGTCGCCGAGGAACAGCGTGGAAATGCGCTCCTTGAGCTGCGCTGGCGAGAGGTGCGTGGTGTCGATGATGTAGTCCGCGCGCTCCCGCACCGGCTTGAGGATCTCCCTCTCACGGGCGACGGCGGTCTTCAGGTCCCCCTGGTAATCGCGCGCCAGCGGGTGTTTGCGGCGTGTCTCCTGGAAACGGTTGACCAGCACCGTGTCGCTCGCATCCAAAAAGAGCAGCTTAAAGGCGCGGCCTTCCTCCCGCAGGGAAGAGAGGACTTCCAAAAGGCCTTCAAACATCTTCCCGCCGCGGATGTCTGTAACGACCGCGACCCGCTGGAAGCCCGATTTCGCCTGCAAAAACAGGTCGTAAAACGTGTGGATCAGCTTGGGCGGGATATTGTCGACGCAGTAAAACCCAATGTCCTCCAGCACGGCTACGGCGCGGGATTTCCCCGCGCCGGAAAGGCCCGTCACGATGATAAATTCCATACGTCCTCCTCAGCGCCCGACGCGCCGCACTTCGCATTCCAGGCTCACGCCCGTTTGTTCCCGCACCGTTTCCTGGATCAGCGAGATGAGCCGCAGCACATCCGCGCAGCTGGCGCCGCCCAGGTTGACGATGAACCCAGCGTGCTTTTCGCTTACGGCCGCACCGCCGCAGCGGCGGCCCTTGAGGCCGCACTGCTCGATCAGCGCGCCGGCAAAATGCCCTGCCGGCCGCCGGAAGACGCTGCCCGCGCTCGGGTATTCCAGCGGCTGCTTCTCCTTCCGGCGCCGGAAATAATCCTCCATCTGCGCGTGGATTTCTTCTTCTTCCCCCGGTGCCAAGGCCAGCGTCACAGAGACGACGGTGGAGCCGTCCCGCTGGCAGGCGCTCTCCCGGTAGGAAAAGGCCATCTCCGCGCAGGATTTTTCCTGCGGCGCGCCGCACGGGGTCAACAGGCGGCATCGCTCTACCCGCTGGCCGATCTCACCGCCGTAGGCCCCCGCGTTCATGAACACCGCGCCGCCAACGGAACCGGGCACGCCCCACAAAAACTCCACGCCGGAGAGCGCTTCCCTGCGGGCAAAGGAGCAAACAGCAGAGAGCGGCGCGCCCGCTCCCGCCACCAGGCGGTTCCCTTCGCGGCGCACCGTGCGCAGGCCGGCGCCCAGCGCCACCACCAGGCCCGGGACGCCCCTGTCGCTCACCAGCAGGTTGGAGCCGTTCCCCAGCAGCAGCACCGGGACCTCCCGCTCCGCCGCCGCGGCGAGCAGCCGGGAAAGCGCCGCTTCCTCCGGCGCTGTGACAAAAAGATCCGCCGGCCCGCCGATTTGAAACGTCGTGTGGCGGCTCATCGGCTCTTCCCGCCGCACCTCGCAGCCCTCCGCCGCCGCCAGGCGCTCCAATTCCTCTAGGCGGCGCAGCGGCGTTTCCTTCTCTTTATGATTCACGGGGCCAAACCTCCACATGGGTGTGCTGCCGCAGATAGGTGCGGAAGCGTTCCACCGACGCGTTCACAACCAATTCCTCCGGGAAATCGATCTCCTGCAGCAGCTGTTCCGCGCGCGGGAAATTGCCAATCTGCGTGTGGAAATGCGCGTCGGAATTCACCACCACCGGCACGCCGTATTTTTTACAGAGTTTCGCAATCTCAACGCAATTCGGGATGGAGCTTTTGCGCACGGAAAAGCTGTTTTCGTTGATCTCCACCAGTTTGCCGCAGCGGCCGAATTCCGGGATGACGCGCTCGTAATCATAGCGGTATTTCGGGCTTCCGCTGTGGCCAATCACGCGGATATGCGGGTTTTGCGCGGCGCGCAGCCAAAGCGCGGTGCATTCCTCCACGGTAGGCTCATGATCCTTGGGCATGAGCGGGTCGTGGATGGACGCGACCACCCAGTCCAGGCTTTCCAGCTCGTTTTCCGGCAGGTCGAGGCGCGCGCTGTAGTCCAGCAGGTTTGCCTCTGCGCCGCGCAGCACCAACACGCCCTCAAAATACTGCGGCACAACCCCCAGGTTGCTGAAATACCATTTTCCGGGCGCGCCCGGCATGGCGTAGCCGTGGTCCGTCACCGCCACCGCGTAAAGGCCCTTCGCCTTTGCCGCGCGCACCACCTCGGTCAGCGAGCTGTAGGCGTGCGTGGAGGCGATGGTATGGCAATGGGTATCTGCAATCAGTTTCATCCGCTCCCGTCCTTTTCCATAAAAAGAGTCAATGTCGTCATGCTGTTCCCCGGGCGGCTCAAATCTCCAGTTCGCGCTTGCGGTCGTGCTCCTGCAAAAGGGAGACGTCCATCCCGAGGCTGGTGAGCAGCTCCTGCGCCGCGTTGTAACCCATCTTCTTCTGGCGGTTGTTCATCGCCGCCACCTCAATGATGACCGCCAGGTTGCGGCCCGGCTTCACCGGGATGGTCAGCACCGGGACTTTGATGCCGAGGATTTCGGTGTATTCGTTGTCAATCCCCATGCGGTCGTAAACCTTGGTATTGTCCCAGAGTTCCATATTGATGACGATGTCGATCTTCTCAGTTATTTTGACCGCGCCCATGCCGAAGATGCGCCGCGCGTTGATGATGCCAATGCCGCGCAGCTCGATGAAATGGCGGATGTTCTGCGGCGACGAGCCGACCAAAGACTTGGCGGAGACGCGCCGGATCTCGACGGCGTCGTCCGCAATGAGCCGGTGCCCGCGCTTGATGAGCTCGATGGCCGTCTCGCTTTTGCCGACGCCGCTGTCGCCCACCAACAGGATGCCTTCGCCGTAGACCTCTACCAGCACGCCATGCCGGGTGATGCGCGGGGCCAGTTCGACGTTCATGTAGGAAACGAGGGCCGCCACCAGGCTGGACGTCGGTTCCGGCGAGCCGTACACCGAAACGCCATGCTTCCGGGCCGCTTCGATCATTTCCGGGGCGGGCTGGATGCTCCGCGTGACAATGACGAGCGGCGGCTTGCGGGAAAACAGCCGGTCCAGCGCCACGCTGCGCTCCTCCGGCGTCTTCGAGAGCAGGAACGCCGTCTCCGTGGTGCCGAAGACCAGGATGCGCTCGTGGTCGTAATAGTCCAAAAAACCGGTGAGTTCCAAGCCGGGCCGGTTGACGTCCATAGAGGAAATGAGCACGTCGTCCGGGCTGCAGGGGCTGTAGAGGGGTTCGAGCGCCAGCTCCTTGATGACTTTGGTGAGGGTTACCGTAAAATTCGTTGCCACTGTTCCACCGCCTTCCTTATCGTTAGCTTTATTATATCGCATTGCGCGGCAAGATGAAAGCGTCCGCACAAAATTTCTTCCAGGCGGAGAAATCCGCCAGAAAGTTCTGGAACATCTTTTCGTTTTGTGGTAAAATGGATCCGTATGGACGAACCGCGGCCGGCGCAGGCCCGCAGGGGAAGGAGAGATCGTCCCATGAACATCGCGATATTTTGTGAATCCTACCTGCCGCAGGCAAACGGGACGGAGACGCATGTCTCCACCCTGGCAAAGGGCCTGCGGGCGCTGGGGCACCATGCCCTGGTGGTTTCTTCCGATCTGGAAGCGGAGGACGCTTACGAGCAGGAGGACGCCGTCTTCTGCCCTGCCCGCCCCTCCGGAAGCTCTTACGGCCAAAGCGCGCGCCGGAAGGGTTTCTCCTTTTTGAAAAAGAAGCTTCTTGCGTTCCAGCCGGACGTCGTCCATTTGGCGTCGCTGGGGACGATGGGCTCGTTCGGCCTTTCTTACGCGCTGCAAATGGACCTGCCCTTGGCCGTCACGGTGCTGGACCTGCGCAATGCGCTTTCTGGTTTCTCCGGCAGCGCGCCGTACCGGCGGCTCACGCGGGACTACTGCCGCAACCTGTTGAAAAAGGCCGTCTCCTTTGCGGACGCCGCCGCAGCGGTGTCGCCCGGCGCTGGCAAAGCGCTGGAATCGCTGGGCGCGGCGTGCCAGCTCACGCCCGTCCCGCTCTGTGTGGACCTTTCGTTGTTCCGCGTAGGCGCGGCGGACGGCGCGCAAACCGAGGCCATGCGCAAGCGCCTGGGCCTCAACGGGCGCACCGGCGTGCTCGCCGTGGGGAACCTGGATCATTTTGAAGAATTTTCGCTGCTGCTTGAGCACTGGGCGGCCGCCGTGCCCGGAGAAAACAGCCTGCACCTTGCGGTAGCTGGGAACGGCAGCGCGCTGCCTGCGCTGCGGGAAAAAGCGGCCTCGCTCGGCATTAGCCGCCGGGTGACGTTCGCCGGGCAGATCCCCCACGAAGAAATGCCCGCCTGCTACGCTGCCTGCGCGGCCTATGTGAGCGCCACGCAGGCAGAGTGGGTGAAGGCCTCCGTCTACGAGGCGACCGCCTGCGGCCTGCCCGCCATTTTGTACCAGGGGAGCGCCTCTTGCAGCCTGATCTCCAACGGGGTCAACGGCTTTTTGTACCGTTCCCCGCAGGAACTGGCCCCGCTGCTCGAAAAGCTCACCGGCCTGGACGAAAAGACGCAGGCCAAGCTGCGCAGCCTGGTGGAGCGCACGGCGCTGCCGTTTGGCCCGGAAGCGCTGGGGAAGGCGATGCTGGAGTGCTACCAGGCCGCAACGGAGGAGCACCGGCGGAAATCGAAGGAAAAAGAATAAGCCCCTCCGTTGATTTGAAAAAATGAGAGCAAAAGCACGCTGCCCGCGCGGGCAGCGTGCTTTTTTGTTCTCTCCGGTTTGGTCAACGGCCCAAAGCCCTGGGTCACTCCTGGTGGATGGCGGCGATGGCGCTGATGCGCACCGCACGGTTCGCCGGGTAAATTCCCGCAACCAGGCCTACCAGCGTGGCAAACAGGATGCCCGCGAGCACGAGCCAGGGCGGCATCACTGCAGAAGTGCCTGCGCTCAGGCCCATCATGCCCATTCCGCTGCCGGTGGAGAGCAGCATGTTGAGCAGCGACGTCGCGCCGTAGCTCAGCAGCACCCCGGCGATACCGCCCAAAAAGCCGATGGAGGCCGCCTCGACCAAAAACATCGCACGGATATTCCCGACGACGCAGCCGAGCACTTTCATGACGCCGATCTCCCGCGTGCGCTCATAGATCGACATGGTCATCGTGTTGACAATGCCGAGCGCCGCGACCACCAGCGTGATGCCGCCGAGGCTGCCGAGGATCAGCTGGATGGTGGACGATTGCTGCATCAGCGGCTCGCGGATCGTCTCCATGCTGCTGGTCTGGAAGCCGTACGCCTGGATGGCGTCTTCTACCTGCGCCACCTGGTTGATGTTCCCCACCTTCACGACCACATTTTCATAATTTTTCGGTTTGGTCGGGTCCTCTTTGACCCCGTTGATCCGGTTGGATTCCTGGATTAATTTTTCCATATAATCAATATCCAAAAAGATCGTGTAGCCGGGCGAAGGGTTCTTGTTGTAATCCTCCATCATCACGCCCGCGCAGGTCAGGCGCACCGGGCGCACCTTCGTGTTATTCTCCGGGTCCGTGATGACGAATTCCAGCTCGAGCTTATCCGTCATGACGTCGACGTCCGGCTCGACCGGATTCCCGTTTTCATCATACTGGATTCCCCAGTATTGATTGTTGCGCTTTGGATTGACGAACGAATACTGCGCGTTCTGCCCCACCAGAATGGTCCCTTCCGGCGCGCCTTCCTCGGGCAGCGCGCCTTCAAGCAGCTGGTAGCCCAGCGGGCCGAGCGCCGAAAAATCCACGCCTGTGAACGAATCCTGATATTGGTATTTCCCGCTTCGGATGAGGAACGAACCGTATTGGTTCAGCACCGGCGTGACGGCCGCCACCTCAGGCATTGCGCGGATGGTGTCGACCATCGCGCTGTCCAGCGGCGTCGCGTCCGGCGCGGGGTTATAGTTGTAAATCTGGATCAGCGTGAGGTCCCCCATCGTGGCGAGCGTCTCATTCATGCTCTGCTGGATGCCGAGGCTCAGCGATACGGTCGAGACAATGGCGCAGGTGCCGATGGTAACGCCCGCCACGGTGAGCACCGTGCGGATTTTCCGCTTGAGCAAACTGCTCAGGCTCATTTGCAGCATGTCGGAGCATCTCATGCGTCATCCCCTCCCGGCGGGGCGGCCTCCTCGTAGGATTCCTCCTCTTCTTCGATGCGGCGGCGGCGCAGCTTCTGCAATTTCCGCACGCCGATGAGCGAGGCAATAGCCACTGCGGCGCCCGCGCCGGCAACCGTATACACCGCCCACTGCGGCATCCCGGTCTCCTCCGGCAGCGGCTCGACCATGCCCGGGTCGTCGATGGGCGGTTCATAGGCCGGCATCACTTCGCAGCTGAAATCCTTGGACACTTCTTTCGCGATACCGTTTGCATCCTCATAGGTGATGACCGCGCGGCCGGTAATCATCCCCTCGGCCAGCGCGCTGAGCGACGCCTCGAAATAATCGCTGGAGCCGGATTCCACGTTGCCCACATAGCTGCTCATCTCTCCAGAGGTGAAATTTTCGCCTTCCAGCGCGATGGTTACATTGTAAACGGTGCTCTTCCCTTTGTTGACATAGTCGATGTTCAGGTAAGCGGTGTCGCCCAGCATGATCGGCCCATAGATCGTCGCATCCTGGATTTCAAAACGGTCCGGCTGCGTGAGCGGGATGGCGATGGTTTCTTCGCCGCTCAGGTCCGCCATCCGTTTGCCGTCAACCACAGCCTCGTAGGTATAGCGCACCGTAACGCCATAGGATTTCGGCGCTGCGTCAGCCTTTGGGAAAAGCGCAATCTCCTGCGAAAACACCTCGCCGGGCGCAACGCGCTCTACAAAAAAAGTATTCGACGAATTTGCCGGGGTAAACGCGGACCCGTCGCCTTCGCCTTCGGAAGCCGGGTTGCCGATGGTCATTTTCAAATTTTCAATGGCATAGGCGCGGCTGGTATTGCGGAAATCCATCTTGAGCAGGAACTCCTGCCCGCCCACGACAGACTGCCCGCCGTAATCATACCGCTGGATGATGATCTGCGGCTTGCTGCTGTCGCCCGCATCGGGGTCCTCGCCGCTCTGGCCCGCCGTGCCGCGCACGGGGATAAAGACCTTCCCCGCGCTGACGGGCGCCTCCATCCCGTCGGCGGAGAGCTGTACCTCCAGCGGGTAATTTCCGCTGGCCATGCTCGCGTTTGCGCTGAGCGAGAAGGTAACCTCCGCCGCCTGCCCCGCCTTCAGCTCCTCCAGGGTCTGGCGGTCCATAGTGCCGTTTGCGCTAATGGACGCCGTGTCCAGCGACGGCAGCGCAACCACGACGTTGCTCTGGTCCTCGCCGTTGTTCCTCAGCACCAGCGTAAGCGCAAAATTCTGCCCCTCCTGGACAGGGCTGCGGTCCAGCCGGAACGACTCGAGCGCAAGGGACCCCGCATTCTCGCCCCCGCCGGTGACGCGTAGGTAGGCCACAAGTTCATTTCCCGCCGCGCGCAGGGTCACCGGGTACACGCCGGGCGGCACCTCGCCGTCCACATGCAGGCGCAGCGGGAGCGTCGCGCGGCGCTGGCTGCCGAACGAGAGCGTATAAACGGACCCCGCTGTGGTGAACGAAATGCCCTGTTGCGCCACCGAAACCGAAACCTGCACGTCGCCGGTGACGCCGTTGCTCACCAGCGGGATGTTGACCGTAGCGTCCTCCCCCGCCCGGATGGTCGGGATGGGGCTTGACGCGTCCACCAGCAGCGTGCTTTCTTCCGTGCCGGACGCGCCCTGGACGACGGTCTTCTGCGTGGTGACGCGGGCAATGCGGTCGTCCTTTTGATTTTCAAAATAAGAAATCGTAAAGCGCAGCGTGCCGGGCCCCGGGCCGACATACCGCAGGTTTTGTTCCGGTATGTACAAAACATATTGCAGGATGATCCCGCCCGTTTCGCCGGAATCACTGTCCGCTTCATACGGGCTTAATTGAACCGTATATTTGGAGCTGTTGACCTGGACGTTCCCGTTTGGGCAAGCTACGCTGATTTCTGCGTAATCCGCTTGGTTTCCTAATTTTTTGTCATCCGCCGTTTGCTCGTACTGCGTAAAAGTTAGTTTCAGGCCAAACGGGCTTCCCGCCGTCACGCCGGAGGGGTCGACCACCGCCTCCGTCACAACGGGGGCGCTGCACTCCAACTTGGACGCCGCCCAAACCGCCTGCGGGCGCGGGCCAAGCAGGGCCGCGCAAACCAGGCAAAGCGCGAGAAGCGGCGCGGCCGCCTTATGCGTTCGTTTCATCGCTGGTTCCTCCTTTTCCGGCCCCGGCGGTATCTTCCGGCGCCGTTTCTGTTCCCGGGTAGACCGAGCGGTTCGGACGGTCGCTCACCACGTTCCCGTCTACAATGAAAATAATCCGGTCCGCATAGCTGGCGATGTCCTGGTCATGCGTGACCAACACCAGCGTCTCCCGGTAGCGGCGGGCCATGCCCACCATGATCTCCATGACTTCTTTGGTCGTTTTGGTGTCCAAGTTCCCGGTCGGCTCGTCGGCAAAGACAATCTTCGGGTGCGCCACAAACGCCCGCGCAATGCCCACGCGCTGCTGCTGGCCGCCGCTCATCTGCGTGGGGCGGTGCAACATCCGCTTTTCCAGCTTGACGGCGCGCAGCATTTCCACCGCGGCGCGCGTGCGGGCGCTCTTCCCCACGCCACGGAACATCAGCGGCATGGCGACGTTTTCCAACGCGGTCTGCGCCGGCATCAGGTTGTAGGACTGGAACACAAACCCTACGTTCTGCTGGCGGAACAGCGCGAGCTGTTTCTCGTTGAGCTTTGTCACATTGACGCCGTCGATGACGACGCTGCCCTTTGTCGGTTTTTCCAGGCCGGCCATAATATTCAGCAGCGTCGATTTTCCTGAGCCCGACGTGCCTAAAATGCAACAGATTTCCCCCTGGCCGATCGTTAAATTGATGCGGTTCAGGGCGACGACCCGTTCCTGGTCCACCCGGTAGACCTTCCTCAGATCTTTTACGGTGATCAGGTTCATAACGTTCTCCTTTTTACCCGCAAAGGCGCGGGACAGAAGGGTTTCTCCCGCCGGAATCTCCCGTTTGCGTCCGGCCCTCCGTTTGCGTTTATTATATCATTTTTCCGTTTCCCTGTCCTGTTTTTTCAGAATTTTTTCTTTACAATCCCGTTACGAAACGCTTAAAACTGTAATGATTTGTAATGCAACATTTTCCTGCTTTTTTTCGTCGCGCGAAACGGAACGCCTGGGGCGGAAAGCGCCCCTCCCAAAAAGGCGCGGATTAAAAGCCCTCAAATCCCCCCAGGTTGCAAACCGGCTTCCCCCTGCCGGCGGGCTTCCCCGGCAAACTGCGCCGCGCCTCCCGAAGGGTGCGTCACATAAACGACTGCGCAGTCTGCGCGGCGGAGCATCCACCGGTTCCTCCAGGAGATGGCGAAGCGCCTGGGGACGGTTTCAATCCCTTCCGGCAGCAACGTTCCAAGACCGCCGCCGGTTTCCCTTTTGGGCAGGTACGCCAGCACCACAAGGCAGCAGATCTGCGGGCAGCGTGCCGACAAGTCGCGCAGCACGCTTTGCACCAGGGCGTCAAAATTCCCCTCGTTCCCCACATAGAACACCGTCACGCCTTTTTGGATCAATTCTTCCAGCAGCGCCTGCAACGCTCCGCGAACCGACTCCGGGCAGTCCCGATGCCCAAAAAACGTGCATATTTTCCCCTCCACAAAAACTCCCCCGTTTGCAGCGGAAATATCGCCTCTATAGGCTATGGATAGCCTAATAGTAGCATGCATAGCCTATAAAAGGCAACCGGATTGTTTATCCTAGAGGAAGAACCGATCCGGGAGGTGGAGAAAGTAGATACCGTTGCTGCCGTACGGAACCGCATTTTAGCCCTTTGCGGGGAACATTCCATTACGATTAACCACTTGGCGGCGGTCTGCGGCCTGCCGCCGTCCAGCATTAAAAATATCCTCTATGGAAAAAGCCTCAACCCAAAGCTTTTGACCATTAAGGCCATCTGCGACGGCCTCGACATGACGCTGGGGGAATTCTTTTCCACCCCGGAATTCGACGCGCTGGAGCAGGAGATCCAATAACAGGGAAATGGATGCAAAAATCCCGGCGGCCGCTCTGTTGCGGTCCGCCGGGATCGTCTTGTTTTTCCTATTTCACATTCAAGCCGCAGCGGCGGACGCCGCCTGCACCGTCACCGGGAAGGACGCCACGGCGCCCGTGGCGCTGGTGACGAGGATTTCCGCCTCCCCTGCCCCGGCGAGTGTGAGCGTGTAGAGCTGCCCGCGCGGGTCGTTGGCATTCGCCAGCTGCACAGAGACGGCCGCCGGGTTCGAGCTGGTCACCGTCAACTCCTCCGAGGCGGGAACCTTCGCTAAAAATTGATACACGCCGCCCTCTGTCCCCTGGTAGGACCAGGTATCCAGCGGGATTTCCGGCAACGCCAGCACCGGGCCGCGCGTCCAGCCCGCACCGTCGTAGCGGGTGTCCTCCGCCTTTGGCAAGAGCGGGCTCCAGCCGTAGTGCTGCACCTGCGGGCCGGAAAGCTGTACGTCGCTCACCAAAAAGGCGGTGTACAGCACGCGCCCGGGCACATCTGGCACCGGGTCGTCCCAGGTGCAGTCCACATGGTACCACGAGCCGTCCAGCTGCACCATATTCCACGCGTGGTTCATCATGCTGCTTGAGACAAACAGCGATTCCACGCCGAGCCGCTGCATCAAAAGCTGGAACGAAAGCGCATATCCCTGGCACACCGCGCGGCCCTCGACAAGCGCGCCGTAAGCCGTATAAATCGTCCGGTCCCCGGGGTCTTCCTTCCACTCCAGCTCCGCATAAGAGACATGCGTAACAAGGTAGTCATGCACCGCCTTGACCTTTTCCAGGTCCGTCCAGTCCGGGTCCACCTGCGCCAGCACCGCCTGCACCATCTGCTCGGTCTGCACGCGGCGGCCCTCCATCTCCTCCGCCGGATATGGGTAGGTAAAGCGGAGGTACTGCACAATCCCGGTTTGGCGGTTAATGCCGTACACATAGCTATCCAGCTCCATCGCCATCGGGTAAGCGGTGGGCATCTCCACTTCTAAAATTTGGATCAAATCGTTTTCCGTCAACTGGTACTCCGCAAGCGGGAGCTCGCTCTGCCAGGAGAGCACCGCCGCCGCAATGGCGTCCACCGCCTGCCGCAAACCGGCAGTTTCCCCGGCCTGCGCGCTTTCCTGCGCCGCGCCATCCTGGGCGGCCTGCGCGGGCGCCGCCGGAACCGCTTCCTCTACGGACCAGGACGGCATGGCGCGCCGCATTTCTTCCGCCGGGGCCGCATGCGCCGCGCCGCACAGTGAAAAGATCATGATAGCGGAAAGCACGAAACTGAAAACCCGCTTCCCCATTCTTCCATTCTTCAAAGCCGCCGCTCCTTTCCTCATTCGCCGCGCAAACGCCCTCGCGGGCGCAAAACCGGTTTTCTTTTTTTATTGTACCCACGCCTGCGGCAAAAGTAAAGCAACAAAACCGTAAACAACCTGTTAATGTTTTGTTGCAAACGCACGGCAAACACCCGGCCTGCGAACAGGCCGGGTGTTTGCCAAAGAAAAATGAATGGATGATGGTTTGTGGCGCGGTTTTGGGAAGGGCAGCCGCTTTAGTAAGCTATTGCTAACCCTCGTTTATCTTATCACACGCTCCGCCGTTTGTCAAACCTTTTTTCAAATTCCCCGGCCGGTTTTTTCAATTTTTGCGCGCTGCGCGGATCATTTTCGCAATATAGAATGATAATCCCAGGAAATTATGGTAGGCTAAAGAAAAACGAGGGGGCGTGGCGGCCGGTGCTTTTGACGGTGGACATTGGCAATTCCCACATTGTGCTGGGCGGATTTACCGGGGAGCAATTGGCTTTTTCCGGGCGGATGGTGACGCAGACCCACCGGACCGACGACCAGTATGCGGTGGAGATCCAGCAGATCATGCAGTTGTACGGCGTGGACCCTGCGCAGATTGACGGCTGCATCATCTCTTCCGTGGTGCCGGAACTGTCCGCGCCGTTCCAGCGCGCGCTGGAAAAAGTCATCCGCGCGCGGCCGATGCTGCTGGGACCCGGCCTGCGCACCGGCCTGAACATCCGCATCGACGACCCCGGCCAGCTTGGCCCGGACCTTGTCGCGGCAGCCGTCGCCGCCATTGCGCATTACCCGGCGCCCTGCCTGATCTTCGACCTCGGAACGGCCATCACCATCAGCGCGGTGGACCGCGCTGCGGACTTTGTGGGCTGCGTCATCTGCGCCGGGACGCGCCTGATGCTCGACGCCCTCACCTCGCGCACGGCGCTGCTGCCGCATGTGAGCCTGGAGGCGCCCGCCGCGGCCATTGGCAAAAACTCGATGGCTTCCATGCAGTCCGGCCTGGTGTACGGCACCGCCGCCATGCTGGACGGCCTCGCGGACCGGATGGAACGCGAGCTTGGCGGGCCGGCCACGCTGGTGGCGACGGGCGGCCTGGCGCGCAGCATTGTGCCGCACTGCACGCACTCCATCGTCATCCACGACAGCCTGCTGCTGGAAGGGCTCCGGCTCATCTACGAAAAAAACCGGAAGCAAAAATTCCCCGGGAAAATCAGGGAAACCTGATTGCCATAAATGATTGCGCTGCATCCCGGCCTATTCGGGAGCGGCAGCAAGGAGGAATCTTTCATGAAAACAGAAAAGAAAACCCTGTTCCTGGCGCAGTTCGCGCTCCTGCTGGCCATTGAAATTGTGGTCTGCTTCACGCCGCTGGGGTCCATCCCCATCGGGCCCATCGTCGCCACGCTGGCGATGATCCCCGTCATCATCACGGCCATTCTGCTGGGCGTCGGCCCCGGCGCGCTGATGGGCGGGTTTGCGGGCCTTTGCAGCTTTTTGGTCATGACGTTTGTCTCCCCCTCGCCGACCTCGTTTGTTTTCACGCCGTTTTATTCCGTAGGGGATATTCACGGCAACGGGTGGAGCCTCGTCATCTGCTTTGTGCCGCGCATTTTAACCGGCGTGGTGGCGGGCTTGGTGTTCCGTTTGCTGCAGCGGGCGCTGGCCAAACGGCCCAAAGCGAAGCCGCTGCCCTACATTCTCGGGGGGGCGCTGGGCAGCCTGACCAACACGGCGCTGGTCATGGCAGGGATTTACGTCTTCTTCGGGCAGAGCTACGCCGAAGCAATTGGCAAAAGCTATGACCTGCTGCTCGCGCTCATCGGCATGACGGTGCTCACCAACGGCGTGCCGGAGGCGGTGCTCGGCGCGCTTTGCGCATGGGCGGTGTGCTACCCGATCCAGAAACACCTGACTAAGGCACAGCTCGGCTGAGCGGCGTAATACGGGAGGGGCGGCCTCGCCGCTTCCTTTTTCCAAAATCAATTTCGCGCGGGCGAGGGGAAAGTCCCCCGCCCGCGCTTTTTCTTCCCCTTCTCTTTTTTCCAAAAGCGCCTGGAATCTTAAACCTCGACGATACCGCCGTCGGTGAGGCGGATCTCCGGGATCACCGTGAGGGACAGGAACGAGAGGTTTTGGAATGGGTCGACGCCCTCGGGCACACCCATTTCACGGCAGAGGGCCAGCAGCCGGCGCAGCTGTGCGGCGACGTCTGCGTCCCGGTCCGCGATGAAGAGCCCTGCCACGGGCAGCGGCAGCGACGCGAGCACCCGCCCACGGGAGGCTAGGACATACCCGCCCTGGATGCGTTTTAATTCTTCGATGGCAAGCAACAGATCTTCATCGCTGTCCCCTGCGGCGAGGATATTGTGGGAGTCGTGCGCGACCGTTGAAGCGATGGCGCCGCCGTACAGGCCAAACCCCTGCAAAACGCCGACGCCCATGCGGCCGGAGCCGTCGTGCCGCTGGAGCGCTACGAGCTTGAGCAGGCCGTCCTGCGGGACGAAGCGCCCGTTCTCACCGGGCAGGGGGCGCAGGATTTTCCGGGTCAGCAGTTCGCCGGGCACCACGCCGATGACCGGGAACATTCCCCCGGCCGGAAGCGCCAGCGCCTCCGGTTTCAGCACGGGGACGCGCACCGAATGCAGGAGCGGCTCCGGGACGGGCGCGCGGCGGTCTTCCCGAAGGCATTCCTCCGCCGGGACGCCGCCGTGGTACACCGCGCGGACCGAGACCTCCTCGAGCGAATCCAGCACGGTCAAATCGGCGCGGTAGCCGGGCGCGACCGCGCCAACCCCCCGAAGGCCGTACCATTCCGCGGGACGGATGGTGGCGGAGGCGAAGGCGTCGAGCGGGTCCGCGCCCAAGCGGATGGCTTCCCGCACGCAGTGGCCGATGTGGCCGCGCCGCCGCACGTCCTCGAGGTGCAGGTCATCGGAGCAGAAGAAGCAGCGGTCGAGGCCCATCCCGTGCGAAACCAAACCGGAAACAATGGCCTCCAAATTCCGCGCGGCGGAGCCTTCCCGGATTTGCACGGCCATGCCGCACTCCAGGCGTTCGCGCGCCGCCTCCCAGCCGCTGCACTCGTGGTCTGTTTGCACGCCACCCAGGCGGTAGGCCTGCAGGCGTTTGCCCGCCACGCCGGGCGCATGGCCGTCGATGACGCGCGGTTCCAGCAGCGCAATCTTTTCAAACAGCCCGCCGTCCCCGCGGAGGATCCCCTCGTAATCCATCATTTCGCCGAGGCCCCGGACCCGCGGGTCCTCTAGGAATTCCCGCATTTCAGCTGCGGAAAAGACCGCCCCGCCGCGGTCCATGCGGCTCAGCGGAACACAGGACGGCAGCATGAAAAAGATGGAGACCACCGCCCGTTCCGCGGCGTCCATCAAATAGCGCAGGCCTGGCGCGCCCGCCACATTGCCGATCTCATGCGGGTCCGCGATCACCGCGGCGGTTCCCCAGGGCAGGACCTCCCGCGCAAACTGTTCCGGCGAAACCATAGATGATTCCAGGTGGACGTGCGCGTCGACCCAGCCGGGGGCGAGGAATTTCCCGTCCATCGGGAGTTCCCGGCGGCCTTCGTAACTTCCTACGCCCACAATCCAGCCGTCCTGCACCGCGACATCGGCCCGGCGCACGCGCCGGGTGAACACGTCCACTACCTGCGCGTCCTTGAAAACCAACGCCGCCTTCTCTTCCCCCAGCGCATACGGCAGCAGTCTCTGTTTCTCTTTCCCCGTCATCTCTCTCTCCTCCTTTTTTCACCCGCGCAGGGCGGCTTCAGGCTTTCCTGCGCGCCCATCCGTTTCGCTTTGCGCCTGCGTCCGTTGCCTTTTCTTCATCTTACCACACTTTCCCGGCAGCGGCAATCCGCTTCCTTCCCCTACGGAAGTATCCCGCGATTTTCCTTGACAAATTCGCGGTTTCCATTATAATATTATCAGTTTATATCTCTCTTTTTGAATTTTAATTTTTCTTTTTAAGATTATTTTGAAGAAATAAAATGAGACCGGATGAAAATCGAAATGGAGGCCTGCGTATGAATTTCCAAATCATCGGGACCGGAAGCGCCCACCCCGCGTGCAGCAAGACCAACGACGACCTCTCCCACCTGATGGAAACCTCCGACGAGTGGATCTCCACGCGCACGGGGATCCGCTCCCGGTACGTTTCCACGGGGGAAACGCTCACCGAATTGGCGGTGGAGGCGTCCCGCAAAGCGCTGGAAAACGCCGGGGTTCCGGCGGACGAGCTCGACCTCATCATCTGCTCGACCATCCGGGGCGACTACATCACGCCGTCGGAAGCGTGCATGGTCCAGCGCGGCATCGGCGCAAGCTGCCCTGCGTTTGACGTCAACGCCGCGTGCTCCGGGTTCCTCTACAGCCTGGACGTTGCAGCGGGGTATTTTGCGCGCGGGCGCGTGAAGAACGTCCTGCTGGTCTCGGCGGAAATGATGAGCAAGCTCGTCAACTGGAAAGACCGCGCCACCTGCGTCCTCTTTGGCGATGGCGCCGGGGCCGTCGTGCTCACACAGGGCGAGGGCTTGCTCTCGATGAAGCTCACGGCGCAGGGCGGCGCCGAAATGCTGAGCATCCCGCATGTGGAGGGCAATTCGCCGTTCTGCCCCACGGAGCCGGCCCCGCCGTACCTGTTGATGGACGGCCACGGCGTGTACCGCTTTGCCGTCGCTTCGATGGAGCGGGACATCCTCGACGTCCTTGC
The DNA here is from genome assembly GCA_944380775.1 of uncultured Clostridia bacterium. Classification (GTDB taxonomy): domain Bacteria; phylum Bacillota; class Clostridia; order Oscillospirales; family Acutalibacteraceae; genus CALWKP01. Next base: position 25,226 of record CALWIP010000033.1, on the reverse strand, counting down.
GGAAGCAAACCTCACGCTCGGCGACGTTTCCTACGTCCTGCCGCACCAGGCGAACCTACGCATCATTGAGGCCGGCCGGAAGAAATTGGGTCTTCCGCCGGAAAGGGTGCTCAGCAACATCAACCGCCACGGCAACATGTCCTCGGCGTGCATCCCCACGCTGATGGACGAAAGCAACCGCGCCGGGTTGTTCCGCCGCGGGGATATCCTGGTGCTCTCCGCGTTCGGCAGCGGCCTGACGAGCGCCGCCTGCGTGCTGCGGTGGTGACCGCCCCGCGCTTTTGCGCGGTTTTTCCCATACAGAATACCGGGGCAGCGCTTTGCCGCCCCGGCAAGCGAATGATAAAAAGGAGGTTCTTTGATGGGACCGATCGCAATGATTTTTTCCGGCCAGGGCGCGCAGTACACCGGCATGGGCCGCGAGCTGTACGAGGCCTCTGCGGCGGCCCGCGCTGTGTTCGACCTGGCGGATTCCATCCGGCCGGGCACTTCTGAACAGTGCTTCACCGCCTCAAAGGAAGAGCTCAGCCTGACGGCAAACACCCAGCCCTGCCTCTACTGCGTCGACCTCGCCGCGGCCGAAGCCCTGCGCGAGGCCGGCGTGGCGCCTGCGTGCGTGGCGGGCTTCTCCCTCGGGGAGATTGCCGCGCTGACGTTTGCGGGCGTGCTCACGCCGGAGGACGGCTTCTCGCTGGTCTGCCGCCGCGCCGCCCTCATGAGCGAAGCCACCGCCAAAACGGGCGGCGGCATGGCCGCAATCCTCAAGCTGAGCGACGAAGCGGTGGACGGGCTCTGCGCGGGCTTCTCCCAAGTGTACCCGGTAAATTACAACTGCCCGGGGCAGGTCTCCGTAGCCGGGGAAAAGGAGCAGCTCTCCGCCCTTTGCCGCGCAGTGCAGGAAGCCGGCGGACGCGCCGTCCCATTGGCGGTAAGCGGCGCGTTCCATTCGCCGTTTATGGACCGTGCGGCAGAAAAAATGGCGCAATATCTCGCGGAGGTTCCGGTTTCTGCGCCGAAGCTCCCGCTGTACGCCAATTTGACGGCGGAGCGCTATCCGGACGAGCCGGAGGCCATCCGCAGCCTCATTGCGCAACAGATCAACCATCCGGTGCGCTGGAAGGCGATTTTGCAGCGCATGGCCGAAAGCGGCGTCGCCACCTTTTTGGAGGTGGGACCAGGAAAAACGCTGACCGGCCTGGTCAAGAAAACCGTTCCGGGCGCAAAAGCGATGCCCGTTGAAAACGCTGCGACGCTGGCCGCCGCCCGCGGCTGCGCCGAATGAGAAGGAGGAAGACCCATGTCTCAATTATTACAAGGTAAAACCGCTTTGATCACCGGCGGCTCCCAGGGCATCGGCAAGGCCATTGCGCTGCTGTTTGCGGAAGAGGGCGCCGACATCGCCATTGTCTATGTCGGCAACCGGGACCGCGCCGCCGAAACGGCCGCGATGATCGAAGAAAAGGGCCGCAAGGTCAAAACGTATTACTATGACATCTCCAGCTTTGAAGAGAGCAAAAAAGCGGTGGACGAGGTCCTCGCGGACTTCGGCGGCATCGATATCCTAGTCAACAACGCGGGCATCACGCGCGACGGGCTCGCCCTTTCGATGAAGGAACAGGATTTCGACGCGGTCATCAACGTCAATCTCAAAGGGACATTCCACATGATCCACCACACCTACCGCCAATTCATGAAAAAGCGCGCGGGCAAGATTATCAACATGGCGTCTGTCGTTGGCATCACCGGCAACGCGGGCCAGGCGAACTATTCCGCCTCAAAGGCGGGCGTCATCGGCCTGACAAAGACCATCGCCAAAGAGCTCGCCTCGCGCCACGTCAACTGCAACGCCATCGCGCCGGGCTTCATCCAGACGGACATGACCGCCGTGCTCAGCGACGATGTGAAGAAATCGATGGCCGAGGCCATCCCGCTCCGGCGCATGGGCCTGCCGGAGGATATTGCCAAAACCGCGCTGTACCTTGCCAGCGGCCTCTCCGATTATGTGACCGGCGAGGTCATCAAGGTGGACGGCGGCATGTGCATGTAAACAGGAGGAGAGAAAGGACATGAACCGAGTAGTCGTGACCGGCGTGGGCGCCGTGACCCCCATTGGGAACAGCACGCCGGAATTTTGGGCGAACGCCCTTGCCGGGAAATGCGGGGTGGACCACATCACCCGCTTTGACACAAGCGGGATGAAAGTGACCATCGCCGCTGAGGTGAAAGGCTTTGACCCGCTTTGCTGCATGGAAAAGGCGGAGGCCCGCAAAACGGACCTTTATGCGCAGTACGCGATGGCCGCCGCTGTGGAAGCCATGAACGACAGCGGCCTGGAAGGCCATGTCGCGCCGGAGCGCCTGGGCGTTTACGTCGGCTCCGGCATCGGCGGGATGGAGACCTTCATGCAGGAGCATTGCAAGCTGCTGGAAAAAGGACCGAAGCGCATCTCCCCGTTCTTTATCCCGATGATGATTTGCAATATTGCGGCGGGCAATATCGCCATCCGCTTCCATGCGATGGGCCCGTCGATGGATATTTCCACGGCCTGCGCCACCTCTGCACACACGGTGGGCGAGGCGTTCCACGCCATCCGCCACGGCTATGCCGACGCGATGATCGCCGGCGGCGCAGAGGCGACCATCAACGCGCTGGCGGTGGGCGGTTTTACAAGCTGCCAGGCGCTCACCTCCCGCAACGACCCGAAGACCGCGTCCATCCCGTTTGACAAACGGCGCGACGGCTTTGTCATCGGCGAGGGCGGCGCGGCGCTTGTGCTGGAAGAATATGAGCACGCCGTCGCGCGCGGCGCGAAAATTTACGCGGAGGTCTGCGGCTACGGCAACACAAACGACGCCTACCACATGACCGCCCCGCACCCGGAGGCGCTCGGCCCGGCCAACGCCATCCGCCTTGCGCTGCAGGAGGGCGGCATCCCCCAGGACGCGCCGCTGTACATCAACGCGCACGGCACCAGCACAGTGCTCAACGACAAAACGGAGACGCTGGCGTTCAAAACGGCGCTGGGCGAGGAATGGGCGCGCAAGGCGCAGATCAGCTCCACCAAGGGCATGACCGGCCATATGCTCGGCGCCACCGGCGCGCTGGAAGCGATTGCCTGCGCGCTCGCCCTGCGGGACGGGATGCTGCCGCCCACCGTCGGCTATGAAGAGCCGGACCCCGCCTGCGACCTCGACTATATTCCCAACACCGCACGGAAGTCCGCCGTTGAATATGCGCTTTCCACCAATCTCGGCTTTGGCGGGCACAACGCCTGCCTGGCGTTCCGTAAACTGTAATTTGGAAAAGGGGAAAACGATACGATGAAAATCCAGGATATCCGTTCTCTGGCTGAGATCATGGACAAGCACGGCCTTACTTCCATGAAGATTAACGACGGCACGCTGCAAATCGAGCTGGAAAAGCAGCCCGCGCCCCTGGCGGCCCCCGCGTCCGCCCCGGCCGTACTCCTTCCGCCCGCAGCGCCGGCGGCGCAAGCCGCCCCCCAACAGCCCGCGCAGGAGACGGCAGGCGTTGATTTTAACAACCTCAAGGAGATCAAGGCCCCGATGGTGGGCATGTTCTACACGGCGCCGTCCCCCGGCGCAGAGCCGTTTGTCAAGGTGGGCAGCAAGGTCAAAAAGGGCGACACGCTCTGCATCATTGAGGCCATGAAGCTGCTCAATGAAATCACCTCAGACGTAGACGGCGAAATCGTCGACATCTGCGTCAACAACGGCGAGGTCGTCGAATACGGCCAAACGCTGTACAAGATCTATTGAGTCGGAAAGGCGGTGCCGTTTTTATGAACCGTGAGGAATTAAAACAGATCCTGCCCCACCGGGAGCCGATGCTCCTGATTGACGAGGCGGAATTGCAGGGCGAGAACCTGGCTGTGGGCAAATACACCGTAAAAGGGGACGAATGGTTCCTTCAGGGGCATTTCCCTGGCATGCCGATCGTCCCGGGCGTCATCCAGTGCGAAATGATGGGCCAGACCTGCTGCGCGCTGCTGGGCGAAAAGGTCAAGGGCAAAAAGACGCTGTTCACCGGCATGGACAAGGTGCGCTTCAAACAGCAGGTCGTGCCGGGCGACACCATCACTTTTGAGTGCGAGATGACCGGCAGCCGCGGGCCGTTCTACTTTGCCAAGGGCAAGGGGTTTGTCAACGGCAAGCTGGCGGTGAGCGCCGAGCTTTCCTTCGCGTTGCTCTGACGGGGAAGGGGTTGGTACCTTGTTTTCAAAAATCTTGATTGCCAACCGCGGCGAGATCGCGGTGCGCATCATCCGCGCGTGCAAGGAAATGGGCATTTCCACTGTCGCGGTCTTTTCCGAAGCGGACCGCGAGGCGCTGCATGTCAGCCTTGCCGATGAAAGCATCTGCATCGGCCCCGCGCAGGTCCAGGACAGCTACCTGAATATGACCGCCATCATCGAGGCCGCCGTCGCCACCAAGGCGGAGGCGGTGCACCCCGGCTATGGCCTCCTCTCGGAGAACGCCAAATTCGCGGACCTCTGCGCGCAGTGCCACCTGGCGTTCATCGGCCCCTCGCCGGAGGTTATCTCCCGCATGGGCGACAAAGACGCCGCGCGCAAAACCATGACGGCGGCCGGCGTACCGGTCATCCCCGGCTGCGACGTAGTCGAAAGCCTGGAACAGGCCCAAAAAGAGGCGGAACGCATCGGCTACCCGCTGCTCATCAAGGCGCGCAGCGGCGGCGGCGGGCGCGGCATCCGCCTGGTGCAAAAGGCGGAGGATTTTGAGCGCGCGTTCCAGGCGGCTTCCAACGAGGCGCAGCTTGCGTTCGGCGACGGCGCCTGCTACCTGGAAAAATACATCTACCCGGCAAAACATGTAGAAATGCAGCTTTTGTGCGACAACCAAGGCAACGCCGTGGCGCTCGGCGAGCGCGAATGCTCCATCCAGCGCCACAACCAAAAGCTCATTGAAGAAAGCCCCTCCCCCGCCGTGTCGCCGCAAATGCGCCAACAGATGGCCGAGGTCGCCGTCCGCGCGGCGAAGGCGGCGCATTACACAAACGCGGGGACCATTGAATTCTTGGTTGCTCCGGACGGGAATTTCTATTTTATGGAAATGAACACCCGTTTGCAAGTCGAACACTCCGTGACGGAAATGGTCACGGGCGTCGATATCGTCAAATGGCAGATCCGCATTGCGGCGGGCATCCCGCTGAATTTCCGGCAGGAGGACATCCGGCTCTCCAGCTGCGCCATCGAATGCCGCATCAATGCGGAAGACCCGGCGCATCATTTCCGCCCGAGCTGCGGCAAGGTGACGCTGCTGCATGTGCCGGGCGGGCCGATGGTCCGTTTTGACACCGCGCTCTACCAGGATTACACCGTGCCGCCGTTCTACGACTCGATGATCGGCAAGCTGATTGTCAGCGCGCAGACGCGCGACGAGGCCATCCGGAAAATGCAGGCGGCGCTTTGCGAACTCGTCATTGAGGGCATTGCCCACAACAGCGAATTGCACCAGGAAATCCTGAGCGACCCGGAATTCCAGTCCGGGAATTACTACACGAACTTTATGCAGAAGCGCGAAAAGGGGGGCAAATAACCGATGGGCGTACTGCCAAAGAACCTCTTTAAAAAGCCGAATAACCCGCTGGAAAATTACGACAAGAGCAAGACCTACTCGCCCGACGTCCCCAGCGAGATGTGCATCCCCTGCCCGGCGTGCAAGGCCATCCTGTTCAACAGCGAATTGACCGAAAACAGCCACGTCTGCCCGAAATGCGGCTTCCATTTCCGCATCAACCCGCGCCAGCGGCTCCATCTCATCGCGGACGAGGGGACGTTTGAGGAATTCGACGCCAATATGCGCTCGCGCAACCTCATCGATTTCCCGAACTACGACCGCAAGCTCAAGCACGCGCTGCTGGAAAGCGGCTCCAAAGAAGCGGTGGTCTGCGGCCGGGCAGCAATTGGCGGCTTTGCCTGCTGCCTCTTCGTCATGGACCCCTATTTCATGGTGGGCAGCATGGGCACCGTGGTCGGGGAAAAGATCACCCGCCTGTTTGAGTACGCCACAGAGCACAGCTTGCCCGTCGTCGGGTTCACGGTTTCGGGCGGCGCCCGCATGCAGGAGGGCATCCTCTCGCTGATGCAGATGGCCAAGACGAGCGGCGCGGTCAAACGCCACAGCGACGCGGGCAATTTATATGCGGTGGTGCTCACGGACCCCACCACCGGCGGCGTGACCGCCAGCTTCGCGATGGAGGCGGACGTGACCATCGCCGAGCCGGGCGCGCTCATCGGCTTTGCCGGGCCGCGCGTCATTGAGCAGACCATCCGGCAAAAGCTGCCAAACGGCTTCCAGCGTTCGGAATTTCTGTATGAAAAAGGCTTTGTCGATGTGATTTTGAAGCGGACGGAGCAAAAGCAATATCTAACGACGCTGCTTTCGCTGCACCAAAAGGGGGAACCAGCCAATGGACGCGTATGAGAGAGTCACAAACGCCCGCGCCAAGGGCCGCCCCACGGGGCTTGCCTTCATCCGGAACCTGTTTGAGGATTTCCTGGAGATGCACGGCGACCGCCGCTTTGGCGACGACAGCGCCGTTGTGGCGGGCATCGCGCGCCTGGACGGCATGCCAGTCACGGTGATTGCACTGGAGCGCGGCGTCGACACCAAGGACAAAATCGAGCGTAATTTCGGCATGGCTCACCCGGAAGGCTACCGCAAAGCCCTGCGCCAGATGAAGCTGGCGGAAAAATTCGGCCGCCCGGTGGTCTGCCTGGTGGATACGTCCGGCGCATACTGCGGCATTGGCGCAGAAGAGCGCGGCCAGGGTCTTGCCATTGCAGAAAACCTGATGGAAATGATGACGCTGAAAACGCCGGTCCTCTCCATTTTGATCGGCGAGGGCGGCAGCGGCGGCGCGCTGGGCCTGGCCGTCGCCGACGAGGTGTGGATGCTGGAGAACGCCGTCTACTCCGTCATTTCGCCGGAAGGCTGCGCGAGCATCCTTTGGAAGGACCCCTCCAAGGTCAAGGAGGCCGCCGCCTGCCTGAAATTGACGGCGGAAGACCTGCTCGGCCTGGGCGTCATCGAGCGCATCATCGGCGAAGAGGACGGCAATTTTGACGCGGTGTATGACCTTTTGCGCGGCGAAATCGCCGCGACCCTGCGCCGCAACCGGGAGCTGCCCATTGACGAGCTGTTGCAGCGGCGGTACGACCGCTTCCGCAAAATAGGAGCAGGAAAATGACCGTCCTCGCGGTGGACAGCACCGCTTACCTGACCCAAGAGGACGCCGCCGCTCTCGGCGTCACGCTGATCCCCATGAATTACACCATCGACGGCCATGCCTACCTGGAACAGTGGGCCGGCTGCAACGGCGCGTTTGAGGCGATGCTCGCGCGTTATCCAAACTGCGGCACTTCGCAGGCATCCGTCGCGTCTTACGCCGCCGTGTTCCAACAGCTGGCGGAGCAGGGCTGCGACGTGCTCTGCCTGGTAATTTCCTCCCGCCTAAGCGGCGCTTACAGCAGCGCCTGCATTGCGGCGCAGGCGGTGGACCCAAACCGCGTCCGCGTGGTCGATTCCCGCTCGACGGCGGGCGGGATGAACCTGATGGCCCAGCGCGCCGCCGCCTGGATTCAGGAAGGCGTGCCGCTCGGCGAATTGGAGCGGCGCCTGCTGGCGCTGCGCGAACGGGTTGGCATCGCGTTCTCTGTCAAGAACATGGACGCGCTGCGCCGCAGCGGGCGCGTCGGCATGGTGCGCCAATCTGTGGGGACCATCCTCAACCTGCGCCCCATCCTGCTCTGCACAGACGGCGCGGTCATCTCGGACGGCGTAGCCCGCGGGCAGCAGGAACAGGTGCGCGCGCTCGCCGCGCGCGTCCCAGAAGACGCCGGGCAGGTGATGATCCAGCACATCAGCGATTCTTCCCTGGTGGAGCCGCTGCGGGCGACGCTGGAAGAAAAGCTGCCGCAGGCGCGCATTTCCACCGGGACTGCCGGGCCGGTGCTGGCAATCAACATCGGGCTTGGCGCCATCGGCGTCTCCTGGCTCCGCCGGGACGGATAACGCACGATCCATCGAAAATATCATAAAATCATGATAAAAATCCCGCAGGACGGCGAAGCGGCCTCATCCTGCGGGATTTCTTTTCCCCGTTTCCCTTCCTTCCCTGCGGCGGCCGCAGGCAAAGGCGCACATAACCGGCGCGCGCCCGGGCAAACTACGGATGATCCCAGAAAAAGAGGGGGTGATCCTTTGCTGGATATCATCGCGCTGATCCTCGTCATCATCGGCGGGATCAACTGGGGCGCCATCGGGATCTTTCAATTTGACCTTGTCGCCTGGGTCTTCGGCGGGCAGGACGCGCTCATCAGCCGCATTATTTACACGTTGGTCGGCCTCGCTGCCATTTGGTGCATTTCGCTTTTGTTCCGCGACAACGAACTGGTGGAGCGGAAATAACCGGCCGAACGGCCGCCTGCAAAAAACAGGGGACCTGCCGTGGCAAGCCCCCTGTTTTTTTGTTGGGATGCGGTTTAGCCTTCGACCAATTCCTTGGTGTCGCGCGCAATCATGATCTCTTCGTTCGTCGGCAGGACCCAGGCCTCCACCTTCGAAGAATCCGTGGAGAACTTCGCGTCGTGGCGGGAGGCTTCCTTGTTGCGCTCCTTGCAGATCTCCAGGCCGAGATATTCCATGCCGGTGCAGATGCGCTCGCGCAGGATGTCGTCGTTCTCGCCGATGCCGCCGGTGAAAGCAATTGCGTCCACGCCGCCCATTGCCGCGGCATAGCCGCCAATGAACTTCTTAATCTGGTAGACAAACATATCCAGCGCCAATTGCGCGCGCTCGTTGCCCTCCTGCGCGGCCTTATGCAGGTCGCGGCAGTCGCTCGTAACGCCGGAAATGCCCAGGAAGCCGGATTTCTTGTTCATCAGGTCTGACATCTGGTCCGGCGTGAGATGCTCTTTATTTGCAATATATGTGACAACGGACGGGTCGATGCCGCCGCAGCGGGTGCCCATAATGAAGCCGTCCAGCGGGGTCAGGCCCATCGAGGTGTCCATGACCTTGCCGTCCTTCACCGCCGTGATGGAGCTGCCGTTGCCCAGGTGGCAGACGATGAGGCGGGAGCCTTCCTTCTCACGGCCGGTCACCTTGAAATATTCGCCCGTCACATAGCGGTGGCTGGTGCCGTGGAAACCGTAGCGGCGGATGGAATACTTCTCATAATATTCGTACGGGACGCCAAACATATACGCCTTCGGCGGCATGGTCTGGTGGAACGAGGTGTCGAACACCGCCACCATGGGGGTTTCTTTGCCAAACACGTCTTGGCAGGCGCGCATCGCGATGGCTTGCGGCGGGTTGTGCAGCGGGCCGAGCTCGCGGAACGCCATGATATCGTCAATGACCTCGTCGGTGATGCGCGTCGAGGTCTTATATTTCTCGCTGCCGTGCAGCACGCGGTGGCCGACCGCCGAAATCTCTTTGACGTCGTCGATGACCTTGCCCTCGCCCGTCGTAAGAACATCGACCACAGCCAAGAACGCTTCCTTGTGGCTCGGGAAATCCATGTCCTTTTCTACCGAAACGCCGGCCGACGTCTTGTGGCCGATATGTCCGCCAATACCGATCCTCTCGCAGTTCCCCTTCGCCAGCACCTTTTCGCCTTCCATGTCGATGAGCTGATACTTCAAAGAAGAACTGCCCGCATTGATAACCAGAATCTTCATGTCTGCCTCCTACCTTTAACGATAAACTTCTTTTCACCGGATTGGCCCGGCCTCTTGCAACGAAAGCGACAATCCTGTACTATATAATAATAGTACATCCAGGGAATAAATTCAAGGAGTTTTGAAACAAAATGGCAAAGGAAGCGCTGATCTGCGGGATCATCTGCGAGTGGAACCCGCTCCATGCCGGGCACTGCGCGCTCATGCGCCATGCGCGGGCCGCAGGCGCGACGCACCTGGTGGCGGTGATGAGCGGGAATTTCGTTCAGCGCGGCGAACCGGCGGTCTTTTCCAAGTGGGCGCGCGCTGAAATGGGCCTGCGCTGCGGCGCGGACCTTGTCGTCGAGCTGCCGCTGCCGTGGGCGCTCGCCCCAGCGGAGGCGTTTGCTTTTGGCGGGGTCTCCCTTCTCCACGACCTCGGCTGCGTGGAACTGCTCGCGTTTGGCAGCGAATGCGGCGACGCCGCCGCCCTCTGGTCCGCCGCACAGGCGGCCGGTTCCCCGGCGCTGCGGGAGGCGCTGCGCCCCACGCTCGCGGCGGGGGCCACGTTTGCCAAGGCGCGCCAGCAGGCGGTGCGCAGCCTGGCGGGCGAGCAGGCCGCCGCGCTGTTCTCCTCCCCCAACAACATCCTCGGCATCGAATACTGTAAGGCGCTGCAAAAGCTCCGCTCCCCCATCCGGCCGTTTACCGTGCGGCGGGAAGGGGCGGCGCACGACGCGCCGCTCGAGGGCGTTCCACAGGCGGCTGCGTCGTCTTCCCAGGTGCGGGAGGCGCTGCGGCGCGGCTTTTCCATCGAGCCGTTGCTGCCCGCGCCCGCCGCCGCCGTCGCTATGCGGGAGCTGGCGTCCGGTTTTGCGCCGGTGTGGCCCGAGGCGATGGAACAAGCCGTCCTTGCGCAGCTGCGCCGCATGGGGCCGGAAGATTTCTCCCGCCTGCCGGACGTGAGCGAGGGCCTGGAGCACCGCTTGTACCGCGCCGCGCGGCAAGCCGTTTCGCTCGCCGGGTTCTGGGACGCCGTCAAAACCAAGCGCTACCCGCTCGCGCGCATCCGCCGGCTCACCTGGAGCGCATACCTCGGCCTCACGCGGGATATCCCCGCCCGCCCGCCGTATTTCCGTCTGTTGGGGATGACAGAAAAAGGCCGGGAAATTCTGCATCTTGCCAAAAACCGTGCAAAATTGCCTTTTCTCGCCCATTCCTCCGATGTTTCTCGGCTTGACATGCCTGCGCGGCATGTGTTTCAATTAGAAGAAACGGCCAGCGACTTGTATGCGCTGGCTTCGCCGCACCCCCGCCCGTGCGGCTTGGACCGGACATTTCCGGTCCTGCGGGTGGCCGAAAGGCCGCCGGCCTGCCAATAACCGACGGCGCCGGGCCTACCCGGCCAGTGGAAAGGACGGCTTTTCGCCTATGGACATCAAAGAACTGGAATATGAGAATTACGGGAAATGCGTCTCCATTTCTAACGGGGTGGTCGAAGCGGTCGTCACCGTGGAGGTAGGGCCGCGCATCATCCGCTTTGGCTTCTGCGGCGAGCGCAATCTCCTTTACAATGACCTCGCCCGCCGCCATTCGTTTGAGACCGAAGAATCCAAAGCGCTTTACGGGGACGACTGCCGCTTCCAGTTTTACGGCGGCCACCGCCTCTGGCTCAGCCCGGAGAGCGGCCCCGCAACCTATTACCCCGATAACCGCCCCGTGCTGTACGGCATCCGGCCAGAGAGCGTCTGCTTTACGCCGGAAATGCAGCGCCACAACCATATGCAGCTCGGGCTGGAGCTGATGCTCTCGGAGGGCTCCTCCGACATGATGGTGGTGCACACCGTGACGAACCGCTCCAAGCGCGACGTAACGCTCTCGCTGTGGGCCGTGACGATGATGGCCCCCGGCGGCCTGGAGATTATCCCGCAAAACCGCGGCGGAGAGCAGTTCCTGCCCAACCGCGTGCTGGTGCTTTGGCCGTACTCCAACCCCAAGGACCAGCGGCTCCACTGGGGGCAGCGCTTTCTCACGCTGGACCACAGCAAGTCCTCCGGCCTTGAGCGCAGCTCGTTCAAAATCGGCGTGGACAACCTGGTGGGCTGGGCGGCCTACGCGCTGGACGGACTCGCGCTGCTCAAGCGTTATGTCCACAATACGCGCACGCCGTACCCGGATTTCGGCGCGTCGTTTGAAACGTACTTAAACGCCGATTTCCTCGAGATGGAAACGCTCAGCCCGCTCACGACCATCCGCCCCGGCGAGACGCTGCGGCATGTGGAAAATTTTTCCCTCTTCCGCGTGGGGGAGATCCCCGCGCCCGGCGACGGCGACGCGCTGGAGGCGTTTTGCAAAAAGCTCGGCGTTTCGTAAGATTTTCCCGTACAAAAACCCCGGCCGGCCTTTTTGAGGCCTGCCGGGGTTTGCTGCCGGTAAAAGAATTTTCTAACCCAAATTCCAGATTAAAGCGTGCCGAAAATGCGGTCCCCTGCGTCGCCGAGGCCGGGCACAATGTAGCCGTGCTCATTGAGGTGGGAATCGACGTCCGCACAGTACACCGGCACATCGGGATGCGCCTTGGTGAACGCCTCGACGCCCTCCGGCGCTGCAATGATGCACATGAATTTGATGCTCTTCGGCCCGCTGCGCTTGATGATGGAAATTGCGTCCACCGCGGAGCCGCCGGTCGCGAGCATCGGGTCGAGCACAATGACGTCGCGCTCCTGGATGTCGGACGGAAGTTTGCTGTAATATTCCACCGGTTGAAGGGTCTGGTGGTCCCGGTACAGGCCGATGTGGCCGACCTTGGCCGCCGGCACCATGCGCAGCACGCCGTCCACCATGCCGAGGCCGGCGCGCAGGATCGGCACAAACGCCAGCTTGCGGCCCGCAATCACCTTGGTGTGCGCCAGGCCGACCGGCGTCTCCACCTGCGTTTCCTCCAGCGGGAGGTCGCGCGTCGCCTCATAGCACATGAGCATCGCAATCTCGCTCACAAGCTCGCGGAATTCCTTGGAGCCGGTCCGCTTGTCGCGCAGAAACGTCAGCTTATGCTGGATGAGCGGATGATCCATCACCATCACTTGATTTGCCATTTTCCCGCCCCCTTACAGTTCGCCGCGCTCAATGGCGGCAATCTCCGCAATGCGCGTCGCGTGGCGGCCGCCGTCGAACGGCGTTTCGAGGAAGATCTTGGCGAGTTTGACCGCCATGTCCTCGTCGATGACGCGCCCGCCCATGCAGAGGATATTCGCGTCGTTGTGGCGGCGGGTCATTTCCGCGCAGAATTCATTGGTGCACACCGCCGCGCGGATGCCGCGGATCTTATTCGCCGCAATTGAAATCCCAATCCCGGTGCCGCAGCACAGGATGCCGCATTTCGCCTCGCCGTTCATCACCGCGTGGCCCACCTTCGCCGCATATGGGGCGTAATTGACCGATTCTTCGCTGTAGGTCCCGTAATCGTGGTATTCTATCTGGTTTTCCTCCAGATATTTTTTGACGGCTTCTTTCAAACGGTAGCCGCCGTGGTCGCAGCCCAAAGCAATCATTTTTCCCATCCTCCGTTAATTTATTTTCCCGCCAGGCGCTGGCGCAGCTCCCGCTCCGCCTGCGGCAGGCGCAGATAAACCGGCATCAGCCGCTCGGGCGGCACGGCGCGGCCCTCCCGCTGCATGCGCAGGGCGGCCATCGCCACCCCGGCCGCACGCTGGAACCGCGCCGGCTGCGGCGGCAGCTTGGCGCCCAACGCCTGGAAGTTTTCCTGTTGATGGCAAAGAAGCGCCCCGTCGCCCACCAGATACAGCGGTCCTGGGTAAGCGCGGCATTCCTGCGCGAGCGCCTCCATCGAGAGCGCGCGGTCCTCCGTCAGGCGGCAAAAGCCGTCTTCGCCGGAGGCAAACACCGCGTTGTAGACCTGCCCGCAGCGCGCGTCCATTACGGCGCACACCGTCCCGGGGATCCCATAAAAATTCCACGCCATCGCCTCCAGCGTGGAAACGCCCGCGCAAAGCGTGCCGCGCGGGAACGCGAGCCCCTTCACGCAGGAAACGCCGATGCGCACGCCGGTAAACGAGCCGGGCCCGGCTGAAACGGCAAACAAGCCAATCTCCCCCAGCTCCGTCTGCGTGCAGCGCAGCACGCCGTCCACCAGCGTGAGCAGCGTCTGGCTGTGGGTCTGGCGCGTGTTGAGGAAAAATTCGCCGAGCAGGGTTTCCCCGTCCAGCACAGCGGCGGACGACGGCCCCGCCGACGTATCAATCGCCAAAATTTTCACAGCGACACCCCTTCCAGCGTGATGATCCGGCTCTCTGGGCTTTCGCCTTGCCGGAAGGAGATACGCGCCGCGCCCTGCGGCAGCGCCCCCTCAATATTTTCGCTCCATTCGATGACCAACGCGCCCCCGGCGCCGAGATAATCAAAAAAGCCGGTGGAATACAAGTCGTCCCAGCTGGTCACGCGGTACATGTCGAAATGGTAAAGCGGGATCCGCCCGCGGTATTCGTGCACGAGCGCAAACGTCGGGCTGGAAACCTCTCCCTCTACGCCGAGGCCGCGCGCCAAACCGCGGGTGAACGCGGTCTTCCCCATGCCCATGCCGCCGAACAGCGCGAGGATTTCTCCGCCTTTCAGCTTTGCGCCGATGCGCGCGCCGAGGGCTTCCGTTTCCGCCGCCGAATTGGTTTGGATTTCCAACGACAAAACTCCTTTTTTAGAACAGCCCGGAGATCGCGCCGTCTTCTGAGACGTCGATCTGGTTTGCCGCCGGGACTTTCGGCAACCCGGGCATCGTCATGATATTCCCGGCGTAGGCGACGACGAAGCCCGCGCCGCTGGAAAGCCGCAGGTCGCGGATGGTGATGGAAAACCCGCGCGGGCGGCCGAGCAGCGCCGCGTCGTCGGAGAGCGAATACTGCGTTTTCGCGACGCAGACCGGCAGGTTTTCCGCGCCGAGGCGGCGGATTTCCGCCAAAGCCTTCTTCGCCGCCGGCGCATAGTCCACGCCGTCCGCTCCGTAGATCTCGCGGGCGATGGTCTCCAGGGCATTCTCGATGCCGCCCTCCAGCGGATAGAGCGGCGCAAAGCGGGACGGCTCTTCCGCCGCGGCGCACACCTTTTCCGCCAGCGCGACGCCGCCTTCGCCTCCCTTGGCAAAGACCTCAGAGCGCGCGCATTCCGCGCCGTTTTCCCGGCAATAATCCTCTACAAACCGCAATTCCTCTTCCGTATCCGTCGCAAAGCGGTTGAGCGCAACCACGACGGGCACGCCGTAGCGGCGCATGTTTTCAATGTGCGCGCCGAGGTTCCCAACGCCCGCCCGCAGCGCCTCCAGGTTCGGTTTGGCGGTCTCCGCCTTCGGCACGCCGCCGTTGTATTTCAGCGCGCGCACGGTTGCGACAAGCACCACCGCGTTGGGGCGCAGGCCGGCCATGCGGCACTTGATGTCGAAGAATTTTTCCGCGCCGAGGTCGGAGCCAAAGCCCGCCTCCGTGATGCAGTAATCGCCGAGCTTGAGCGCCAGGCGCGTAGCCCGCACCGAATTGCACCCGTGCGCAATGTTTGCGAACGGCCCGCCATGCATGATGACCGGGGTCTGTTCCAGGGTCTGCACAAGGTTCGGGTTGACCGCGTCTTTCAGCAGCGCCGCCATTGCGCCGGCTGCGTGGACGTCGCGCGCGTAAACCGGTTCGCCCGCATAGGTGTAGCCGACGAGAATCTTCCCCAAGCGGCGTTTGAGGTCCTGCATATCGTCCGCCAGGCAGAGAATTGCCATGACCTCTGTGGCGACGGTGATGACAAACCCCTCCTCGCGCGGCACGCCGTTCGCCTGGCCGCCAAGCCCGAGGACAATATTCCGCAGCGCGCGGTCGTTCATATCCAGGCAGCGCTTCACGAGGATGCGCCGCGGGTCGAGGCCCAGCGCGTTCCCCTGCTGCAAATGGTTGTCCACCAAGGCGCAGAGCAGGTTGTTCGCGCTGGTGATAGCGTGCATGTCTCCGGTAAAATGCAGGTTGATCTCCTCCATCGGGACGACCTGCGCGTAGCCGCCGCCGGCCGCGCCGCCCTTGATGCCAAACACCGGCCCGAGCGACGGTTCCCGCAGCGCAAGCACCGCGTTCTTCCCAATGCGCGCCATCGCCTGCCCCAAGCCGGCGGTGGTCGTGGTCTTCCCTTCGCCGGCGGGCGTCGGGTTGATCGCCGTCACCAGGATCAGCTTTCCGTCCGGGCGGTCCTTCAACCGCCGGAACAGCGATTCGTCCAGCTTGGCCTTATATTTCCCGTAGGGCTCATATTCGTCTTCCCCAATGCCAAGATTCGCGGCAATTTGGGAAATGGGCAGCATCTCCGCCTGCTGCGCAATTTCAATATCCGACAGCATCCTTTTCCTCCCTCATCCTCCGTAGGCCCCCGGCGGGGCGCCGTTTTGCGTCTGTGGTCCGCCTTTGCCTTATTATAGCATATTTCCCTGGGCTGGGAAAGCCTTACTTGCACTTTCCGCAGGAAACCCTTATAATAAATGCGAGGTGAGGACATGCCAAAAGCATTGCGCTCTTTTACTGATTATTACCGGAGGTCCGACAAGGTCCTTTGGGTGATTTCCCTTTTGATCTCGGTTTATGCGCTGCTGCTCATCGCCAGCGTGAGCCGCACCGGCGGCAGTTACTTTACTACGCAGCTCGCCGCCGTCGCCATCGGCTATGCCGGCTGCCTGGCCATCACGTTGGTAGACTACCGCGCGATTCTCAATTATTGGTACCTAATCGCCGGGTTTTGCCTGTTTTTAATCTTATATACGCTCTTTTTTGGTTCTGCGGTACAGGGCAGCGCCGGCGTCAATGCCCGCGCTTGGATTATCCTGCCCGGCGGCATCAGCTTCCAGCCGGCAGAGCTGGTGAAAATCGGCTTTATGGTGACGTTCGCGCGGCATCTCTCCGCGCTTAAGGAGCGCGGTATGCTGACGGCGCCGCTGCACGTCTGCCTGCTGGGCGTCCATGCGCTCGTCCCCATCGCCATCGTCCATTTTCAGGGCGACGACGGCGCGGCCGTCATCTTTTTCTTCATGTTCTTGGCGATGTCGTTCGCCGCGGGCGTACAGCTGCGCTATTTTCTCGGCCTGCTCGGCGCGGTCCTGACCGCCGCGCCGCTCGCGTGGCAATTTGTCCTCGAAGATTATCAAAAACGCCGCATCATCAACATGATGAACCCGGAGGCGGACCCGCTCGGCGACGGCCTCCAGCAAATCCAGGGGAAGATTTCCATCGGCTCAGGCGGTCTTTGGGGCCGCGGCCTGTTCCAGGGGCCGCGCGTCGCCCGCGGGAGCGTACCCATCCAAGAGAGCGACTTCATTTTTTCAGTCGCAGGCGAGGAGCTCGGTTTTTTTGGCTGCATGCTCATCTTGCTCCTGCTGCTTGCACTGCTGCTGCGCGTGCTCTTCGTCGCCCGCAGCGCCTGCGACGGCGCGGGGTGCTACATGTGCTTCGGCTTCTTCGCCATGATTGCGGCGCAGGCGGTGTTCAACCTCGGCATGTGCTTGAGCCTTTTGCCCGTGATGGGCGTGACGCTGCCGTTTTTCAGCGCGGGCGGTTCCTCCGCCATGTGCCTCTACTTTGGCCTGGGTCTTGTGCTCAACGTCTACCTGCACAAGGACGAGGGGGAAAAAGTCCACCTGCGGCTTTGAAATTTCCACACAGAAAAAGGGACCGGCGCGCCGGTCCCTTTTTTATTTTCCCGGCGGCATTCCCCTTCCGCCTGTTCCAGGCGCCCCTGCATGCAGCGCGCGCCGTTTCTCCAGCTCCCGCAGGCCCTGCGCCGCGGCCTTTGCAACCCTGGGAATGGTAGCGCAAGGCCCTTCCTCAAAAGCCTGAGGGGTTCTGCCGCCATGCAGGCAAAAGAGCGGGAAGCGCCCGCTCCCCGCCCTGAAACTCCATCAAAGCTTATTTCGCTTTCTTCCCAGCCGGCTCCGCTTCGACGTCGTTCGTCCAGTGGAGGCGGTCAAAGATGTAGAAGAGGATGCCCATCAGCATGCCGACGATGCACGCAAGCACCATGCCCTTGAGCTGGATCTGGCCGATGTTGACGCTCACGCCGGAAAGGCCGGTGACGAACACCACCGCCGTCATCGCCTGGTTGCGGGCGCGGCCGTAGTCGACCTTGGAATCCACCAGGATGCGCAAGCCGGAGGAACCGATCATGCCGTAAAGCAGGAACGAGATGCCGCCGACCACCGCGCCCGGGATGGTCGAAATGAGCGCGGAGAACTTGCCGATGAAGCCGCACACCAGGGAGAGCACCGCCGCGCCGCCGATGACCCAGACGCTGTAGACCTTCGTCATCGCCATGACGCCGATGTTCTCGCCGTAGGTTGTCGTCGGGACGGAGCCGACCAGGCCGGAAACGGCCGTGGAGATGTTATCGCCGAGCAGCGAGCGGTGCAGGCCGGGGTCCTTGATGAGGTCGCGGCCGACAATCTTGCTGGTGACGATTTGATGGCCGATGTGCTCCGACGCGATGACCAGGATGACCGGCAGCATCGTGAGGATCGACGTGAGGTCGAATTTCGCCATCTGGAATTGCGGCATTGCCAGCACCGGCGCGTTCTGCACCTGGGTAAAATCGACCAGGCCCAGGCAGGCCGCCGTCACATAGCCCGCGACAATGGCGATGAGGATCGGGATGACCGCAAAGAATTTGCGGAACAGCACGGAACCGAAGACCGCGATGCACAGCGTGACGAGGAACGCCGCCAGCATGCGCGGGTCGACGCTCTCGCCGTCGCCCGGCAGCAGGCCGCCGGTGCTCGCCGCGCTGCCGGCCAGTTCCAGGCCGATGAGCGCCACCACGGGACCCATTGCGGCCGGGGGCAGCACGATGTCAATCCAGCGGGAGCCGAATTTGTAGATGATGACGGCCAACAGGCAGCCCGCCAGGCCGACGACGACAAAGCCGCCTTGGGCATAGGCGAACGCCTCCATGTGCTGCGCCGTCTGCTCCGCCGTGGGGTTGGTGAGGTAGGCGTCGGTCGCGTAGGGCGAACCGTGCGCCGCCATGACGAGCAGCGCGGGCGCAATGAACGCAAAGCTAGAGCCCAGGTAGGCCGGCGCTTTGCATTTCGTAATCCAGATGAAGAACAGCGTGCCCAGGCCGTTCATCAGCAGCACAATGCCGGGGTCGATGTGCAACAGCGTGGGCACCAGCACCGAAGCGCCGAACATGGCGAACATGTGCTGGATGCTGAGCGGGATGGCCTGCTGCAGAGGCGGCCGCTCGTTGACTTGAATGACTTGTTTTGGCATTCTCTCATTCCCTTTCTCCCGGGGCGCGGCGGCGAATAAGCGCCCCGCCCCTTTGAATTTTGTAAACCCCTCGCCCATGCCGCCGCCGCATCGCTTGTTTTGGCAAGGGCAAAAGAAAAGCCCGTCCGGCGGGCGCGCCGGGCTGAGCTTTATTCCGCTGTTATTTTCTCACAAACGCCGATTTCGGCGCTTTGCAGACCGGGCAGGACCACCGCTCGGGAAGATCCTCAAACGGGACGTCGCGGTCGTTGTATTCGAATTTGCACACGGTGCAGAGGTAATGGTTCCCGTCGGTGTCTGATTTTTGCGGCTGGGGCCGGTAGAGCGGCGAATTTTTCGGCGCAAGCCCGCGGATGACGTCGCGGTAATAAGCGTACGTCATCGGTTTGCCGGTGGATTTATCGCTGCCCGCCAAAATCTGCGCGAAAAAGACGGTGTGCGTCTCGGCTTTGACGCTCCCGGTGACCTTGCACAAAAACCAACAGCAGGCGTTCTCCTTCACTACGGGGACGCCCTCCTGCAAGACCTTATAGCGGATGTTTTCGAGCTTTGACGCGTGCCGCCCGGATGTAAAGCCCAGCGCGCCGATCACCGCGCCGGACGTATCCTCCGAAAGGACGGAGACCGTAAACAGCGGGTAGCGCTCCAGGCACTCGTGGCTGTAGTTCTGGCGGCTCAGGCTCAGCGCGACCACCGGCGGGGACGCGTTGGTAACCTGGCACACCGTGCTGGCGATGCAGGCCGACGGGCCGTGCTCCCCTTTCACGCCGATGGCGTAGATCCCGTAGGAAAGATTCCCTAAGATATCCCGGTTCATCCCTGCTCCCTCCTTTTCATCAGAAATCCCCTTACTATCTATTATCATATCACCCGCCGGAAAAACTTACAAGGATTTTTTTATTTTTGTGCAGGTTTGTCGCTCCCCGCCCCAGCTGCGCGGCGTTTGACCGCGTCCCAATATGCCTGGAACGCCTGCTCGTTCTTGTTTTCCGCCGGATGATAGTACACGGCGTCCCTGATGGCGTCCGGCAGGTACTGCTGCCGGACCCAATGGTCTGGGTAATCGTGCGGGTAGTGGTAAAACTGCCCCTTCTTTTCCTGGTCTGCGCCGTCGAAATGCTTGTTCTGCAGCTGGCGCGGGACCGGCCCGGAGCGGCCGCGCCGCAGGTCCTCGAGCGCCGCGTCGATAGCGAGGTGCGCGCTGTTGGATTTCGGCGCGCCGCACACCAGCAGCACCGCGTCCGCCAGCGGCAGCCGCGCCTCCGGCAAACCGACCTGCAACGCCGTGTCGACGCTCGCCTTGACGATGGGGATAATCTGCGGCCAGGCGAGTCCCACATCCTCGCACGCGCACACCAGCAGGCGCCGGCAGGCGGAAGGCAAGTCCCCCGCCTCCAAAAGGCGCGCCAGGTAGTGCAGCGCCGCGTTGGGGTCCGAGCCGCGCATTGATTTTTGAAACGCAGAGAGGATGTCGTAATGTTCGTCGCCCTCGCGGTCGTACCGCATCGCGCTGCGCTGGGTCAAGCCGGAGGCCAGCGTGCAGGTCACCGCACGGCCGGCCTCCGTGCGGTCTGCGGAAAGGCAGCAGAGTTCCACCGCGTTGAGCGCCTTGCGCACGTCCCCGCCGCAGGCGAGCGAGATCTGCCGCGCCACGCCTTCCTCCAGGCGCACCGCTTCGCCGCGCTCCTGTGCCCAAAGGCGGAACGCGCGCTCCACGGCGCGCTGGATCTCCTCCGGCTCCACCGCTTTGAATTCAAAGACGGTCGAACGGCTGAGCAACGCGTGGTACACGCAGAAATACGGGTTTTCCGTTGTGGAGGCAATCAGCGTGATGCGCCCGTCTTCCATAAATTCCAGCAGCGTCTGCTGCTGTTTCTTATTAAAATACTGGATCTCGTCAAGATAGAGCAGGATGCCGCGCATCCCCTCGAGCGTGTCGAGGCTGGCAGCGAGGTCCCGGATATCCGACGTGGACGCGACGGTCCCATTCAGGCGGCAAAAGCGGCGCTTGGCCTGCCGGGCGATGTACGACGCGAGCGTCGTTTTCCCCACGCCGGGCGGGCCGTAGAAGATTAGGTTTGGGACCTCCCCGGACTCGATGATGCGGCGGAGCGGTTTCCCCGGCCCGAGCAAATGGCGCTGGCCGACCACGTCGTCCAGGGTTTGCGGCCGGAGCCGGTCCGCCAACGGCGTTGCCATAAGCGACCCCCTTTTTTGGTAACAAAAGCCGCGCAAAAGGGGCCTTCCACGGAGAAAGGCCCCTTCCGCTTCCCGCAAACTGCGGGGACGCTCAGCAGTAGAGCGGATATTTTTCGCAGATCTCGGTAACCATGCTGCGCACGCGCGCCGCGTTGGCGTCGAAATCTTCCACCACGAGGGAAATGCACTCCGCAATGCGGTCCATATCTTCCGTGCCGAGGCCGCGGGTCGTCACAGCCGGGGTGCCGAGACGGACGCCGCTGGTGACGAACGGGCTGCGCTGCTCATTCGGAACGGTGTTCTTGTTCGCGGTGATGTACACCTCGTCCAGGCGGTGCTCCAACTCCTTGCCGGTGAGTTCCATGCCGGAGAGGTCAATGAGCATGAGGTGGTTGTCCGTGCCGCCGGAGACGAGCTTGAGGCCGCGCTTTGTGAGGCCGTCGGCCAGCGCCTTCGCATTCTCTACAATGCGGCGGCCATATGCGCGGAATTCCGGCTTGAGCGCTTCGCCGAGGCAGACCGCCTTACCGGCGATGACGTGCATCAGCGGGCCGCCCTGCGTGCCGGGGAAAATCGCCTTGTCGATGGCTTTGGCGTACTCCTCGCGGCAGAGGATCATGCCGCCGCGCGGCCCGCGCAGCGTTTTGTGCGTGGTGGTGGTGACAATATCCGCCCACTCCACCGGGTTCGGATGGCATCCGGCGGCCACCAGGCCCGCAATATGCGCCATATCCACCATCAAATACGCGCCGCACGCGTCGCAGATCTCGCGGAATTTGGCAAAATCAATCACACGCGGATACGCGCTCGCGCCCGCGACAATCATCTTCGGCTTGACCTGCATCGCCTGCTCGTACAGCTTTTCATAGTCGATGCGGTGCGTCTCCGGGTCTACACCATAAGAGACAAAATGATAATACGAGCCGGAAAGGTTCACCGGCGAACCGTGCGTCAGGTGCCCGCCCTCGGCCAGGTTCATCCCCATGACGGTGTCACCCGGCTTCAGAAAGGCGAAGTAAACCGCCATGTTCGCCTGCGCGCCGGAGTGCGGCTGCACATTGGCGTGCTGCGCGCCGAACAGCTGGCAGGCACGGTCGCGGGCCAGGTTTTCCACGACGTCCACATATTCGCAGCCGCCGTAATAGCGCTTGCCCGGGTAGCCTTCGGCGTACTTATTGGTCAGGACGCTGCCCATCGCCGCCATCACGGCGGGGGAAACCGTATTTTCCGACGCGATCAATTCCAAATTCCGGCGCTGGCGGCCCAGCTCCTGCTCCATCGCCGCGCCGACCTCCGGGTCTACGTTTTTGACAAAGCCAATGGTATCCATCATCTCTTGATACATGACAAACTCCCTTTCCTCTCCGGCCGCAGGAAACACCCATTGTCCCCAGCCGTGAAATCTCCCGCCGGATGAAACCGGCGCCCGTTCGGCAGGATCTTCTCCTCCCCGTCCTTCTGTTCCATTATACACGTTCCCACAGGGGAACGCAAGCCGCAGGGACGAAATTCAGGAAGGCCCGCGCAGGGCCGCTAAACCCCCAGCGAAACGCCGTAAAGCAACAGCATGTGGAGCGGGTAAAAACAATAAAAGGCATATTTCCCCCCGCGGGGGCCTTGCCGGCCGTTGTAAAGGGCGAGCGGCACGCAGGCGGCGACACACGCGAGCTGAACGGTGGACAGGCCAAATGCAGACCACGCCGGGAACAGCACTGGGACCAGGCAGAACAACGCTGTGAGCACCGGGATCCCGAGCAGCGCCCACGCGCGGGACTGCCGCGCAGCGTAAAACCAGCCGGTGAGCAATACGCCGTAGGCGCCGTAATCCGTACGGAACGCGGCGGCCAATCCCGCCGCCAGCAGCAGCGCGGCCGCAGCGGGAACCGGCCGCCTACCGCAGGCCTCCGCCACCCAAAGGGCGAGCGCGCTGAGTCCGAGCGTAAACAGCACGTTCTGCGCGTCCCAGGAGAACGGACGCCCCGCAATCATCCAATCAAACGGGACCTCCGAAAGCAGCGCGAACAAAAACAGGCGGCGGCAATACCGCGGGAGGTTCGATGTGTGCGCCGCGCCCTCCGCCAGCTGAAAACAAAACACCGGGAACGCGATACGCCCGACAAGCCGCAGCCAGGGCTGCCCCGGAAACAAAAGGTACCCGGCGTGGTCCAAAAGCATGCAAGCCATCGCCAACAGTTTGAGCGAAAAACTGGTCATCCGTATCCTCCTTTTGAAAAGATCATAGCACAGCGCCGCTCTTTTGGCAACGCGGCGGGAAAAGGGCTTCCCTTCGCGCGGGTTTTGTATTACAATAGAAACGAAGGCCGGGAACGCTCCCCTGCGGCAACTCCCGGCATAGACCGCTGTGCGGTTTCCCACAGAACCGCCCCGGCAAAGACGGAGGGGACGCCGATGACCAAACAAGAGACCGCCCTGCTGGCGGTGGAGGCCTTAAAAAAAGAATACCCGGGGGCCGTGTGCTCCCTGACTTACCAGGACCCGCTCCAGCTGATGATTGCGACGCGTCTGGCCGCGCAATGCACGGACGCGCGCGTCAACCAAGTGACCCCAGCGCTGTTCGCACGCTTCCCGACGCTGGAAGCCTTCAACGAAGGCACGGTCGAGGAGATTGAGGACTTGATCCGCAGCTGCGGCCTGTACAAAACAAAGGCGCGGGACATCAAAGCCGCCTGCCAAATGCTCGCCGAGGAATTCGGCGGCGTAATTCCGGACACGGTGGAAGAGCTGGTCAAGCTGCCGGGCATCGGCCGCAAGACCGCCAACCTGGTGGTGGGGGACATCTACCACAAGCCGGCCGTCGTCACCGACACGCACTGCATCCGCATCAGCAACCGCCTCGGCCTGACCGCCACAAAAGACCCCGCCAAGGTAGAAAAAGACCTGCGCGCCGTCCTGCCGCCGGAGGAATCGAACGACTTTTGCCACCGGCTGGTGATGCACGGCCGCGCGGTCTGCACGGCGCGCCGTGCCGGCTGCGAAGCATGCTGCATGAGCGGCTTTTGCCCCACGGCGCAGGCCTCCGCCGTAAAAAAATAATTTTTTGAAAAAGGTCTTGCATTTCCGGTCATCGCGTGCTATAATAGTCAACGTTGCATCGGTGATGCAAACAAATGGGCCTGTAGCTCAGCTGGGAGAGCGTTCGGTTCGCATCCGAGAGGTCAAGGGTTCGAATCCCTCCAGGTCCACCAAAGAAGCACCGCAATTTTGATACAATGGGTATCAAGGTTGCGGTGCTTTCTTTTTGCCCAAAAGCCCTGATTGCAAGTGCTTTTGGGCTTTTGAGGATTTTGCTGATGCTCAGTAGATCGATAGCCCACCGGCAATCCGCTCCTCGAAGGTGTCGGATGACAGCGGGCTATCGTTTGTTTTTAGGGCTACCGTTTAATTTGTGGGCTATCGTTTATCTTTACTTAACGTCCGATAATTTGCCTTATGAGAAAATCGGCGATGAAGTGCGGTCGCTGGCAGATGAGGTACCGTTTGACATCCCCGATTCGTGGGAGTGGGTTCGGCTCATTGATGTCTGCGAGTATATCCAGCGTGGAAAATCGCCGAAGTATTCTCCAATCAAAATGTACCCCGTAATCGCCCAGAAGTGCAATCAATGGAGCGGTTTTTCAATTGAAAAGGCACAGTTTATTGAGCCAGATTCTCTGTCCTCCTATGGACCGGAGCGTCTTTTGCAGGATAATGACCTAATGTGGAACTCTACTGGCCTTGGCACATTGGGGCGAATGGCTATTTATAAAACTGTAGCAAATCCGTATGAACTGGCTGTTGCAGACAGCCACGTCACCATTATACGTCCTTTGAAACAGTTTGTTCTGCCGGAATACTTGTACTACTATTTTGCCAATCCAACCGTACAGAGCGTTATAGAAGATCAGGCGGACGGTACTACGAAGCAGAAAGAACTCGCAACATCGACCATCAAAGCGTATCTTACACCAATTCCGCCGCTTGATGAGCAGCGCCGTATTTTGACGAAACTGTCGGAAGTCCTGCCTGTG
>CALWIP010000032.1 GCA_944380775.1 uncultured Clostridia bacterium | reverse complement strand
TATGTCGACGCCGCCATGCGCGGCATGTTCGCGGCGATTGGCGCGGTCATTGTAGACGCCGTGTACACCATGGCCAAGGGGATCGTCAAAGAGAAGAGCGTCCTTTCCATCCTTTTGCTCGCTGCGGCGTTCCTTGCCAATTATTTTTTGCAGACGAACGTCATCCTCATCATTATTACCGCTGCGCTCATCGGCATTGCGCGTTCGCGCCGGCAGAAGAAAACGGAGGGTGCGGCATGATCTATCTGCAGTTGTTCTGGAGCTTTTTCCAGATTGGCCTTTTCGCCGTCGGCGGCGGGTACGCGGCGCTGCCGCTGATCCAGAGCCAGGTGGTCGCGCAAAACGCCTGGCTCACCCTCTCGGAATTTACCGACATCGTGACCATTTCGCAGATCACCCCCGGGCCCATTGCCATCAACGCAGCCACGTTTGTCGGCATCCGCATCGCCGGCGTGGGCGGCGCGCTGATCGCCACGCTCGGCTGCGTCACGCCGTCGTTTGTCATCTCGCTCGTGCTCGGCAAGCTGTATTTCCGCTACCGCCAGCTCTCCGTCATCCAAGGGGCGCTGGGCGGCCTGCGGCCTGCAGTAACGGGGCTCATCGCCTCGGCTGGCCTTTCCATCATCGTGCTGGCGTTCTGGGGCGAGGGCGCGTCGCTGGCGGATGCGCTCTCGGCGGACTGGCTTTCGGTGGGCCTGTTTGCCGCGGCGCTCGCCGCCCTGCGCGCCGCGAAATGGAACCCGATTTTGGTCATCCTCGGCTGCGGCGCGGCGAGCCTTCTGCTCTATGGGCTCGGGATCCCGCTGTAAGGGGATGCGGGACAGGCAGCGCCCACGCCCTCCCGGCATAAGATAAGGGGAGAACAAGTGCGGGAGGGGTGCCGGTGCCGACGGTGAGCCTTTGTATGATTGTCAAAAACGAGGAGGATGTGCTGGCGCGCTGCTTGGAGAGCGTGCGCGGTTTTGCAGACGAGGTGGTCGTTTTGGACACCGGGTCCACAGACGGCACGCGCGAGGCGGCGCGGGCGTGCGGCGCGCGTGTGGAAGAAATGCCCTGGCCCGGCGACTTTGCGGCCGCGCGGAACCGCTCTTTTTCCTACGGAACGGGGGACTACCTCTTTTGGCTGGACGCCGACGACGTCCTGCTGCCGGAGGCCCGCGCCGTGCTGCTTGCGTGGAAAGCGGCCGGGTTTTACGGCGCGGACGCGGTCTTCCTGCCTTACCACACCGGCCTGGACGCGAACGGCGCGCCCGCGCTGGTCTACTGCCGGGAGCGGCTCTTCCGGCGGGAAAAGGGGTTCTTCTGGGAGGGCGCCGTACACGAGGCGGTGGCCGTTTCCGGCGTAATACGCCACTGCCCCGCGGCGGTGACGCACCAAAAGGCCCGTCCCGGGGATCCGGAACGCAACCTGCGCATCCTGGAGCGCGTGGCGGGCCAGCGCCCGCTCAGCGCGCGGGAGCTGTATTACTATGGGCGCGAGCTGTACGCGCTGGGGCGTTTCCCGCAGGCCGCGCGCCGGTTCCGGCAGTTTTTGCGCCGGCCGGACGGCTGGGAGGAAAACCGGGCCGACGCGTGCCGCCTACTGGCGCTGTGCGAGGAGCAGCGGGGCCGCCCGCGCCTGCGCTGGCTGCTGGAAGGCCTGCGCTGCGGCGCGCCGCGCGCAGAGCTCTGCTGCGAGCTGGGGCGCTTCTTCCTGGAAGAGGGCCGCCCAAAGGACGCCGCGTTCTGGTACGCGCTGGCGCTCACCCGCGAGCTGCGCGAGGACGACGGCGCCTTCCACCTGCGGGACTGCTACGGCTTTTTGCCGTGCATCCAGCTCTGCGTCTGTTATGACCGCATGGGGGATTGGCGGACGGCGGAGCGCTACAACGAGATGGCGGGCCATTGGAAACCGGAGGACCCCGCTTATTTATATAACAAAGAGTATTTTTTGAGGAAAAAACAATGATTTGAAGGTTAACCAGCAGGGCGCGCGGCGTCTTGCGGGGGCAAAAGCAAACGGGCGGGAGGAACCTTCCTCCTGCCCGTTTTGCAATTTCAGAACGAGAATTTCATCTGTTTGTATTATTTTTATATTTTAATCCAAAAAGGATTGTTTCTCTCCCGGCTTCACGACCAAGAAGCCTCCATCTCGCGGATGCGCCGGTATAAAAAATCGTTCACCGGCGTCGGCACGCCGTGCTGTTTCCCCAGGCGGCGGATGGTCCCGGCGAAAAGCTCCACTTCGGTGGGGCGGCGCGCCAGCGTGTCCTGCCGCATGGAGGGCATCCCGTCGGGGTCCAGCGTGTCCAGCATGCGCATCCAGGCCTCGCGGTCCGCGTCAGAAAGGGAGACGCCTTCGCAAGCGGCGACGGCCTGCACCTCGCGCATGGCGTCTTCCACGGTGCGGCGGGCCTCGCTTTCCCGCTGGATGCCGCCGTAGGGGATGCCGTACACCGCCGTCACCTGGTTAATGCCGGTGTTGAGCATCAGCTTATTCCAAAGGCAGAAGCGGATGTTGTCCACCACTTGGCAGCAGATCCCGGCATGTTGCAGGAGCTGCGCGGCGCGCGTGAGCGCGGGGGTGGTCCGGCCATCCGGCAGGCCCAGGAGCAGCTTCCCGCTGTTTTGGTAGGTCAGGCGGTTGCCGGTCTTAGTGGCGTCCATACCCTGGGCGACACAGTAGAGAAGCTGCCCGCGCCCGGCCAGTTCCTCTGCGAGGATGCCTTCACTGGTGATGCCGTTCAGCACGGAGACCAGGGCCGTTTCGTCCCCGACAAACGGGCGCGCCAGCGCGGCCGCTTCGCGCAGCGCGTGGATTTTGACGGCAAAGAGGACGAGGTCCGCTGGTTTTTCGTGCGCGCCGGGCGTCACATAGTGGAAATCGCAGGGCCTGCCGTTGCAGGAAAAGCCGTCGCGGCGGTAGCGTTCGGCCCGCGCGCGGTCCGCGAGAAAAAACGCGCGCTCCTTCCCGTAGGCCGCGGCGAGCTTTTCTCCATACAGCACGCCGAGCGCGCCTGCGCCCACAAGGGCGATGGTTGGCTGTTTCATATATTTTCCTCCTAGATCCGGCGCAAGCGCGCGGGAAGATTCCTCCCCAAGTTTACCGCAAAAGAGGGTCCCTTGCAAGAGGGGGCGGCAGCGGGGATTTGTTTGGGTATATTTCTAAAAACATCCTTGACCCGCGCGAAAAGATGGGGTAAGATTCACAGTAGGGCCGCAGGCCGGGGGATCTGCGGCCTGAAAGACGCCCGGTTTGAACCGGGCGGGATGGGAGGAAAAAACGATGATTTATTATGTTTCTGCAAGCGCATACCGCGATGGCGACGGGAGCCAGGCGCGCCCGTTTAAACGCATCAACGATGCAGCCCGCATCGCCATGCCGGGCGACGAGGTCCTGGTCGGGCCGGGCGTGTACCGCGAATATGTGGATCCGGTCCACGGCGGCACGGAAGACGCCCGCATCACCTACCGCAGCACGGAGCCGCTCGGCGCGGTGATCACCGGCGCGGAGGAAATCAAGGGCTGGCAGCCCTACGAGGGGAACACTTGGACCTGCCGCGTCCCGAACAGCCTGTTTGGAAATTACAACCCGTACACGACCTATGTCTATGGCGACTGGTATTTTGCCGGGCGCAGCAAGCACACCGGCGCGGTCTATTTGAACGACAAGATGCTCTATGAAGCGGAAAGCCTGGAGGCTTGCGTCAAGGGCGAAGTGTACGAATGTTCCTGGGAGCCGGAAGCTTCTACCTACAAGTGGTATGCGGAGCAGGATGGGGACGAAACGGTGCTTTACGCCAATTTCCAGGGCAAGGACCCGAACCAGGAAAAAGTGGAGATCAACGTGCGGCGCGAATGCTTTATGCCGTCGCAGACCGGAATCGGCTACCTGACCGTGAGCGGCTTCCGTGTGGAAAAGGCCGCCACCACCTGGGCGCCCCCCGCCGCTTACCAGGACGGGATGATTGGCCCGCACTGGTCGAAGGGTTGGATCATTGAAGACTGTGAGATCAGCAACAGCAAGTGCGCGGGCATTTCGCTCGGCAAATACTACGACCCGGACAACGACCATTATTTTACCTATAAACACGTCAAGAGCCCCACGCAGATGGAGCGCGACGCCGTCTGCCGCGGGCAGTACCACGGCTGGCTCAAGGAGAAGGTCGGCAGCCACATTGTGCGCCGCTGCAATATCCACCACTGCGAGCAGGGCGGTATCATCGGCCGCATGGGCGGCGTCTTCTCCGTCATTGAAGACAACCATATCCACCACATCAACAATATGATGGAGCTTGGCGGCGCGGAAATCGCGGGCATCAAGATGCATGCGGCCATCGACGTGACCTACCGCCGCAACCATATCCACCACTGCACCATGGGCATCTGGTGCGATTGGGAGGCCCAGGGGACGCGCATCACCCAGAACCTGTTCCACGACAACCAGCTCCCGCCGTTCGCCAAGCAGCTGCGCGGCGGCATGATGTGCCAGGACCTCTTTGTAGAGGTGAGCCACGGCCCGACGCTCATCGACAACAACATCCTGCTCTCCGACGCCTCGCTGCGCTTTGCCACAGAGGGCGTCGCGCTGGTGCACAACCTGATCTGCGGCTCGTTCACCATCTTCGGCGCCGGCACCGGTTCGCGCTACACGCCGTACCACATCCCGCACCGCACCGAGGTCATGGGTTTCATGACGGTGCTGCATGGCGACGACCGCTTCTACAACAATATTTTCGTGCAGAAATGGCCGGCTGAGCCGTTCCGCGTGATGCACGACACCGACGACGGTTTCGACGAGGATAACCGCGAGGTCGGCACGCATGTGGCGGACGGCTACCCGACGTACGACGAGTGGATTGCGAAATTCGACATGGACAACGACACGCCGGATATGGCGAAGCTTGCGCCCGCCCATGCGCAGCACCTGCCCATTTGGGCGAAAGGCAACGTCTACCTGAACGGCGCAAAGGCCTACTGCAAGGAGACGGACCACCTGGTGGACACCGAGCACCACGCGGTGGTAGAACTCGCCGAGCGCGACGGCGCGCCGGTGCTCACGACGAATGTGTACGAAATCCTCGGCGGCTTCACGGCTGCGCCGGTGGACAGCGACGTGCTGGGCTATGCGTTCGAGCCGGAAGAGCGGTTTGAAAACCCCGACGGCACGCCCATTGTCTTTGACCGCGACTACTTCGGAGAGCACCGCGGCGCGAAGGTGGTTCCCGGGCCGTTTGCCACCGCAGACGCGGCGGCGCAGCGCCTGTTCTAAGCAAAGAGAATCTAAAAAGGCCCTGGTGGGAGGAATCCTGCCGGGGCCTTTTTGCTCCCTGCGGCAAAACCATAGAAAATTTCCGCCGGAATTTTGGAAAATCGGATATTGCAAGCAGCGGGTCCATCCTTTATAATCTTGTAACAGAAGAACAATTCATCCTGCGGGGAAGGCGGGCGCGGCGCGGGCCGGCCCGGCCACGGGCGCACCAGAGGAAGAGCAGCAATAACGGAAGAAAGGGGAAAACAGGGTGGATTTTTGCGCGCTGACGGAAAAACTTTGGAAGTTGTATTTTTAGGGGACGGAGACGAAACGGATGCAGCTGCCCGGCAACTTCTCGACGAAAACTGCATGGTTTTCGGCACGGGGAAGGACGAGGTCTACTACAGCCGGGAAGAAATGATGCAGGCCATCCGGGAGGTTGTCAAGCAGCGGGAGAATATCCCGTTTGAATTTAAGGATTTCCACTGCTTTTCCCGCATGCTTGGGACGGACGCGTGCGCCGTGTACGGCGGCGTTTCCATCTGGTGGGAGAGCGAAGACCGGAAGATCCTCATTGACATGGAGAGCCGCTTTACCATGCTGTACCAGCAGATGGAAGACGGGTGGAAGGTGGTCCATATCCACCAGTCGGTGCCGAACCGGGAGCAGCTCCCGGGCGAATATTACCCCAAAACCCTGGCGGAGCAGACCCGCCGGGCGTGGCAGATCGCCGTGCAGATGCAGGACCTGGCGCAGCGGGACGGCCTGACAGAGCTGATCAATTACCGCGGCCTGGTGGAGCGCTGGAGAAGCTGGAAAAAAGAGAATAGCTGGGTATTTATTTTGGATTTGGACAATTTCAAGCGGATTAACGACACATACGGCCATTTGGCGGGCAACCGGATCTTGAAAAGCGTGGCGGAAGCGCTGTGGGCCGCCGTGCGGGACGGGGACGTCGTTTGCCGCGCGGGCGGCGATGAATTTGTGCTGCTCTGCGGGGGGATTCCCAATGAGGAAATGGCGCACAAGGCGGCGCGGCACATCCTGCGCGCCCTGGAGGAAAAGGGCAAGAGCGTGCCCGAATGGGTCGGTATCTCGGCCGGCGGCACGGCTGTCCGTGCGGAAGATTCGGTGGAGCAGGCGCTCGACCGCGCGGACCAGGCGCTGTACCAGGTGAAAAAATCCGGCAAGCACAACTATCTCTTTGCATAAACAAAACAGAACAGGAAAACGGCCCTGCACCGGTTTTGGTGCAGGGCCGTTTTGCATGGGCCGTATGCGGGGAGGGGAAACTCAGATCTTCCTGATGAGGTTCTGGAGCTTGCCGTCGCGGGCAAACACGGGGATGACGTCGATCGGCGCGTCCACCGTGACCGCTTGGCCGCCCTCGTAGCATTTGCCGTCGTGCAGGTTCGTCCACTGCGCGCCGGCGGGCAGGTACACCTCGCGGGTGGTAGCGCCGGGTTCCAGCACCGGGGCGACCAGCAGGTCGGCGCCGAAGAGGTACTGGTCCTCGCGGTTCCAGCATTCCTTGTCCTCCGGGAAGCCGTAGAACATGGTGCGGATGACCGGGGAGCCTTTTTCATGCGCTTCTTCCATCAGCGTGCGGATGTACGGGCGCATTTCCTCGCGCAGGAACATGTATTTCTTCAGGATCTCATAATTGTCGTCGCCGAAGACCCAGACCTCGTTGTCCGAGCCGGAGCCGAACGCGGGGCTGCCGTCGGCATGCTTCACGGGCTCCGACGGGCGGCGGTCGCCGTGCAGGCGCATCACCGGGCAGAACGTGCCCCACTGGAACCAGCGCACCAGCAGCTCGCGGAAGGCCGGGTCGGCCGGCACGCCGCCGGTGAAGCCGCCGATATCCGTCGTCCACCACGGGATGCCGCAGATGCCCATCTGTAAGCCCGCGCGGATCTGGCGGCGGAAGTCGGTCCAGGTGCTGTAGATGTCGCCGGACCACACCAGCGCGCCGTAGCGCTGGCTGCCCGCCCATGCGCAGCGCACCAGGTTCAGCACCTTGTCCTGGCCTTCGGCGGTCATGCCGTCGTAGAAGCCCTTCGCGTAGCGCTGCGGGTAGATGTTGCCTACCTGCTGGCTCGAGCCCATGTAGTAGCGGTAGTGCTCAAAGTCGTAGCAGGTCAGCTCCGGTTCCGCCTCGTCCAGCCAGAAGATGCGGATGCCGTATTGGTAATAATTTTCCTTGCACTTCTCCCAGACATATTGGCGCGCGCGGGGGTTCGTCACGTCGTAGAACGTGCTGTCGCCGCCCACCTGCATGGTGATGTCGAGGCCGCCCTCGGTGCGCATCAGGTAGCCGTTGTCGCGCATTTCTTTGTAATTGACGCTGTCATGGCCAATCTGCGGCCAGACGGACACCATCAGTTCAATGCCCATCGATTTGAGTTCATCCACCATTGCCTTCGGGTCCGGGAAAAATTCCGGCTCAAAGCAGAAGTCGCCCAGGTGCGGCCAGTGGAAGAAGTCGCAGACAATAACGTCAATCGGCAGGCCGCGGCGCTTGTATTCGCGCGCCACCTCCAAAAGCTGCTCCTGGTTCCAGTAGCGCAGCTTGCACTGCCAGAAGCCCATGCCGTACTCCGGCATCATCGGCGGGCGGCCCGTCGCGCCGGTATACGCGCAGATAATCTCCGCGGGCGTGTCCCCAGCGGTGATCCAGTAGTCCAGCTGCTTCGTGCTGTCGGAGGTCCACTCCATCAGGTTGCGGTTGAAGCTTGCGCGGCCGATGGCCGGGTTGTGCCAGAAGAAGCCGTACCCGCGGCTGGAGAGCAGGAACGGCACGCTCGCCTGGGAATTGCGGTGCGCCAGCTCAAACGTGCAGCCGGCAATGTCCAGATATTCCTGCTGGTACTGGCCCATGCCGTAGAGGCGCTCGCCTTCAGCCGGCGCAAATTTGGCGGAGAGGAAATAGTCCCCGCCGACATGCGGGCGGAATTGGCGCGCCTCAATGCACAGCGCGTTGCCGTCGCTGGCTTCCTCAAGGATGATCTCGTCTTTTTGATTATAGTATTGGATATGGCATTCGCGGGTCCACGGGTTCTGCGTGAGGACCGCCCGGATTTTCCCGTTGGTTACCGTCGCCTGGGACTGATCCTCCGCGATTTCCACCTGCGCAGCCGGGCCTTCGGCCGGCAGGAGCGCAAAATCCGTGTCGAGGATTTCGCCCATGGCAACCGCGCGCACGCGCAGGCTGTTGGCGCCCCAAGCTTCCAGTTGCAAAGTTTCGCCGTTGTTGTGCCAGATGAGTTTACCGTTTTCTTGGCAGAATACGCCCATAATGCACCGTCCTTTTTTTCGATGAGTGTTATAGTTTGTTTCAATGGGGAGCGGGAAGAAGCGGAAAAATGAGAATGCCTGGCAGGAAAACGGCGCGCCCCGGCGGGGTTTGCGCCCGCCGGGGAAGCGCGTTACGCGTTGATCCAGACCGTCATTTCGCCTTCGCCGCGGTTATTCCACAGGAAGTACGGGACCATCCGCAGGGTCGCGGGGGTTTCGCCCATGCTGCCCGGAGCATAGTCGCGGTACAGCTCGTCCGCATCCCAGGCGGCAGCGTCGCTGCGCATGCCGGTTACCGTGAGGACGCGGATGCCGCCGAAGAGCTCGCTCTGCTCCATGCCAATCGGATATTTCAAATCGGCGCGGAAGCTATTGAGATATTCAAAATTGTCCACCTGCTCGGCGCAGTACACCAGCGGGCCGCGCTGGACGGCGACCTTGCCGCAGTCCTCGGTTACGCGCGGGTTGGCGGCCACGAAGTGGGCGTCCATTTCGAAAGAGACCTCCAGCGTGTCGCCGTCCGAAAGCGCGCCCTCCGGCAGCGCATAGCCGTTGGTCACGGTGCAGCACACCGGCTGGCCGTTCTTCTTCACGGTGAAATTCTTCGCGTAAGACGGGACGCGCAGGTGCAGCCGCGCGCCGGCCGCGCCGCGGTAGGTGATGCGGGCCGCGCCTTCCCAGGGCATTTCGCTCTCACAGGTGAGGGAGAAGGGGCCGCCGGAGCAAGAGAGCGAGGCCTCGTTGCCGATGTACAGGTGCTGGTAGACGTCGTCGCCCTCCTGCGTGTAGACGTAGCCGCCCAGGCCGCAGAGCGTGCGCACCACGTTCGGCGGGCAGCAGGCGCAGCCGAACCATTTCACACGGGACGGCTCCACGCTGGCGTGGTCCGCGCGGTAATGCGCCACATCCGGCTTCACCGCAAGCGGGTTGACATAGAAATAGTGCTGGCCGTCCTGCGAAACGCCGCTGATGACGTTATTGTACAGCGCGCGCTCCATTACGTCGGCGTATTTCGCCTCCGGCGAAAGGCGCAGCATGCGCAGAGACCACATGGCCAGGCCAATGGCGGCGCAGGTCTCCGTGTAGCAGACGTCGTTCGGCAGGTCGTAGTCGATGGTAAAGCGCTCGCCCACGCCCTGGGAGCCGACGCCGCCCGTGAGGTACATGCGGCGGCCGACGGTGTGCTTCCACAGTTTTTCCAGCGCGGCGACAAGGCTCGGGTCCTTTTTCTCCAGCGCGACGTCTGCGGCGCCGGTGAAGAAATACATCGCGCGCACGGCGTGGCCGTCGGCGGCGTCCTGCTGGCGGATCGGCGCGTGCGCCTGGTAGTAATCCGCCTGGTGGTGCTTATTGGTTTCCGCGAATTCTTTAAAGCTTTCGTCGTCGAGGAACCCGATGGTGGTGCCGCGGTTCTCGATGAAATAATTCGCCAGCTCAAAATATTTGCGGTCCCCCGTGGCGAAATACGCCTTCATCAGCGCAAGCTCGATCTCCTCGTGGCCCGGGTAAGAATCGATCTTGCCCTCGCCATGGCCGAACAGGGAGCGGATGAGGTCGACGTTCTTCTCCATGATCTTGAGAAGCTTGTCGTCGCCGGAAACAAGGTAGCGGGCGACGGCGGCTTCCAGCAGATGGCCGGTGACATAGAGCTCATGGCCCTGGGCGATCTCTTTCCACTTGGCCTCCGGCTTTTTGAGGATGTAGTAGGTGTCCAGGTAGCCGTCGGGCTGCTGCGCCTTCCCGATGAGGTCGATAATCTCTTCGAGTTCGCGCTCGACCTCCGGGTCCTGCCGGTAGATCAGGCTGAACGAGGCGGCCTCAATCCATTTGGCGAGGTCGCTGTCCTGGAAACGGAAGCCGTGGAATTCGCCCTTTTCCACACCCGCGGCGATCTTATAATTCATCGCCGCGTGGCTCGGCTCGGCACCGGGCTCGTTGTCGTTGAGGACGCGCCATTGGTAAGGAATGGCGGTTTCCACCGCGTTGCGGATGCGGTTGTTCCAGAAGCTGTCATTGATGCGGACATTCTTCACATTGATGATGGTTTGTTCCATGTGCAGCATTGCGCGGCGGTCCAGCCGCCGCGCGCTCCTTTCTTCCGAATATCGATATAGATCCCGCCGGGGTGGAAGAGGATTTCCGCCCCGGCGGGCTGCATGTTACGGCAGCAGCGGCTGCGCAAATTCCAGCTTCAGCACGAACGGGCCTTTGCACTCGGGGAGCGTGAGGGAGAGCGCGCTGCCGGAAGCGAGCGCCGAGCCGCCGACGGACGCCGTGCAGGGGCCAAAGCCTTCGGTGCAGAGCGAAGCGGGAATGTCGCCCGCCGCGCCGCAAGGGTCAATGGTGATTTCCACCGTGTTGCCCGCAATTTTGACGGAGGATTCCGCCGCAAAGTGGCATTTCTCCATGGTGAAATGGAGGCGGCCGAGCGGGTTGACAATGTGGAAGCGGCGGGAAACGCCGTCTGCGCTGTCAATGCGGCAGGCGCCGGGTTCCGTGTGCAGTTCCCCGCCGTAGCAAGAGCGCCCGAAGATCGGGTCGTCGGCGAGCACGGTAGCCGCGCCGCGCAGCGCGCCGCAGAAGCCCAGGTCAATCTCGCAGGAGTAGACCCACGCGCCGCCGCGGTGTTCCTGGCCGAGCCAGGTCTCGCCCTCCGCCACCGGTTCGAAACCGCCGGAGGCCGCGCCGTCGTTCTGCTTGCCGGGGAACCAGTAGCCGTAGTTGTCCTTTTCCTCGCCGGCGTTGAGCAGCGCCCACGAGCTGAGCACCGAGCCGTAACCCAGGCGGAGCAGCGCGTACGGGTCGTCCGCGTAGCGCAGCGCATAGTCCAAAATGGCCCAGCCGCCCATCTGCGACATATAGCTCAGCGTGTAGCTGGCGTTGGTGGAGCGGTAATCGCTGCCGTACCAGTAGTAGGCAGGCTCCAGCACGCCGCGGCAGGCGATGTTGCACGCCATCTGGTTCTCCAGGTAGTCCCTGGCCTGGGTGCGGAGCATGGGCGGGTTGAAGCGGTCCTCGCGCACCACGTTTTCAGCTTTTTCCATCGCGCGCAGCGCAAACGCGTGGGTGGACTCGAAGCCGGTAGTGTCAAACGGATACTCCGAGCCAAAAATATCGGTGCATTCCGTCGCGAAATATTTGACCTTGCGGTCCCAATGGCGTTCCAGGCGGCTGGCTTCGCTCTCCATGCCTTCGCGGCGCAGGTCGCGCAGGATGTCTTCAATGGTGAGCTCGTTGTACAGGCCGGTTTTAATCGCGTCCCAACGGTCGAGCTCCATCGGCACCGTAAACATCGCAACCGCCGTTTTGTAGGCGCGTTTGAGGTAAAGCTCCTTGGGGTGCGAAAGCGGCGCGTCCGGGTAATCGCGCGCGATGCGGTAGAGGTTGTAATACATCAGGAAGATGTGCGGGTAGTCGTAAATGCGCCAGATGTGCAGCTTGCCGCGTAGGCCGGGGTCTGCGCTGTCGCGGTTCTGCTTCCAGTCCGGAATGCCGTAGAGCGCGTAGGGGAACTCTTCCTCCTCGGTGCACTGCAGGCCGCCCCAGACAAAATGCTCCACATAGCGGTCGAGCGCCGCAATCTGGTCGTGGTCCGGGTATTCCGCCAGCTTGCCGGAGAGGAACGCCGGCTTGCCGAGGCCCGGGTCGTCGCAGGTGACTTCGTAAATGCGCCAGCCTTTGATGAGGTCGTAATTATCCGGCCCCAGCAGCACGCCGGTCTCATTGTTCCACTCGGCGAGCAGGCCGTTGTACCACTTCGAGGGGTCGTTGTGCTGGTGCGCCGCGATAAACGCGCCGCGCTTTTCAATCATCTGCGGCACAGGCAGCGTGACAAAGAACGTCAGCGTCGTCCAGCGGCCGTTGGCATACTCCACGCGCACAATGTTCTCGCCCGCATGGCGGAAGCGCAGGCGGTAAATGTGGCGGCCGCCCTGCGGCTCTTCTTCCTTGCACTCCGTCTCGTCCGGGTAGGGGAAGACGAGCTTGAGGTCGTCCCAGCGGCTGGTCAGGG
This sequence comes from uncultured Clostridia bacterium, assembly GCA_944380775.1. GTDB lineage: Bacteria > Bacillota > Clostridia > Oscillospirales > Acutalibacteraceae > CALWKP01. Next base: position 108,036 of record CALWIP010000032.1, on the reverse strand, counting down.
CCAGCGAGACCGCCGTGCCGGACGGCACCGTGAGGCCGGGCAGGAATTCGGAATCCACCAGGCCGTATTCCACCATCTTTTTGCGCGTGTCTTCCACATCGCTCGTCCAAACATAGCGGAAGGCGAACGAAATTTCTTCCCCGGCGGCCAGCGTCTTAGAGCTGCCGGGCGCGGGCATGCGGGTGTGCTTTTCCCGCGCGCTGCGCGAAGCTTCCGCCGAAAGGGCGTAGGCGGTGTAGGTACGGTCTTGGCGGTTGCGCCCGCTCAGCGTGAAATATTCAAGAGAGGTGCCGTTTTCCGGCAGCGCCAGCAGGTACGGCCCGGCGCCGTCGCAGCGGACAAACAAGAGGTGGGAGCCGTGCCCGGCGATAAAGTGGTGGCCGATGACCTTGTCGGAAGCGCTGACGCCCCACGCAAAATGCGTGTTGCACGGGAACGGGAAGCCGGCGTCCAGCAGTTCGAGCGGTTCGCCGGAACGATTGCGCACGCGGAATTCCTGCACCATGCAGCCTTCCGCCAGGCGGTAGGAAACAGAGACGCCCAGCGGGCCGGCTTCAGCCGTGGCAGCGTAGCATACTTCACGGGAGCGGTACTCCGGCGGGGTCTCGGTCCACTGTTCGGCTGTTTCCAGCGCGGCAGAGGCGGTATCGCCCGCCTGTTTCCAGGCGAGCCGCAGCTGCCCGAAGGACGCCCCGGGCAGGATGAACTGGGTTTCCGTTTTCCCAGCGAGCCCCGGGCCCGGCTGCATGGAGAGGAGAAGGCCTCCTTGCGCGGTAAGACGGAAATCATGGTTGGTTAGTTGATACACAGGTTTTTCGGCGTTTGGTTGCATTGATGGCGCCTACCTTTCTGCATCCGTGGTTTGCACGGGTATTTCCCCCGGCATTGCCTAGGGTTTATTTGGAATCTGGCGCGTCCTCCTCTGGCGGACAAATCCCAAATAAGCCTTAGGTCCGCGTTAAAAAGAAGGGAAAAGCGCCCCCCCGCCCTTGGGAGGGACGAAAGGACGCTCGATCTTCCGGTGCGGGCCGCCCCAAGCGGAACGGCCCGTGTTGGGGAGTTCTGTCGCAAACGAAATTGCGTGTGTGATCAAAAGGAAAAAATCAGCCCTTGACGGCGCCGATGGTCATGCCGCTGATGAAGTACCGCTGGAAGAACGGGTACACGCAGACAATCGGGATCGTGACGACCATCGTGGTCGCGGCGCGGATGGAAGACGTGGTCAGCTTCCGCATCGCTTCCTGCTGCTGCTGGTCGTTCAGGAGCTGGCTGGCCATGGTAGCCTCCGTCAGGATGCGGCGCAGGTACGCCTGCAGCGTATCCCACTCGCCCTTCGGGTTGTACACCATGACGTCGAACCAGCTGTTCCAGTGGCCAACCGCAGCCATGATGCCAATGGCGGCCAGAACCGGGACGCAGAGCGGCAAGATGATCTGGAAATAAATCCTCATTTCGCCTGCGCCGTCAATCCGCGCAGATTCCATCAGGGATTCCGGCAGCCCGTAAATATACGACGCGATGAGCATCATGTAATACGCGCTGAACAGGCCGGGCAGCCAGTACACGGTGAAGGTGTTGAGCAAACCGAGGTTGACCATCAACAGGTAGGTCGGGATCATGCCGCCGCCGAAATACATCGTGATGAGGTAGACGATGCGCATGAAACGCCGGCCGGAGAAGCCGCGTACCGTGGTGACATAGGCCAGCAGGCCGGAGCAGAAGAGCGTGGTAGACGTGCCGACGACAACGCGCAGCACGGAAATCAGAGCGCCCTTGCCCAGGTTGCCTTTTTCGAAAATGTAGGCGTAGTTTGCCAAGGTCCACTGGCGGGGCCAGAAGTACAGCCCGCCGTAGTTGGTGTCGGTGCCCTCGTTGAGCGAAATGACAAGCTGGTTCCAGAACGGGTACAGCATGCAGAACGCAAACACGAGCATGAAAACAATGTTGATCACGTCAAAAACGCGGCCGCTGAAGGTCGGCTTTTGATAAGGGGCAAGATGAGCCTTTTCTTTGGTTTTCATTTACGCCACCTCCCCTTACATGATCGACATGCCGGTGACCTTGCGGGACGCCAGGTTCGACAGGATCACCAGAATGAAGCCGATGACGGACTTGATCAGGCCGACCGCCGTTGCAAACGGGTAGCGGCCCATCTGGACGCCGTAACGGTAAACGTAGGTGTCGATGACCTCGTACACATCGCGGGTCATCGGGGTGCCGAGGAGCAGCTGGTATTCATAACCGGTGTTGAGCAGGTTGCCGACGCCGAGGATGAACAGCAGCACCACGGTGGGCAGGATGCCCGGGATGGTGATGTGCCACACCATGCCGAAGCGGCCGAGGCCGTCTACGGCGCCCGCCTGGTACAGTTCACCGTCTACGCCGGTGATGGCGGAGATGTAGATGATGGCGGACCAGCCGATGCCCTTCCAGATGTTGGTGACCGTCATGATGCCCCAGAAGAGGTCCGGCTCATTGAGGAACGCGATGGGCGACTCAATGAAGCCGAGCGCCATGAGGAGCTCGTTGATGGTGCCGTTGCTGGAGAGCAGCGTGTTCATAATGCTGGCCACAACGACCATCGAAACGAAGTACGGCAGGTACGAAATGGTCTGGACCGTGCGCTTAAAGCCGGAGTGATGCAGCTCGTTGAGCAGCAGGGCAAAGATGACCGGCGCAATGAAGACGATGGTCAGGTTCAAACCGCTGATGACCAGCGTGTTGCGCAGGATCTTCGTAAAGTCCGGCAGCAGGAAGAATTCCTGGAAATACTTCAGGCCGACAAATTCGCAGTCCCAGAGGTTCAGGCCGGGACGGTAGTCAAAAAACGAATACAGAAGCCCGTAAAGGGGGCCATAGCAGAAGATCGCGACCCACACCAGCGCTACGGCGCTGATCGCCCACAGGCTGCGTTCGCGCTTCAGGCGGCCCAAGATCCGGGCGTGCCCGGTTTTGGGCGCCGCAGGGGCAGAAGTTTTACTCATGGCAGATACCCTCACTTTACAAACGCCTGCGAAACGTGGGGGAGAGGGAGTCCTCTCCCCCACGCCGTTTGCAGGGATCGGTTTACTGCCGCCGGAAAGCTAACGTCCGGCGCCAGGGGCCAACAGGGAATTAGCCAGCCATCTGCTCAGAGTTCGCCGCGTAAGATTCCGCGTAGAACGCTTCCAGATCGGCAATGCCGAGGGAGCCCAGAGAAGCGGCAGCCTCGTCAAAGGCGGCAGAAGCGGCTTCCTCGCTGCTCGCAGTGACGATATTCGCCAGATAGGTGGAGATGGTGTCCGTAACGGTCTGGTTCGTCTGGCTGATCGGCTCGTTCGGGTCGAAGGTGACCGAGTAGAGCGTCGTGTCAAACGCCGGGGCCGTGTAGTTCATCCAGCAGATGTTCACGCCTTCGTCAGAGAACGCGCCCGTCTCCGGATCAACCGGCCAGTAGTCGTAGATAGACACACGGTCGACGCGCGGGTCGATCTTGTCGAAGTCGCTCAGGTCGTCGTCCTTCAGCCAGCCGCCGGCAGCGGACAGAACATACAGCATGCCGCCGTTCTGTTCCTTGGTCAGGTGGTAGTACAGGTTCTTCTGGCTAACGTTCATGATGTCGTCGCTGACGATCCAGTTGCCGTCCGCGTCGATGTTCCAGTTGTTGGTCTCCGACGGAGCGCCCCAACCGACGATCATGTTGCCCAGCTCGCTGTTTTCCCAGTTCAGATAACGCATGATATCCGCCGGGTTCTCGCACTTATCGGTGACAACGCAACGATAGGAGCCGAGGAAGTTGCTGGTCAGCAGGGTGGTGTCTTCCATCGCGACATCCGGCGCATGGCAGGAAACGTTCATGAAGCGCTTGTTGATGTCGTATGCATCGCCTTCGGAGACGGACCAGGTCTCATGGCCGCCCGTCCACGCGTACCACCAGGTGCCCAGGTTACCAATGACCTGGCCGGTGGTCAGCTTGGTGATGTAGTCTTCATAGGTGGTGTTCAGATAGTCGGGGTCGATGAGGCCTTCACGGTACATCTTGTTCAGCAGCAGGGCAGCCTCGCGGCCTTCCTCGGTGTTGACCCAGTGGGTGAAGGAGCCGTCGTCGCCAACTTTGTAACCGCTCACAAAGCCGTACGCGCCGAGCATCGCATTCATCATCGTCATGCCCTGGTCACCGCTCGCGTTGGTGCCGGTCACGCCGTAGGTCTTGTCGCCGTTGTCGTTGGTCGGGTGATTCGCGATAACCGCCTTCAGGGTCTCATAGTACTCTTCCGGGGTCTCGTAAATCTCATCCTCGCCCAGCTCAAGCCAGTAGTCATAGCGGATACCGAAGTCATAACCCGCAACGTTCGGGGTGGAGCCCCACAGGGTAGCAAGCTTGTACAGCTGGCCATCCGCGTCGCGCAGCATGTTCAGGTAGTCGCCCATGCGGCGGGTGATGTTGTCGCCGTACTCCTCGACATAGCCGGTCAGGTTGATCGCGCGGCCCTGCGCGGCGAAGGTGTTCGCCATCGTGTCAGGCACGTTCGTCAGGACGGCCGGGTAGTCGTTGGAAGCCAGCATCATGTTGAGCTGTTCCGTGGTGTCGTTGCTGGAATAGGTCTGGTTGATGACGACGTTCAGGTTGTCCAGGAGCCACTGGTCCATAACAGCCTTGCCGCCTTCTTCGTCGAGTTCAAAGGTGGACTGGTCGCCTATGCCGGCATAGACGTCGATCTCCAGGGTTTCAACGGTCGGGTCGTAACCCCACTCGTTGACTTCGCCAACCGTCTCAGACGGAGCTACGAGGTCGCTGGCAGGGGTTTCTTCCCCGCCTTCGCCGCCCGTGGATTCCGTGCCGCTGGTGGTGGTGTCTCCTCCCGTAGACTCTTCACCGCCTTCGCCGCCGGAGCACGCAACCAACGAGAACGTCAGCGCGCCAGCCAGCAGCAACGAAAGCAGCCGGTGCCAATGTGTCTTTTTCATTGAACTTCTCCTTTCCAAAGGAAAATTATTTTATGAAAAGGCTTCGCGGTTTCAAGCCATTTTCATCCAGAAAGAAGTGGAACGATTTAGCTGAGCTTCGTCCAATTTCATCAAAAAACAGGCGGGTTGCCCGAAAAGAAATGGGGAAAACTTGCTGAAACGATTCACTTAGGAAAAGCGCCGCTAACGGCGCGCTTTCGCAACAGACTGCCGCTCCACATATTGGCAGGCAAACGCCTTCCCTTTGCGGGGGACGGCCCTGCCCTCCAGCAGGGCGATGAGCGAAGCGGCCGCGCCGCTGCCCAGCTCACGCAGCGGCGGCGCGAGAGTGGAAAGCGCCGGGGTGCAGTAACGGCTCACGGGCTGGTTGTCAAAGCCGATGACCGAAACATCTTCCGGGACGGAGAGGCCGGCCTCTTTGGCGGCCTGCAACACGCCGAACGCCATGTAGTCGTTTAGGGAAAACACGGCGGTGGGGTGGCTGCGCAGCGAAAACAGGCGTTTCGCAAGCTCATAGCCAGATTCCTGGCTCCAGTCGCCCACCTGGAAGTAGTGCGGGTTAATGACGATGTCGTTTTGCAAAATCGCTTTTTGGTAGCCGCGCAGGCGGCTCTGGGACGGTAGCGAATCCACCGGCCCGGTGAGCACGGCAATGCGCCGGTGCCCGAGGCGGATGAGGTGCTCCGTCGCCTGGAAGGCAGCCGTTTCGTCGTCTACAAAAAAGCTGTACGCGTTTGCAGAAGAGGAATAGCAGTAGATGCACGCGACAGGGCGCTCAAAACTGGAGACAATCTCCGCTACGTCCCGGCAGTGGATGCCAACGTAAAGGATGCCGTCCACCGTGTCGTGCAGGGTGGCGTCCGTCAACTGGCGGATCTCGTCGTGATAATGGGAGAGCGCCTGGAAGGAATTGCCAACCTTGTGGAAAACCCGGAGGTTGTCAAGGATGATATGGTACCCGGCTTGTTCGGCGTATTCACAAATGCCGTCGACGATCTCCGGCGTCACAAAAACGGTGAGGTCCTCGGCGACGACGCCAATGGTGCGGGTCTTGCTCGTGCGCAGGCTCACGGCGGTCTTGTTCGGTTGGTAGCCGATTTCCTCCACAATGCGGAGAATCTTCCGGCGGGTGCTCTCACTGACGGAACCGGAGCGGTTGAGCGCGTACGAGACGGTTGTGGTGGATACACCGGCCAGCTCGGCGATTTCTTTAATGGTGGCCATGACCGGAAGATCCTTTCTTGAAACGAATGAAACGTTTCAGTCGATTTCTATTCTTGATTATATAGAGGAGCTGCAAAAAAGTCAAGACTTTTTATGAAAAACACCAATACCTATGACGAAAGTGCCAGGAAAATATGAAGAAATCGTGACGAAGGTTTTGCTTTCGTAAAGAAATTGTTAAGGCCAATGGGCGCAAAAAAGCGCGCCGCACCGGGGTTTTCCAGCACGGCGCGCGGGGGAAGGCGTCACAATTGGGGGAAGATCTCGCGGGAGAGCAGCGCGAGCAAATCCTCCTGGCGGCGGCATTCGGCCACCACGGTCACGGCGGCGTCCCGCCCCGGCAGGACGATGGCGAGCTGGGAATATTTCCCATCTGCGCGGTAAGAGCCTGCGTCGCCCATCCAGAACAGGTAGCCGTAGCCGGGGCCGTCCTGCGGGCGGGAGCACGCGTCAATCCACGCGGGGTCCAGCAGCTGCGCGCCCTCCCAGCGGCCGCGCTGCAAGCAGAACAGGCCGAACCGGTGCAGCTCCGAGAGCGTGAGGAAGAGGCCGCCCGCGCCGAATGTGTTGCCGAGCGGGTCCGTCTCCCAGGTGGGCCGCGGGATGCCGAGCGGCCGGAACAGGCGCGGCGTCAGGTAGTCTACGAGGCTCATGCCCGCGCGGCGCTGCACGAGCAGGCCGGCGAGGTAGGGCCCGACGTTGCTGTAGACAAAGCGCTCGCCCGGCCGGGACACAAACGGGAACGAAAACGAGAGCTTCGCCCAGTTCTCCTCCCGGTAAAGCGGGCGTTCCGCGCCCATCAAATGCGGTTGCGCCTGCCCGAGGCGCATGGTGAGCAGGTCGCGCACTGTGGCGGCGGCAAGGTTTTCGTTGACCTCGCCCGGCAGTTCCTCCGGGAACGCGGCCGTAAGCGGCTCCTCCAGCGTCAAAAGGCCCTCTTGCAACGCAAAGCCAACGGCCAGCGCGGTGAAGCTCTTGCTCGCAGAGTAAATGTTCCGGCGGCATTCGTCGTCCCAGAGGCGGTGCGCTAGGAGTTCCCCGCCCTGCGTGATTTTCAGGCCCAAAACGCCCAGCGGCGCAGCCTCCTGCTCAAAGGGATGCAAATCCATGCGAAAATACCTCCTTTATGTTTTTTTCCGCGCGGGGGGCGCGTCCCATTCTCCGGCGTCCATCCGGCGGAAGAAATCGCTCAGTTCCATGGGGCGGTAAAAATAGAAGCCCTGGATGAGGTCGCAGCCGGTCAGGCGCACAATGCGCAGCTCCTCGGCGGTCTCCACGCCCTCGGCGCACACCGCCCGCCCAAAGCAGTGGCACGCATACACTAGGCTCATCATAAATTTGACATTCTCGGAAGAAGTGGTGATCTCCCGCATCAATTCGCGGTCCAGTTTAATGACCGCCGACGGGTAGCGCAGCAGGAATTGCAGGCCGGAATACGCGCTGCCGAAATCGTCGAGCGCGAGCGAGATACCCATCTCTTTGCATTGGCCGACGAATGCGGAGAGCTGCTCCGACATCCCTTGGAAATAGGTCTCCGTCAATTCCGCGAGCAGGTTGTGCCCCGGCGCGCCGGTTTCCCGCAGCTCCGTCCGCAGCGTTTCTGCAAGCGACGGGTCCAAAAGCTGCAAGCCGCTCACATTAAAGGAAAGCTTGAACGGCGGCAGGCGCTCCGAGATCCGCTTGCACAGCCGCACCGCCTGCTGCGCGACCCATTTCCCCACCGGGAGGATGAGCCCGTGCTGTTCGAGCACAGGGATGAAACGCCCGGCCGGGACGTCTGCGCCGTTGTGCTTCCAGCGGAGCAGCAGCTCCCCGCCGAAGAGCGTCTCCTCGTTTGCCATCACCTGCGGCTGGATGACGAGGCGGAAATCGCGGAAGCCCTGGTTGATGCTGTGGTTCAGCGCGAGGGCGAGGTCCGCTTCCTCTTGGGAAGCGGCCGCCATGCGGGCGGAAAAGCGGAAATATTCCAGGTCCGGCATTTCGCGCGCGGCCTGCACGGAGGCAAGCGCGGCGTCGACGAGCTCCTGCGCGGCGGCAACATCCTGCGGCGCGTAGATTACGCCCACCGCCGCCGGGTATACCAGCTGGATGTTAAAGCGCGCGTAAGCTTCGGCAACCGTCTCGCGGATGATCCGCACCGGTTCGCGCGGGTTCAGCGCGGACTGCGAAACGGCGAGGAAGCAAAGGCCCTCTAGGCGGAAAAAGCGGAATTCGCCGCCGAGCTGCCCCACCAGGCGGTTGGAGATCTCATACAAAAGGTCGTTGCCCGTTTTGCGCCCGAAAATGCGGTTGATGTTGCTGAAATCCCGCGGCGCAAAGGCGACCGCCATGAGCGGCTTGCCCTCTTGCAGCAGCAGGGAGAGGCGGCTGAGCGCCGTGCGCGTGTTGGAAAAGCCCGTCACCGGGTCGGAATCCTCCTCGGTGGTGCGGACAAACAGGCTGCCGGAGAGGAAGACCGGCTGCCCGCCCTCCCAGCAGACCGCGCCGTGGCAGTGTACCCAGAACAGCTGCCCGGATTTGCCGTAGACGCGGTAGCGCGTGCTGAATTCCTGCCGTTCCTCCGCGCGGAGGAGCGCGATCTCGCGGTCGAAGCGTTCGCGGTCCGGCAGGTAGACCTTTTCCCGCATGCACGCCGAAAAGGAGTGCACCAGGTTCCCCGGGAAAGAGAAATCGTCCCGCAGGTGGTCCGTGAGGAAGAAGAGGTCCTCCTGCAGGTCGCCAAAATAAAAATAAGAAGCGGAATCCGGCTTCGAGAGCGAGCGCAAAAAGGTTGGCAGGTCAAAGCAGCGGCTGCCGAGGAATTCCAAAAAAGCGCGGGACGAATGTTTCCGCGCCGCCGCGCCGCCCGCCTGCCAACGGCCCCCGGGGCCGCCCTGCGGCGCGGGGAGGGGCGCTTCGCGGAGGAAGGCGTCCCGGCCTTTGCGCATGCGGCGGGCCGCGCAGCGGATGAGCGCCCACAGGCTGCCGCCGGAACCGTCCCAGGCGCTGCCGAGCGAAAAGCGGTGCCCGGCAAAGGCTTCCTTTTGGCGGAACCCTTCGGCCAGGCGGGTGAATTCCTCTTCGGGGACGCCCTCGCACAGCACAAGGAATTCATCCCCGCCCACACGGTAGACCGGGTAGCCGCGGAACGCATCGTGCAGTTGCTGGTAGGTGTTGAGCAGGAACTGGTCCCCGGCGTCGTGGCCGAGCGCGTCGTTCACCTGGTTCAGGCAGAGGATGTCGCACATCACCGCGCCTGCCGCCTGCCCGGCGGTGTGCCCGGAGAGGCGCCGCTCCAGCGCGTGGAAATTCCGCGCGCCGGTTGTCGGGTCGCGGTAGCCCATGCTGCCCAGCCGCAGGTTGGAAAGGTAGAGCTTCAGCAGCGGGCTGAGCAGCTGCCCCACGGCGAGGCAGGTCTCTTCCAGCAGGCCGGCCGCGTTTTCCGGCGGGTCGCCGAGCAGCCAGAGGGCGCTGAGCTTTTTGCGGGAAAAGAGCGGCGCCACCAGCAGGCGGCGGGAATCCGCGCGGGGCAAAAGGCTTGCAAGGCCGGGAATTTGTGCGGCCGCCCCAGCGGCGCTGCCGGCCCACACCGGCTTGCCGGCAGAGAGCGCTTCCCGCCACGCCCGCACACGGGAAGAATCAGGCAGCTCCACCGCGGCCGCGTCCTTGCGGACGGAGGCGGGCGAGACCCGCCGCAGCGAGCGCGCGCCGCAAACCTCCAGCAGGCAGGTCCCCTGGCAGGAAAGACGGTCCTCCAAATGGCACAGCAGCACGTCCAGCGCCGCGCCCGCACGGTCCTTGCTGCTGGAGAGCGCGGCGCATTCGCGCAGGAGCGCCTCGCGGAACAGAAAAGCCGCGCTTGCCGTAGCGGGTGGTTGTTCCCGCAAGGAGGGCAGGGCGGTGGAGATCCAGTAGGGCTTTCCGTCCCAAACGGCGGCGGCGCGCCCGGCCGCCGGGCAGCCGGGGCACGGCCCGCTCCGGCCGTAGAGCAGGGCATAGCAAAGCTGCCCTGCGGGCTCGCCGAAACGTTCCCGCCCGCAGCGGTTGAGGTAGGCTAATTGGTAAGTAGAAGGGTCCGCGGCGTATACGGGGATTCCGGCGGATTCCATTTCATCCCAGGGGGGTTGCATAAAAAAGTCTCCTTGCAGGGTGGTCTTCCCGTATTATAGCACAGGAGCCGTCAAAAAACACGGGATGTGGAAAGAAATTAACAAAAATCATGGGGGATTTTTACAGCGGGTTCACAGAAATGGAAGTTACGAGCGCATGAGAAACCGAAAAATGGGAAAAATCCCTTTGGCGTTTCTTACAAAGAACCATCGCGCACGCCAGGCGTCCCGCTGCGGCGCAAAGCGAAGGCCCGCTCCGGAAAACCCGGAGCGGGCCTTTTGAAAAGGGGGGCGCAGGATCTTAAAGGCAGGCTTTGATCTTCTCGATCATCTCCGCATATTCTTCCGCGGTTAGGAACGTTTTGCCCGGGTTCATCTGGAAGACGCCGCCCCACTCGTCCTGGCCCCGGTATTTCGGCACCAGGTGCATGTGGAGGTGGCAGCCGGTGTCCCCGTAGGCGCCGTAGTTGACCTTGTCTGGCTGGAAGGCCTTGTGCAGCGCCCGTGCGGCGCGCACCACATCTGCCAGAAAGGCGTTGCGCTCTTCGTCGCTGATGTCCACGATCTCGCTGACGTGGTCCTTGTAGGCGACGATGCATCTCCCGGGCTTGCTCTGTTCCTTGAACAGGATCAGCTGGCTTACGCCGAGGTCGCAGATTTTGATCCCGAATTTGTCCAGCAGTTCTCCGCCCATGCAATAGGCGCAGGTTTGGTCCTTCATCGCAAAAACCTCCTTGTCAAATCCATCTAGGAAGGGATTGGGTTGCCTTGCGTCCATTATATCCCCTTTTTTCCTAGGAATCAAGAAAAAACAAGGCCGCCGGGCCGGGTCTTCCGCTTTCCCGGGAGGATCCAACGGGCCGGCCGGCGGCGGGTGTTTTCCGGGGGTTATGCGAGGCGCTGGCCCTGCGTGGAAAGGATGGCAACCTCCACCGGCAGCTCTTTTCCGCTGGCGCGCACGGCTGTGCGCACGGCGGTTTCCAGGCCGCCGCAACACGGGACTTCCATGCGCACGACGGTCACGCTGCGGATCTCGTTGCCCCGCAGGATTTCTGCGAGCTTTTCGCTGTAATCGACGCCGTCGAGCTTCGGGCAGCCGATGAGCGTAATGCGCCCGCGCAGGAACTCCTGGTGCAGCGCGGCGTAGGCGTAAGCGGTGCAGTCCGCCGCCACAAGCAGGTCCGCCCCCTGGTAAAACGGCGCGGCAAGCGGCGCGAGCTTGATCTGTACCGGCCATTGCCGCAGCTCCGAGGCGGGCGCGGCCGCCGGGGCCGGGGCCTGCGCGCGGGCGAAAGCGCGCGCCGCGCTGCCGGGGCATCCGCCTGTGTGGGCGTGCGTCCGGCTGGCCAGGTGCTCCTGCACGGCTTTTTCATTGTAAGCGGCGGCCTCGCGCTCTTCAAAGGAAATGGCTCCCGTGGGGCAGGCGGGCAGGCAGTCGCCCAGGCCGTCGCAGTAGTCGTCCCGCAGCAGCTTCGCCTTGCCGTTTACCATGCCGATGGCCCCTTCGTGGCAGGCCCCGGCGCAAAGGCCGCAGCCGTTGCAGCGTTCTTCGTCGATTTTGATTATTTTTCGGATCATTGCAATTCCTCCGTTTTTTCCGGTTGGTTGACGGGATGGGAATAGTATAGTACAATCCCTAGGGAAGATCTGTTGTTAAAACAACAAAAGGGAAGGAAAATGCGCGCATGGAACTCAAATTTTTGGAAAATACCGGCCTGTTCCGCGGGATTGGGCAAAAGGAGGCGCTGGCGCTCTTGCAGGAATGCCGGGCGGGCGAGCGAACGTACAGCAAGGGACAGCAGATCCTCCGGGCGGGGGAACCGGTGCGCGCGCTCGGCCTGGTACTGCGCGGCGCCGTGCGCATTGAAACCTGCGATGCATGGGGCAACGCCGGGGTGTTGGACCATGTGGGCCGCGGCCAGGTGTTCGCCGAAACCTACGCCTGCTTGCCGGAGACGCCGCTTTTGGTGGACGTGGTGGCGGCGGAGGCGTGCGCGGTGCTGTTTTTAGAGGTGCGCAGCCTCCTGCGCGGGCCGGCGCAGGGGCCGGGCGCGGTGCTGCTGCGCAACCTGCTGGAGGCCGGCATGGAAAAAAACCTGCGGCTCTCGCGGCGCATCTTCCACACATCCGCCAAAACCATCCGGGGGCGGCTGCTCTCGTACCTTTCGTTCCAGGCCATCGAGCAGGGGTCCAAGGATTTCTTCGTGCCGTTTAACCGCCAGCAGCTTGCAGATTACCTCGGTGTGGACCGCAGCGCCCTTTCCCACGAGCTGGGGAAGATGAAAGCGGAGGGCCTCATCGAGTGCTGCCGCAGCCATTTCCGGCTGCTCACGCCGGACAATTAGACAGAATTCGGGGGAAAACGGCGGGGGAAATCGGCGATACGCAGAATTTGCAAGACCGAGGATTTTAACTTGCATTTTCTTTCCGCATATAGTAGAATAGGGAAGGTTTCCGACTTTATTTTGCAGTATGAGGGATGGGAGATGCTCCGATGAATTACCAATCGATGACGAAGGAAGAGCTGCTCGCAGAACGGGAGGCGCTGCAGGCGGAATATGACCGCTTCCACGCCATGAACCTGCAGCTGAATATGTCCCGCGGGCAGCCGAGCGCGCAGCAGCTGGAGCTTTCGATGAAAATGCTCGACGAGTTGAATTCCTCTTCGAATATGCTTTCCTCCAACGGGGTGGACTGCCGCAACTACGGCCTGCCGGACGGCCTGCCGGAGATGCGCGCGATGTTTGCCGCCATGCTGGGCGTGGACGCCTCCAACGTCATTGTGGGCGGCAATTCCAGCTTGAACATGATGTTCGACTTCATTTCCTGCGCGATGACGCACGGCTTCAAAGGCGAATTGCCCTGGGCCAAGCAGGGGCCGATTAAATTTTTGTGCCCGTCCCCCGGTTACGACCGCCATTTCAGCATCACGGAATATTTTGGCATCGAGATGATCACCGTGCCGATGAAGAGCTATGGCCCGGACATGGACATCGTCGAAGCGCTGGTTTCTTCAGATGAGCGGATCAAGGGCATTTGGTGCGTGCCGAAGTATTCGAACCCGCAGGGCATCACCTATTCCGACCGCACCGTGCGGCGCTTTGCAAACCTGAAGCCGCGCGCGAAGGATTTCAAGATCATCTGGGACAACGCCTACTGCGTGCACGACCTCACAGACACCCCGGACCAGCTTTTGAACTTCTACGAGGAATGCGAAAAAGCGGGCAACCTGGACCTGCCGGTCCTCTTCGCTTCCACTTCGAAGATCACGTTCCCGGGCGCGGGCGTCGCGGCGATGGCGGCGGGTCCGGAGACGCTCGCCGTGTTCCGCGAGCACCTCTCGTTCCAGACCATCGGCCCGGATAAGCTCAACCAGCTGCGGCACATCTATTTCTTTAAGGATATCGGCGGCATCCGCGAGCAGATGAAGCGCCACCGCGCCATTTTGGCGCCTAAATTCCAAACGGTGTCGCGCATGCTGCGCGAAGCGCTCGGCGGGCGCGGCGTGGCCGAGTGGACAGAGCCGAACGGCGGCTATTTTGTGAGCGTGGACGTCTATCCCGGCTGCGCAAAGCGCGTGGTCGCCCTCTGCCGCGAGGCGGGCGTGCAGCTCACCGCCGCGGGCGCGACCTTCCCCTATAAAAACGACCCGAAGGATTCCAACATCCGCTTGGCGCCCACTTCCCCGGCGCTGCCGGAGCTGGAGCAGGCGCTCGAACTGTTCTGCCTCTGCGTCAAGCTTGCCGCCGCGGAGAAGATGCTCGGCGAGCGGGAGGATTCCGGCGAATAAGCGGCCCGCCCCACATTGACTTTTTGGGACGAACCGCCTATAATATCCCTGTTTGCGACAAACGGCAGGAGCAGAGAGCCGCGCGCTGTCTGCTCCTGCCCTTCGTTACGGGCAAATGAGCAAAAGGAGGGCTACACTGTATGAAGCGAGTGGGGAAACCCGTGTTTTTCCTGGTCGCGGCCGTCATCCTGTTTCTGACGTACACCAGCATTTTCGGCATCCATGTGCAGAACGGGGACAACACCGAGACCTACCTCAAGGGCGCGGGCGACATCCGCTGGGGCATCGACATCCGCGGCGGCGTGGAGGCGACCTTTGTGCCGGACATGGAGGGCGACGCCACCGACGAGCAGATGGATTCTGCGGAGGCGACCATCACCCAGCGCCTGGTGGGCAACAACATCACCGACTATGAACTGTACAAGGATTACGACAACGACCGGCTGATCGTCCGGTTCCCGTGGCGGAGCGACGAAGCCGACTTCGACCCGGAGGAGGCCATTAACGAGCTTTCGGCCACGGCGCTGCTCACGTTCCGCCCCGGCGCGGAGTATGAAACGCAGGAAACCGCCGAAGACGGCTCGGTCATTTACCGCACGCCCGCGGGAAAAACGGCGGAGACCGTCATCCTGCAAGGCGACGACGTGACCAACGCCCGCGCGGTGGAACGGCGCGACGAATACACGAACCAAGCGGTCTATGAGGTGGAACTCACGTTCAGCGAATCCGGGCGGGAGAAATTCTCCGCGGCGACCGCTGAAATGGTCGGCCAGACCATCTCGGTGTGGATGGACGACGTGATGATCTCTTCGCCGGTGGTCAACGAGGCCATCACGACGGACACCTGCGTCATCACCGGCAGCGGCGCGGGCTTCACGCCGGAGGAAGCGACGGACCTCGCGAATAAGATCCGCGCGGGCGCGCTGCCGTTCCAGCTGCGCACAACCAATTTCCAAACGGTGAGCCCCACGCTCGGCGAGTCGTCGCTCAACGCCATGACGTTGGCCGGCGTCGTCGCGTTTGCGCTCGTGGCCGTCTTCATGATCCTCGTGTTCCGCCTCACCGGCGTGGTGGCCGTCATCGCGCTGCTCGGCCAGGTGGCGGTGTCGTTCATTGCGGTCTCGGGCTACCTGCCGTTTTTCAACAGCTTTACGATGACGCTGCCCGGCATCGCCGGCATGATCCTCTCCATCGGCATGGGCGTGGACGCGAACATCATCACCGCCACGCGCATCAAAGAAGAGCTTTGGGCCGGGAAAACGCTCGACGGCGCCATTGTGCGCGGCGACGAGAACAGCTTCTGGGCCATTTTTGACGGCAATATCACGCTGATCATCGTTTCCTTGATCCTGCTGGGCGTGTTCGGCCCGTCCAACATCCTCTCGATGCTGTTCGGCGCGTCCACCACCGGCTCGATCTATTCCTTCGGTTACACGCTGCTGGTGGGGAACATCGGCAATTTCGTCATGGGCGTGGGCGCTTCCCGTTTGATGACGAAATCGCTCTCGAGCTCCCGCTGCCTGCGCAAAAAATGGTTGTATGGGGGGCCTGCTGAATGAAAACGTTCCATATCCGGTTTTTTGACCACAGGAAAATTTACATCGGCATCTCCCTCGCGGTGACGCTGGTCGGCGTGGTGTGCAACGTGCTGTTCGGCACGCAGCTGGACATCCAGTTCAGCGGCGGGGCCATGCTCTCCTATGCGTGCGAGGGCCAGGCGGACCAGGAGGACGTGCAGCGCCTGGCAGAGGAAGTGAGCGGCCGCCCCGTGGCCGCCACCGTGAGCCGGAGCATGGCGGAAGACGGGGAAAACACCGTAACGCTGAGCTTTTCCGGCACAGCCGCGCTCACGCTGGAGGAGCAGTCCGCGCTGGAGCAGGCGCTGCAGGAGGCGTACCCGGAGGCCGGCTTCCGCATGGAAGAAGTCAGCTCCATCGACCCGACCATGGGCGGGGAATTCTTCCGCAAATGCCTCGCGTCCGTTGCGCTGGCGGCGGTGCTGCTGGTGATCTACATCGCGCTGCGGTTCCGGAAGATCGGCGGGTTGTCCGCCGCCCTTTTCGCCATCCTCACGCTGCTGCACGACTGCCTGATGGTGTATTTCACGTTCGTGGTTTTCCGCATCCCGATCAACGACAGCTTCATCGCCGTCATTTTGACAATCCTCGGCTATTCGCTGAACGGCACCATCATTATCTATGACCGTGTGCGCGAAAACCGCCGCGTCCTCGGGCCGAAGGCCAGCGCCGCCGAGCTGGTGGACCTGAGCATCAACCAGACGCTCACGCGCTCGCTGTTTACGGCGCTGTGCACCTTTGCCGCCGTGGCGGTGGTGTACGGGGTGGGCATGGCCTACGACCTGCCCACCGTCACCAAGTTTGCCTTGCCGATGATGGTCGGCATCGCATGCGGGTGCTATTCCTCCGTCTGCATCGCAGGGCCGCTGTTCGCCATGTGGCGCGGCCGCAAGGGCGCGAAGGCGCAGCGGGCGTAAGCGCTCATCCCTCTGGGGGCGAAAAGCGGGTCACAACCTGCCGCTCCGC
Source organism: uncultured Clostridia bacterium (assembly GCA_944380775.1). Taxonomy (GTDB): domain Bacteria; phylum Bacillota; class Clostridia; order Oscillospirales; family Acutalibacteraceae; genus CALWKP01. Next base: position 91,444 of record CALWIP010000032.1, on the reverse strand, counting down.
CCCGGGAGGGGAGTAGACAAATTCGTCGAGGTGGTCCCCGGTGAAGAAATAGCGCGGCGGCGCGGGCGTGTATTCGTAGTCGAACGAATCGATGATGACGAGCTTCATCTTCATGCGCGCGGGCAGGATGTTTTTAATGTAGACGCTGGCCTGCTGCCCGGGCGAGACGCCGGGTTTGACCTCGGCCAGCCCGGCGAGGTTCGGCGCAAGCTCGACAAAGATGCCGTAAGACTCCACGGAGCGCACAATGCCGGCCACTGTTTCACCCGCGGAAAACTGGGCGGCGTTTTCCTCCCAGGTGCCCAGCAGCTCCTTGTGGGTGAGCGTGATGCGGTGGTTCGCGGTGCTTTTCACGGCGGCGCGCAGGTCCATGCCCACGGTGAAGCGCTCGCCGGGGTGGTTGATGCGCGAGACGGAAATGGCGTCGATGGGCAGCAGCGCCACCACGCCGCAGCCCACGTCGGCGAACGCGCCGAACGGCTCAAGGTGCGTCACGCGCGCGTCGATTACGTCGCCGGGGACCAAGCGGGAGAGGAACTGCTCCACGCAGCGCTCCTGCGCGGCGCGCCGGGAGAGCGTGGCCACCGGCTTGCCGAACGCGTCTTTGCCAAAGCCGGTCACCACAAAGCAGACCGGCCGGTTCACGCGCGAGAGGATGGCGATGTCCCGCACGGCGCCCTCCCGCACGCCGAGCGCGCCCTCCTCGCGGGGGATGATCCCTTTCATGCACCCGAGGTCCACCACGAGGTTGTGGCCGCTGTCGCATACGACGGCCCGCCCCTCTAAAATGCGCCCGTCGCGGCAGGCGTCCATCAGGGTTGAGCTGTTTTGCAGGGCCGCGCGGTTCTCCGGCGTGCCGATGCGCCAGCCCTCCGGCTGGTATTGCTTGGCGTTCATCATTTTCGTCCTCCTTTTCCTTGGGCAACGCCGCGTTGCCCTTGGACGCCGCCCTTGTTCCCTATCTATATGCGGCGGCGGGGACGTCTCATGCGCGGCGCTTGCATCGCGCGCGCCAATCGGGTAGAATAGAGGAAACGCGGCCCGGAGGGCCGGAAATGTGAGAATAGGAAGAGAGGTCCATCCATGAAACAATGGTTGCGCGCGGCGTTGGCCGCAGTGTTGGCCGGCGCGATGCTCCTGCTGCCCGGCTGCGGCGGCACATCCGCCGGGGGAGAAGCGGGCTATCAGCTCGAAATGCCGCAGGAAGGCGAAGAGGTCGCGGTCATCGTGACAAATATGGGGGAGATCAAGCTGCGCTTGTTCCCGGAAGCGGCCCCGAAGACGGTGGAAAACTTCGTCACCCACGCGAAGGACGGCTATTACGACGGCCTGACGTTCCACCGCGTCATTGACGATTTCATGATCCAGGGCGGCGACCCGGACGGCGACGGCAGCGGCGGCGAGAGCATCTGGGGCGGCACGTTTGAGGACGAATTCAACGAGAACCTGCTGAACCTGCGCGGCGCGGTCGCCATGGCGAACCGCGGCAAGGACACGAACGGCAGCCAGTTCTTTATCAACCAGGCGGGGCCGGACGCGTTCCCCGGCTGGGAGATGTACGAGCAGGGCTACGAGATCTATGAGCAGAGCCCGGAGGCCTTTTTGGCCACCTACGGCAACTGGCTCGACATGTCGAAAATTTCGGACAAGGTCAAAGAGCTGTATGAGGAATACGGCGGCAACGCGAACTTAGACGGCGCGTTCAGCCTCGCGGGGACCGGCCACACGGTGTTCGCGCAGGTGTACGAGGGCATGGACGTGGTGGACGCCATTGCCGCCGTCTCCACGGACGGGAACAATAAACCGCTCGAGCCGGTGACCATTGAAACGATCCGCATCGAGACCTACGGCGCATCATAAAAAAACGGGCGGGGCCTTCGCTTTCTTCGGAAAGGAAGGCCCCGCCTTTTGCGTTTCACACGCTGCCGGAAGGCTCTAGCTTCGCGCGGAACGAGAGCCTGCGGGGGGTGGAAACGCTGTCAAACTGGATGAGGTACGCTTCGCGGGAGGGGTCCAGTTCCAGAACGGTCCCTTCGCCGAAGATGGAGTGCCGCACGCGCCCGCCCGGCGCAAACCGCGCTTCCACCGCGTCGAGGAAGCGGTCCGTCTGCGCCACATGGCTGCCGGTTTCCTCCCAGAGATACGCCGGGGGATCCTCCCAGAAGGAAAGGTGCTCCTTGCCGATGTCCAGCAGGAAGCGCGAGGGGTAGCGCGGCGTGCCGTCCAAATTGCGCCCCGCCGCCTCCGAGAGGAAAAGCCCGCGCGCCGCGCGCGTCACGGCGACGAACGCGAGCCGCCGCTCCTCCTCCATCGCCGCGCGGGTCTTCACCTTTTTCGAGGGGAAAATCCCTTCGTTCATCCCGCAGAGGAAGACATAGGGGAATTCCAGGCCCTTCGCGGTGTGCACCGTCATCAGGCGCACCTGGTCGCGGCCGGGGTCCGCGTCGCTGTTGGTGAACAGCGCCACATGGGCAAGGTAATTTTCCAAGGTCGCTTCCTCGCCGCAGGTGGTCTCATATTCGTGTACGGATTGTTCCAGCTCCGCAAGGTTGTCCAGCCGCTCCTGGCTGCCCTCGGTGCGCAGCATCGCGCTGTAGCCGCTCTCATCGAGCAGGGCCGCGAGAAGTTCGGAGATCGAGCGCTGCGCGTAGTTGGAGAAGCGCTCCACCAGCTCGGCGAACGCGCGCGCCCGCGTGCCGCGCAGAACCTCGTGCTCCAGGTTCTGCGCCAGCGCGTTGAAGAGGGAGCAGCCGTGCTCCGCTGCGAACGCGCGCAAGAAAGCCATGCGGCGCTCGCCGAGGTTCCGTTTGGGGGTGTTTGCCACGCGCAGGAAAGAGAGGTCGTCCCGGTAGGCGACCATCCGCAGGTAACTCAGCGCATCCTTGACCTCGCGGCGCTCGAAAAACGCCGCGCCGCTGAAGATGGTGTAGGGGATCTTCTCCCTGCGCAGGGCTTCCTCCAGCGGGCGGGTTAGGTAATGCGCGCGGTAGAGCACGGCCATGTCGCGGTAGGCGGCGCCCTGTGCGCGCAGCTCTTCCATCCGTGCGGCCACCCAAGCGGCCTCCGCCTGCTGCGAAGGCGCGTGGTAGCAGAGCGGCGGCTCCCCGCCGGGCAGCGTGGGGATGAGCTCTTTTTCCACGCGGTCCCGGTTTTTGGCGATGAGCGCGTTCGCCGCCGCCAAAACCTGCGGCGTGGAGCGGTAATTCTCCATCATTAAAATGGTGCGCGTGCCAGGGAACGCAAGGTCGAATTCCGTGAGATATTTCACATTCGCCCCGCGCCAGGTGTAGATGGTCTGGTCCGGGTCTCCGACGACAAATAAATTGCGGTGGTAGCCGCAGAGCGCCGTCATCAGCCGGTGCTGGAGCAGGTCGATGTCCTGAAATTCGTCCACCATTACATATTCGAGCCGCTGCTGCCATTTCAGGCGGATGGCCTCGTCCTCCTCGAACATATGGAGCGTCAAAATGATGAGGTCGTTGTAATCGAGGCCGAAGCATTTTTTCTCCTGGTATAAATAGCCGTAAAAGATGATCTCAAACGGATCCACCGCCTTTTGATAGGCCTCGTAGAGGCGGTCGAGCGGAAGGGAGATCAGGTCCCGGTAATAATGGGGTTCCTGGAACAGCTTGCGCATCTCGATGCGGTCGCGCGCCTGCTGGAACGTCATGTGGCGCAGCGTGAGGCCGCGCTCCTCGTAGATGAGCCGCAGCATGGCGTCGATGTCGGCGTTATCCAGCACAAGGAAGCTCTTCGGGTACTGCACGGCGTGGCTGTCCTCCTGCAAAACGGAGACGCAGAAGCTGTGGAAGGTGCAGACGTAGCCGGTGTCATTGTCGCCGGTCAGGCTGTGGATGCGGCGGCGCATCTCGTTCGCGGATTTATTGGTGAATGTGGCGCAAAGGATGCTGCCGGGCAGCACGCCCATCTCGTTTACGAGGTAGGCAAAGCGGTGCGCCAGCGCCCGGGTTTTTCCGGAGCCAGCGCCCGCCAGGACGCGGACATAGCCCTCGGTGGCCGTCACCGCTTCGCGCTGGGCCCGGTTCAGCCCGTCCAAGATGCCATCCATTCGGGATCCTCCTTCCCGCTGCGCATGATTTTCCCCGGCTTTGGCAATACTGAAAGTGTCAAAGCGTCAGGAGGGATCGTGGTGCAGCACAATAAAGTGGAGATCTGCGGGGTGAATACCTCCAAATTGAAGGTACTTACGGAAAAGGAAAAAACAGAGCTGCTCCGGCGCGTGCGCGAGGGAGACCAAAAGGCGCGGGAAGAGCTCATCAACGGGAACCTGCGGCTGGTGCTCAGCGTCATCCAGCGCTTTACCAACCGCGGGGAGAACCTGGACGACCTTTTCCAGGTAGGGTGCATCGGCCTGATGAAGGCCATCGACCATTTTGACATCTCACAGGGCGTGCGGTTCAGCACCTACGGCGTCCCGATGATCATCGGGGAGATCCGCCGCTACCTGCGGGACAACAACAGCATCCGCGTGAGCCGCTCCATGCGCGACACGGCCTACAAGGCCATGCAGGAAAAGGAGAAGATTACGGCGGAAAAGGGGCGCGAGCCTACCGTGGAAGAGATTGCCGCGGCGCTGGGCCTCAAGCGGGAGGATGTTGTGCTCGCGCTGGAATCTATCGTGGAGCCGGTGTCGCTCTACGAGCCGGTCTTTTCCGACGGCGGCGACACGCTCTATGTGATGGACCAGGTGGGGGACCACAACGACGACCGCAACTGGCTTGAAGAGATTGCACTCAAGCAGGCCATCAGCGAACTGAGCGAACGCGAGAAAAAGATCCTCTCGCTGCGTTTTTTCCAAGGCAAGACGCAGATGGAGGTCGCCTCCGAAATCGGCATCAGCCAGGCGCAGGTTTCCCGCCTGGAAAAGGGCGCGCTGGACAAAATCAAAAAAGACCTGTAAAGCCCGGGCTTTACGGCGAGCCGGGCCGCCCCTTCCCCTCCGGGCCGCCGCGGGCCGCCGCGCGCTCGCGCGCGGCCCATTGGCTGGGCGGCAGCCCTTTCCATTTTTTGAAGACCCGGGAGAAGTACAGCTGGTCGGAAAAACCGGTGGAGTAAGCCGCCTCGCCAACGGAGAGGCCGTTGCACTTGAGCAGCGTGGCCGCGCGGTCGATGCGGTAGCGCGTGAGGTATTCGCTCGGCGTCATCGCGGTGTGCTGCACAAAAAGCCGGTACAGGTGGCTGCGGCTGATGCCCGCGTGCGCCGCGATGTCCCCGACGTCGATGTCGTCCCGGAAATAGTTGTAATCGATGAACTGGATCGATTTCTTCACATAATCATAGCCGCTGTGGGCGGGCTGGGCCGCGCTGCCAAATTCGTCCATCAGGGCGGCGAGAAAACAGAGCAGGCCCGCCTGCGTGCGCGCTTCGCTGCTGTGGGACGGCCCGTAGGAGAGGAAAATCTTTTCCAAAAGCTCGCGCAGGAGGCTGTCCTTTTCGTAGTGGAACACCGGCTGCGCGGCGGAAAGGCCGGTCTGCCCCACGAGCCGCGGCGCGTCGGTGCCGTTGAAGCCCACCCAGTAATATTCCCACGGGTCTTCCTGGTCCGCCCGGTAGGAGATGATGTGGTCCGGCAGGGCGAGGAAGCCGTCGTTCGCCGAAAGGCGGTATTCCCGGTTGCCGTCGGAAAAAACGCCCTTCCCCGAGACGACGTAGTGGATGAGGTAATGGTCCCGCACGGCCGGCCCCCAGGAGTAGCCCGGGGCGCATTTTTGCTGCCCGCTGCGGTACACCGCTAGGCCCAGGCTGTCATGAAACGGGACTGTGACTGATTTTTTGAAGCTCTTTTCCATCCCTCGCACCTCCGTGGGCGGGCTGCGCCCGGACCCCTTCTTTTTCCTATTATACCTGCCGCGCGCGGGGGTGTAAAGAAATCCGGGAAGATATTTTTGAGCGGATGGATTGCATTCAAACGGCGAATCGGGTATAATAAAGACCAAATCGCGTTTTTTATTTTCCATATCTTCCCGGCTGCAAAAAAACGCTTCCGCCGGGGAAATTTTGATTGGAATGGGGATGGAACGATGAATTTCATGGAAGAGGTCCAGCTTTCGCTGGTCGTCCTGTTCGCAGGGCTGATTGTGGTCTTCGCCATGCTGGTTTTCCTCACGCTCATCATCAAATTATACGGGAATTTGATCCACGGCGCGACCGGCTCAAAGAAGGAAAACGGGGAAGGGAAACCGGCGGCGCCCGCAGCGCAGCCCGTCCCGGCGGCGCAAGCCCCTGCGCCTGCGCCGGCGGTGGAAGAGGGCATCCCGCTGGAAGTGGTGGCGGCCATTGCGGCGGCGGTGGAATCCGTCTACGGGGAAAACGCCGCGGTGACAGGCGTCCGGCGTGCGCCGCGCGCCAAACGCAGCCCGCGTTCCGCTTGGGCGGCGGCCGGCCGGCTGGAGAACACGCGCCCGTTTTGAGCGCGCCCGCAGCGCCCCTTTAAAAATCTAGAAAGAGAGAAGGCGAACGGCTTATGAATATGATAGAAGAGCTGGGCAATTCTATCACCGGTTTGTTTGAAACGTCTGGTTTCGCAACCAACGACCCGCGCAACTACATCATGATCGCCATCGCGGGCGTTTTGATTTACCTTGCCATCCGCAAGCAGTTCGAGCCGCTTTTGCTCCTGCCGATTGCGTTCGGCATGCTGCTTGTCAACTTGTTCCCGCAGATTATGGGCCACCCCGAGGTAAGTTACGTCCTGGTGGAGGAGTATAACGCGCTGCACCCCGGCATGCCCGCCCCGGGGGATATCGTCACCATCGGCGAATCCGTCCCGGTGCAGTATTATCAAATTGTCGAGAACGGCGGCCTGCTGTATTACTTGTACCAGGGCGTCAAACTCGGCATTTACCCGCCGCTGATCTTCCTTGGCATCGGCGCCATGACGGACTTCGGCCCGCTCATCGCCAACCCGAAGAGCTTCCTGCTCGGCGCGGCGGCGCAGCTTGGCATTTTCATCACGTTCATCGGCGCGGTGTTCCTCGGTTTTACGCCGCAAGAGGCCGGCGCCATCGGCATCATTGGCGGCGCGGACGGGCCGACGGCCATTTGGCTCACGGGCCTTTTGGCTCCGCACCTGCTCGGGCCCATCGCCGTGGCGGCCTACTCCTACATGGCGCTGGTGCCGATCATCCAGCCGCCCATCATGCGCGCGCTCACGACGAAGAAGGAACGCCTGGTCGTCATGGAGCAGCTGCGCCCGGTGTCGAAGCTGGAAAAAATCCTGTTCCCGATCATCGTTACGGTGCTCGTCTCCCTCCTGCTGCCGGACGCCACCCCGTTGGTGGGCATGCTCATGCTCGGCAATATCTTCCGCGAGAGCGGCGTGGTTTCGCGCATTTCCAATACGGCGCAGAATGAACTGATGAACATCATTACGATCTTCCTCGGCGTGACGGTCGGCGCGACGGCCACGGGCGAGGTCTTCCTCGACTGGGCTACCATTAAAATTATTGTGCTCGGCCTCATCGCCTTCGGCGTTGGCACGGCGGGCGGCGTGCTGTTCGGCAAGCTGATGTACCTCGCCACCGGCGGCAAGGTCAACCCGTTGATCGGCTCGGCCGGCGTCTCGGCGGTGCCGATGGCGGCGCGCGTGAGCCAGAAGGTCGGCCAGGCGGAGAACCCCGGCAATTTCCTGCTGATGCACGCAATGGGCCCGAACGTGGCCGGCGTTATCGGCTCCGCGGTGGCCGCGGGCGTGCTGTTGAGCATCCTCGGCTGACCAGCCCCTGTTTGTTTGCAAAGCCCCGGCGCATGCCGGGGCTTTTTCTGCGCTTTCCCGGGAAAATCCCTTCCGCAGGCCCGGCGCTTTCCCGTTTGAGGGAAAGGCCGGGCGCTTTTTTACGGTGGGGCGGGAGGTGAAAACATGACGGAGAAAAACTGGTATTGGGCGGCGGTGAGCGCGGCGTCCGCCGTGGGGGCTGCCGTGGCGTCGGCGCTCGGCGGCTGGGACAGCGCGCTGGAAACGCTCGTGTGGCTCATCGGCATCGATTTCACACTCGGCGTCCTGGTGGCGCTGGTGTGGCGGCAGTCGGACAAAAGCGCCGACGGGGCGTTTTCCAGCCTTTCCAGCTGGAAAGGCCTGCTGCGCAAGGGCGGCGTGCTGCTGGTGGTGCTGGTCGCCGTGCGCCTGGACGTTGCGCTCGAGACGGGCGGCTATATCCGCACGGCGGTGATCCTGTTCTTTATCGCGAACGAGGGCTTTTCCATCATTGAAAAGCTCGGCGTCATGGGCGTGCCGATGCCCAACGCCGTAAAGGAGGCTTTTTCTTCCCTAAAGGGGAGCAAATAGACCGAAGAGGCAGATGATTTTAGCAGTCTCAAAAATGAACTGCTAACACATCAGACTGGGAAGAGGGTGAAAAAGAGGTTTAGGGAGAGAAAAGAAAAGAATAAGTATTATAGAGAATAAAAACGGCGAAAATATTCTGATAATAGAACAAAAGAGGGGAACTAATGCGGGGAAGAACAGCAAAAATGAACGATTTGTAAATATTAGCACTCACATATTGACAGTGCTAATATTGGTGCTATAATAAAAGCAGTTCAAGGGAGAGCAGAGCGGAGGCGGGAGCCGAAGGGAAGCTTCCCCAAAGGACAACCGGTTCCGGCACATGCCGGAAGGTAACATAACTCGCCGGAGCACGGAAAGGTCCTCCGATACGAGCGATAGACAATTAGGAGGTATGATTTATGTTACCGAGTATTTTTAGTGAGAATTTGTTTGACGAGATGTTCCGCGACCCGTTTGCTTTGATGCCGGCTTGGAACAACCATCCGCTATATGGCAAGCACGCGCGCAACCTGATGAAGACCGATGTGCGTGAGACCGAACATTCCTACGAGCTGGACATCGACTTGCCGGGCTTTAAGAAGGACGAGGTTGAGGTCAAGCTGGAAAACGGCTACCTCACGGTGACCGCCGCGAAGGGCCTGGACAAGGACCAGAAGGACAAAGAGGGCCGCTACATCCGCCAGGAGCGCTACACCGGCCAGTGCAGCCGCACGTTCTATGTGGGCGAGCAGCTGGAGGCCAAGGACATCAGCGGCAAGTTCGAAGACGGCATTTTGAAGCTCTCTGTGCCGAAGGCCGAGAAGAAGGAGCTTCCGCCGAAGAGCAACACCATTGCGATTGAATAAACGCGGCGGGCAGCCGTCTCTTGACACTCCTTAAAATTCGGTATTTTCCGTCCCAAGCAAAGGGCCGCCGGGCTTTCCGGCGGCCCTTTGCGGTCTGCCGGGAGGAATAATCCCCCGCGCGGGGGAATAGAAATGAGGCAGAACCGGGAAAAGGAGAGAATTTCATGGAGTATGTCCTGAACAAGGAGGCCTTGACCACCGCGGAGGTGGTGTACGACGGCTGCCAGGAACAGCCGGTTGACCTGGATTTCAGCCTGCCCGACTACTGCCCCGATATCCAGCGGATCCTCAAGTGCCAGGTTGTCCCGTGCATTCACAGCCGCAATTTTAACGGCGATTCCCTGGAGATCGAGGGCCGCGCCGCTGTGCGCGTGCTGTATTTGGACCCTTCCGGCACGGGGATCCGCTGCTGTGAGAATACGCGGGCGTTTTCCTGCTCCATTGCGCTGCGGCAGCCGGCGGCGGGCGCCGTGGCGGACGCCTACGCCCGCGTGGAGTATGTCAACTGCCGCGCCACCAGCCCCCGCCGGCTGGATATCCACGGCGCGTTTTCCGTTTGCGCCCGCGTGGTGAAGCCTTCCGTGTGCGAATTTGCCTGCGGCATCGAGGGGGAAGACGTCCAGCAAAGGAAGCGCGCCGTCCGCACCAGCCGCGCGGCGGGGTTCTGCCAGCAGGTTTTCCCGCTTGCCGAGACGCTGGAGATCGGCGGCGGCAAGCCGCCCGCGGAAACGGTGCTGCGCACCGGGCTGACCGTCTCTGTGCAGGACCACAAGGTGGTGGCGGATAAATTGATCGTCAAGGGCGAAGCCTGCCTGAAGGTGTTGTACGCCGCAGGCCTGGACGCGCCCGAGCCCGAGGTCATGGAATATTTGATCCCTTACAGCCAGATGCTGGACTGCGGCGGCGTGACGGAACAGTGCCTGTGCGACATCTCGCTGCGCGTGATGGATGTCTCTGTGGAGCCGAAGGCGGACCCCTCCGGGGAAAACACGCTGCTCCAGCTTGAAGCCCATGTCTCCGCTGTGGTGGAGGCCTACGAAGAAGCCGAGGTCGAGATGGTGACGGACGCGTACTCCACCCGCTACGAGCTGGTAATGGAGGAAAAGAAACGCCCGGTCGACGCGCTGCTGGAGATCGACTCCGGCTATGCCGCGCAGAAGGCGGTCTTCGACGTGGGAGAAGGCGGCATTTCCCGCGTCCTCGACCTCTGGAACGAGGTGGGCGCGGTCTCCGCGGAGGCGGGGAACGGCCAGCTTGACTACGAGGGGAAAATCAACCTCTGCCTGCTCGCGGCGGACCTCAACGGCACGCCGTTCTACCTGGAGCGCATGGTGGACTTTTCGGCGCAGCGCGACCTGCGCCGCCCGGCGGAGGGACGGCTGCGCTGCGCCGCGGGCCTGCGCGTGGCGAACCTCAGCTACCGCATCACAGGGGCGAACAGCCTGGAGGTTAAGGCGGACCTGGAGCTGAAGGCCGCGGTCTACCGGCGGGACAGCTTTTCCATCCTGACCCAGGTTTCCGCAGACGAGGAGCGCCCGCGTGGGAAGGATCCCGCCGCTGCGCTGACGCTCTACTACGCGGACGAAGGGGAATCTGTGTGGGACATCGCGCGGGCCTACTGCACGTCCGTCGAGGCGGTCATGGAGGAAAACGAGCTTTCCGGCGAAACGGTGGGCGCCCGCGGGATGCTGCTCATCCCGATGTGAGCGCGCTGCGGAACGCTCTGCCAAGGGGGAGGTAAAATGGAAGAACGCAATTTGTATCAAGATATTTCCGAGAGGACCAACGGGGATATCTACATTGGCGTCGTCGGCCCGGTGCGCACCGGGAAATCCACATTCATCAAGCGCTTTATGGACGAGGTTGTCCTGCCGAATATGGAAGAGGAAGCCCGGCGGGAGCGCGCCGTCGACGAATTGCCGCAGTCCGCCGCCGGGCGGACCATTATGACCACGGAGCCGAAGTTCATCCCGGAGCAGGCCGTCACCGTCCATGTCGACAGCAGCGCCGCGTTCAGCGTGCGGATGATCGACTGCGTAGGGTACGTCGTGCCGAGCGCGCTCGGCTACATGGAGGAGGAACTGCCGCGGATGGTGCAGACCCCGTGGTACGACGAGCCGGTCCCGTTCCAAATGGCGGCGGAGATCGGCACGCGCAAGGTCATCCAGGAGCACTCCACCATCGGTTTGGTCGTCACGACGGACGGCACCATCAGCGATATCCCGCGCGAGGAGTATGAAGAGGCGGAGGAGCGGGTGGTGCGCGAATTGCAGGAAATTGCAAAGCCGTTTGTCGTGCTGCTCAATTCGGCCTACCCGGACGCGCCCGAGACGCAGGCGCTCGCGCAGGCGCTGCAAGAGCGCTACGGCGTGCCTGTGCTGGCGGTAAACTGCCTGGAGCTGGAAGAGGAAGAAATCCGCGGCATCCTTTCCTCCGTGCTGTTTGAATTCCCCGTCAAGGAGATTTCCGTCGAGATGCCGCGCTGGATCTCCTCGCTGGAAAAGGGCCATTGGCTGCGCGCGGCGGTCTACGGGGCCATCCAGCAGGCGGCGTCCCACATCTCCCGCGTGCGGGAGCTTTCTACCGTGGCGGAGGGCCTGCCGCAGTGCGAATATATCGAGGAAGCGAAGGTCGCCTCCGTTGCGCTGGGCAGCGGCCGCGCGCGGCTGCGGGTGCGCCTGCAAGGGGACCTGTTCTACCGGGTGCTTGGCGAAAAGACCGGCCTTGCAATCGACGGCGAAGGCGGGCTGCTCGACTGCATGATGGAACTCGCCGCCACCAAGCGGGAGTACGACAAAATCCGCGGCGCCTACCATGACGTGCTCGGGACGGGCTACGGCATTGTGATGCCCGCGCTGGAGGAATTGACGCTCGAGGAACCGGAAATCATCAAGCAGGGCGGCAAATACGGTATCCGGCTGCGGGCTGCGGCGCCCGCCATCCACATGATGCGCACCACCATCAGCACCGAGCTCACGCCGATTGTCGGCTCGGAAGAGCAGTCTGAGGAACTGGTGATGTACCTGCTCAAAGAATTCGACCAGAGCCCCGTCAAAATTTGGGAATCCAATATTTTCGGCAAATCGCTGCATGAATTAGTCAACGAGGGGATGCACAATAAATTATACCGCATGCCGTCCGATGCCCGCGCAAAAATCCGCGAGACCATTGAACGGATCATCAACGACGGCTGCAACGGCCTGATCTGCATCATTTTGTGAAAGGGCGGGCCGTTTTTGCGGCAGTTAGAACAACGGGCCCCGGCGCAAAACGCCGGGGCCCGCTTCATTTCTTTTTCTTCAGACGCTCCGCGTAGGCGCGGAGCTCTTCTTCATTCTGGAAGCGCTCGGGATGCAGGTTGACCGCCTGTTGGACTTCCTCCGGCAGCGAGTCGAAATAGTCCCGCTGCGTGAGGACGCCGGGAACAAACGGGATCCCAAAGCTCCAGAAATTCGGGTTTTCCATCCCATCACCCCCGCGCTTAGGTTGCCCGGCGCGGGCGGCCGGATGCGTGGGAATATCCGGGAGCTACGCCCGCCCCGCAGGGCCGGCCAGCCCCTGCACAAAGGCGCGCAGCTCCCGGCGGGACTGGCAAGAGCGGGCGCGCGCCATCATTTGGCGCTGTTCCTGTACGGGCAGCGCGTCAAAATAGGCCCGCGCTTTTTCATTGCGCGCGAGCGCGGCTTCTAAACCAAGCGGCATTTCGTCCATGTTTTTCACCTCGCCTTTACCATATGGAGCGGCGCGCCGGATATCCGTCCTTTCCTGTTCCAATTTTTGGAAATCTGCGCCGCTTGGCTCTTTTTAGGAGTTGAATGCGCGGGAATCTTTTGCTATAATAAACAGGAAATGACAAAAAACCCGGAAGGGGGAGAAACCGCATGGCGGTTGTAACGCTTTTGGCCTACACGCCGCAGCCGGAACAGACCGTGGCGGCCGCGGCGAAGCTCTGCTATTCGCCCGCCACCGTAGAGCAGGTTCGGGAAGGCCTCACGGAGGAAAAGGCCGCTTCTTTTGTGGAGATGCTTGCGGAGATCGGCCATGAAAGCCCCATTGAGCACGCGTCGTTCACGTTCGGCATTGAGGGCGTCTCGCGGTCCTTCCTTGCGCAGATGACGCGGCACCGCATCGCCTCCTACAGCGTGCAAAGCCAGCGCTATGTGGCGGAGCAGGATTTCGCTTATATCATCCCGCCGGAAATCGCCGCGCTGCCCGAGGCGGAGGAGGAATACCGCCGCGCAATGGAGGAGTGCCGCGCGCACTACGTGCGCCTGGCGGGGCTGCTCGCGGAAAAGCATGAAAAAGAATTCCTTGCGCAGGGGAAGCCGGAAAAAGAGGCCGCGCGCCTCGCGCAGAAAAAGGCGATTGAGGACGCGCGCTTTGCGCTGCCGAACGCCTGCGCCACGAAGATGATCTGCACGATGAACGCGCGCTCGCTGCGGAACTTTTTCCGCCACCGCTGCTGCAACCGCGCCCAGTGGGAGATCCGCGGCGTAGCGGAGCAAATGCTGGCGCTTTGCCGGCAGGCGGCGCCGCACCTTTTTGCCCAGGCCGGCCCGCCGTGCCTCAGCGGCCCTTGCCCCGAGGGGAAGATGTCCTGCGGCAAAGCCGCTGAGATGCGCGCCCGCTACGGCGCGCAGCCGGAAAAGGAGTGAAACCCCGTGGGAAAGCTCGTGGTGCTCGAGGGCTTGGATGGAAGCGGGAAGGCGACGCAGGCGGCGCTGCTCCTGCGGGCGCTGGAGGGAAAAGGCTTGCGGGCGCGCCGCATCTCGTTCCCGGACTATGAACAGCCGTCTTCGGCGCTGGTGCGCATGTACCTCGCGGGCGAATTCGGCGCGGAACCCGGCGACGTCAACGCGTACGCCGCCTCGTCTTTTTATGCGGTGGACCGTTTCGCGAGCTACCGCAAATTCTGGAAGCGGGAATACGACGGCGGCGCGGCCATCGTCGCGGACCGCTATGTGACTTCGAACCTCATTTACCAGCTGGCAAAGCTGCCGCGCGCGGAGTGGGACGCTTTTCTGCGCTGGGAGGAAGACTATGAATACGGCCGCCTGGGCCTGCCGCGCCCGGAGTTGACCGTTTACCTCGCCATGCCGGTGGAGATCTCGCAGGGCCTGCTCTCCGGACGCTACGGCGGGCGGGAGGAGAAAAAAGACATCCACGAAAAAAATGTCGCTTACCTGGCGGACTGCCGCGCCGCCGCGGCCTATGCGGCGCAACGCTGCGGGTGGCTTACGGTTTCCTGCGCGGAATCGGGGCATCCTAAGGCTGTGGAAGAAATCCACGGGGAGATCATGCGATTATTGGAGGACAGGCGTTTTTATGCTGGAATTTCACGAGATCACGATCGATGACCGCGCCTGGATGGCGCCCATCCTGCGGGAAAGCGGGCAAATCGGCTACGATGCGGCGTTCGGTACGCGGTATATTTGGGGTGGGAAGGCCGGTTCCCGCTGGAGCCGCTGGGAGGATTCGCTGTTCTTCCGTTCGGGGAAGGACAAGCCGGCGTACAGCTTCCCCTTTGGCGGGGATCTGAAGCGGGCCGTCGGGGCGATGCGGGAAGACGCCGCCGCGTGCGGCGCGCCGTTTTGCCTGCGCGGCGTCACAGAGGACCAGAAGGCGGCGCTGGAAGAGGCGTTCCCCGGCCGCTGGGATTGGACCGAGGACCGCGACAGCGCGGATTACGTCTATCTTTCGCAGGATTTGATCGGCTTGGCCGGGCGCAAATACCACGGCAAGCGCAACCATCTGGCGAAATTCAGCCGCGCCTATGCGTTCACTTATGAAGACGTCACGCGGGAGAACCTCGCGGACTGCGAGACCGTCGCGCGCGCGTGGTGCGCGGAAAACGGCGGCTGCGGCGAGGATTCCGGCCTGGACAAGGAGCACTGCGCCATGCGCCGCACCTTTGCGCATTTTGAGGCGCTGGGTTTCACCGGCGGCCTTATCCGCATCGGCGGCGCGCCGGTGGCGTTTACCATCGGCGAAGAGATCAACGCGGAAGCCTACGATGTGCATTTTGAAAAGGCGCTGGGCGGCTACGACGGCCTTTACCCGGCGATTAACCATGAATTTGCTTCGCGCCGCCTCGGCGGTTACCGCTACATCAACCGGGAAGAGGACATGGGCATCGAGGGCCTGCGCCGGGCGAAGCTTTCCTACTACCCGGCCATTGTGCTGATGCGGTACCGGGCGGTCTGGAAGGGCGGGCGGCTATGAGCAAAAACACAATCTCCCTGGCCAAATGGGGCATGCAGCCGGAACTCTCCGCGTTGTGGATGGACTGCTTTTCCGACACGCGGCGCGGCGTGCGCTATTTCTTTGCGAACGCCTTCCGCCCGGAAAATTGCCTGACCCTGCGCGCCGGGGAGACGCTGGCGGCGGCGCTGTACCTGCTGCCCGTGCGCCTGCTGCGGGACGGCGCGCCCGCCCCGGCGCAATATATTTATGCGGCCGGCACCCGGCCGGAATTCCGGTCCCGCGGCTATATGCGGGCCTTGCTCAACTGCGCGGCCTACCTTGGCCGCAGACGCGGCGACCTGTTTTCCATCCTGCTTCCCGCGAGCGAGAGCCTTTCACGGTACTATGCGGCCTGCGGCTACGAGCCGTATTTCCTGCGGCGCACCGTCACGCTGGGGCGGGACGAGGCGGAACGCGAGGCCGCCGGCCCGCGTTCCTACTGGGAGGTTCTGCCGGACTACCGGGCGATGGTGGCGCTGCGGCGCGCGCAGCTCCGGGGCGCAGCCGGTTCCGCGCTTTGGTCGCCCAGAGAGATCGCTTACGCGGCGGGCGTCAACCGGGTGTACGGGGGGAATTTGCTCTGCGTCAAAACAGCGAAAGGCGAGGCCTATGCGCTGTTCCGCGCGCCGGAAGCCGGCGTGTGCGAAGTGGTGGAGTGGATGGGCCCGCAAGGGGCGCTGCCGGCGCTGCTGCGCGGCCTGTTGGACCGCTGCCCGGCGGACCGGTTCCGCTTTCGCCTGCCGGAGAACAGCGCCTTCGCCGGGGAAGGCGCCGTGGCGCCGGCCGGCATGGCGAAGCCGCTGCGGGAGGAGCCGCTCCCCGCGGGGGAAGACGCGCCGTACCTCGGCTTGCCGCTGGATTGACCGGCGGACCAATAAAACGAAGACCGGAGCGCTCTGCGCCCCGGATTTTCCCGTACATTTTGGCAGAAGGATGTTTAGAGAAAGACGGTGGAATGAATGGTCTATGTATTTTTAGCCCCAGGATTTGAAGAGATTGAAGCGCTCACGGCGGTAGACTTGCTCCGCCGCGCGGAATGCGAGGTCCGCATGGTCGGCGTCGGCGCGCGCGAAGTGGAAGGTTCCCACGGCATCCGCGTCACCGCGGACCTTGAGGAACGCGACGCGTCGCTGGAGGGCTTGGAAATGGCCGTTTTGCCCGGCGGCATGCCCGGCACGCTGAACCTGGAAAAATCCCCGGTTGTGCGCGCGTGCGTCGAGCACTGCGCCCGGCACAGCCGTGTGGCGGCCATCTGCGCCGCGCCGTCTGTGCTTGGCCACTGGGGCCTGCTGCAGGGCCGGCACGCGGTGTGCTTCCCCGGTTTTGAGCAGGAGCTCAAAGGCGCGCTGCCCGCCTCCGGCCTGGTTTGCGTGGACGGGAACATCACAACCGGGAAAGGTCCCGGCGCGGCGCTGCCGTTTGCGTTGACGCTGGTGGAGGAGCTCTGCGGGCCGGAAAAGGCGAAAAAGATCAGGGCGTCGCTGCAATGCCAGTAAAAAAAACAAACCTGAAGGAATATAAAACGGAGTTGCGCCGGCACTACCGCCGCCTGCGGGCGGAAATGGAGCCGCAGGCGCGCGCCGAAATGGACGCCGCCATATGCCGCCGCGTGCGCGGCCTGCGCGAGTATGCCCGCGAGCGCGTCCTCTTTACTTATGTGAGCAAAGAGGGCGAAGTGGACACCCGCGCGCTCATCGAAAAAGCGCTGCGCGACGGAAAACGGGTGGCGGTTCCGCGCTGCGTGCCGGGCACTTACGAGATGGAGTTTTATTTCATCCGTTCCCCGCGGGACCTGGAACCGGGGATGTTCGGCGTGCTGGAGCCCAACCCGCAGAACTGCGAGCGCGTGGAGGACTTTTCGCACGGGCTTTGCCTGGTGCCGGGCTGGAGCTTTGACGCGCGCGGCTACCGCCTGGGGTACGGCAAGGGTTACTACGACCGGTTCCTTTCCCGCTTCGGCGGGGTGACCGCCGGCGTCTGTTACCATAATTGCGTGCGCTGGCAGCTGCCGCACGGCTATTTCGACCGCCCGGTGCAGCTGCTGGTGACGGACCGCTACCTGCGCAGGACCGCGCGGAAGGGCAGTTAGGAGAAAAGCATGAGCGATTACAAACCAAACCAAGAGGGGCGGGGGGACCTCCCGCCGCGCAGAAGGGACGAGCCGTTCCGGGTGACGCTCCCGCCGGAGGCAGAGCCTGCGGAAGAGGACAAGTCCATCAGCAGCTTCAGCTCGCCCCAGGCGGCCGGCGGGCCGCCGCGCAGCCGCGAGGAAGAAAAGCGCGCCAAAAAGGCGCACAAGCGCCGCAACAAGGAAAAAAGCCGCCGCAACCGCCGGGTGTTCCGCCTGGTGTGGGTGGTCATGGTGCTGTTCCTCGGCCTGGCGCTGGCGCAGTACCTCATCGCCGGCCTCGACGACATGTTGGCCGTCGGGCGGCCCAGTTTGACCGTCACGGTGGAAATCCCCGAAAACGCCTCGGCGGAAGAAGTCGCGCAGACGCTGCGCAGCAGCGGCGTCATCCGCAATGAGGACTTTTTCCTTCTCTATGCAATGGTCACC
Source organism: uncultured Clostridia bacterium (assembly GCA_944380775.1). Lineage (GTDB taxonomy): Bacteria > Bacillota > Clostridia > Oscillospirales > Acutalibacteraceae > CALWKP01. The sequence continues at coordinate 73,491 of CALWIP010000032.1, read as the reverse complement.
AAGGCGGACGACAGCTTTAACCAGGGTACTTACGAGCTGGAGACCGATATGGATTATGAGGCCATTATCAATTATTTGCAATCCGATTTCCACAGGGTGGATACGGTGCGCATCCAATTCCGCGAAGGCCTCAATGTGATGGAGATTGCGCGCCTGTTTGAGGAAAACGGCGTTTGCACCGCCGAGGAGATCCTTGCGCTGGCCAATTCCGACACCTTCGACGGCTTCGATATGATTTCCGCCATCACCAACGACAGCGAGCGCTATTACCGGCTGGAGGGTTACCTCTTCCCCGACACCTATGATTTCTACCTCGGCGAGGACCCGGAGGACGCGCTGAAGAAACTGTTGCGCCAGGCGGATAAGGTCCTGCTGGAGGAATATGATGAGGAAATTGCGGCCAGCGGCATGACGATGGACGAGGTCATGACGCTCGCTTCGATCATCCAGGCGGAGTCCGCCAATGAGGACGACATGTACAACGTCTCTTCCGTGCTGCACAACCGCCTGGAAAACGGCGCGGCTACCGGGACCGCGCAGCTCGGCTGCGACGCGACGGTCTTCTACCCCTACCGCACGCGAGAGGATGTGCCGGAGAGCGTGCGCGAAACGTTCGCCAGCCGCTACAACACCTACCAAATCATCGGCCTTCCGCCCGGGCCCATCTGCAACCCCGGCCGCAGCGCGATTGAAGCGGCGCTCCAGCCGAACGACACGGGGTATTACTACTTCTGCCACGATGCGGACGGCAACGCCTACTACGCCGTGACGGCGGAAGAACACCAGCAGAACCTGGTGGAGGCGGGCCTGGCATGAGCCGCGCCGAATTGCTTGCCCCCGCGGGGGACCGCGAGCGCCTGGAGGCCGCCGTAGCCTTCGGCGCGGACGCCGTGTACCTCGCCGGCCGGGAATTTGGGATGCGCGCCGCCCCGGCAAACTTCGGCGCGGAGGAGCTCGCCGCTGCGGCTGCCTACTGCCACGCGCGCGGCGTGCGCGTTTATGTGACGTGCAACACCATCCCGCGCAACGGGGAAATGGACCGCCTGCCCGCGTTTTTAGAGCAGGTGCAGGCGGCCGGGGCCGACGCGCTCATCCTCGCGGACCTCGGCGTGCTGCGGCTCGCGCGGCGGTACGCGCCCGGGGTGGCGCTGCATGTTTCCACGCAGGCGGGCGTCGCAAATTATGAGACGGCCTGCGCGTTCGCGGAGCTCGGCGCGTCGCGGGTGGTGCTCGCGCGAGAGATGAGCCTGCCGGAGATTGCCGAACTCCGCCGCCGCACGCCGCCGGAGCTGGAACTGGAGGCGTTTGTGCACGGCTCGATGTGCGTTTCGTTTTCCGGGCGCTGCCTCATCTCCAATTACCTAGCAGGGCGCGACGCCAACCGCGGCGAATGCGCCCAGCCCTGCCGTTGGAAATATGCCCTAATGGAAGAAAAACGCCCCGGTGAATATTTCCCCGTGGAACAGGACGCGCACGGGACGTATTTCTTTAATTCGCGGGATCTTTGCATGATCCGGCATCTCCCGGAGCTGTTGGAGGCCGGCGTCACAAGCCTGAAAATCGAGGGCCGGGCGAAATCGGCGTATTACGCCGCCGTAACGGTCAACGCCTACCGCAAGGCGCTGGACCATCTGGCGCGCGCGCCGGGCGCGCCGCTGCCGGAGTGGATCCCGCAGGAGCTGGAAAAGATCAGCCACCGCGCGTACAGCACGGGGTTTTACCTGGGCGGCGAACCTGGCCAGGAGACGGAAAACGGCGGTTACCTGCGGCGTTACGAAGTGGCGGCGGTCTGCCTGGGCGGGGAGGGGAACCTGCTGCGCCTGAGCCAGCGCAACCGCTTTTTTGCCGGCGAGGAGATGGACGTCCTGCCGCCCGGCGGCGAACCGTTTCTCCTCCGCCTGGAGGCGCTCTACAACGAGGAGGGCGAGGAGATCCCCTCTGCGCCGCACGCCGCCATGACGCTCTACGCAAAGGCGTCCCGGCCGGCGCCGGCGGGCTCGCTGCTGCGCCGTCCGACGGCGTGAGCGAAAAAAATCCGGGCGGCCCGCCAAACGGCAGGCCCCCGGATCGTTTTTTATCTTTGAAATCGATGCGGAACGATCAAGGACGGCTTGCGGGTCTGCGCGCTCAGAGGTCGCGCAGCTTCATCTGCTCGAGGCGCTTTTCCAGGTCCCGCTTCCCGCGGTAGCGCAGCTGGATTGCGGCGAGCGCGAGCGTGGGCAGGTTCGCCACGAGGAACGCCCCCAGCGCCGCGGCTGCGGCGGCGGGGAACGCCAGGCCCGTCAGCATGACAAGAAACCAAAGCGCGAGGGGCGGCGCGGGGAGCGAGAGCAGGAAGAATACCCCGGGAAGAATCCACCCGAGCCAGCGGGAATCCCGCTTGGCGAGATAGACCTGCAAAACGACGGCCCCGGCAAGGAGCAGCAGCATCCCGGCAAAAAGAATGGCGGCGAGCGAGAGGGTCCCGGCAATACTCATGAAGATTCCTCCTTTTTTTGCGCGCGGTAGGCCTGAATCAAGACCTTGGCGGTGTCAAAATCGAGCTTTTTTTGCAAGGCGAGCTGCTTGAGCAGCTGGACATAGGCGTCGTCCGGCTCTTCTGCGCTTTCGCTCAGGCGGATTTTTTCAATCAGCCGGTCGAGCCGCAGGCGCACGGTCGGGTAGGTCACCTCGTAGAGCCGGGCGGTCTCCTTGAGAGAACCGGAGGCGAGCAGGAAATTTTTGATGAACGCCGCGTCCTCGTCCTCCAGCGCGGCCATCCATCCCGGCAGTTCGCGGATCGGCAAGCGCATCCCTCCAATCTTCAATAAAATAAAAGATATACTTTAATTTAATTAAAGTATACTGGGTTTTTTACGCGTTGTCAAGGGGATCCCCGCCTTCGCGGCGGAAAAACAGAAAGGGGAAGGGAAGATGCTCCGTTTGCTCCTGGGGCGGTCCGGCAGCGGCAAAACGTTCGAAGCGCGGCGGCGGCTCTGCCATTTGGCGGAAGAAGGCCGCGAAAAGCTGATGCTGTTGGTGCCGGAACAATATTCGTTTGAGAGCGAGCGCGCCATGCTGCGCCTGCTGGGGGCGGGCAAGGCCCCGCGCGTGGAGGTGTACAGCTTCACGCGGCTGGCCGACGCCGTGTTCCGGGCCTACGGCTCCTTTGCAGGCGAACGCCTCGACGAGGGCGGCAAGGTGATTCTGATGAGCCTTGCGCTTGAGGCGGCGGCGGACGGCCTTGAGCTGTACCGGCGCCAGGCGCCGTCCCCGGAATTTTTGCAGCAAATGCTTGCGGCGGGGGCCGAGCTCAAACTGTGCGGCATCCCGCCGGAGGAACTCTCCCGCGCGGCGCTCTCGCTCGAGGACGGCGTCCTGCGCCGCAAGGCGCGCGAGACCGGGTGGATCCTCTCCTGCTACGACGCGCTCGCCGCGCAGGGCTTTTCCGACCCGCTGGACGACCTGGACCGCGCGCGGGCGCTTTTGGAGGAGCACCCGATGTTTGCGGGCTACACCATTGCCGTCGATTCGTTCAAGAGCTTTACCGGCCAGGAGCTGCGTTTGTTGGAGCTGCTGCTGCGCCAGTGCGCGGAAATGACGGTGACGCTCTGCGCCGACGCGCTCGACGACCCCGAGCAGGGCGCCGGCCTGTTTTCCCCGGTGAAGCGCTCGGCGCGGCAGATCCTGCGCCTGGCCCGCCGTAACGGCATCCCTGCTGCGCCGCCGGAGATCCTGCCGCCCGGCGCGCGCTTCCACAGCGCGGAACTCAAGGCGCTGGAGGCTTCGCTCTACCGCCCGGCGCGCGCGCCGTTTGCCGGGCCGCCGCGGGATGTGCGGCTCTTCCGCGCGCGCGACCGCTACGAGGAAGCCGCCCTCGCCGCCGCAGGCATCCGGCGCTTGGTAATGGAGGAGGGTTACCGCTACCGCGAAATCGCCGTCATTGTGCGTGCGGCCGAACCGTATGACGGCTGCCTGGACGCGGCGCTGGAGCATTGGGAGATCCCGTATTTTATGGACCGGCGCAAAGCGGTCGACGCGGAGCCGCTCACGCACCTGGCGCTCAGCGCGTTTGACATTGTCACGCGCGGATGGGAAACGGCAGACCTGCTTGCCTACCTAAAGACCGGCCTCTGCGGATTTTCTACGGAAGAAATTGCTGAATTAGAAAATTACGCTTATTTGTGGCGCGTCAATGGGAAGCGCTGGCGGGAACCCTGGACGGACAACCCCGCCGGCTTTTCCGAACATTTCACCGAACGGGACCGCGAAGAGCTCGCCCGCCTCAACGCGCTGCGCGAGCGGCTGGTCCGCCCGTTGGAGCGGTTCCGCGCGGCGGTGGGCGGCGGGGCGGACGGCGAGCGGCAGGCGGAGGCGGTTTACCGGCTTTTGGAGGAATTGGACGCCGCCGGGCAGGTGCGCGCGCTGCGCCGCAGGCTGCTCGAGGGAGGCCGCCCCGAATTGGCGGACCGTCAGGCCCAGCTTTGGGACCTGCTGATGAAAATTCTGGATCAAACGGCGCTGGCGCTGCGCGGCCGGCAGATGGAGCCGTCCCGCTATGCAGAGCTCCTGCGGCTGGTCATCCGTTCGAGCGATGTGGCGAGCATCCCACAAGGCCTCGACGAGGTCACGGTTGCCGTCGCGGGGCGCATGCGGCTCAACGAGCCGCGCGCCGTGTTCGTGCTGGGGGCCTGCCAAGGGGAGTTCCCACAGACCCCGTCGGCCTCCGGCGTCTTCAGCGATGCAGAGCGCAAAACGCTGATTTCGCTGGGCCTGCCGCTTGCGGACCCGCTGGAGGGCGTCGCGCTGGAAGAGCGCTTTTTGGCCTATGCCGCGCTCACCGGCGCGTCGGAGCGGTTGGTCCTCTCTTACCCGGCGGCGGACCTACAGGGCGCGGCGAACGCGCCATCCTCCCTGGTGGCGGAGCTACAGGCTATTTTCCCCGCGCTGGAGGAAGAGCCCGCGCTCTCCCTGCCGCCGGAGGATTTGGCAAACGCCCGGGAGCCGGCCTTCGTCTGGATGGCGTCGCAGTGGGGGCAGCAGACCGCCGCGTCCGCCGCGCTGCGGGAGTTCTTCTCCGGGGACCCGCGCGTGCAGGCGCTGGAACGCGCGGCGGCCAAAACGCCGTTCCGTTTTGCAGACCCGGCGCAGGCGCGCGCCCTGTTCGACCGCCGGAGCCTTTCCGCCACGCAGGTGGAGACGTACCATCTGTGCCGGTTCCAATACTTCTGCCGCTATGGCCTGGGCGTCAAGCCGCTCAAGCCCGCCGAATTGGACGCGCTGGAATACGGCACGCTGATGCATTTTCTGCTGGAACGGCTCTTGCACGGTTTGGGGAGCCGCGCGGTCGCCGCCATGAGCGAGGAGGAACTGCTGGAACAAATCCGCGCGCTGATTTCGTCTTACGCGGAGAACCGGCTCGGCGGCGAAAGCAAGAGCCCGCGGGTGCGCGCGCTGCTGGACCGCCTTGCGGATTCCGCCTGTGCGGTGGTCGCGCATGTCGCGCGCGAATTGAGCCAGAGCGGGTTTTCCCCGGCGGCGTTTGAAGCCGAGTTGCGGGAGGGCGGCGCGGTCCCGCCGCTGCGCATCCGCCTGCCCGGCAGGACGGGTGTGCTTGAAGGGAAAATTGACCGCATCGACCTCGCGGAGATCAACGGCGAGACATATGTGCGCATCATCGATTATAAAACGGGTAAGCGGGAATTCCGCCTTTCCGACGTGTTGTGCGGCGTCAACCTGCAAATGCTGCTGTACCTCGCCGCGGTCATCGAGCAGGGCGGCGTCAAGCCGGCGGGGATCTTGTACATGCCCGCCGCGCGGCCGCAGGTGGCGGCGGAGCGCGGGGAAAGCGCCGAGAAGATCCGCCGTGAGGCGGAGCGCGGCCTGCGCATGAACGGCCTCTTGGTAGACGACCCGCAGGTCCTTTTGACAATGGAGCCGTCCGGCGGGGCGGATTATATCCCCGTGAGCGTGAAAAACGGGGCGGCCGGGCGCTCGGAATCCGCCGTGAGCGCGCAGGAGCTGGAACGGGTGCTGCGCGCGGCCAAGCGCCAGGTGAAGGAGATGGCGGAGACGCTGGACGCAGGCGGCGTGGAGGCGGCCCCGCTCAAGGGCGACGCCGACGCCTGCCGCTGGTGCCCGTATTTTCCGGTGTGCGGCCACGAAGAAGAGGACGGCGGCCGGGAATATTTCCACTGCAAAAAATCGGAGGCGCTTGCGCGCTTAGAAAAGGAAGAGAACGGGGAGGGGGGACAACCGTGAGCGAAAGGCAATGGACCCAAAGCCAGCAGGACGCCATCCGCGCGCGGGGCGGCACGCTGCTGGTGTCGGCGGCGGCCGGCTCGGGCAAAACGGCGGTGCTCGTGCAGCGCGTGATCGAGCGGCTGACGGACCCGGAACATCCCAGCGACGCGGACCGGCTGCTGATCGTCACGTTCACCCGCGCGGCGGCCGCCGAAATGCGTGAGCGCATCGCGCAGAGCCTGGCGCAGGCGTTGGCGGCGGACCCGGGCAACCGGCGGCTGCAGCGCCAGCAGATTCTGCTCGATAAAGCGCAGATCAGCACGGTGCACAGCTTTTGCAGCGAACTGGCGCGGGAAAATTATTACCGGCTCGACCTTTCCCCGGATTTCCGGATTTTAGATGAACGGGAGCTCTCTGTTTTGCGGCAGGACGCCGTCGCGCGCGCCATGGGGGAGCGGTACGAGGCGGGCGACCCGGATTTCCTGGACTTGTTGGAGGCGTTCGGCACAGGCCGCGACGACGCGCGCCTTGCGCAGACCGTGGAAAACCTCTACGACTTTGTGCGCGCGCACCCGTTCCCGGCGCGCTGGCTGCGCGAAAAGGCGGCGCTGTACCGGTCCCCCGCAGCCGCGGAGGAGACGCCGTGGGGGCGCTGCGTCCTGCGCTTTGCCAAGGACGCGCTGGAATACTGCGCCTCGCTCACGCGCGGCGGCCTGCGGGAGATGCGCCGGGAGGAAAAGCTGGACGCAGCCTACCGCGGGGCGTTCACCTCGGATCTCGCGCAGCTCGAACGCTTGCTCGGCCTGGTGGAGCGCAGCGATTGGGACGCCGCGTTCGCCGCGCTGCAAAACTTTTCCTACCAGCGGCTCGGCACGGCGCGCGGCTTGGCGGACGACCCGCTCAAGGAAAAGCTGAAGGCCTGCCGCGCAGAGGTCAAGGACACGGTGGAACGGCTGCAAAAGAGCTTTTGCGGCAGCCGGGAGGAGTGCGCCGCCGACATCCGCGCGCTGGCGGGCACGGTGGAGAGCCTGTTTTCGCTCACCGTACGTTTTTCGCAGCTGCTGGATGAAAGCAAGCGCGCGCGCAAGGCGGCGGATTTCGGCGACCTCGAGCACTGGGCGCTGCGCGTGCTTGTGGAGGAGACGGCGGACGGCTACCGGCGCACGCCGGTGGCGGAAGCGCTGAGCGCCCGGTTCGATGAGATCATGGTGGACGAATATCAGGATACCAATGAAGCACAGGACCTGATTTTCCGCGCGGTGTCGAAGCAAGAGGGGAATTTATTCCTGGTCGGCGACGTCAAGCAGAGCATTTACAGCTTCCGCCAGGCGATGCCGGGGATTTTCCTCGCGCGGCGCGCGGCATTCCCGCCTTATGACCGCGAGGAGGACCGCTACCCCGCCTCCCTCGCGCTGGACCGCAACTTCCGCTCGCGCCGCGAAGTGACTTCCGCGGTCAATTTCGTGTTCGGCCAGCTGATGTCCCGCGAAGCGGGCGACGTCGATTACCGCGGGGAGGAGCGCTTGCAACCCGGCGCGGTCTACCCGGAGGCGGCGGGCTTCCAAACGGAGCTTTTGCTGACCGACGCGCGCTCTGGCGAGGGCGGGGAGGCGGAAGACCGCATGGAGATTCTCGAGGCGCGGCAGATCGCCGCGCTGATCCGCCGGAAAATGGCGGAGGGATTCCAGGTTACGGAGCGCGGCGCGCTGCGCCCGGCCCGCTTCCGGGATTTCTGCATCCTGCTGCGCAGCTCAAACCGTTTTGCGCCGGTCTATGCGCGGGAATTGCAGAAATGCGGCGTCCCCGCGTGGACGGACGTCTCCGGCGGCTTTTTCCACGCGGCGGAGGTGGCCTACGCGCTGTCGTTTTTGCGCGCCGTCGACAACCCGATGCAGGATATCCCGCTGGCCTCCGTTTTGATGGGCCCGGCCTGCGGCTTCACGCCGGACGACATGGCGCGCCTGCGCCGGGCGGCGGACGGTACGCTCTACCAGGCGCTGCTCACGGCGGCGCGGCGCGGCGGGGAGCGGGAGCGCGCCGTCCTCGGGGAATTGGAGCGCTACCGCGCGCTGGCAGCCGCCCTCCCGGCGGACCGGCTTGTCAACGCCGTGTACGACGGCACGGGATTCCTCGCGCTGGCGCGGGCCATGCCGGGCGGCGAGGTGCGCGTGCGCAACCTCCGGCTTCTGCTTGAATATGCAAAATCCTGCGAGCGTGCGGGCAGCCACGGCCTCTCCGCTTTTTTGCGGTTCATCGGCCGTTTGCAAGAGCAGGGCGGGGACCTCGACGCCGCGCCCGCCGTGTCGGAATCCGCCGACGTGGTGCGCATCATGAGCGTTCATAAATCAAAGGGCCTCGAATTCCCAGTGTGCATCCTGGCCGGCTGCGCGCGGCGCTTCCCCAAAGACCACGGCGACGCGCTGCTCCACGCGGAACTGGGGCTTGGGGCCAAGCGGCGCGACCCGCAGCTCGCCTGCCGCTACACCACGCTGCCGCGCGAGGCGGTTGCGCTGGAGCAGGAGCGGGGGCAGATGTCGGAGGAATTGCGCGTGCTCTATGTCGCGATGACGCGCGCGAAGGAAAAATTGATCCTCCTGGCCACGTTTGGCAACCTCGACCGCAAGCTCGGCGAGCTGGCCGCCCGCCTCACGGACGGTCCCGCGGCGCCGCCGTACGCTGTGCGCTCCGTCTCCTCCATTGCGGACTGGCTGCTGCTCTGCGCGCTGCGCCTGCCGGAGGGAGCCGCCCTGCGGGAGCGGGCGCAGTCGGACGCGCGCCCGCTGGAGGGGACCGGCCCTGCGTGGGAAATCTGCATTTCCCCGCCGGTGGAGGCTTCCGCAGGGGATGCGGCGCCGTGCGTGGAGGAAGCCCCGCCGCCGGACCCGCGCCTGCGCCGCGCGCTGGAGGAGCGGCTGGGGTACCGTTATCCGTACCGCGCGCTGCAAAGCGTCCCGGCAAAGGTCGCCGCGTCGGAGCTGGCGCTGCGGGAGACGGAGGAGGAATTCCTCGCCATGGCCCGCCCCGGCTTTTTGGGGAAAAAGGGCCTCACGCCCGCGGAACGCGGCACGGCGGCGCACGCGTTTTTGCAGTTTGCCGTGTTCCCGGCGGCGGCGCGCAGCGTGGAAGAGGAACGGGACCGCCTTGTACGGCAGGGCTTTTTGACCCAGGCGCAGGCGGATGCGCTCGAACTGCCGAAGCTGCGGGGCTTTTTCCGCAGCGGCCTGATGGCGCGCATCCTCTCGTCGCCCGCCGTCTGGCGGGAATACCGCTTCACCGTGGAAATCCCCGCCGGGGACGTGGAACCCGGCCTGCCGCCGGAACTGCGGGACGAGCCGGTGGTCCTGCAAGGCGCGGTGGACTGTATTTTTGAGGAAGACGGCGCGCTCGTAATCGTCGATTACAAAACGGACCATGTCAAAGACCCGGCGGCGCTGTGGGGCAAATACGCGCCCCAGGTCCGGCTCTACCGCGCGGCGGTGGAACAGTGCCTTGGGCGGCGCGTCAAAGAATGCCTCTTGTATTCGCTCGCTTTGGGCTGCGCCGCCGGGCCGGCGAACGGCGAAATTCCCTCTTGACAAACCGGGTGGGACCTGCTACAATCTGGGATAGTAAAACAAAGCAAGGCCGTTTTGCGGCCTTCACCCGTGAGGTCCTGTCCGGCATGGGTCAATCGTTCGTAACGGCACGCCCGGTTTCCCGGGAGCCTTTATGGTCTATTGAGCGCGGGCGGGAGTCCGCGCTTTTTGTTTTCATCATGCAACGTGTTTTGGAGGTGCTTAACATTAGCAACAAGGAGCTGCAGATCAACGAGGAGATCCGGGACCGGGAAGTGCGCGTGATCGATTCCGACGGCGCCCAATTGGGAATTATGCCGACGGCGCAGGCTTTGGAAAAGGCCTTTGCGCGCAACCTGGATCTTGTCAAGATCGCCCCGCAGGCCACCCCGCCTGTCTGTAAGATCATCGACTACGGCAAATTCCGTTTTGAGCAGGCGAAGAGGGAAAAGGAAGCCAAGAAAAACCAGCGTACCGTCGATATCAAGGAGATCCGCCTGTCGCTGAACATCGACACGCACGATTTCGACACCAAGGCAGGCCATGCCGCCCGCTTCCTCAAGGAGGGCGACAAGGTCAAGGTTTCCATCCGCTTCCGCGGCCGTGAAATGGGCCACCCGGAGCAGGGCCACGAGATCATGAAACGGTTTGCGGAACAGCTCTCGGACATTGCCAACGTGGAAAAGCCGGCAAAGCTGGAGGGCCGCACGATGCTGATGTTCCTTGCATCCAAACCCGTGAAATAATTGAAGGAGGAAGCAATATCATGCCTAAGATCAAGACGCATTCCGGCGCGAAGAAGCGCTTCAAATTTTCTAAGACCGGGAAGGTGATCCGCGCCCACGCCAACAAGTCCCACCTGCTCAACGGCCACGGCAAGACCCGCAAGACCAAGCGGATGCTGAAGGGCACCACCGTTACGGACCAGACCAACGTGGCGAAGGTCAAGAAGATGCTCCCGTACCTGTAAACGCAGGGGGAAAAGGGCTGTAATTGCAATCAACCATGACATGGAGGTAATAGAGAATGGCACGTGTAAAGGGCGCGTTAATGACCCGGAAGAGAAGGAAGAAGACCTTAAAGCTGGCAAAGGGTTACTGGGGCAGCAAGAGCAAGCATTTTAAGATGGCCAAACAGGCCGTGATGAAGTCCGGCAACTATGCGTTCATCGGCCGCAAGCAGAGGAAGAGAGATTTCCGCCGCCTGTGGATCACCCGCATCAGCGCAGCCTGCCGTATGAACGGCGTGAATTACTCTACGTTTATGAACGGCCTGAAAAAGGCCGGCGTCACGCTGAACCGCAAGATGCTTTCGGAGATTGCCGTGACGGACGAAGCCGCGTTCCAAACGCTGGTGGAAAAGGCGAAAGCCGCTTTATAATAAGCTGGAATTGCGTCCGGGTCACACCGGGCGCAATTTTTGCACGGGGTATGATCTCATTTTGGAAAAAATCACAAGCAGAAAAAACGAACGTCTCCGGGCGGCGGCGCAGCTTGCCGCCAGCCCGCGCGCCCGGCAGGAGAGCGGGCTTTTCCTCGCGGAGGGGGCGCGGCTCTGCGCTGACGCGGCCGGGAGCGGCCTTGCGGTAGAGCGCGCGTTCTTCACCGCGCAGGCGCTGGAAAAGTACGCGCCCTATGCAGAGCGCATCCTGCGCGCGGCGAAAGAGGCCTATGAGGTTGAGGAACACGCCGCGGCGCTGCTTTCGGAGACGAAAAGCCCGCAGGGGGTGTTTTGCGTCTGCCGCGCGCCGCGCTTGGGGCTGACGCCTGCCGGGGTGAAGCCAGACGGGCGCTACTTGATTTTAGAGCGCTTGCAGGACCCGGGAAACCTGGGGACCATTTTGCGCACGGCGGAGGCGCTGGGCGTAGACGGCGTCGCGCTGGCGGGCGCGTGCTGCGACCCGTTTGGCCCCAAGGCGCTGCGCGCGGGCATGGGCGCGGCGTTCCGGCTGCCGCTGTTTTTGACGGAAAGCCTGGCGGAATGCGCCGCCGCCTTCCGCGCGGCGGGAATCCCCGTTTACGCGGCGGTGCCCGCGCAAGACGCGGAACCGGTGACGGCGTGCGATTTCCGGGGCGGCGCGGCCATCGCGGTGGGGAACGAAGGGAGCGGCCTGACGCCGGAGGGCGCCGCGGCATGTGAAAAACGGGTGACCATCCCGATGCGCGGGCGTGCGGAATCGCTGAACGCGGCCGCCAGCGCGGCCATTTTACTCTGGGAACTCTGCCGGGCGTGAGCGCCGGAAACAAGGAGGGGAGAAGCATGGAGCTGGACCCGCGGGCCTATTGGATCTGGCTGCAGCGCGCCCTCGGCGCAGGCAGCGGAAAGGCTGCGCGCATTTGGCGGGAATACCCCTCCCTGCGGGATTTTTATCGTGCCGGCGCGCACGAATGGCGGCTGATGGGCCTTTTCTCTGTGCGCGAGGTGGAGGGCCTCTCCTCCTGCCCGCTGGAAGACGCCGCGCAGGTGCTGCAATCCTGTGCGCGGCGCGGGCAGACCGTCACCACGCTGGACATGCCGGAATATCCCGAGCCGCTGCGGCAGATCCCAAACCCGCCCTGCGTGCTCTATGTCCAGGGCGTCCTGCCCGATTTTTCATCGCGCCCCGCCGTCGCCGTCGTCGGGACCCGCCATGCGAGCGCGGCCGGTAGGCAGGCTGCGTTCCAAATCAGCAGCGGCCTCGGCCGGGCCGGCGCGGTTGTTGTGAGCGGCGGGGCAAAGGGGATTGACGCCGCGGCGCACCAGGGAGCGCTCTCCGGAGGAGGGGTCACCGTGTGCGTGCTCGGCTGCGGGATCGACTACCCGTATTTGCTCGACCAGAAGCCGATGCGCGACGCCATCCGGGAACACGGCGCGCTGCTCTCGGAGTATCCGCCGGAGACGCCGCCGAGCAAGACGTCGTTTCCCATCCGCAACCGAATTATTTCCGGCCTGAGCGACGGCGTCCTTGTGGTGGAAGCCGCCGGGAAGAGCGGCTCGCTGATCACCGCACGCTTTGCCGCGGACCAGGGGCGCGACGTCTTCGCCGTCCCGGGCGGCATTTCGCAGCCCGGCAGCCTCGGCGTGAACCATCTCATCCAGAGCGGCGCGAAGCTGGTGACCTGCGCGCACGATGTTTTGGAAGAATATTTTACCCGCTATCCCAATACAATAAAAAAACTCCCGCGGGAGGAGTCCTGCCCGGCGCCCGCGCCCGCAACGGCGGGACCGTCTCCTGCGGAAGAGGCGCCCGCGCCGGAGCCGCTGCCGGAAGGGGCGTTTTCCCCGGCGGCCGCGGCCGTGTACCGGGCGCTGACGGAACAGCCCCGCCCAATGGACGAGATTGCGGCGGCGAGCGGGTTACCGGTGCCGGAGCTGTTCGCCGCCGTGACGGAGCTGGAGCTCGCGGGCCGCATCCGCCAGCACAGCGGGCGGCGGTACAGCCTTTGAAAATGGAAGAGCGGTGGAGATGCCGGAAAAACCAGCAGGGCGAGAGCGTTGCCGGCTTTTCCGGTCTCCCCAGATCGAAAGGAAGCGGGCGGGCCCCCCGGCGCCGCCCGCAGCAAACGCCCCGCCCCGGCGGGAGAACCTGAGAGAGTAGGTGGGATATCATGTCGGATCTGGTGATTGTGGAATCTCCAGCAAAAGCAAAGACCATCCAAAAATACCTGGGACCCGGCTACGAAGTCGTCGCCTCGATGGGCCATGTCCGGGATCTGCCGGAAAACCGTCTCAGCGTCGATATCAAAAAAGGGTTTCAGCCCAAATATGAAGTCATCAAAGGCAAGGAAAAGCTGGTGCAGCAGCTGAAGGAGGCCGCGGAAGAGAGCGGCCGCGTCTTTCTCGCGACGGACCCGGACCGCGAGGGCGAGGCGATCTCTTGGCACCTGGCCTACCTTTTGAACCTGAGCACGGAAGACCAAAACCGCGTGACCTTTAACGAGATCACCCGCCACGGCGTGGAAAACGGCATGGAGCATCCGCGCTGCATCGACAAAAACCTTGTGGACGCGCAGCAGGCGCGCCGCATCCTGGACCGCCTGGTGGGCTATAAGCTCAGCCCGTTTTTGTCCCAGAAGATCCGCCGCGGCCTTTCCGCCGGGCGCGTGCAGTCCGTCGCGGTGCGCATCGTGGTGGACCGCGAGGAGGAAATCCGCGCGTTCCGCCCGGAGGAATATTGGACCATCGACGCCAAGTTTCAGCCGCAGGGCTCGCGCAAGCAATTCCCCGCCGCGCTCTACGGCACAGCGGAAGGCAAGCTCAAAATTGAAAACCAGGAGCAGGCGGACGCCATCCTCGCGGAATTGGAAAACGCCGAATTCCGCATTGTCAAATTGAAAAAAGGCACGCGCCGCAAATCGCCCGCGCCGCCGTTCATCACGTCCACGTTGCAGCAGGAGGCCTCCCGCAAGCTGGGGTTCCAGGCGCGCCGCACCATGAAAGCCGCGCAGGAATTGTACGAGGGCGTCGAGGTCGAGGGAATGGGCGCGGTCGGCCTCATCACCTACATGAGGACGGACTCGCTGCGCCTTTCGGAGGACGCCATCCAGGACGCCGCCGCGTATATCCGCGAGCGCTGGGGCCAGAAATACCTGCCGGACACGCCGCGCCACTTCAAGACGCGCGCCAACGCGCAGGACGGCCACGAGGCCATCCGCCCGACCATGCCGGGCATCAGCCCGGACCGTGTAAAGGCCAGCCTCACCTCGGACCAATACAAGCTCTACAAGCTCATTTGGGAGCGTTTCATCGCCTGCCAAATGGCCAACTGCCTGCAAAGCACCACCCAGGCTGACATCCAGGGCGGGAAGTACCTGTTCAAGGCGTCCGGCTACACCGTCACGTTCGACGGTTACACGGCGCTCTATGAAGAGGGCCGCGACGACGAGGAGGCCGCCGGCGGCGCGCTGCCTCCGCTGGAACAGGACATGCCCCTGAAAAAGAAGGAACTCAAGGGCAACCAGCACTTTACGCAGCCGCCCCCGCGCTACACGGAGGCGTCGCTCATCAAGGCGCTGGAGGAAAACGGCATCGGCCGCCCGAGCACCTACGCCGCGACCATCTCGACCATTACCTCGCGCGCCTACGTCGTGCGCGAGGGCAAGGCGCTCAAGCCGACGGAGCTCGGGGAGGTCATTACCAAATTGATGCGCGAGCGCTTCCCCAAAATCGTCAATATCAAATTTACCGCACAGGTAGAAAAGGAACTCGACGAGGTGCAGAGCGGCAAGGCCGACTGGGTGCAGACGCTCGATGAATTCTACACGGATTTTGAAAAAACGCTCAAAACCGCCAAGGCGGAGATGGAGGGCGTCAAGATCCAGCTCAAAGAAGACGAGACCGACATCATCTGCGAAAAATGCGGCCGCCGGATGGTCATCAAGACCGGACGCTACGGGCGTTTCATCGCCTGCCCAGGGTACCCGGAGTGCAAAAACATCAAAAAGTTGGTAGAGGAAAACGGCGCCGACTGCCCGAAATGCGGCGGGCGGGTTGTGATTAAGAAGACCAAAAAGGGCCGGGTCTTTTATGGATGCAGCAATTACCCGAACTGCGACTTTGTCTCCTGGGACGAGCCGACGCTGGAAAAATGCCCACGCTGCGGCAAGACCCTGCTGCGCAAAAAGGGGAAAAAACCGAAGCTCTACTGCGTGACGCCGGACTGCGGTTTTGAAAAGCCGGAAGATCCGGAAGGCGGCGGCGAATGAGGGCGCGGGTCATCGGGGCCGGGCTCGCGGGCTGCGAGGCGGCCTGGCAGCTTGCCGGGCAGGGCGTGGAAGTCGAACTCTACGAGATGAAGCCGGGGCATTTTTCCCCCGCGCACCACAACCCAGGTTTTGCGGAGCTGGTGTGCTCCAATTCTTTGAAAGCGGACCGCTTGGAAACGGCCGCCGGCCTGCTCAAAGAGGAACTGCGGCGCATGGGCTCGCTGCTCATGGAATGCGCCGACGGCTGCCGCGTGCCGGCCGGCGGCGCGCTGGCCGTGGACCGGGACGCGTTTTCCCGCTTGGCCACGCAGCGCATCCTTGCGCACCCGAACATCCGCGTGACGCAGGAGCGGGTCGCCTCCCTGCCGGAGGACGGCGTGACCGTCGTTGCGACCGGCCCGCTCACCGAGGGCGCGCTGGCGGAAGAGATTAGCCGCGTGTGCGGCGGCACCCTCAGCTTTTTTGACGCCGCCGCGCCGATTGTCACGGCGGAGAGCCTGGACCCGGAGCGCTGCTTTGCCGCCTCCCGCTACGGAAAGGGCGGCGACGACGCCTATCTCAACTGCCCCATGGACCGGGAAGAGTATGAGCGCTTCCACGCGGAACTGGCCGCGGCGGAGCGCGCGCCGGTGCATGAATTTGACGTGCGGGACCCCAAGGTGTACGAGGGCTGCATGCCCATCGAAGTGATGGCCCAGCGCGGCCTGGACACCATGCGCTACGGGCCGCTCAAGCCGGTCGGCCTGCGGGACCCGCGTACCGGCCGCCGCCCGTGGGCGGTGGTGCAGCTGCGGCGCGAAAATGCGGAGGGGACGCTCTACAACCTGGTGGGCTTCCAGACCAATTTGAAATTTGGCGAGCAAAAACGGGTCTTTGGGCTCATCCCTGCGCTGCGCCATGCGGAGTACGCGCGCTACGGCGTCATGCACCGCAACACCTTCCTGCGTTCGCCGCAGGTGCTCGGCGCCGATTTTTCCCTGCGCGCCCGCCCCGGCCTGTTTTTTGCCGGGCAGATGACCGGCGTGGAGGGCTACATGGAGTCCGCCGCGTCCGGCCTGCTGGCCGGGCGGCACGCCGCCGCGTTCCTGCGCGGGGAGCCTTCGCGCATCCCGCCGCCCACCACGATGACCGGCGCGCTGAGCCGCCATGTGGGCGAAAGCCCATCGGCCGATTTTCAGCCGATGGGCGCAAATTTCGGCATCCTGCCGCCGCTGCCGGAGCGCATCCGGGACAAGCGCAGCCGGTATGCCGCCCTCTCTGAGCGGGCGCTGCGGGACTTAGACGGATATTTGAATTCTGAAAAATGAGGTGACTATGATGAAAATCATTGTCGACGCGTTCGGCGGGGACAACGCCCCGCTGGAAATCCTGAAGGGATGCGCCGAAGCTGTGGCGGAATACGGCGTTCAAATCCTCTTGACCGGCCGCGAAGCGGAGATCCGCCGGGTAGCGGAGGAACAGGGGATCCCGCTGGACGGGATGGAGATTGCCGACGCCCCCGACGTGATTACGATGGAAGACGCGCCGGGCGAGGTGGTCAAGTCGAAGAGCAATTCCTCCATGGCCGTGGGTCTGCGCCTGCTGGCGGAGGGCAAGGGCGACGCGTTCGCCTCCGCCGGGAACAGCGGCAGCCTGGTGGTCGGCTCGTCGTTGATTGTGCGCCGCATCCGCGGGGTGAAGCGCGTGGCGTTTGCGCCGGTTATGCCGAAAAACGACGGGTTTTTCATGCTCATCGACGGCGGCGCCAACGTGGATTGCCGCCCGGAAATGCTCCAGCAGTTCGGCGTGATGGGCGCTTTGTACATGGAGAAGGTCATGGGCGTGAAAAACCCGCGCGTGGGCCTTGCAAATGTCGGCACCGAGGACCACAAGGGCGGCGAATTGCAGCATGAGGCGTTCCGCCTTTTGAAAAATACGTCGGTCCATTTTGTCGGCAATATCGAGGCGCGCGACATCCCGGACGACGCCTGCGACGTCGTCGTCGCCGACGGGTTTACCGGAAACGTGATCCTCAAATTATACGAGGGCGTCGCGCTGACGCTGATGGGGAAGATCAAGGGGATCTTCTCCAAAAACCTCAAGACGAAGCTGGCGGCGGCGCTGGTGCTGAAGGATCTCGCCGCGCTGAAAAAGCAGCTCGACTACAACGAATACGGCGGCGCGCCGATTATGGGCACGGCCAAGCCGGTGTTCAAGATCCACGGCAGCGCCAAGGCAAAAACGGTGAAAAACGCGCTGCGCCTGACCAAGGCGTATGTAGAAGAGGACGTCATCGGCGAAATCAGCGGCTCCCTGCGGGAATTCGTCCCCGCGGCGGAGTAACCCGCCGCGTTTGGGAAACCATAGACCGGGGCGCTTTGCGGCGCCTGTGAATCGTAAGGGAGGGACCGTCGTGCAGAAAAAGGACCGGAGCATGTTAGAACAGCGCTTGGGCTATTCATTCCAAAACCCGAAATATTTGGAGACCGCGCTGACCCACTCGTCCTACGCCAACGAGGTGCGCGGGGCGGGGAAAAGCAACGAGCGGCTGGAATTCCTGGGCGACTCCGTGCTGGGCTTTACCGTCGCGGACTACCTGTTCCACCACCGCCCGAACCTGCCGGAGGGGGACCTGACCAAGCTGCGGGCGTCCCTGGTGTGCGAGAAGGCGCTTTGCGGCTTTTCCCGCCAGCTCGGCGTGGGGGAATTCCTCCTGCTGAGCCACGGCGAACAGAATTCGGGCGGCAGCACGCGCCCGTCGATCCTGGCGGACGCGTTTGAGGCCATCATTGCGGCCATTTACCTCGACGGCGGCATGGAGAAGGCGCGCGCCTTTGTGCTCCGCTTTGTGGAGCCGCTTGCGAACAGCGGCGTCAAGCCGCGCTCGTTCCGGGACTATAAGACCGCGCTGCAGGAGATCATCCAGCAAAACCCGGAGGAGCGGCTCGAATATGTCCTCACCGGAGAGAGCGGCCCGGACCACGACAAGCATTTTACCGTGGAGGTCCATCTGAACAGCAATGTGGTGGGAAAGGGCGGCGGCCGCAGCAAAAAGGAAGCGGAGCAGCAGGCCGCGCGCGAGGCGCTGGAGCTGATGGGCTATTGAGCGGCCATGCGAATATCAGCCTGTTTGTGCCGCACGCAGGCTGCCCGCACCGCTGCGCGTTTTGCGACCAGAGGACCCTCTCCGGCCAGGCGGAACCGGCCTGCGCGGCGGATGTCGCGCGGGCGGTGGCGCGCGCGCTGCCGGGCTTGAAAAAACACCCGCAGGCGGAGCTCGCGTTTTTCGGCGGCAGCTTTACGGCCATCCCGCGCGCGGAAATGACCGGGCTTTTGGAGGCCGCGCTGCCGTTTGTGCAAAACGGGACGGTCTCCGGCATCCGCGTCTCCACGCGGCCCGACGCGGTGGAGGACGGCGTGCTCGCGCTGCTGAAGCGTTACGGCGTCACGGCGGTGGAGCTCGGCGCGCAAAGCATGGACGCCCGCGTGCTGGAAGAAAACCGCCGCGGCCACACGCCGGAGGACGTTGTCCGCGCGGCGGAACGGGTGCGGCGGGCTGGGTTCTCGCTCGGTTTGCAGATGATGACCGGCATGTACGGCGACACGGCGCGCGGCGCAGAGGAAACGGCGGCGCGGCTGGCCGCGCTTGGCCCGGACACCGTGCGCATTTATCCTGCGTTGGTGCTGCGCGGTTCCGCGTGGGAGCGCTGGTACCGCGCGGGGCGCTACCGCCCGCCCTCGCTGGAGGAAACGGTGGAGCTGTGCGCGCGGCTGTGGGCGTTTTTTGAGGCGCGGGGCATCCGCGTCATCCGGCTCGGCCTGCACGCCTCCCCCGAATTGGAAGCGGGGCGCGTTGCGGGCCCTTGGCATCCGGCATTCGGCGAATTGTGCCGCAGCAGGCTCTTTTTGCACGCGGCCCTGCGCACGCTTGCAGGGGCCGCGCCAGGGGAGGTCCTGCTGCGGGTCTCCCCGCGGGAACTTTCCCAGGCGCTGGGGCAGCGCCGGCAGAACCTCGCCTTGTTACAGCAGGCCGGCTACCGGGTGCAAATTGTTCCAGACGCGGCCGTCCGGCCGGGGATGTTCGCCGTCCGCCTCCCTTCCGGGGAAGAACGGGCGGCATCAATACATAAGGAGGGCGGCGGGTGCTCTTAAAATCATTGGAGCTGCAGGGCTTCAAAACTTTTCCCGACAAAACGGTTTTAACGTTCGACCGGGGCATCACCGCGGTGGTGGGCCCAAACGGCAGCGGAAAAAGCAATATCAGCGACGCGATGCGGTGGGTGCTGGGCGAGCAATCGGCCAAGGTCCTCCGCTGTTCGCGCATGGAGGATATTATTTTCAACGGCACGCCGGAACGCCGGGCGCAGGGCTTCGCCGAGGTGACGCTCACCATCGACAATTCCCAGCGCCGCCTGCCGTTCGACAGCAGCGAGGTGGCGGTCACGCGCCGTTATTACCGCTCCGGCGAGAGCGAATACCTGCTCAACCGGGCAGCCGTCCGCCTGCGGGATATCCACGAATTGTTTATGGATACCGGCCTTGGGCGCGACGGGTATTCGATGATTGGCCAGGGGAAGATCGACAGCATCGTCGCCGCCCGCTCGGAGGACCGCCGGGAGATTTTTGAGGAAGCGGCGGGCATCTCGCGGTTCCGCTACCGCAAAGAGGAATCGGAGCGCCGCCTGGCCCAGGCGGAGGAAAACTTGCTGCGCCTGCGCGACATCCTCGGGGAATTGGAGTCCCGCGTCGGCCCGCTCAAAGAGCAGGCGGAAAAGGCGGAACGCTACCTGGCGCTCGCCGCGCGCCGCCGCACGCTGGAGGTGAGCCTCTGGGTGGTCTCGCTGGAACAAGCGGGCCGCGCCCTGCGCGAGCAGGAGGACAAGCTCGCCGTGGCGCGCGCGCAGCACGAAGAAGCGGGCGCGCGCCTGGACGCCCTTGCCGCCCACATGGAGGAAAACTACGCCCAGGCCAACGCGCTCGCCGGGAAAATGGACGAGGCGCGCCAACAGGCTTCTTCGCTGGAGGAGGCTGCCGTCCGCAAAGACGGCGAAGCGCTGGTGCTGGAGAACGACAAGCAGCACAACGCCCGCGAGGCGGAGCGCCTGCGCGCGGAGGCGGAGCAGGCTTCGCGCTCCGGGGAAGAGCTGGAGCGCGAGATCGCCGCGCGGCGCGCGGAGATTGCGAAAGGGTATGAAGCCGCACAGGAGAAGGATGCGGAATTTGCCGGGCGGGCCGCCGAATTGGAGGCGCTGCGCAAGGCGATGGGGGAGTCCTCGCAGAAAGCGGAGGAAGTTGCCCGCCGCATGGCGGAAATGACCGCGCGCGCGTCGGAAGAAGCGATGAAAGCGATGTCCGCCGCGACGTCGGTCACGGAGATCGACCTGCGGATTGCGGCCGCGCAAAGCGCGGCGGAGGACCGGAAACGCCGGCGCGAAGAGGCGGAATCCGCCGCGGCGGAACTACAAGAAATGCTTGCCGGCGCGGCGCGGGGAAAGACCGCGCTGGAAAATGCGGCCAAGGGCCACGAAATGCGCCTTGCCTCCAAGCGCGCAAAGGCTGAGGAAGCCCGCAAAAAAAGCGAGGCGCTGCGCCTGGACGCACAGGAGCAGGAACGGCGCGCCAAGCTGCTTGAAGACCTGGAACGGAATTTGGAGGGCTTTACGCAGAGCGTCAAAGCCGTCATGAAAGAGAGCGCGCGCGGCACGCTGCGCGGCGTGCGCGGGCCGCTCTCGCGCCTGTTCCGCACGCCGCGGGAATATGCGGTGGCGGTGGAGACGGCGCTTGGCCCGGCGATGCAGCACCTGGTGGTGGAAACGGAGCAGGACGCAAAGCGCGCCATCCGTTTTTTGCAGCAGCGGGACGCCGGGCGCGCCACTTTTTTGCCGGTGGATACCATCCGCGGCAGCGAATTGCAGGAGCGCGGCCTGGAATCCTGCGCCGGGTTTATCGGCATCGCGTCGCGCCTTTGCGAATGCCCGGAGGAATACCGCGGCGTGCTGCGCTCGGCGCTCGGCCGGGTTGTGCTGGCGGAGGATTTGGACAGCGCTGCCGCCATTGCGCGGAATTATTCCTACCGCTTCCGCGTGGTAACGCTGGACGGCCAGGTCGTCAACGCGGGCGGTTCGCTCACGGGCGGCTCTCGGGCGAAAAATTCCGGGCTGCTGAGCCGCGCGTCGGAGATCGAGCGGGTGCGGGCCCTCGCCGCGGAGTGGCAGGCCAAGGCGGACGGGGCGGCGCAGGCCTACCGTGCGGCGCAAGAGGAAGTTTCGGCCGCAGAGGCCGCGCTTTCCGCCGCCCGTGGGGAACTTGCCTCCGCGCAGGAAGAACGGCTGAAGCTGGAAGCGGAATATTCCCACACGCTGCAAACGGTGGAGGAACTGCGCCGCGCCGAGCAGGAGCTGCACGCGGAAACGGAGTCCGCCGCCCAGCGCCGCCGCGCGCTGGCCGTGCAACAGGCGGAGGCAGAGCAGGCCGCCGCCCGGTGGGAAGCGGACCGCGCGGCGCTGCAAAAGGAGATGGATGCGCTGAGCGGCAGCCGCGAAGAAGAGGACCGCCGCAGCCGCGCGCTGGCGGAGGCCCTGCAAGAGCTGCGGCTCGCGGCGCTGGCGCTGCGCAAGGACTGCGAAGCGGGAGAAGCGGCCGTCCGGGAATTGGAGGACCGCCGCCGCGGCCACTCCGGCCAAGCGGAGCGGCTGCGCGCCGCCATAGAGGACACGGCGCGGGAGGCCGCCGCGCTCGCCGCGCGCGGGGAAGGCCTGCAACGGGAGGCCGCCGCGCTGCGCGCACAGGCGCAGGGGCAAAAGGAGCGGGCGGAACAGCTCGCCGCGCAGCGGATGGAGCTGGAAAAAGCCGCCTCCGGCCTGCGCGCACAGGAGCGCGAGCTCTCCGCTGAGCGGGAGCGCGCCGGCCACGAGCTCGCCCGCCTGGAAGAGCGCAAGGGGAACCTGCAAAAGGAATACGACAGCGTCATCAGCCGCCTGTGGGAGGAGTACGAACTCACCCGCAGCGAGGCGGAACAGGCCGCCGGGCCTGTGGAGAATGTCCCGCAGGCGCAAAAAGAGCTCAACGAGCTGAAAACGCAGATCAAAGCGCTCGGCGCGGTGAATGTGGCGGCGGTCGACGAATACCGCGAGGTGTCCGGGCGCTACGAGTTCCTCTCCGGCCAGGTAGCGGACGTGGAGCAGTCACGCAGCGAATTGCAAAAGCTCATTGGGGATTTGACGCGGCAGATGCAGGAGATTTTCTCCGCGCGCTTCGCACAGATCAACGAAAATTTCGTTCACACCTTCCGCGAATTATTCGGCGGCGGCGGCGCCGGGCTACAGCTGACGGATCCCGGCGACGTGCTCGGCTCCGGCATCGAGATCTCGGTGCAGCCGCCTGGGAAGATCGTCACCCACCTGGAGCTGCTCTCCGGCGGGGAAAAAGCGTTGGTCGCTATCGCCCTGTATTTCGCCATTATGAAGGTCAATCCGCCGCCGTTCTGCGTGCTCGACGAGATCGAGGCCGCGCTGGACGACGTCAATGTCGGGCGCTTCGCCGCCTACCTGCGCCGCATGAACGAAGAGACGCAGTTCATCGTCATCACCCACCGGCGCGGCACCATGGAGGAGGCCGACGTGCTCTACGGCGTCACCATGCAGGACGAGGGCGTCTCGAAATTGCTGGAGCTGCACACCGCCGACTGGGAAAAGGAGCTCGGCCCGCACGCGGGCCGGGGAACGGAAAAAAGGAGGGGGACCGATGGGACTCTTTGAAAAAATCAAGCAGGGCCTGAAAAAGACGCGCGACAACATCAGCGGGCAGATCCAGTCCATGCTGCATTCGTTTACGAAAATCGATGAGGAATTGTTCGAGGAATTGGAAGAACTCCTGGTGATGGGCGATGTCGGCATGCCAACGGCGGAGCGCATCTGCGGGGAATTGCGCGCGCGCGTGAAGCAGGAGGGGATTACGGACCCGGCGCGCATCCAGTCCATGCTGCAGGAGATTGTCGCCGGGATGCTGCGCGGCGGCGAAGAACTGAACCTCTCGACCCGTCCGTCCGTCGTGCTGGTCATCGGCGTCAACGGCGCCGGCAAGACCACCACCATCGGCAAGCTGGCTTTCCGCCTCAAAGGGGAGGGGAAACACGTCATCCTCGGCGCGGCGGACACCTTCCGCGCCGCGGCCATTGAGCAGCTGGAGGTCTGGGCGCAGCGCGCCGGGGTTGAAATGGTCAAGCACACGGAGGGCGCGGACCCGGCGGCCGTCGTCTTCGACGCCGTCGCGGCGGGCAAGGCGCGCGGCGCGGATGTCGTCATCTGCGACACAGCCGGCCGCCTGCACAATAAGAAACATTTGATGGACGAGCTCGCGAAGATCAACCGCGTCATCGACCGAGAATTGCCTGGCTGCGACAAGGAAGTCCTGCTGGTGCTGGACGCCACCACCGGCCAGAACGCGGTGAACCAAGCGCGGGAGTTCCAGCAGGCCGCCGGCATTACCGGCATTGTGCTCACAAAATTGGACGGCACCGCCCGCGGCGGCGTGGTGCTGGCCATCCGCGAGCACCTCGGCATCCCGGTGAAGTTCATCGGCGTGGGCGAGAAAGTAGACGACTTGCAGCCGTTTGACGCGGACGCGTTTGCGCGCGCATTGTTTGAAAGGACGGGGGAAGAATGACGTTTGCAATGGCGACCCATAACGCGCACAAGCTGGAAGAGCTTGCGCGCATCCTTCGGCCGCTGGGCGTCCAGGTGACGCCGGCCGAATACCGCGAAGTGGAAGAAACGGGCGGGACCTTCGCGGAAAACGCCCGCCTCAAGGCGCAGGCCGCCTGCCGGGACACCGGCCTGCCGTGCGTGGCGGACGATTCCGGCCTAATGGTGGACGCGCTCGGCGGCGCGCCCGGCGTCTACTCGGCGCGCTACGCAGGCGAGCATGCAACCGACGCGCAGCGCATCGAGAAATTGCTGCGTGAAATGGAAACCGTCCCGGAGGAAAAGCGGACCGCGCGCTTTGTCAGCGCCATCTGCTGCGCGTTTCCGGACGGCCGGACGCTGGAAACGGAGGGCGTCTGCGAAGGCAGCGTCGCGCGGGCGCCGTCTGGGGCGGGCGGTTTCGGGTACGACCCGGTGTTCTGCGTGGGGGGGAAAACCTACGCGGAGATGTCTGCGGAGGAAAAGGACGCCGTGAGCCACCGCGGCAAGGCGCTGCGCGCATTTGCGGCGCTGTTGCAGGAAAGCGGCGTTTTGAATGGGGAAGGAAAGGAGGGAGACGCATGCTGACAAGCAAGCAGCGCGCCTACCTGCGCGGCCTGGCAAATCCGCTGGAGGCCATTGTAATGGTGGGGAAATTCGGGCTCGGCGGCGAGGTCGCAAAACAAGCGGACGACGCCCTGACGGCCCGCGAACTGATTAAGGGCAAGGTCCTGGAGACCTCGCCGGTTTCCGCGCGCGAGGCGGCGGATGCGCTGGCGGGGCAGCTGAATGCCGACGTGGTGCAGGTCATTGGCTCGAAATTTGTGCTATACCGCCAAAATCTGAAGGAACCGAAAATTACGCTTCCCAAAGCGGGGAAAAAGATTTACAATAAATAGATAAGAAAAGCCGTCCGGCGCCTGGGAGGGGCCGGCGGAAGGGGGAGCGCGATGGGCAGGCTGGCGGTATACGGCGGAAGCTTTAACCCGGTTCACCGGGGGCATATCCATTTGGCAGAGCAGTTCCGCCTGCGCCTGCGCCTGGACCGCGTCGTGCTTATGCCGGCCGGCGTACCGCCGCACAAGGCCGCGCCGGACCTCGCCGCCGCGACGGACCGCCTGGCCATGTGCCGCCTGGCCGCGGCGGAGGCGGGGCTGGAAGTGTCGGACCTGGAGCTGCGCCGCAGCGGGCCGAGCTACACGGTGGACACCCTGCGCGCGCTGCGCGGGCAGAACCCGGGGGACGAGCTTTTCCTCATCACGGGGGAAGACATGTTCCTCACGCTGCTCACCTGGCGCGACGCGCCGGAGATCCTCCGTTTGGCGGCGGTCTGCGCCGCCCCGCGCAGCTGGGAGGGCATGCGGCGCATGGAGGCGTACGCTGCGGAGCTGCGGGCCGCGGGTGGGCGCGTCTTTTTGCAGGATATCGCCTACTTGCCCATTTCTTCCACCCAGGTGCGGCGCGCCGTGCGGGAAGGGCGCAGTATCCGGGAGCTCGTGCCGGAGGCGGTCGCCGGTTACATCGAATCCCGGCATTTATATCAGGAGGGGTTGACATGAAGCGGAAAGAGTACCAGCAGATCATCCGGCCGTTGCTCAGCGACCACCGGTACCGGCACTCCGTCAACGTGGCAAAAGAGGCCGTGCGCCTGGCCAAGCGCTATGGGGCGGACCCCGAAAAGGCGGAAACGGCCGGCATCCTGCACGACATCATGAAAGATACCGGCCCGGCGGACCAGTTGAAAATCATGGAACGCGCCGGGATTGTGCTGACGGAGGTGGAGCAAAACGCCCCGAAGCTCTGGCACGCCATCAGCGGAGCGCTGTATGTGGAGCGCGAACTGGGCGTCCATGACCGGGAGATCCTCGACGCCATCCGCTACCACACCACCGGCCGCGTCGGGATGTCCCTCTTGGAGCGGGTTATTTTTGTGGCGGATTTCACGTCGGAGGAACGCGACTACAACGGTGCGGACGGCATGCGCGCCGCCGCCAACGTCAGCCTGGAACGCGCGATGCTGGAAGGGGTCACGTTCACGCTGCGCGACCTTTCGGCGCGGCAGAAGCCGATCCACCCGGACACGCTCGCGACTTATAATTGGATGGTGCTGCAAAGCGCCGGAGAAAAGCTGAAAAAGGAAGGATGAATGGAAAGATGACCTCCCTGGAGCTGGCCAAGCAGGCCGCAAAGATTTTAGACGAGAAAAAAGCGATGGACCTGAGCATTGTCGGGATCCGCGACATCTCCGTCCTGGCGGATTATTTTGTCATTGCAACCGGCACGAGCAACACGCATGTCAAGGCGCTGGCGGACGAAGTGGAATTTCAGCTCAAAGAAGCGGGCGTGCCGCTCGGCCACATGGAGGGCTACCGCTCGAACACCTGGGTGCTGCTGGATTACGGGCATGTCATCATCCACATTTTCACCAAGGAAGCGCGGGAATTCTACGACCTCGACCGCCTCTGGCAGGACGGGGAGAAAATAGATGCCGGCGGCGCCGGAGAAACCAACTAGGAGGGAAACCTGTTTGAAGTACGAACACAAACCGATTGAAAAGAAATGGCAGGCCCGCTGGGAGGAAGCGGGGGTTTTCCACGCCTCCAACGACAGTGAAAAACCAAAATATTACGCCCTCATCGAGTTCCCGTACCCCTCCGGGCAGGGGCTGCATGTGGGCCATCCGCGCTCCTACACTGCGCTGGACATCGTGGCGCGCAAGCGCCGCATGCAGGGCTACAACGTGCTGTACCCCATCGGTTGGGATGCATTCGGCCTGCCGACCGAGAATTTCGCCATCAAAAATCATATCCACCCGGAAATCGTCACCAAACAGAACATTGCGCGCTTTAAGCAGCAGCTCCAGTCGCTGGGCCTTTCCTTCGACTGGTCGCGCGAGATCAACACCACAGACCCGTCCTACTACAAATGGACGCAGTGGATTTTCCTGCAACTGCTCAAGCACGGCCTGGCCTACAAAAAGGAGATGGCCGTCAACTGGTGCACCTCGTGCAAATGCGTGCTGGCGAACGAAGAAGTGGTCAACGGCGTGTGCGAGCGCTGCGGCAGCGAGGTGGTCCACAAGGTCAAATCCCAGTGGATGCTGAAGATTACCGAGTACGCCCAGCGGCTGATTGACGACCTGGACCTGGTGGATTACCCCGAGCGCGTCAAGGCCCAGCAGAAGAACTGGATTGGCCGCTCGACCGGCGCAGAGGTGGATTTCCCCACCAGCGCGGGGGATAAGCTCACCGTTTACACCACCCGCCCGGACACGCTCTACGGCGCGACCTACATGGTTATTTCGCCGGAGCACCCCTACATTGAAACATGGGCGCCGCTTCTCCGCAACCTAGACGAGGTGCGCGCTTACCAGCAAGAGGCGGCCCGCAAGTCCGATTTTGAGCGCACCGAGGTCGCCAAGGAGAAGACCGGCGTGCGGCTGGACGGCGTGTGCGCGGTCAACCCGCTCACCGGGAAGGAGATCCCGATCTTCCTCTCAGATTACGTCCTGGTCTCCTACGGGACCGGCGCCATCATGGCCGTTCCGGCGCACGACACCCGCGACTGGGAGTTCGCAAAGAAATTCGGCCTGCCAATCGTCGAGGTTGTCAAGGGCGGCAACGTGGAAGAGGCGGCCTTCACCGACTGTGAGACCGGCGTGATGGTCAATTCCGGCATCCTGGACGGCCTGACCGTCGAAGAGGCGAAGAAAAAGATCACCGAATACCTGACGGAACAAGGCATCGGCCACGCGAAAGTGAATTATAAGCTGCGCGACTGGGTCTTCTCCCGCCAGCGCTACTGGGGCGAGCCGATCCCGGTGGTGTTCTGCGAAAAATGCGGCTGCGTGCCGCTGCCGGAGAGCGAGCTGCCGCTGCGCCTGCCGGAGGTGCAGTCCTACGAGCCGACCGACACCGGCGAATCCCCGCTTGCCCACATGACGGAGTGGGTGCAGACCACCTGCCCGCACTGCGGCGGCCCCGCCCGGCGCGAGACCGACACCATGCCGCAGTGGGCCGGCTCCTCGTGGTATTACCTGCGCTACATGGACCCGCACAACGACGCGGCGCTGGCCAGCAAAGAGGCGCTCGGCTACTGGGCACCGGTGGACTGGTACAACGGCGGCATGGAGCACACCACGCTGCACCTGCTCTACAGCCGGTTCTGGCATAAATTCCTCTACGACATCGGCGTCGTGCCGACCAAGGAACCTTATGCGAAACGCACGAGCCATGGGATGATCCTCGGCGAAAACGGCGAGAAGATGAGCAAATCCCGCGGGAATGTCGTCAACCCGGACGAGATCGTCAGCGAATACGGCGCGGACACCATGCGGCTGTATGAAATGTTCATCGGCGATTTTGAAAAGGCCGCCCCGTGGAACACCAAGAGCATCCGCGGCTGCCGCCGCTTCCTGGAGCGCTACTGGAACCTGCTCTCCACGCTGCGCGAGGGCGGTATGAGCAAGCGGCTGGAAGGGCCGTTCCACAAGACGGTCAAAAAAGTCGGCGAGGATATTGAAAACCTGAAATTCAATACGGCCATCGCCGCGCTCATGGGATTGATGAACGAGATTGACGCGGCCGGCGGCGTCACCCGCGAGGAACTGCGCGTGTTCACGCTGCTGCTCAACCCGTTTGCGCCGCATATTACGGAAGAAGTATGGGAGCAGGCCGGTTTTGAGGGGATGGTTGCCCAGCAGGATTGGCCGGCTTACGACGAGGCGAAATGCCGCGACGAGGTCGTCGAGTTGGCGGTGCAGGTGAACGGCAAGGTGCGCGCGCGCATCCAGGTGCCCGCCGGCGCCAGCCGCGAGGAGGCCGTCGCCCAGGCGAAGGCCGAGCCGAAGATTGCGGCGGAACTCGCCGGGCGCACGCCGGTCAAGGAGATCTGCGTGCCGGGCAAGCTTGTCAATCTGGTTGTCAAATAAAAATCAAGGAAGGAGAATCCCCTATGGAGACCCGCATTGCAGAAATTGCCGAACGCATCCGCGGCCTGCGCGAAATGCTGGAACTCACGCCCGAAGAGGTCGCCGAAGCGGCCGGCGTTTCCGTTGAGGAATATCTCGATGCCGAAGCGGCAAAAACGGACCTGAGTTTTACCTTTTTGTACCGCTGCGCCGACAAGCTCGGCGTGGATATTGTAGAACTGTTGACCGGTGAAAACCCGCGCCTGTCGTTCTACTCCATTGTGCGCAAGGGCACGGGGCTGGATATTAAACGCCGCCCCGGCCTGAAGTATGAGCACCTGGGCTACCGCCTGAAGGATAAGCTCGCAGAGCCGTTCCGGGTGTACGCGCCGTACCTGGAGGAGGAACAGGACAAGCCGATTGCCCTCTCGACACATGAAGGGCAGGAATTTGACTATATCCTCTCCGGCAGCCTGAAGGTGCGCATGGAGGACCACGAAGAGATCCTTCACGCGGGCGACGCGATCTTTTACGATTCCGGCCGCGGGCACGGGATGATCGCGACGGGCGGCGCGCCATGCGAATTCCTGGCCATCATCTTGAAAAAGCCGAAAGAGGAGGGCGAATGAAAGCATGCTGAACATCCACCAGAAATACTGCCGCGAAACGTTTTTCGACGGCAGGCTCTACCGCTTTGAAGCGGTTTACGGGGAACACTTTAACTTTGCCTACGACGTCGTCGACGTCATTGCCAAAGAGGAGCCGGAGCGCCGCGCTATGCTCTGGTGCAACGAGGCAGGGGAGGAACACACCTTCACGTTCTCCGATATTTCCAAATACAGCACCATGGCGGCCAATTTCTTCGCCGCCCACGGGGTCAAGCGCGGCGACCGCGTGATGCTCATCCTCAAGCGGCACTACCAGTTCTGGTTTGCGCTGCTCGGCCTGCATAAGCTCGGCGCGGTGGGCATCCCGGCGACGAACCAGCTTGCCAAGAAAGATATCTCCTACCGCTGCAACGCGGCGGGCGTGCGTTTGGTCATCTGCACGCTGGACGGCGAGATTGCCGACCATGTGGCGGACGCCATGCAGGATTCCCCCACGGTGCAGACGCTGGTCAGCGTCCACGGCAGCCGGGAGGGCTGGGTCGACTTCGACAAGGAGCTCCCGCAGTACCCGGATACGATGGAGCGCGTAGAGACGCTCGCCACGGACCCGATGCTGATCTACTTCACCTCCGGCACCACGGGCATGCCGAAGATGGTGAGCCACGATTTCAGCTACCCCATCGCGCACATTGTCACGGCGAAATATTGGCAAAAGGTCGTGCCGGACGGCCTGCACCTCACCATCTCCGACACCGGCTGGATGAAATCGATGTGGGGAAAGCTCTACGGCCAGTGGTTCATGGAGGCCGGCATCTTTGTCTGCGATTTCGACCGCTTCCACGCAGACCAGGTGCTCTCGCTCTTCGCGCGCTACCACATCACCACGTTCTGCGCGCCGCCGACGATGTACCGCTTCTTCATTAAGGAGGATCTCGCGTCCTACGACCTTTCCTCCCTTACCTACGCCTGCATCGCCGGCGAGCCGCTGAACCCCGAGGTCTTCTACCAGTTCTACAAGGCCACCGGCCTCAAGCTGATGGAGGGCTTTGGCCAGAGCGAGACGACCCTGCTGCTCTTTAACCAGGTGGGAACCGAGCCGAAGCCCGGCTCCACCGGGAAGCCTTCCCCGGCCTACGACGTCGACCTCGTGGATGAAAACGGGGAGAGCGTCCCCGCGGGCACCGTCGGCGAGATTGTGATCCGTCTGGGCGGCCGCAAGCCGTGCGGCCTCTTCCAAGGCTACGCGGACAACGACGCCCTCACCCGCGAGGCGATGCACGACGGCCTCTACCACACCGGAGACACCGCCTGGAAGGACGAGGACGGCTACTACTGGTATGTCGGCCGCACCGACGACATCATCAAATCTTCCGGCTACCGCATCGGGCCGTTTGAGATTGAAAGCGTGCTGATGGAGCATCCCTGCACGCTGGAGTGCGCCATCACCGGCGTGCCGGACCCTGTGCGCGGGCAGGTGGTCAAAGCGACCATCGTGCTGGCCAAGGGCTACGAGCCGACGGAGGAACTGAAAAAAGAGCTGCAAAATTACGTCAAAAAGCAGACCGCGCCTTACAAATATCCGCGCGTCATCGAATTTGTCGACGAGCTCCCCAAGACGATCAGCGGCAAAATCCGCCGCGGGCAGATCCGTTCCCAGGGGAAGCGTCCCTCCTAACCGCAAGAAAAACGCCGGGCGGCCCAACACGGGCAGCCCGGCGTTTCGGTCTGTTTTGCCGCGCAGCCGCGGCAGGGAAGGAGGATTTATCAAAACCCGCAGAGGGGAGGATGGTTGGTCTGCCTTGCCGGCGGGTGCGGTATTCCGCAGGTCTCCCGCCGGCCCCGGCAGTGGAACTGTGACAGGTTTATCATACCGGAATCCTGTGAAAAAATCTTGAAAAGATTGTCAACAGGCCAAGAAATCTTCTTGAAAAATTTCCCCGTCGCACCGTGCGGGCCACAATATGGCAAAAAAATAACAAATTATTTTACAATAGAAAACAAATGACAAAATCGAAACCCTTTCTTTACAGGGCGTTCACAGCGCATTTGCAGAACCTTCAAACCTCGCTCCTATACTGGAACCGGCCCTCGGGAAAAGCGAGGGCCGGGGATGTTCCGCCCGGAAAAGTCTGCTGGAAGCCCCGCCCGCCGTCCCCGGGCCGCGCCGCCTGAATCGATGCCCGCATAAACGGGCGGCGCGCGCGAACACTAGCGTAGGAGGTATGCTACCATGAAAAGAATGCTTGCGGCCGTTTTTGCGGCCATGCTGCTGTTGACCGCCTGCTCCGGCGGGGAGGAAGGGACCAGCTCCCTTGCCTCCGAAGAGAGCGCAACACCGTCGCAGGCGGTGTCGCAGGAGGAAAAAGAGCCCAGCGAAAGCGCGCCGGAGGAATCTGCCGCGCCGCAGGAAACGCCGGCAGAAGAGGAATCCGCCGCAACGTCGCAGGGCGCGGAGGCGCTTACCCCAGAGCCGGGAAGCGACACGTCGTACACTTATCAGGACGGCGTCTATCAAAAGAAGACCGGGACCGTGGTTGTGATGGTGATCCCGAAAGATTTCTCCAATGTAGAAGAGGGGGACGCCCGGGACCAAGCGCAAAAGGAATTTGCCAAAACGGCGATGGCGCCGTATTATGACCAGGGTTACTACTGCATCGTCGCGATGCCGGAGCCGGAGAGCGGGAACACCTACGACCTGGACAAGGTGCGCGACGGAGAGGAAATGATGGTTGTGAAACGCCGCAAGGACCTGGACCCGGGCGACAACTCCGAGACCGGCCTCTATGACGGCGTCAATATCACGACGAAGATCAACCTGAAGGGAGAATCGCTCAGCGCTTATCTGGAGCGCCAGGTGGAGCGCACGCAGGAGGGCTGAGCCGGGCGCAAAAATCCGGAAAAAACGATCCGGGGCCTGCTGGAAAAGCGGGTCCCGGATCCTTTTCTGTTTGGCGCGAGGGGCAAGGGAAAAGCCCGGCTCATAGAATGAACCAGGCTCCCCCGCCTACTGGAGGGCGCGCCGGACGGGCGCTTGCCCGTCCGGTCAGCCCTTCACCTGGAAGGATTTGCAGTCGGTGCATTCCGACATGGTGGGGTTGGTTTCGTGGGTGCCCACCGTGATGCAGTCCAGCGAGCAGAAATTGCCCTGGTTGCAGTGGTGCGCGCACTGGGTCACCGTGCACTTGATGCTCTGGTTCGCCTTGTTCATGAGGCCGCCTCCTTTCTCGGGCAGATGTGTGAAAGAAGTGTTTGAAGGCTCGAAGGGCGCGCCGGCCGTTCCCGGCGCTGCGCTTCCCGCCCTCAGACGCTGCTAGTTTGCCCGCCCGGGCGGGGATTATGAGCGCAAAAATTGGGAAGCTGGTGAATCTCTTGACGGAGTGGTTACCACTGGTACTAGGAACAGGCCTGGCGTTCCTCGCTACCGCGGCGGGCGCGTCATCCGCGTTGTTTGTGGGAAAAAATGTCAGCACGCGGGTGCACCAGGCGTTTCTAGGCTTTGCCGCGGGCGTCATGATTGCGGCGTCCGTTTGGTCCCTTTTGATCCCCGCAATGGAAATGGCCCAGCAGGAGGGCATGCTGGCCTGGCTCCCGGCGGCGGCCGGGTTTGCGGCGGGCGGCGCGTTTCTGTCCCTTCTGGACCGCCTGCTCTTGCGCCTGCGGCCGGAAAAGCATTCCCTCACCGGCGGGACGATGATGATGGTGCTGGCGGTTACGCTGCACAATATCCCCGAGGGCATGGCGCTGGGCCTCGCGTTTTCCGTGGCGGCCCAAAGCGGGGAGGCCGCCGGCCTGGCCGGGGCCGCGGCCCTCTGCGCCGGCATGGCGCTGCAAAATTTCCCAGAGGGGGCGGCGGTCTCGCTGCCGCTGCGGCGGGAAGGCGCGGGCCGCGGGAAAGCCTTTGCCTACGGCGTGCTCTCCGGCGCGGTGGAGCCGCTCTCCGCCGTGGCGGGCGCGCTGTTGGCTATTTCCGTGGCGCAGGTGATGCCGTTTTTCCTCTCGTTCGCTGCCGGGGCAATGATCTACGTCGTCGTGGAGGAACTGGTCCCGCAGGCGCACGGCTGCCGGACCCACGCCGGCACGGCCGGGATTATGGCGGGCTTTTTGCTCATGATGGTGCTCGACCTCGCGTTCGCGTAAGCGCAAATTTGTTTTTTGAACCCGCGTGCAATGTTTTGCGGGGGAGCTTTGTTTTATCAAAGGTAGGGATCTCAATTTCCGGAAGCGTCCGGTCTGCCGCCGCAAGGGGCGGGGCGGGGATCGCGCCGCCTGGGGAAGGACCGGCAAGACTTCCCCCTGATGCAGGCGGCGTGAGAACCAACGCGTCTTTTGCGCCCGGGAAGGGGGATCCCCGCAGATGTGGCCGGGGGGTACGACGCGCAGCCGCGCGGAAGTATCCCCTCTTTTTTGTCCGGGGAGGAAGAAAAACGGCTTCTCTTGTCAAACGCGGGGAAGTAGTTTATAATAATCCCACGGGCGCAGCCCGAATTTGAGAGAAGATCCCGGTGGAAGCCGGTTTTGCGATAGGAGCGGAAAAGGCGATGAAACAAACAGAGAGGCGGCGGGGGCGGCGCAGGCTGGCGGCTTCCCTCACGGCGGTGATCCTTTCAGCGGCCCTGGCCCTTTCGGGCCTGCCGGCCGGGGCGGTGCAGACGGCGTCGACCACCGACGCGCTGAACCTGCGCAGCGGGCCGGGCAGCTCCTACGGCATTTTAGAAGTCATGCCGTCTGGCACGGCCGTTACGGTGCTGGAAGACGACGGCTCCGGCTGGGTGCAGGTGCGCTCCGCCTCCGGGCAGGAGGGCTATTGCAGCCGGGAATACCTGGCTCTTGGCGGGGGCGGAAGCGCCGCCGGTACGGTGGCGCCGGGCGGCGCCGCGGTGACCACCGACGTGCTGAACCTGCGCAGCGGGCCGGGCAGCTCCTACAGCGTGCTGCTGGTGTTGGCCAAGGGCGCGCAACTCACCGTGCTGGAAAACGACGGCTCCGGCTGGGTGAAAGTGCGCACCCAGAGCGGCTACGAGGGCTATTGCAGCGGCGAGTACCTCGCGGCCGGGACTTCGGGCAGCACGGGCGGCTCCTCTTCGGGCGGCTCCTCTTCGGGCGGTTCCACCAGCGGGGATGCGGAAGAGCCCCAGGGCGTTTTGACGCTGGATACGCGCTCTTATACCATGCCGCCGGACGGCATCTATGATTTCCGCGCGTCGCTCACGGGGAACCTGAAGGCGGAGGATTTGAAGGTGATGTCGTCGCGCACTGGCATTGCGACGGTACAGCAGATCAGCGGGACGGACAAGTACCGCATTACAGCGGTAAGCCCCGGGACCTGCTATGTCACGGCGGAGATTGCGGGGCGCCATGCGTCCATCCGCATCGACGTTGCCGAGGGCGTCACGCCATCCGGCGACTCGCAGCGCTCCGTCACGCTCATCGGCGGCGCGGAAGCGCCGGAAGAAACAGGGCCTTCGGGCGGGGGTTCCTCTTCGGGCGGCTCCACCGGCGGGAATACGGAAGAACCCCAAGGCGTTTTGACGCTGGACACGCGCGCCTACACCATGCCGCCGGACGGCATCTATGATTTCCGCGCGTCCCTGACGGGGAATTTGAAGCGGGAAGACCTGAAGGTGACCTCTTCGCGCACCGGCATCGCGACGGTGCAGCAGATCAGCGGGACGGACAAGTACCGCATCACGGCGGTGAGCCCAGGCGTCTGCTGGGTGGAGGCGTCCATCGCGGGCCGCCATGCGTCTATCCGCGTCGACGTTGTGGAGGGTGTCACGCCGTCCGGCGATTCGCAGCGTTCCGTTACGGTCATCGGCCCGGATTCCTCAGGCGGTTCCTCCACGGCCCCGGCCGTCCTCACCCTGGACCGGACTTCTTACCAGTTCAGCGGTCCGGGCGAAACCTGCCGGGTCACGGTGAGCGGCGCGGGGGATACGGCC
The DNA here is from genome assembly GCA_944380775.1 of uncultured Clostridia bacterium. Lineage (GTDB taxonomy): Bacteria > Bacillota > Clostridia > Oscillospirales > Acutalibacteraceae > CALWKP01. Next base: position 37,915 of record CALWIP010000032.1, on the reverse strand, counting down.
CCCACGGCCGCGTCGTCCCAGACGGGCGTGGCGTCGGTGGAATATTCCGGCGTCGGCGGCGCGGGCAGCTATGTCTATGAGATTACGGCGAACGGCGCGGGCAGCGCGACCATCAGCTTCACTTCCGGCAATACGACGGCCCACATGGCGGTGACAGTAGAGAGCGGCGGTTCCGGCACGCCCGCCTACACCAGCGCGCGCGCGACCACGGCGGTGAACCTGCGCGGCGGGCCGGGCACGGAATACGAGATTTTGACGACGCTTGCCACCGGCACGGTGGTCACGGTGCTGAGCACCGGCAACCCCGAGTGGACGCAGGTGCGCACGGCAAGCGGCCTGACCGGCTACCTGAGCACGGAATATATCCAGTTCCTTGAAGAGGGAGAAGCCGCCGGCACCGGCGTGGTGGCGCTTTCGCACACGTCCGGCACGGTGCCGCAGGGGAAGACCTTCCTCATCCAGACCACGCAGGCGCCTGCGGGCGGCGTGACCTGGTCGAGCAGCGACCCGGACGTCGCGACGGTGACGAACGGTTACATTTACGCCGTGTCGCCCGGGACGGCAACCATCACCGCTTCTGACGCGGGCGGGGCGAACACGGCCGCCTGCCGCGTGACAGTGACGCAGGCGGAGCCGGTGAAGGCGGCCTATACTTCTCCGAACATCGCGGGGACCGGCGCTTCGGTCGAGCTGGTGGCCGTGACGGACAATACCCGCGACGCCGTGCGCTTTGTGGTGGAGCAGGCGGACGGCTCTGCGCAGACGATCCAAGTGACGCAGTACACGGAAGAAACGGCCGAAAACGACGGCCTCGCGCCGAACCGCACGCGCGTGTGGCGCGCCTCCACGTCCTTCTCTGCGCCGGGGACCTACACGGTGAAGGTGTATTCCGCGCAAAACGGCGTCATGAGCTCTACTGGGGCAGAGACCACGAGTTTTGTCGTTTCGTCCCAGAGCTTTACCGAAACCACGGCGGAGGAGCGGCGCGTGAGCGACCAGATGCTGCGCATCATGTGCAAATGGGAGGGCTTCAGCGGCGCGGTATACCCGGATACGCTGGCGTATAATATCCCGACCATCGGCTATGGGCAGACCTATCGCGCGGGGGATGTTTTCTACAATAATATTACGGAGACGGAAGGCTGGGCGCTGCTGCTCAACACCGTGAACGAGATCTACACGGGCGAGGTCAACCGATTCATCGCGAACAACCGCCTTTTGGTGAACCAGCAGCAATTCGACGCGATGATCAGCTTTTCCCACAATGTCGGCACCGCATATTGGAACGGGACCGCCGCTTTTGACGCGCGCGAGATCCTGCTCAATGCGGTCGTGCCGCCGGAGATCCCGCAGGGCGGCAGTTTGCCGGCGAAGACCACCGCGGCGGCGGACCTCTACAGCCAGCCGGACCGGAGCAGCCCCGTACAAGGCGAGCTGATGCAGGGCCTTGCGGTGGAGGTCCTTTCGGCCGATTTTTCCGCCGCTGCAAACGACGGCTGGTACCAGGTGCGCACGGCTGCGGGCGCAATGGGCTGGGTGCGTTCCGGCTATGTCCGCTTTGACCAGGCGTCCAGCATGACGCATGACCTGAACTATGCCGACGCCTGGGCGTTTGGCTCCGAGTGGCTGGCTTGGCACCACGCGGGCGGCAATTGCTGGGCAGGCCTGGTGTACCGCCGCCTCGGCGAGGCGAAGATCTTCTCCTATGGGAATTACGAAGAAGCGGACCCCGCAAGCCCGTTGCGCAAGCACAACACCTACGGCTATGAATATCCCGACTGCGCCAAGCAGTTTGAGGCGTGATCAGAAAGCAGACCGCAAAGCGGCCCCCGTGCAGAACGGGAGCCGCTTTTTTCTGTATCCTGCGCCCGGGGGCGGTTATTCGTGGAAGCCCTTGCCGATGATCTCGCTGGTATTCGAGATCAAAATAAACGCGCCAGGCTCCGTCGATTTGATGAACTGCTGGAGCTGCATCGCCTGGTAGCGCTTCATGGCGGTTAGGACGACATATTTCCGGTTGTGCGTAAACGCGCCGCGCGCCTCGAATACCGTGGCGCTGCGGTGCAGCCGCGTGACGATGAAATGGCAGATCGGCTCCGGGTCCGTGCAGACGATGTTGAAATACTTGCTCAAGTTGATGCTCTCAATCACGCTGTCGATTACCAGGGATTTGAGCGTCAGGCCGAGCAGGGAGAACAGCGCCGTTTGGAAATCGAAGACGAAAAACGCCGCCAGCGTAATGAGCAGGTCGCTGAGCAGCAGCGCGCCGCCGATGTCCGCGCTGGTGTGCTTTTTCACAATCATCGCGACGATGTCCGTGCCGCCGGAGGACGCGCCGATGTTGAACAGCACCGCCGAGCTGAACGCCGGGAGCGCGACGGCGAAGAGCAGGTCCAGCATGGGCTGGGTGGTGAGCGGCTCCTGGATGGGCCAAATTTCTTCCATCACAGAGAGGGAAACGGACAAAAGCAGGCTGGAATATACCGTCTTGATGCCGAACGAGCGGCCCAAAAAGCAAAAGCCGACGACGAGCAGCAGTAGGTTCACCACCAGGTTGACCGTGCTGGGCCCCACCGGGAGGACGGCGCTCACCACGACGGAAAGGCCCGTGACGCCGCCAAATGTGAAATTGTTGGGAAATTTAAATAGATATGTCCCAAGCGCCATCAAAAGCGTGCTGGCTGTGATGAGCGCGTAATCGCGGATTCCTTTTTGCAACAAATCACGCTTGTCCATCATAAGAGAGCCCCTTTCCTCATCCCGGCCGGTCTGGCCGTCCTTTAGGTAATATCCCCTTCGGCGCGGTTGCGCGGGTCAAAGCTGGCAGCGTACGCCTCGTCGTGCTTGTCCTCCGCAGGCTGCATGTTGGGGAAAATGCGTTTGAGCGTTTCGTCGTCGTAGGTTTCGTCCAGGAAAAGCTCCACCGCGTTGCGCGCGGGGATGCCTTCGCGGCGCAGGTCCTGCCGCTTGACGGCCGCCGCCGAAAGGGCCATGTCCAGAACCATCAGCACGAGCAGCGCCCAGGTCAGGATTTTCCCGGCGCGGTTCGGGATTTTTTCAATCCATTCCGTCAAAAACGGGAGCGTGTAGTTCAGAAAAATGAGGCCGAGGACGCCCCAGCACAGCGCAAAGTACACGTTTGTGCGGCCATGCAGGTTGAGCGCAGAGCCGCTGTATTCCCAGGAAACGGTGCCGAACACCGTCTCTTGCACCCAGGAGCAGAAATATTCAAACGCCGCGCCGATGACGGCGGACGCGACGAAAATCACCGTGCTGCTGCGGTTGCGGTAGCGGTAGAGCGCCAGCGTCATCAGCACGGCGCCAAAGCCGTAAATCGGGATGAACGGCCCGTACAAAAGGCCCTTGCGGCTCTCGAAAAAACCTTCTACCACGTAGCAGAACAGCGTTTCCACCACAAAACCGATGACGCTGCCGATTAAAAAGATCCAGAACAGCTTGTAAAAATTCAGGCCGTGGGCAAACGAATAGGGGTTCCCCTCCATTTGCTTCCGCCGGTGGGCTTGGAACTCTTCTTTGGAGATTTTCCGTGTGGGACGGGTCTTGAAAGTGGACCGCATGGCTTTCCCTCCTCCTAAAATGTGGCGCATTGCCGCAGCCGCCCGCTTTGATTCTACCATATTCCGCCGGGTTTGGAAACCCGAAACAGGGGGAAAACGGATTTTTCTTTCCCGGGCGGGAGGCGCCGGGGGTTCCATCATTTCCCAGGCGCGGAACTGGCAAAATCGAAAAAATCTCTTGCGAAAATCTCCAAATTCTGGTATCCTGAAACAGAAGGGTTCCAATTTGCGGTTTTGGAGGGATAACAGTCATGAGTCTAACCTTTTTGGCGCCGGTCGGCTCCGCCCTCGCCCTGCTTTTTGCGCTTTTCCTTTCGAGGAGAGTGCTTAAAGCCCCCGAGGGGACCGACCTGATGAAAAAAATCTCCCTTGCGGTGCGCAAGGGCGCGAACGCGTACCTCAAGCGGCAGTACGCGGGCGTTGCAATCTTCTTTGCCGTGATGTTTGTCATTTTGATGGTGCTGGCGCTCACGGGCTTCCTCACCCTGTTCGTGCCGTTTGCGTTTGTCACCGGCGGCTTTTTCTCGGGCCTGTCGGGCTTCATCGGCATGAAGATTGCCACGGCGGCCAACGCGCGCACGGCGCACGCTGCGAGCAACAGCCTCAACAGCGGGCTGCGCATCGCGTTCTCGTCCGGCGCGGTGATGGGCTTTGTCGTTGTGGGCCTCGGCCTTTTGGACATCTCGTTTTGGTACTTCTTCCTGCAGTGGTGGTATTCTGACGCCGCGCATCTGACAATTGCGGCAGGCCAGGCGATGGAAGAGGCGCAGATCCAGGCCATTACCTCGGCGATGCTCACCTTTGGCATGGGCGCTTCCTCCATGGCGTTGTTCGCCCGCGTGGGCGGCGGCATCTTCACCAAGGCGGCCGATGTAGGCGCCGACCTGGTGGGCAAGGTGGAAGCCGGCATCCCGGAGGACGACCCGCGCAACCCGGCCGTTATTGCGGACAACGTCGGCGATAACGTCGGCGACGTGGCCGGCATGGGCGCGGACCTGTACGAATCCTACGTCGGGTCCATCATCTCCACGGCGTCTCTGGCCGTGGCGGCGGGCCTTGGCTTTGAGGGCGTCACCGTCCCGATGGTCATGGCGGCCATCGGCATTCTCGCCTCCATTGTCGGCACCTTCTTTGTCAAAACCAAAGAGGGCGCGAGCCAGAAGAACCTGCTCTCCGCGCTGCGCCGCGGCACCTGGATCAGCGCGCTGATTATCGCGGTGGCGGCGTTCCCGCTCATCTATTTTGAACTCGACGGGCAAATCGGCTTCTATTTCGCCATCCTCTCCGGCCTGATCGCCGGCATTTTAATCGGCTTGACGACGGAATATTTCACATCCGACACCTACAAGCCGACGAAGCGCCTGGCGGGCATGTCCCAGACCGGCCCCGCGACCATGATTATCGGCGGCCTTTCGCTCGGCATGCTCTCTACGGTGCTGCCGGTCATCATCGTCGGCGTTTCTGTACTGGTGAGCTACTCGGTCTCCGGCGGCGCGGGCGGCATTGGCGACGCGACGTTTAACCAGGGCCTCTACGGAGTGGGCCTCTCGGCGGTGGGCATGCTTTCCACGCTCGGCATCACGCTGGCGACGGACGCCTACGGCCCCGTGGCGGACAACGCCGGCGGCATTGCGGAAATGGCCGGCCTCGGCGAAGAGGTCCGTAACCGCACCGACGCGCTGGATTCCCTGGGGAATACGACGGCCGCCACCGGCAAAGGCTTTGCCATCGGTTCGGCGGCGCTCACGGCGTTGGCCCTCATCGCCTCCTTTGTGGCGGAGGTCCAGATCCGCGACCCGAATTTCACGTTTGAATTGAGCCTCATCAACCCGCCGGTGCTCATCGGCCTGTTTGTCGGCGGCATGCTGCCGTTCCTCTTTGCAGCGCTGACGATGGATGCGGTCGGCCGCGCGGCGCAGAGCATTGTGGTGGAAGTCCGCCGCCAGTTCCGCGAAATCAAGGGATTGATGGAGGGCAAGGCGGAGGCGGATTACGCTTCCTGCGTCGATATCTGCACGAAATCCGCGCAGAAGGAGATGCTCGCGCCGGCGCTTCTCGCGGTCATCGCCCCGATTATCATCGGCGTCGTGCTGGGCGTCAACGGCATCTGCGGGATGCTGGGCGGCGCGACGGTCTCCGGGTTTATCCTCGCCGTCATGATGGCGAACTCCGGCGGCGCGTGGGATAACGCGAAGAAGTACATTGAAAGCGGCGAATACGGCGGGAAGGGCAGCGACGCCCACAAGGCCGCCGTGGTTGGCGACACGGTCGGCGACCCGTTCAAGGATACTTCCGGCCCGTCGATCAACATCCTCATCAAGCTGCTGTCGATGGTCTCTATCGTATTCGCGAGCGTATTCCTCGCATTCCACCTGTTCTAAACAAAAATTGGAACTCTTTTTCGGGAGGGCGGGCTTTGGCCTGCCCTCCCTTTCTGCCTGCGCGCGGGATAAAGGGCGCCCGGAGGGGGGATGCTAGCACGGGAGTGTGATGCAAATGCGTCGGAGAACGGCGGGCTCTTTTGCCCTTTTCCTGCTGGCGATGTTCTGGGTGCTGATGAAGGTCTACAGCGTTTCGAGCGGGGAGCAGCTGGCCGCCGCCGCCGCGGCGCAGGGCGCCTATGAGGTGGAGATCACCCGCACGCGCGGCACAATTTACGACGCGGCGCTTACGCCGCTGGTCGGCACGTCCGAGCGGCAGCTCGCCGCCGTCGTCCCCAGCACGGAGGCGGCCGCGGCGCTCTCCCGCATCCTGCCGCAGGAAGAGATGCAGTCTGCCTACCGGCTGCTTTCGCAGGGTTCCCCGTTTTCCCTGGAATTGCCCGCCGGTTCCGGCGCGTTTTCGGCGCCCGGCGTCGACGTGTTTTCGGTGGACATCCGCTACCAGGATCCGCAGACCGCCAGCCATGTGATCGGCTACCTCGACGGGAGCGGGCACGGCGTTTCCGGCATTGAAAAAGCGTTTGACGCCTATCTCTCGGCGGACCCCGGCCGCATTGCCGTAAAATATAAGGTCGACGCCGTCCACCGCGTGCTGCAAGGGGAACAGCGGGAGATTGAAAACACCACCGCAAAAAAACAGGCCGGCGTGGTGCTGACGCTGGACGCGGGGTTGCAGCAAAAGGCGGAGGAGCTGCTGCGGGAGCACCTCGACAAAGGCGCCGCCGTGGTGATCGAGGTCTCCACCGGGAAGATCCGCGCAATGGCGAGCACGCCCTCTTTTTCGCCGGACGGCGTCGCCGCCGCGCTGGACGCGCCGGATTCCCCTTTTTTAAACCGCTGCCTGGAGGCGTATAATGCCGGTTCCGTGTTCAAATTGGCCGTCGCCGCCGCCGCGTTGGAGTCCGGCATCTCCCCGCAGGAGGAATACGAATGCGAGGGGTTTGAAGAGGTGGCGGGCGCGCGTTTCCACTGCTTTGACGGGGCAGCCCACGGGGAAGTCGGCATGCAGGAAGCAGTCGCGCAATCCTGCAACGCCTACTTTGTCCGTCTGGCGCAGGAGCTTCCCGACGGGGAATTGCTCCGCATGGCGGAGGCGCTCGGTTTTGGCCAGGGGGCAGAACTCGCGCCCGGCATGCTGGCAAAGTCCGGGAACCTGCCCACGCTAGAGGAACTGGAACAGCCGCGCGCCCTGGCAAATTTCTCGTTTGGGCAAGGCTCGTTGCTGGTGACGCCGCTGCAAGTGGCGGGCATGGTGCAGTGCATCGCCAACGGCGGCGTCGCGGTGGAACCAGCGCTGGTCGAGGGGCTTGTGGACGAAACCCTTGCGTGGGTCTGGCAGCCGGAAACGCCCCGGCAGGAACGTGTGCTGCAAGAAGAAACGGCGCGCCTGCTGCGCGAATTTATGGCGGCTTCCGTAGACCACGGCACCGGCCGCGACGGCCGCCCACTCCTCGGCATGGCGGGGGCCAAGACCGGCACCGCCCAAACCGGCCGGGTGCAGGACGGGGAAGAGGCCGTGCAGGCGTGGTACGCCGGGTTTTACCCGCTGAACGACCCGCAAGTCGCCATTGTGGTGTTCGGCGAAGACGAGCCGCAGGGCGGCGGGGCGTGCGCGCCGGTTTTCCGCGGCCTTGCCGATTGGCTCGCGCTGGAATCCTGACCGGGATCCGGGGAATATGAATAAACCAAATCCCATTCCTTCATTTTTCGAATTTTTGTTGTAGTTACCGCTTGTCAAACCCCGGGAAAAAAAGTATAATAATTCCACGGCACACCGCGCGGGCGCGCCCGCGCGAAGCTGGCTGGGAAAGGAATGGAGATCTGATGTTTCCAATCGTGAAAAAGCGGAGACTGAACGATTCGATGACCTTGATGGTTGTAAAAGCCCCCTTTGTGGCAAAAAAAGCGAAGGCGGGGCAGTTTATCATCCTGCGCGTCAATGAGACCGGGGAGCGCATCCCTTTAACCGTGGCGGATTATGACCGGGAAAACGGCACAGTTACCATTATTTACCAGAAAGTGGGGAAGACCACCCGCCTGCTCGATACGCTTGAAGAGGGGGACGCCCTCCTCGACTTCATCGGCCCGCTGGGCAAGGCTTCCGAGTTGGAGGGCCGGCGCCATGTGGCGGTCATTGGCGGCGGCGCAGGCTGCGCCATCGCCTACCCGCAGGCCAAGGCGCTGCATGAAATGGGCACGCCGGTGGATATGATCGCCGGGTTCCGCAACAAGGACATTGTGTTCATGGAAGACGAGATGCGCGCGGCCTGCGACCGCCTCATTGTGATGACGGACGACGGTTCCAACGGGAACAAGGGCTTGGTGACGGACGCGCTGCGGCGGCAGATCGAAGCGGGCGCGGATTACGACCTGGTGGTGGCCATCGGGCCGATGATCATGATGAAGTTTGTCTGCGATCTCACCAAGGAATACGGCATTCAGACGATGATCAGCATGAACCCGATCATGATCGACGGGACCGGGATGTGCGGCGGGTGCCGGCTCACCGTGGGCGGGAAGACGAAATTCGCCTGCGTGGACGGCCCGGATTTCGACGGGCACCAAGTTGATTTTGACGAGGCGATGGCGCGCCTGCGCACATACCGGGAGCAGGAGGCCGCGTCGGACCGCGAATTTTGCCGGTTAATGGAGGGTGCGGAACATGCCTAATCTAAATCCGAAGAAGACCCCGATGCCGGAGCAGGACCCGGCGGTGCGCCGCCGGAATTTCAGCGAGGTTGCGCTCGGTTATACGGAAGAAATGGCGGTGCAAGAGGCGCAGCGCTGCCTGCAATGTAAAAACGCGCCCTGCATGAACGGCTGCCCGGTGAACGTCCATATCCCGGCGTTCCTCCGGCATGTCGCCGCGGGCGAAATGGAAGAAGCCTACCAGACCATTGTGGAGACCAACAGCCTGCCGGCGGTGTGCGGGCGCGTCTGCCCGCAGGAGACGCAGTGCGAAAGCAAATGCGTGCGCGGCATCAAGGGCGAGCCGGTTGGCATCGGCCGCCTGGAGCGTTATGTCGCCGACTGGGCGATGGCGCACCGTGGGGAAACCGCCGCCCGCCCGCAGCGCAACGGGCGCAAGGTTGCGGTCATCGGCGCAGGCCCGGCAGGCCTCACCTGCGCGGGCGATTTGGCTGCGCTGGGCTACGAGGTCACTGTGTTTGAGGCGCTCCACGCGGCGGGCGGGGTGCTGATGTACGGCATCCCGGAGTTCCGCTTGCCGAAGGAGATTGTGCAAAAGGAAGTCCGCCGCCTGGAGGCGCTCGGCGTCGAGGTCAAAACAGACATGGTCATGGGCAAGGTCCTCTCGGTGGACGACGTGTTCGAAATGGGCTACGAGGCGGTGTTCCTCGGCACCGGCGCCGGCCTGCCGAGTTTCATGGGGATCCCGGGCGAGGGCCTGGTGGGCGTGTATTCCGCCAATGAATTCCTCACCCGCATCAATTTGATGAAGGCCTATCTCGACGAATATGATACGCCCATCGTGCGGCCAAAGCGCGTCGCGGTGTGCGGCGGCGGCAACGTGGCGATGGATGCGGCGCGCAGCGCGCTGCGCCTGGGCGCGGAGGAGGTCTCCGTGGTCTACCGGCGCGCAGAAGAGCAGATGCCCGCGCGCAAGGAGGAAATCCACCACGCGAAGGAAGAGGGCGTGGTGTTCCGCCTGCTTTCGAACCCGGTGGCGGTGCACGGCGGCGAGGACGGCCGCGTCACGTCGCTCGAGTGCATCCGCATGGAACTCGGCGAGCCGGACGCCAGCGGCCGGCGCAGGCCGGTGGCAATCCCCGGCTCAGAATTCTCCCTTCCGGTGGACTGCGTCATCATGGCCATTGGCAATTCGCCAAACCCGCTCATCCGCACCACCACCACGGGCATTGAGGCGGACCGCCACGGCTGCCTGATTGTGAACGAAGAGACGCTGCAAACCACGCGGGAAGGGGTCTACGCCGGCGGCGACGCGGTGACCGGCGCGGCCACCGTCATCCTCGCGATGGGCGAAGGCAAGCGCGCGGCGGCGTCCATCGACCGCTATCTTCGTGAAAAGCGGGCTTGACGCCCGGCGGGAGGGGAACGCATGATCCGGAATCTCATTTTGGACATGGGGAACGTACTGCTCCGCTACGAGCCGGAACGCGCGCTGCGGGAGCTTTGCGGCGAGGAAGAGGGCCGGGAAAAGATCCTGCGGGAGCTGTTTGAAGGCCCGGAGTGGATCCAGGCGGACTTGGGACGCATCACAGAGGAAGAGATGTATGAGAGCGTCAAACGCCGCGTGCCGGCCGAATTCCACCCGGCGCTGCGCCGCTGCATTGGGGAGTGGGACCTTTTTACCATGGAACCGGTGGCGGGCGCGCGCGAATTTTTCGACGCCTGCCGCAAGAAGGGGTACGGGATGTACCTGCTCTCGAATGCGAGCGAGCGGATCTACCGCTATTTCCCACGTTTCCTGCCGTTTTCGGCATTTGACGGGGCCGTGGTTTCCTGCGGCGTGCATTTGATCAAGCCGGACCCGGCCATTTACCGCCATCTCTGCGCGGCGTATGGCTTGGACGCGGCATCCTGCCTGATGGTGGACGACCGGGAAGACAATATCCTCGGCGCGCGCCGCGCCGGGATGCAGGGCGTGGTCTTCCGGCAGAATTTCCCGGAGATCCTCGCGGAATTCCGCCTGTAAAAAACAAAAACTGCCTCCCCCGCGCGGGGAAGGCAGTTTTTCGGTCTTGCGGTTTTCTTTAGGGAAGCTCCTGCGTGCAGCAGTTGCCCTTTCCCTGGGCTTTTGCACGGTAGAGGGCGCGGTCTGCCTCCTGGTATAAAACGGAGAACGGTTTGCCGGGCGTGGCGGCGCGGCACACGCCGGTGCTGGCGGAGACGTCCAGCACTTCGCCCTTCCAGCGGATCTTTTTCAAATCCTCCAGCAGGCGGCGGAAAGCCGCTTCGCAGCCGTCCTCCCCGCTGTGGCGGAGGGCCACGGCGAATTCGTCCCCGCCGATGCGGCCGATGGCAACGCTGGAGGGGAAGGCGTCCCGCAACGCCCACGCGGCCTCTTTTAACACCATGTCGCCGCAGGGGTGGCCGTAGCGGTCGTTGATCCCCTTAAAATCGTCCATATCCATCAGGAGCAGCGTGAATTTCCCGTCTGGCGGCAGCTTTTTCAGCGCCGATTCGGCGGTGTCCTGGAACGCCGTCTTGTTGAGCAGGCCGGTGAGCGGGTCCTTTTGCAGCAGGGCTTGCAGGGACCGGTTCATTTCCTGGATTTCCTGCTGCTGGGAGAGGACGATGACCGCTTGGTGGCTGCGCGTCAGCGAGATGGCCAGCGCCACAATGGCGGTGATGGTGAGGTTAAGCAGATGCCCCGAAGGGATTTCCGGCACGGTGAGTAGCGTGAAGAGCGCGTAACCCAGGCCGTGCGCGAGGAAGGCGAACACAGGCGGCATCTGGATGAGGATGGCCATGCCGAGCATCGCCGTGGTGTAGACGCCGGTGTTGCCCTCCGGGTCCCGGCTGAGGTCATAGGCGTTGAGCGCAATGTGCCAGAAGAAAAAGAAGAGCGTAAACCCGTAATGGATGCACCAACGGGCGCGGACCCGCGTGCGGCGGAACAGCCGTTGGAACGCAAGCAGCAGCGCCGCGCCCAGGAACAGCGTCAGATACATAAAGAAATACCGCCGGTTATTCGCTGTCCCTAGGCGGGATTCCGTCATGAACAGAACCCGGCCCATGTTGAACAGCTCCATGCCGAAGATCATGATGCTGACGAGGAGCAGGGTGACGCGGTTTTTCCGCACGGCGTCCTCCCAAAAAGCATCTTTCACCTCGCAGGGGATGCGGAAAAATTGCCGCAATTGTTCCTTCATTGCACTCCCTCCTGATAAATCCGTACCTAATATTATAATAGAATCGAACAAAAAAGAAAAGAGGATGTGCAAAATTGAACGGATTTTGCGAAAAATAAGCCGGGTCCCCGCCCGGTCCCCGGCTCATAACATGCATTCCAATTGGCAGTCGAACGGCTCCGCCGCTACATGGCCGGCGTGGAGCCATTGGGCGTCTACGCAGCCGCGGCCCCGGTAAAACGCCTGGCTTTCCACCGCGGAATGGGCGGAAAGGTAGAGCTTGCGCGCGCCGTGCGCCTTGGCCCACTCTTTGGCGCGGGCAAAAAGCTCGCTCCCAATGCCCTGGCCGCGCAGTTCTGCCGAGACGTAGAGCGTAGAGAGGTCCAAATAGCGGTGCTCGCCGCCGAAGAACTCCGCTTCCACCGAGACCCAGCCCTTCAGGCCGCCGCCGCAAAACGCGCCCAGAACCAGGCCGCCGGTTTGCAGCGTGTGGCGAAGCAGCGAGATCAATTCGCGGTAGTCGCCTTCGTCCCAATCGTCGGTGAACGGCGCATCCTGGATGGTCCACCGGCCGTCCACCCGCCGCCAGCAGCGCGTGACCTCCTGCCGCCGGATAAAATCCGCCCACAACGGGCGGCAAAGCTCTTCCATTTGCAATGCCCGGTATGTGACCATGCGCGCTCCTTCCCGCGCGGGCTTCTAAGCGTTGCCGGAGAGCCACGCGCGCAGTTGTTCATAATATTCCACCAGCTTAAACTGCACCTCGTAACCGCCGGAGACCAGGTCCATCTGCGGGGCGGTGAGGACGTCCTCCAGGCCGGGAGAACCCTGTGCGGCGGGCAGGCAGAGCGGCGGGAACAGGACGCACCACCAATTGTGCCCCTGCCCCTCGCCGATGACGACGCGCACAGCGCGATAGTTCCCAGCGGGCAGCGTCCATTCCCCGTAGGTGCGCGTGGGGAAATAACAGGTCGTCAGTTCCACGCGCACCGGGTCGCCGCAGCCCTGCGCCGCCAGCGTCTCGCGGGCCGCCTGCTCCAAAACGGGAAGGCTCTCCTGCAAGCGCGCTTCCGCCCCGGCGCGGTCTGCCGCGCCGTCCAAAAGGCCGGACCCAGCCTGCAAAACGGCGTCCCGCACGGCGAGCTTGAGCGCCTGGTCCTCCTCCGAGTCGGAGTTTGCCAAGACGTGCAGCCGCACCACCCGGTCCGGGATGCCCTCGCACGCGCCGGTAAATCCGGAGAAGGAAAAAAAGACCGCCAACACCAGGGCGGCGGCCGCCGCCCGTTCCCATCGTTTCATAAAAATCGCCCTTCCTTTCAAGATGCAAAGAAAGGATGGGCAGATTTTTCCTGTTTTATTCCGAGACCGGTCAGCAGGAGGTTTCTACCGCCACGCCCTGCGCGGCGGGTTCGCATACCGCGGTGAAAGGGAACAGCGGGGCCAGCGCTTCCGCGCAGCGCCGGGCGGTTTCCTCTTGCGCAAAAAGGCCGAACACGGCGGAGCCGCTGCCCGTCATGCAGGCGTTTTCTGCGCCGCCCTCCCGCAGCAGGCGCTTGGCCTCCTGCACCGGCGGAAGCGGGAGCAGGGCCTCGAAATGGTTTCCCAAGGCGGCGGCCACCTCCGGCAGGCGCCCGGTTTCCAGTGCGCGGCGCATCCCCGGCGTGTGCGGCGCGTAGCCGGACCGCCCCTCGTCCGCCAAGCGGAACGCCTCGCGGGTGCTGACGCCCGCTTCCGGCTTGCAAAGGACAACCCAGCAGGGCGGCGGCGCAGGCAGCGGGGAGAGACGCTCGCCGACGCCCTCCGCCAGGAGGGTTCCTCCTGTGAGGCAGAATGGCACGTCTGCGCCCACGGAAAGGCCGAGGTGCAAAAGGGTTTGCGGGGAAAGCCGCGCGCCAAAGAGCGCGTTCATCCCGTGCAGGACGGCGGCTGCGTCGGCGCTGGCGCCTCCCAGGCCCGCCTGGGAGGGGATGGCCTTTTCCAGTTCGACGCAGACCCCCTCCGCCAGGCCGGCCGCAGAGAGAAACGCGCGCGCGGCGCGGCTGGCCGTGTCACTGCCGTCGCGCGGGACGGCGGGATCCGCGCAAACAAGGGAGACGCCGGGCGCGGCGGAGCGCGTCAGGCGCACCGTGTCAAAAAGGGAGACGGACTGCATCGCCATTTGCAACAGATGGTACCCGTCCTCCCGGCGCCCGAGGATGTCGAGCGTCAGGTTGATCTTCGCGAAGCCGCGGCAGGTCAGCGAACGCATGGCGCACCCCCGTCACAAGCGGAATAAGGAGAACCGCTTGATGTCGATGGCTTGCATGGGGCACATCTCGTGGCAGCAATAGCAGCGGATGCAATGCTGGTAGTGGATCTTTGCCACATGGTTCTCTATGGTGATGGTGTGCTGCGGGCAGCTTTCCGCGCAGCGGCCGCAGCCGACGCAGGCGCTTTCCCGGATTTTCGGGATGGGCGTCGTTACTTTTGACGCCAGCGGCCGCAGGAAGCGGGGCAGGCGGTCGATGAAATCGCTGGTCTTCGACTCCGGCTGCAAGAAATCCGGGACCGCAAAGCGCGCCGGATCGCCGCCGAGCACGCGGATGTCCCCCTCGCCCGGGCAGAGGCCGCGCCGCATGCCTGCCGCCAGCAGCGGGATGGAGGCGGGGTCCATGCCGATGAGGCGCGCGCCGGCGCAGTCCACTGCAAACGGGTTGCGCCCGGCGAGCAGCACGCCCACATGCCGCGGGCGGCCGCCGGTGGGGCCGTTGCCCTCCATCGCGGTCACGCCGTCTAACACGCAGATGGACGGGCGCAGCATGCTGCAAAGGTCGACCAGCATTTCGCAGAATTCCGGTTTTTGCGGGAAGCGGCAGTGCAGCTCCGGCTTCATCAGGCCCGGCACCGCGCCGAACATGTTCTTCACCGTGCCGGAAAGCATGGTCATGCAGTGGGTCTTCAGCTTCGCCACGTCGACAATCAATTCGGCGCGCAGCGCCGGCGCGATGATGGGGAATTCATGGCAGAGCGTGCCGCCGGGGTTTTTTACTTCCTCGTAGGAGCAGTCGGTGTTCAAAAGGAAGCCGTATTCCTCCGCCATCGCCTGGTAGCCGGTACCGCGGTAGATGGCGCGCAGCACCGTGGGGTTGTAAACCCCGCCGGGGCTGTCGGCAATGGTTACGTTTGCGCCGTGTTCCCGCAGCCAGCAGGCCACCGCCGCAACCACGGTGGGGTGCGTGACCGCCGCCGCCTCGGGCGCGGAGCGCATGATGAGGTTCGGCTTGACGAGGACCTCCATGCCGTCGTGGAGGAGGCCGTCCAGCGAGAGAAGCCGGAACTGCTCGTCAACCGCCTGTTTCACTTCTTCAAACGCATAGCTGCCGCAAGCGAGCAGCGCGACGTCTTCTTTCATGATGGTTCGATCTCCTGCAAAAATTCTTTGATGCGGCGCAGCGCTTCGCTGATATTTTTAAGCGAATCCGAATATGCCACGCGGACGAAACCTTCCCCGCAGGCGCCGAACGCCACGCCGGGGACGACCGCCACGCGTTTGTGATAGATCAGCTGTTCGCAAAATTCCTCGGAAGAGAGGCCGGTGCTGCGAATGCTCGGGAACACATAAAACGCGCCCTCCGGCTCAAAGCACGGCAGGCCCATCGCGTTGAGGCTGTCGACGATGAGGCGGCGGCGCAGGTCGTACTGCCCGCGCATATGCTCAATGTCCTCGTCGCCGTTTTGCAGCGCCTCCACTGCCGCGTACTGCGCGGTGGTCGGCGCGCTCATGATGGCGTACTGGTGCAGCTTGGTCATCTGCGCAATGATTTCACGCGGGCCGAGCGCGTAGCCGAGCCGCCAGCCCGTCATGGCAAACGCCTTGGAAAACCCGTTTACAATCACCGAGCGCTCGCGCATGCCGGGAATCTCCGCAAACGAGACATGCGGCGCGCCGCCGTAGGTGAGCGCCCCGTAAATCTCGTCCGAAAGCACAAACAGGCCGTGCTTTTCCACCACGCGGGCGACGGCCTCCAGGTGCTCGCGGCGCATGACGGCCCCCGTCGGGTTGTTCGGGTAGGGGAGGATGAGCAGCTTGGTTTTCGGCGTGATTTTTTCTTCCAAAAGCTCCGGCGTCAGGCGGAAGCCGTCTTCCGCTTTGGTCTCAAGGATGACCGGCACGCCGCGCGCCGCCTCGGTGAGCGGGACGTAGCACACAAAGCTCGGCTCGGGGATGAGCACCTCGTCGCCGGGTTCAATGAGCGTGCGGATGCACAGGTCGATGGCCTCGGAGCCGCCCACCGTGACCAGGATTTCCGCCGCCGGGTCGTATTCCACATGGCAGTGGCGCAGGAACCAGCGCGAGATTTCCTCGCGCAGCTGTAAAAACCCGCGGTTCGGCGAGTACCAGGTGCGCCCTTTTTCCAGCGACTGGATGCCGGTCTACCGGACATGCCACGGGGTGGAGAAATCCGGCTCGCCGATGCTCAGCGAGATGACGTCGTCCATCTCGGCCGCAATGTCGAAAAAGCGGCGGATGCCCGACGGCTTGAGGGCGACAATCTCGCGGTTCATGCGGGACGCGTAATCAATCACAGAAAACGCTCCTCCTCTCGTCCTCCTTTTCCTCCTCTGCATTCATCACGACGCCGCCCTCTTTGTAGCGGGTGAGGAAGAAATGGGTCGCGGTGGACTGCACCGACTCCAGCGGGGAGAGGCGGCGCGCCACGAAAAGGGCAATCTCCTGCATGCTGCGGCCTTTGACGATGACGGCGAGGTCGTACCCGCCGGACATCAGGTAGACGCTGTCCACCTCGGGGAATTCCATCAGGCGGCCGGCAATCTCGTCAAACCCGCGGTCGCGCTTCGGGATGACTTTCAATTCGATGAGCGCCTGGGCGTAGTTCTGGTCGACCTTATCCCAGTCGATCAACGCGCGGTAGCCGCGGATGACCCCCTTCTTCTCATAGTCCGCAATCCGGCGCGCCACGTCTTCCGGCGCGGCGTTCAGCATGACGGCGAGCTCCTCCGTGCTCAACCGGGCGTTTTCGCTCAACAATTCTAAAAGCTGGTCCATCGTCCATTTCCTCCTTTTCTCCGCCGTCCGGCGGCCTTTGCAACATCCTCCCCGCAGGGCGGTTATTCAATGGGGAATTGCTTGGGTTCACGCTTGACAAAAATGGTAAAGGTATGGAAGCCCGCCTCCCGCAGCAGCGAAAGGCCGGACTCAATGCCCGCGCCGACGTCCGCCCAGCGGTGCGCGTCTGAGCCGAGCGTGACAAAACGGCCGCCCAGCTCGCGGAAGCGGCGCAGCACCTTCAGGGTGGGCATGGTGCGCCCGTATTTCTGCCGCAGGCCGGAGGTGTTGACCTCCAGCGCTTTGTCCTGCATCACAAGCGTGCGCAAGATGGTGTCAATGCGGCCGTACAGGCTTTCAAACGAGAGGTCTAACCGGTGCTCGCCTACCATGTAGCGCAGCGGATAGGTCAAATGTGCGAGGGAGTCGAAATTGCCCCACTCCACCAGTTCCTGCACCTGGTCGAAATACTGCTCAAGCAGCGCTTGGGGGTCCTCGTCCCGGTAGTCCAGTTCCCAAAAATCCGGGCGGCCGGCGAGGTTGTGCAGCGAGGCGAGCACGAAGTCGAAGTCGCAGGCGTCGAGGATATCCTGGGCGGCGGCCAGGTTCTGGGTCGCCTGGCCAAGCTCGATGCCGGCGTACACCTGCAGGCGGCCTTGAAACTGTACGCACGCGCGCTTGCTTTCCAAATAGGAAGCGCGGGCAGATTCACGGTACCCGGCGGAGTCGTATTCGTTGCACTCGCAGTGGTCTGTGATGGCCACCGCGTGCAGGCCCAGCGCGGCGGCCCGTTCACACAGCATGGCCATCGAGTCTCCCCCGTCGGGGGAAAACCCGCTGTGCAGGTGGCAGTCTGAAATGTAGCGGTATCTCATGGCGGGCAAAGCCTCCCATCCGTAGCGTTGCAGCCGGGATCCGGCGATTTCTTTTATCAATCCCCCCTAGTGTAGCACATCCCAGGGAAAAATGACAGCCACCGGCCCTATTTTTCCGCTTTCCGCTCAAATTCTTCCCGTTTCCCAGCGCCGGATTTACCCATTTCGTCAAAAAAAGGGGAAGGTTCTCCCCAAAGGGCGCTTGACAGAACGCGCAGCGGCGTTCATAATCAAAGGGTGGGCTGCCGGGACGGCAGAAATTTTACCAAAAACCCGTAGGAGGTGCCGCAAATGCGTGCTGTCATTACAGTCATCGGGAAAGATATGGTCGGGATTCTGGCGAAGGTGTCGGGGGTCTGCGCCGAAAACGGCGTGAACGTGCTGGAGGTGACCCAGTCAATCCTGCAAGATCTGTTCGCGATGATCATGCTGGTGGATATTTCGCAGTCGACCATCCCGTTCGACCAGCTTTCCGACCGGCTTTCCGCGCTGGGCAAAGAGATGGGCCTCACCGTCCACGCCATGCACGAGGAGATTTTCCACTCCATGCACCGCGTATAAGGAAAGGGAGGGGCGTAAGCGATGATCAATACGCATGATATTTTGGAAACCATCCAGATGATCGACCAGGAAAATCTGGATGTGCGCACCATTACGATGGGGATTTCCCTTCTGGACTGCGCGGATTCCGACGCCGGCCGCGCCTGCGGCAAGATTTACGACAAGATCTGCCGCTGCGCGGGGGAATTGGTCAAAACAGGCGAGGACATCAGCAAGGAGTATGGGATCCCGATCATCAATAAGCGCATTTCCGTCACGCCGGTGGCGATGGTGGCCGCGGCGTCCGGCGGGGACCCGGTCCGCTATGCGCTCGCGCTCGACCGCGCGGCAGAGAGCACGGGCGTCAATTTCATTGGCGGCTATTCCGCCCTGGTGCACAAGGGATTTGGGCCTGGGGACCTGCGGCTCATCGAGAGCATCCCGGAGGCGCTCAGCCGCACCGAGCGGGTCTGCTCTTCGGTGAACATCGGCACAACCAAAGCCGGCATCAACATGGACGCCGTGGCGAAAATGGGCCGCGCCATCCGTCTGGCGGCGGAGCGCACCGCGGACCGCGACTGCATTGGCGCGGCAAAGCTGGTGGTGTTCTGCAACGCCCCGGAGGACAACCCGTTCATGGCTGGCGCGTTCCACGGCCCGGGCGAGCCGGATTGCGTCATCAACGTGGGCGTTTCCGGCCCGGGCGTGGTTCGCGCGGCGCTGGCAAAGGCGGGGGATTGCAGCATCTCCGAGGTGGCGGAGCTGGTCAAGCGCACTGCGTTCAAGATTACGCGCATGGGGCAGCTCGTCGCGCAGGAGGCCTCCCGCCGGCTGGGCGCGCCGTTCGGCATTGTCGACCTTTCGCTGGCGCCGACGCCCGCGGTGGGCGATTCGGTGGCGCACATCCTCGAAGAGATGGGCTTGGAGTGTTGCGGCGCGCACGGCACCACGGCGGCGCTGGCGCTGCTCAACGACGCGGTGAAGAAGGGCGGCGTCATGGCGTCTTCGCAGGTGGGGGGCCTCTCCGGCGCGTTCATCCCCGTTACGGAAGACGCCGGGATGATCCACGCGGCGCGCAGCGGCGTGCTCACCCTCACCAAGCTGGAGGCCATGACGGCGGTCTGCTCCGTCGGTTTGGACATGATCGTCATCCCCGGCGACACGCCGGAGGAGGTCATTTCCGCCATTATTGCGGATGAAGCCGCCATCGGCATGGTGAACAGCAAGACCACCGCCGTGCGGCTCATCCCCGCCATCGGCAAGCAACCCGGCGAGGAACTGAATTTTGGCGGCCTGCTCGGGAGCGGCCCGGTCATGCAGGTGAACCGCTCGTCCCCGGCGCGGTTCATCGGCCGCGGCGGCAGGATCCCGGCCCCGCTGCAAAGCCTGAAAAATTAACGAGGGATTGACGGTTTTGCAGGAAAATCTTCCTAATTCCCCAAATCTTCCTGCAAAACCGCCCCCCATTTCTGACATTTCACACATTGAAATTTCAGGAACGGGGGATTATAATATCTACGATTTTTACCCGGAGGGCCTGCGCTGCCCTTCGTTTTTTCACGTTTGATCAAGAAGGAGGGGGAACCCTCCGCGCAGGATAAAGGAGGTACGGTCGGGATGCAGGATATGATCCAACAAATTGTAGAAATGGACCGTAAAGCCAGGGAGATTACGGACGCCGCGCAGCAGGAAAAGGTCCACTCCGAGAAGGAGATCGCCAGACGCCGGGAAGAGATCCGCACCGAATATCTGGCCAAGGCGAGGAGGCGCATCGCGCTCAACGAGCCGCAGGAGCGCGCGGCCGCTGAGAAAGCGTGGGAGCGTGCAAGCCGGCATTATGAAGAGGTCTCCCGCGCGCTGGACGAGCGTTACCAGATGATGGGGGACCGGTGGGTGCAAGAGATCGTCGCGCGCGTGTTGGGAGCGTGATCAGATGCTCACGTCTCTTTCGTCCAATGTAATCCTCGCGAAGGCGCGCGCCATGTACGGCCGGCGCCTCAAGCGGCAGGATTACCGCAACCTTTTGGGCTGTTCCTCGGTGGCGGAAGTGGCCCGCTACCTGAAAAACCAGACCGACTACGCGGCGGTGCTCGCGGGCATCAACGAGTCGGAGGTGCACCGCGGCCAGCTGGAAATGCGCCTGCGGCAGAAATTCTTTGAGGACGCGGCGTCGCTCTGCCGCTATGAGCTGACGGTGGGGGAGCATTTTTCCGACTACCTCATCTCCCGCAGCGAGATTGAGCAGGTGATGCACAGCCTGGTGCTGCTGCAGGCCGGCGCGCCGGAGGAATACCTCTTCTCCATGCCGATGTTCCTCAACAAGCACACGCACATCGACCTCACGGCGCTCAGCCGCGTGCGCAGCTTTGACGACCTGCTCGACGCGCTGAGCCACACGCCGTACCGCCGCCTGCTTGAGCCGTTCCGGCCCATCCCGGGCGTCCCGGTGAATTACACCGGCATAGAAAACGCCCTTTACACCCAACTGTACCGGACGGTTTTCTCCGACATCGACCGCTACTCCGGCGGCCAGGCGGCCGCCCAGCTGCGGCGTCTCTTCCGCTATTATATTGATATGACGAATTATGTGCGCATTTTCCGGATGCGGCACCGCTACCGTGAGGGCGCGGACGTCACGCGCAGCGCGCTGCTGCCGTTCGGCAGCGTCCGCCGCGCGAAGCTAGAGGAGCTGATGAGCGCTGAGAACCGGGAGGAAGCCCGCCGCATCCTGCGGACCATCCCGTCCGGGCGGCGTTTTCTCGCCACGGAGTACGACTATCCCGACGAGGCGCCCGCGGTTTTCGCCATGCAGGAGTGCCAGCACGACATCCACTTCGCCACGTCGCCGTCCGTCGTCATGCTGGCGTATGTCTTTATTTTGCAGTATGAATTGCAGGACCTGACAACCATCATTGAAGGCGTGCGCTATAAGCTGCCCGCCAAAGAGACGGAAAAGCTCTTAATTGCCAATAATTTATGGAAGGGGTGATGAGGCTTGGCGGTACGGAAAATCAAGGCGGTCAATATCATCGGCCGGATGTCTGACCTAGAGCAGGCGACCGAGGCCTGCGGGAGATCCGGGGTATTCCACCCGGACAACGCCCTTTCCTTCTACTCCGACACCTCGCATTTTACGCCGATTAGCGACGACAACCCGTATGCAGAGCCTTTGCAGAGGATCTCAGAAACCATCCGCGCGGCGCGCAAGCCGCTGCGGCTGCTCGGCCGGGAGAAGACCTGCGCCCTGCGCATGGAAGACCGGGAACTGTTCGGCTATGTGGACCGGTTCAGCGCGGCGCTCTCCGAGCTACAGGCGGAGCGCGTGCGCGCCCAGCAGGAGATTCAGAAGGACACGCAGGAGCTGGAGAAGATCTCTCATTTCACAGAGCAGGACCTGGATTTGGAGGCGATTCTCGCCTGCAAATTGATCAAGGTGCGGTTCGGCGCCCTGCCGAAGGAGAGCTACGACAAGCTGAACTTGTACGATGAAAATCCTTATGTGGTGTTCTTCCCCTGCTCGCGCAGCGCGACGCATTATTACGGCGTTTATTTTGCGCCCATCGAGCAGGTGAGCGAGGTGGACCGGATCTTCTCAAGCTTGTACTTTGAGCGCATCCGCATCCCGAACCTGGCGAAAACGCCGCAGGCCGCGGCGGAAGAGTTGCGGGCGCAGCGCGCGAGGGAGATTGAGGCCATTAAGGCGGCGGACCAGAAGATCGCGGCCTTCTGGGAGAAGGAAAAGGAAACCGCCTGGGCCGTGTACTCGCGCCTGCTGGAAAAATCGACTTATTTTGGCATCCGGCGCTACGCGGCGTGTTACAATGATAATTTCATCCTCACCGGATGGGTCCCGGCGGACGAGGCGGACGCGTTTGCCAAAGAGATGGAACCGCTGCAAACGGTGGAATGCACGTTTGACCGCGCAGAAAACGAGATGATGCACTCGCCGCCGGTGCAGCTGAAAAACCGCAAGCCGTTCCGCCCGTTCGAATTTTTTGTAGACATGTACGGCCTGCCGTCCTATGACGAAATTGACCCCACGCCGTTTGTAGCAGTCACCTATATCGTGCTGTTCGGCATCATGTTTGCGGACCTTGGGCAAGGGCTTTTGGTGTCCCTCGTGGGCGCGCTGATGTGGAAGCTGCGCAAAATGCCGCTCGGCCGCATCCTCAT
Organism: uncultured Clostridia bacterium; assembly: GCA_944380775.1. Classification (GTDB taxonomy): domain Bacteria; phylum Bacillota; class Clostridia; order Oscillospirales; family Acutalibacteraceae; genus CALWKP01. The sequence continues at coordinate 15,427 of CALWIP010000032.1, read as the reverse complement.
CCCGTGCGGGGTTTCGTCCGCGCTGTTCGGCACGTTGTTCGGCTCGGTGTTCGGCTTTGAGCACGCATTGGACCCGCTGTTCACCCAGGTGTTCGGCCTGCCAGGCAAGCCGATTGAGGTCATGGAGCCGGAGATGACCAACGTCATCATTTACGCGGCGGTCGGCATCGGCCTGGCGCTGGTTGTGGTGGCCATGCTCATCAATATCTACTCGTCGCTGCGGCGCAAGCACTACGAAAACGCGCTGTTCGGCCCCAACGGCGTCGCCGGGCTGGTGTTCTACTGCGCGGTGGTCGTGGGCTTTGGCGGGCAGCTTTTCCTCGGCTGGCAGATCATCAGCGTGCCGTACGTCGTCTGCCTGGTTGCCGTGCCGCTGCTGCTGGTGTTTTTCCGGGAGGTGCTCGGCGGCCTGGTGGAGCGCCGGCCCAACTGGAAGCCCGAGAGCTGGGGTGAGTTTTTGGTGCAGAACTTCTTCGAAGTGTTTGAGTACCTGCTCAGCTACGCCAGCAACACCATGTCGTTCCTGCGCGTCGGCGCGTTTGTCCTGGTGCACGCAGGCATGATGATGGTGGTGTTCACGCTTGCCGACATGGGCAGCGGCCTTGCCTATGTGCTGGTCGTCGTCATTGGCAATGTGTTCGTTACGGCGCTGGAGGGCCTGCTGGTCGGCATCCAGGTGCTGAGGCTGGAATTCTACGAGATGTTCAGCCGCTTCTTCGACGGCGAAGGCCGTCCGTTCCGTCCGGTCACCGTCCGCCAGGAGGAAGAACCCCTCCCCGCGCGGTAAGCAAGTACTTTTGAAAAAACGGAGGTATTCCTTATGTTCAACGTCCTGTTAATCGTCTTGCCTATGGCAGCTCTTCTCCTCTCCCTTGGTTATGCCGTGAGGTCCGTGAAAAAGGGCCAGAAGACCGGCCGCGCTGTGACGCGGCAGATTGCAACGTTCCTGCTGGTTTGCGTTGTCACGCTGGCGGCGCCGCTGGCGGTTTCCGCTACGTCCGGCGACGCGGCGGCCGCCGGGGAAACGGCGGCGGCCGTGGTGGGCGCGGCTTCCGACGGCTGGGGCCTGCTGGCCGCGGCGCTGGCGGTTGGCCTGGCCGGCATCGGCGGCGGCATTGCGGTTGCGGCGGCAGCCCCGGCGGCCATCGGCGCTACGTCTGAGGACCCGAAGGCCTTCGGTAAGGCGCTGATCTTCGTCGCCCTGGGCGAAGGCATCGCGTTGTACGGCCTGCTGATCTCGATCATGATCCTCAGCCACGTCCATGTCTGATCCCCGCGCGAAAAGAAGGTGCTTCCCATGCGTTTCCATCTAATCAGCGACAATGTCGACACGCAGGTGGGCATGCGCCTGGCCGGGATCGACGGCGTCGTCGTGCACGAGCCGGAAGAGGTGCGCCGCGCGCTGACCGACGCTGTCAACCGCGAGGACGTCGCTGTCATCCTGATTACCGAACGGCTGCTCTCCCTGTGCCCGGAGATGGTTTACGACCTCAAGCTGAACCGGAAACATCCCTTGATTGTGGAGATTCCGGACCGCCACGGGAACGGCCGCACCAAAGACTCCATCACCCGCTATGTCCGCGAGGCGATCGGCGTTAAAATTTAAGGCGGGCGCCCCGGCAAACGGCCCGCGCCCTTGCCGGGAAGATTTCTTTTTGCCGCTCTCCCGCGGCGGAATGGGGGATTACGGATGATTTCTAACAACGAAAAATTAAATAAATTCCACCAAGCGATTAACCACTACGCTGAAGAGCAGCGCAAAAAGATCGAGCAAGAGGTGGAGGAATTTAAGAAACGGGAGCTGGACGAGGCTGAAAGCGAGGTCCTCGCGGAAGCGTACCGGATGATCCAGAAGGAAATGGCGGAGATGCGCGGCAGGATTACGCGGGAAATTGCCCACCGCGAGATGGACGCCCGCCGGGCGCTGTTGGAAAAGCGCGGGGAGATTACCCGCAAGGTGTTCGCCGCCGCACGGGAAAAGCTCTTGGACTTTGCGGGGTCTGCGGAGTACGGCGCGCTGCTGGAGAAATTTGCCCGCGCGCTCGGCCCGGTGTTCCGCGGGTCTGAAACGGCCGTCATCTTCCTCAAGCCCAGCGACATGGCGTACCGCGACCGCGTTGCGCAGGCGTACGGCGGCCCGTGCGAGATCCGCCCGGACGCCGGCATCGCCATCGGCGGCCTGCGCGCGCAGGACAGCGCCCGCGGCCTTGCGGCGGACGAAACGCTGGACGCCGCCCTGGAGGACCAGCTGGAATGGTTTGAAGAAAATTCGGGATTGGCCGCGGTTTGAGCCTGCCTGTGAGAACGGAGATGAGATTTGATGCAAAACCAAGACGTAATCTACGGCATTAACGGGCCTGTCGTCACCGTGCGGAATTCCCACAGCTTCTCCATGACGGAGATGGTCTACGTTGGCAACGAGCGGTTGGTCGGCGAGATCATTGGCATTACCGATGCGCTCACCACCATCCAGGTGTATGAAGAAACTACCGGCCTGCGCCCGGGGGAGCCGGTGACCGGCACCGGCAGCCCGATGAACGTGACGCTCGGCCCCGGCATTCTGGACAATATTTTCGACGGCATTGAGCGCCCGCTCAAGGCCATTGCGGAGGAGTCGGGGTCTTCCTTCATTTCGCGCGGGAGCAACGTCCCTGCGCTGGACAAAGAGCGCCTCTGGGACGTGACCGTCACCGTGAAAGCGGGCGACACGCTGCGTGGCGGGGATATTTACGCCGAGTGCCCCGAGACCGCCATCATCCGCCACAAGTGCATGGTGCCGCCGGGCCTTTCCGGCACGGTGGAAAAGGCTGCCCCGGACGGGCAGTACCGCGTGGACGACGAGGTCGTGGTGCTGCGGGACGAAAAGGGCGGGCTGCACCCGCTGACGCTCTGCCAGACCTGGCCCATCCGCATTCCGCGCCCGGTGAAGGGGCGCCGCCAGCCGGTTATCCCGCTTATTACCGGGCAGCGCGTCATCGACACGCTGTTCCCCATTGCGAAGGGCGGCGCGGCCGCCATCCCGGGCGGCTTCGGCACCGGAAAGACCATGACCCAGCACCAGCTCGCCAAATGGTGCGACGCCGATATCATCATCTACGTCGGCTGCGGCGAGCGCGGCAACGAGATGTCGCAGGTGCTCGACGAATTCAGCGAATTGATGGACCCGAAATCTGGCCGCCCGATGACGGACCGCACCGTGCTCATCGCGAATACGTCGAACATGCCGGTGGCTGCGCGCGAAGCGTCCATTTACACGGGCATCACGCTGGCGGAATATTACCGCGACATGGGTTACCACGTCGCCATGATGGCGGACTCCACCTCCCGTTGGGCGGAGGCGCTGCGCGAGATCTCCGGCCGCCTGGAGGAAATGCCCGCGGAAGAAGGCTTCCCGGCCTACCTGCCGTCCCGCCTGGCGGAGTTTTACGAGCGCGCCGGTTTTGCCGACACGCTCAACGGCAAAGAGGGTTCCATCTCCATCATCGGCGCCGTTTCGCCGCAGGGCTCCGACTTTTCGGAACCGGTGACGCAGAACACGAAGCGCTTTACGCGCTGCTTCTGGGCGCTGGATAAATCCTTGGCTTATGCGCGCCATTACCCGGCCATCAACTGGACGGCGAGCTACAGCGAATATTTCACGAACCTCTCCGCCTGGTATGAGAAAAACGTGGGGCCGGATTTTGCGAATTACCGCAAGCAGATCAACAACCTCTTGCAGGAGGAAAACCAGCTGATGGAGATTGTCAAGCTCATCGGCTCCGACGTCCTCCCCGACGACCAGAAGCTGGTCATCGAGACCGCGCGCGTCATCCGCGTCGGCTTTTTGCAGCAGAACGCCTTCCACCCGGAGGATACGTTTGTGCCGCTGGAGAAGCAGATGCTCATGATGAAGGTGATTTTGCACCTGTACCACAAGGCGAAGCAGCTGGTCGCCGCCGCCGTGCCGATTTCCGGCATTTTGGCGACGGGCCTGTTTGACAAGCTCGTCAAGATGAAATACGACATCCCGAACAACAAACCGGAGATGTTTGACGAATATATCCGGGAGATTGACACGGCGCTCTCCGGCGTTGTGCATGCGTGACACGCGGCGCGTTACCCGTGCGAGGACGCGCCGTCCCCTGACTCTAGGTCGCACGGAGAAGGCGGTTATCTATGATTCTTGATTATATTGGCGTAAAAGAGATTAACGGTTCCTTGATTGTGCTCGACGGCGTGCAGGGCGCTTCGTTTGAGGAGATCGTGGACATCCGCCTGGACGACGGCAGCATGCGCCAGGGCAGGATTGTCCAAATGGAAGGCGAACGCATTGTGGTGCAGGTGTTTGAAGGCGCCCGCGGCATTTCGCTGGACAACACCCGCACGCGCCTGCGCGGCCGCCCGATGGAGCTGCCGCTCTCGCCGGAAATTCTGGGCCGTGTGTTCAGCGGCGCAGGAAAGCCCATCGACGGCCTCGGCCCGATTTTCCCGGAGCAGCGCAGGAACGTCAACGGCACGCCGATCAACCCGGTGTCCCGCGTGTACCCCCGCAACTACATCAACACGGGGATTTCCACCATCGACACGCTCATGACGCTGATCCGCGGGCAGAAGCTGCCGATCTTTTCGGGCTCCGGCATGTCGCACAACGAGCTCGCCGTGCAGATTGCACGGCAGGCGAAGATTACCGACGAAGGCGGGGAGAACAATTTCTGCATCGTCTTCGCGGCAATGGGCGTGAGCAACGACGTCGCCGAATATTTCCGCCGTTCGTTTGACGAATCCGGCGTGCTGCAAAAGGTTGTCATGTTCCTCAACCTCTCCAACGACCCGATCATCGAGCGCATCCTCACGCCGAAATGCGCGCTGACCGCGGCGGAATACCTGGCGTTCGAGCGGGACATGCACGTCCTTGTCATCATGACGGACATGACCTCTTACGCCGAGGCGCTGCGCGAGTTCAGCTCTTCCAAGGGGGAAATCCCGGGCCGCAAGGGCTTCCCGGGTTACCTGTATTCGGACCTTGCGTCGCTGTATGAACGCGCCGGCATGGTGCGCGGCAAAAAAGGCTCTGTGACGCAGATCCCGATTCTCACCATGCCGAACGACGACGTCACCCACCCGGTGCCGGACTTGACGGGCTATATCACCGAGGGGCAGATTGTGCTGGACCGCGGCCTGGACAGCAGCGGCGTCTACCCGCCCGTTTCGGTTTTGCCGTCGCTCTCGCGCTTGATGAAGGACGGCATCGGCAAGGGCTCTACGCGCGAGGACCACTCCGCGCTGCAAAACCAGCTCTTTGCGGCCTACGCAAAGGTGATGGACGCGCGCAGCCTGGCCTCCGTCATCGGCGAAGAAGAGCTTTCGCCGGTCGACAAGCAGTATATGGAATTCGGCAAGCTCTTCGAGAGCCAGTTTGTCTCGCAAGGGCCGAACGAGAACCGCAGCATTGAAGAAAGCCTCAACCTGGGCTGGAAGCTGCTCGCTACGCTGCCGCGCGCCGAGCTCGACCGCGTGGACGACGAGATCCTGGACAAATATTACGCCCCGTACGCGGAAAAGGCGCCGCAGCAGGCAGGTGAGGCCGGATGAGCAACCAGACCGTCCCTACGAAAGGCAACCTGCTGGCGACCAAAAAATCGCTGTCGCTCGCGAAAACGGGCTTTGAACTGCTCGACCGCAAGCGCAATATCCTCATCCGCGAGATGATGGCGTTGATTGACCGCGCAAACGAATTGCAGGGGAAGATTGACAAAACGTATGAGGAAGCCTACGCGGCGCTGCAAATGGCGAATATCACGCTCGGCATTTGCAGCGAATTGGCAAAGACCACGCCGGTGGACAACGGCCTGAACGTGGCCTACCGCAGCGTCATGGGCGTTGAAATCCCGATGGTCTCGCTGGAACCCTCGCCCGCGCAGATGCCGTTCGGCATGACTTCTTCGAATTCCCTGCTGGACGACGCCTATTTGAAATTTTGCAATGTGAAACAGCTCACGGCGGAATTGGCCGAGGTGGAGAACAGCGTGTACCGCTTGGCCGACGCGGTGAAAAAGACCCAGAAGCGCGCGAACGCGCTGAAAAATATCATGATCCCGCGCTTTGAGCAGACCGTCAAGGTCATTACGGAGGCGCTGGAGGAAAAAGACCGCGAGGAATTTTCCCGCCTCAAGGTCATCAAACGGCAGAAGCAGGCCAAGGCCGCGCATGCGCAGCCTTCCGGCGGGGACGGACCCGCCACCGCCTGACCGGCAAAAACGCCCCGCTCCGGAGAAACCCGGAACGGGGCGCTTTCTGTGTGGTGGAAGCCGTCAACCGGCGAGGCCTTCTAGTTCGCGGAGCATATTGTCAAAGAGCTTGACCGCGGCTTCGACCGGCTCCTTTTGGCTCATGTCGACCCCGGCGAGCTTCAGCAGCTCCAGCGGGTCCTGCGAGCCGCCGCCCGTCAGGAAGCGGAAGTATTCCGCGACGCCCGCTTCACCCAGCGTGAGGATGCGGTCCGCAAGGGCCGCCGCAGCGGAAATGCCCGTCGCATATTGATACACATAGAACGGCGTGTAAAAATGCGGGATGCGCGCCCATTCCAACCGGATTTCCCGGTCTACCGTCATGTCCGGGCCGAAATACAACTCATTGAGGCGGTAATACATCTCGTTGAGGGCTTCCGCCGTGAGCGCTTCGCCCTGCTCAAAGCGGCGGTGGGCCTGCATTTCAAATTCCGCGAACATCGTCTGGCGGTACAGCGTCCCCTTGAGCGTGTCGAGGAAATGGTTGAGCACGGCCGCCTTCTCTGCGGGTTCGGCGGTGTTGTCCAGCAGGTAGCGCGTGAGCAGAATCTCATTGCAGGTGGAGGCCACTTCCGCCACAAACGTGCGGTAGCCCGCCGTGGGGTGCGGCTGCGTCTTATTGCTGAAGTAGCTGTGCATGGCGTGGCCCATCTCGTGCGCCAGCGTAAACATGCTGTCCAGCGTATCCTTGTAGGTCATCAGCACATAGGGGTGGCCGACGGTGCTGCCGCTGCAGTATGCGCCGCTCTTTTTTCCCACGTTTTCACTCGCGTCAATCCAGCGGTTGGCAAAGCCCTCGCGCAGCGCCGCAAGATAATCCGCGCCCATTGGCGCGAGCGCGCGGAGAATCGTCTCCTTCGCCTCTTCCAGCGGGATTTTCTTCGTGCTGCCGGGGATCATCGGCACATAGACGTCGTAGAGGTGCAGGTCGTCCACGCCCAGCAGTTTTTTGCGCAGCGCGACATAGCGGTACATGGCCGGGAGGCCGTCGTGGACGGCGGCGATCAGGTTGTCATAGACCTCCTCCGGGATGTTGCTAGGCGCGAGGCACATCGCACGCGTGGAGGAATATCCGCGCGCCTTGGCGAAAAATACCGCCTGTTTCACGTTTGCGGTGAAATTCGCCGCAATGGTGTTCGCGAATTTTTCATAGGTGCTGTACATCGAGTGGAACGCGTCGCGGCGCACGCGGCGGTCCCGGCTTTCCAGCAGGCTGGCGTAGCGCCCGTGGGTGACTGCCGTCTCTTCGCCGTCTTCCCCGAGAATGCTGGGGAAGGTCAGGTCTGCGTTGTCCAGCATGGTGTAGGTGTTGGAGGGCGTTTCCGCCAGCTCTGTGGCGCTGGCCAGCAGCTCTTCCACCTCGCGGCTGCGGGTGTGCCGGCGCTGGCGCAGCAGCATGGTGAAATACTGCCCGTACACCTGCAACCCTGGCTCCGCCGCGCGGTACTGCGCCAGCGTTTCCTCCGGGATGGCCATGAGTTCCGGCTGCACAAAGGCCAGCGCCTCCGTCAGGCGGGCGTAGAGCATCTGCGCCTTCATCTGCATGGTCTGGTAGGTCCCGTTCGTGGTGTCCACGTCCATATTCAGGTGCGCGTACAAATACAGCTTTTCCACCTGTTGGTCGAGCGCATCCTCAAAATCCAAATATTCGCGCAGCGTCTGCGCCGATTCCCCGAGCCGGCCCTCAAATTCCTTCGCCTTCGGCAAAAGCGCCGAAACGCGCGCGAGGTCTTCTTCCCACGCCCGGTCGTCCGGGTACAGGTCTTCCACGGCCCAGCGGTCCTCCGCGGGGATCTCCGCCCGCGCCTTTACTTTTTCCGCCATCATGCGGTCCTCCTTTGCGCCGCCCTGCCGCGCAGGGTGGGTTTTCCTTTAGCTTACCACGAAAAATCTTCCCTGTCCACTGCGCGCGGAAAGAATCCGTTTTCTTTTTTGCCCCCTTGACAAACGGGGGCGGATGCGCTAAGATAAGTACAAAGTTAGTTAGATACTCAACTAACTAAGTAAATAACAAAGCCAACGGAAAGGGGGGCGGCGTCTTGCAACTGGACCTTTTGTCGGAAAAGCCGATTTTCCAGCAAATTGCCGGGCAGATTGAGGACGCGGTGTTTACCGGGGGCCTTGCGGAGGGCAGCCGGGCGCCTTCCACCAACGAGCTGGCGGCGCTGCTCGGCATCAACCCGCACACCGTGCTCAAGGGAATGAACCTGCTGGTGGAGGAAGGAATCCTGGAAAAGAAAAGGGGGATGGGGATGTATGTCGCGCAAGGGGCGGTAGAAGCAATCCGCCGTAAGCGGCAGGCGCAGTTTTACCGGCAGTATGTCAGGCCGCTGCTGGAGGAGGCCGCCAAGCTGAACATGAGCCGCGCGGACGTGGCTGCATTGCTGGAGAAGGAGGAGAAACATGGAAGCGATTGAACTGAAAAATGTGACCAAGCGCTACGGCGGCGTGACGGCGCTGGACGGCGTCTCGCTGACGTTGGAGGCGGGCAAAATCTACGGCTTGCTCGGGCGCAACGGCGCCGGGAAGTCCACGCTGCTCGGCGTGCTGTCCAACCGGATTTTTGCAGACGGCGGCACGGCGTTCATCAATGGGAACCCTGTGGGCAGCAGCGCGGCGCAGGACCTGCTGTTCTGTGTGGGCGAGGCCAATTACTACCGCCCTGCCTGCCGCGTGAAGGACCTTTTTTTCTGGGCGGGCAAATTTTACGCCGGGTTTGACGAAACCCTCGCAGAGGAGATTGCCGGGAAATTCCGGCTGGATGTGAACCGGCGGTTCAAGTCGCTTTCCACCGGTTACCGTTCCATCTGCAAGCTGACGCTGGCGCTGGCGCTGCGCATCCCCTATTTGGTGTTCGACGAGCCGGTGCTCGGCCTAGACGCCAACAGCCGCGAGCTTTTTTACACGCTGCTGCTCGGGTCTTACGCAAAAAACGGCGGCACAGTGGTGCTGGCAACCCACTTGATTGAAGAAGTGGCGAGCTTGCTCGAAGAGGTTGTGCTGATCGACCACGGGAAGATCCTGTTGCAGCGCTCCGCGGAATCGCTGCGGGAGAGCGGCTACTGCGTGGCCGGGCCGGAGCAGGAGGTGGACCGCTACTGCGCGGGCAAACACGTCGTCGGCGAAGACCGCCTTGGCGGCCTGAAATTGGCGTATTGCCTGGGCGGGCGGGAGCCGGTCCCCGCGGGAAGCCCGCTGCAATTTTCCCAGATGAGCCTGCAAAAACTGTTTGTCAAATTGACGGAAAGGGAGGCGGAGAACGGATGAAGAAACGGAATGCGGCGATCCTCTATGAATTCCGGGTGTCCTTTCCTTACTTGCTGCTTTTTTACGCGATCCAATACGGCGTGGTGGCGGCCCTTTGGCTGCTTGCGCGGGGCGTCATGGGTCTTTCCGAGGGGCGCTTGTTCGGCACGCTGGAACTTTGCAGCATGATTTTCCTGGCGGTCGCCGGCGCGCAAGGCTTTACGGAGGATTTTAAGATGCTGATGCAAAACGGCGTCCCGCGCGGCACGATTTTCCTCGCGAATTTAGCGCTTTTCGCGTCTTTTTCCGCCGTGATGGCGCTGATTGACACCGTGGTGCTGCGGGCGCTCGGCCAAAACTCGGTTGCCGAGCCGCTGACGTGGGCGCTGTACGGCCGGGAATTCCCCTCGGCGGCCAACTGGCTCTGGTTGTTTTTGCTCTATTGCTCCGTGTCGATGTCCTTTTACGCCGCCACGCTCGCCTGCCACAAGATCGGCAGGGTATGGTCTTTCTGCGCCGGCGGCGTGCTGTTGGCGCTCCTGCTCATCGGCCTGCCGGTCACGGTCGGGATGCTGCCCGCAGAGGGCCGGGAACGCCTGGCGCTGTTCTTCCTGCGGCTGTTCGGCATCCCGGCGGCGGGCGGGAGCCCCCTCGCGCCGTTCGCGCTGTTTTTGGGCCTGTCCCTGCTGTGGAGCGCCTGCGCGTTCGGCTTGCTCCGCCGCACGGAATTGCGCTGACCCCGCGCGGGGCCGGCGGTTGAACCATCGAAATAAAAAGCGGGACGGCGCCATTTGGTTTGCCGCCCCGCTTTTTGCCGCTCGGACGGCGGAAAATGTCCTCTTGTACCGCGCGGGATATTTTGTTATAATGGAGTGGAATCTGGGAAAAGAAAGGAAAATCCTATGGAAAATGTCCTGAGCGCCGTCAAGGCGAACATTCAAAAAGTATTGGTCGGGGAAGAGCGCGTCACCAGCCTGCTGCTTTCCGCGCTGGTGGCGGGCGGCCATGTGCTCATCGAGGACGTCCCCGGCATGGGCAAGACCGTGCTGGCGCGCTCGCTGGCGCGCTCTGTGGACGCGGCGTTCGGCCGCATCCAGTTTACGCCGGATATGCTCCCCTCAGACGTGACCGGCCTGAACGTCTTCGACCGCCGGTCCGGCGAATTCGTCTTCCACGAAGGGCCGGTCTTTTGCAATATCCTGCTCGCGGATGAAATTAACCGCGCGACGCCGCGCACGCAGTCCAGCCTGCTGGAGTGCATGGCCGAGGGCCAGGTGACGGTGGACGGCGACACCCGCCGCATGGCCCCGCCGTTTTTTGTCATTGCGACGCAGAACCCGGTGGAGACCCTGGGCACTTACCCGCTGCCGGAGGCCCAGCTCGACCGCTTTTTGATGCGCATCTCGATGGATATGCCCACGCGCGAGCAGGAGCGGCAGATTTTGGAGCGCTTCCGCGACAGCGAACCGCTGGAGACGCTGGAGCCGGTGTGCGCCAAGGAGCAGATCATCGAAATGCAGGCGCAGGCGCGCAAGCTGTTCGTCCACCCGGTGCTGATGGATTATATGGTAGACCTCTGCCGCGCGTCGCGCGAAGCCCACGGCGTCGAGCTTGGCGTCAGCCCGCGCGGCACGCTGGCGCTGCTGCGTGCTTCCCGCGCAAAGGCGCTGGTGGAGGGGCGCTCGTTCGTCACGCCGGAGGACATTAAAGAGGTGGGCGTGCCGGTGCTGGCGCACCGCCTTTCCGTCAGCGGCATGGCCGGTTCTACGGCGGCGCAGAAGCAGGCGGCCGAGGCGCTGCTGCAATCGGTGGCGCTGCCCACGGAAGACTGGTCAAAAGGATGACGGCGGTTTTCATCTTGCTCCTGCTGGCCGCGCTGTTTTGGCTCCAGCTCAAGCTGTACGACAAGCTGTGGCGCAAGGGCTTGGAAATTCAAATTGATTTTTGCCAGGAATACGCCACCGAAGACGACACCGCCGCGCTGCAAGAGGTCATTGTCAACGACAAATTCCTGCCGCTGCCGGTGGTGGAGATCGCCTTCCACATGGACCGCGGCCTGCGCTTTACGGACGAGGCGAACACCTCGGTGAGCGACCAGTCGTACCGGCGCGACGTGTTTGCGCTTGGGGTGCGGCAGAAGATTACGCGCACGCTGGAATTCCAATGCGCGCGGCGCGGCTATTACCGCATTTCCCAGGCGGACCTGGATGTGCGAAATTTGCTTTTGACAAAAAAATATGTGGGCGGCACGCCGCAGAATACAGATTTTTATGTCTTGCCGCGGCCGGTGGCCACAGGGCGCATCGATATCCCGTTTTCACAGATCATGGGCAGCGTGCTTAGCCGCCGGAAGGTCTATGACGACCCGTTTGAATTCGCCGGCCTGCGCGATTATTCCCAGACCGACCCGATGAAATACATCAACTGGAAGGCGACGGCTAAGGCGGGCAAAATGCTGGTGAATGTCCATGAGTCGACGCTGTCGCAGAAAGTGGCCATTGTGCTGGACCTCGACGGCGTGGGCAAGCAGCAGGCGGACCTTTTGAACGAAGAAGCCGTGCGCATTGCGTGTTCGCTGTGCATGCGGCTCTTGCAGGCGGGCATCCAGATCTCGGTGAAGTCGAACGGCGTCGACGTGCTCACCGGTAAACCGATGTCCCTGCCGGAGGTGGCGGGCGCGGGGAGCATCCTTGCGCTGCGCAAGGCGTTCGCCTGCGTGAAGGCGGCCAACGGCCTTGCGCCGGTGCAGGCGTTTTTCCCTGGGGAAGAGGAGGGCCGCGACCTGCTCTGCGTGCTGGTGTCGCGCAACCAGCGCGAGGACCTCGCGCGCGACTTCGCCCAGCGCGCCGGCGTCCGGGACTGGGTGCAGATTGTCCCGTACCGGAAATTCCGGCAGGAGCTGCCCGCGTTCGGCAGCGTGCGCAGGCTTTACTGGGAAGTATGAAAGGGGGACTGGCATGGGATTTCTTCGTCACTACGGGAATTGGCGCCAATTTTTGATGCGCGCGCTCGGCTGGTTCCACTGCGCGCTGCTTTATTCGCTCTATTACGGCACGATCTACCGCCTGATGGACGGGGAAGCCGCGCTGCCCGGCGCGATGTGGTACGGCCTTTGGTCTGTCGTTCCGCTGGCGCTGGCGGATGTGGCTGCGGAATTCTGCCGGAAGCTTTGGCAGTTTGCGCTGCTCAGCGTGGGCATTTGCGGCCTGGCGTGGCTATTGCTCGGCTCGCCGGTGGCGGCGGTCCCGCTTTTGCCGGTGTGCTTTGTGCGGGGGAAAAACCGCTTGGCGGAAGAGCCGAAGACCTCTGTGCTCGACTACCCGCACATCGCCATGCTGGTGCTGTACCTCATCCCGTTTTTTTACAGCGCGCTCGGCGGCGGACCGCTGCTGCAGCGGCTCTGCCTCATCTGGGCGGGCATGTACCTTTTGCTTTACGGCGCGTTCCTCGGCCTGCAAAATATTGAAGAATACCTGCGTCTCAACAGCGGGATGACCGGCGTGCCGGTGCGCCGCATTGTCCGCACGAGCGGGATGGCGCTGCTGGGGATGCTCGTGCTGGCGGCGGCGCTGCTGATGCCCGCGCTGGCGACGCAGGGCGGCTATTTCAAGATTGACCCCAAGACGCAGCAGGCGTCGGTGGAGCCGCCGGAGATGGAGATGGACGCGCCGGACATGGGCATGGGCCTTCCCGCAGAGCTGCTGGAGGCCGCCGGCTCCGAGCCGTGGATCCAGATCCCGCCGTTTGTGGAATATCTCTTCTACGCGCTGTTGGGCGGGGCGCTGCTTGCGCTGCTGCTCTACGCGGCGTACCAGGCGCTGCGGAATTTCCACGGTTCGTTTGTAGACCACCGCGACGTGGTGCAATATTTGAAGGGACCGGAGGACGAGGACCAGCTTTCCCCGCGCGAGAAAAGGCCCCGCCCCGCCGTGTGGGACCGTTCTCCCACGGCGCAGGTGCGGCGCAAATACCGCCGGGCGGTGCTGCGCACGGCGAAGGAAAAGCCGCCGCGCTGGGCCGCGCCGGAGGAAATTGAGCGGCTGGCGGGATTGGAAAATCAACAGTTGCACGAATTATATGAAAAAGCGCGCTACAGCCCGGACGGCTGCACCACGCAGGAAAACCGGGCGCTGAAAATCTGACGGCGCTTATTCCATTCGGCGAGGAGGAAGAGGTTATGTTATTTGCAGACGGTTGGTCCGGCCTGCCCTTGATTACCGGCGCGCAGAGCCGCGCCATCAACGCGGAAAACCCGCGCGGGGAAAAAGGCCGGGGAGGGACGGCGGCAAGCTCGCTTGGGCCTTCGCGCAAAGGGTCGCCGTGCCTGGAAGACATCCGGCCCGGGGAAACCGTGACGTTGGCGGAAATCGAAGGCCCCGGCGTCATCCGGCATTTGTGGATGACGGTGACGGACCGGACCAGCGACGCGGACTGTTTTGTTTTGCGGGACCTGGTGCTCCGGATTTTTTGGGACGGCGAGGAGCGTCCGTCCGTCGAATGCCCGCTGGGCGATTTCTTCTGCTGCGGTTTTGGCCGCGCCTGTTTTGTCAATTCCCTGCCCATTGTTGCCGCGCCAAACCGGGGGTTTAACTGTTATTTCCCCATGCCGTTCCGCAAGGGCGCGCGCATCACCTTAGAAAACCAGCACCGGAACGCCATCCCCGCGTTTTTCTACCAGGTGGATTACACCCTGGAGGAGACGCCGGAAAACGCCGGGTATTTCCACGCGCAGTGGCGCCGCCAGCGGCTGACGGAAAAAGCGCGCGACTACGTGGTGCTTGACAAGGTCCGCGGCCAGGGGCAATATGTGGGGACTTACCTTGCGCTTACAACGTTGGAGCGCTATTGGTGGGGCGAAGGGGAAATGAAATTTTACCTCGACGGGGACGAGGCGTTCCCAACGGTGTGCGGGACCGGGACGGAGGACTACTTTGGCGGCGCGTGGAGCTTTGCCCGCCAGGAAAACGGCAAGACCGTAGAGCAGACCTACTGCACGCCCTTTTTGGGGTACCCGTTTTATTCCCGCCACGACGGCGCGGTGCACAACGACTACCACAACGACGACTGCCCGCCGATGCGCGGGTTTTACCGTTGGCACCTGCCGGACCCCATCCATTTTTCAGAGGATATCCGCGTCACGCTGCAACAAATCGGCGTCTGCCACCGCGGCTATTTTGAGCGGCAGGACGACGTCGCTTCTGTGGCGTACTGGTACCAGCTGCGGCCTTGGACCGAATTCCCGCCGCTGCCGCCAAAAGAAGAACGCTGGCCGCGCTGACGCCGCCGGGAAGAAGAGGAATCCCCGCTCGGACAGGGCGGGGATTTTTTCGTCTATTTTTGCAGAAATGGGCAAAAGAATCCCCCGGGGACTCCCGGCCTTTGCGGCCGGGAATGCTCTCCACCCCGGGGGTTTTGTTCAAAGATGCGCCGTGCGGAAGATTAGAAGACGCTCGCCGCGCGGTTGCTCACACCGGAGGCCGCAGCGCCTTCCGCGACGGTGACCTTCACGGAAGCGTGGGTCAGCATTTCGCCGTTGCGCCACACTTCGAACATGATGTAGGTTTCGCCGTCCGCAAGGGCCGTAACGCGGAACTTGCCGCCGCCAATACTGGCGACGGACGCGACGTTCTCGCGGGAAGAGTACACCCGCACCTCGTCCGGCGTGGCCGCCTGCAGCGTCATAAGAATGTCATAGATGCCGCCGGGGGCCATGGTGTAGGTGAGGGTATCCAGCAGCAGGGAGCCGCCGGTCGGGCCGGTCTGCGGTTCGTCCGTTTGCCCGGGCTGTTCGGGCTGCGGGACGAGGTCCGGGTTGAACGGGACAATGATGCCCGGCCCGTGGTAATCGCCACCGCCACCGCCGCCGGAATGGCTCGGCCTGCTGTATGCGCGCGCGGTAATCGTGCCCTTCAGAT
>CALWIP010000031.1 GCA_944380775.1 uncultured Clostridia bacterium | reverse complement strand
AGGGCGAGCACAAGGACTGGGGGACGCTTGTGTTTGACTACGGCCGCAATGAGGTCGTCAGTTTTTTGGTGTCCAGCGCGGTGTTCTGGGTGGAAAAATACCACATCGACGGCATCCGGGTGGACGCAGTGGCCTCCATGCTCTACCTCGACTACAGCCGCCGGGACGGCGAGTGGGTGCCGAATGTCAACGGCGGCAAGGAAAACCTTGAGGCGGTGGCGTTCCTGCAGCGCCTCAACGAGGCCGTGTTTGCTGTTGCGCCCGACGTGATGATGATTGCGGAGGAATCCACCTCTTGGCCGATGGTCTCCAAGCCGACCTACATGGGCGGCCTGGGGTTCAACTACAAATGGAACATGGGCTGGATGAACGACATGCTCCACTACATGTCGCTCGACCCCATTTACCGCAAATTCAACCACGACAACCTGACGTTTTCGTTCTTTTACGCCTTCTCGGAGAATTTCATCCTACCCATTTCGCACGACGAAGTGGTGTACGGGAAATGCTCCCTCATCAATAAAATGCCCGGCACCCTGGAACAGAAATTTGCCAGCGTGCGCTGCTTCCTCTGCTACATGATGGCGCATCCCGGCAAAAAGCTCTTGTTCATGGGCAGCGAATTCTGCCAGTATGACGAGTGGAATTTCGAAAAAGAGCTCGACTGGGGCCTGCTTTCGAAGCCGGAGCACCAGAAGATGCACGAGTTTTTCCGTGCGCTGAACCATTTTTACCTGCAGACGCGCCCGCTTTGGGAGGTCGATTTCTCCTGGGAAGGCTTCTCCTGGATTTCCAACGACGATTACACGCAGAGCGTTATCGCGTTCCGCCGCTTTGACAAAGACGGCAACGAGATCATCGCCGTGTGCAACTTCGTGCCGGTGCAGCGGGAAAATTACCGCATCGGCGTGCCGTACCCCGGCATTTACGCCGAGATTTTCAACTCTGACGACACCGCCTACGGCGGAAGCGGCGTGACCAACGGCAGCGACATCCGCTCGGAGGACGAGCCGATGCACGGCCACGACCAGAGCATTTCGCTCACGCTGGCGCCGCTTTCGGTGCTGTACCTGCGCTGCCGCCGCCGCATCCCGAAAAAGGTGGTCAAAACGCCGGTGAAGGCGGTGCGCGCCGCCAAAGAACCAAAAAAAGCAAGCAAAGAGGGGTCCCGTGTCAAAACGTCAAAAACACAACCGAAAAACCGGCTGTGAGTGCTTAAGGAGGAAAAATACATGTTGCCAAAACAAGAAGTAGTTGCCATGCTCCTCGCTGGCGGCCAGGGCAGCAGGCTTGGGGTACTGACCAAAAGCCTTGCGAAACCTGCGGTGCCGTATGGGGGGAAATACCGCATCATCGATTTCCCGCTTTCCAACTGTGCGAACTCCGGCATTGAAACGGTCGGCGTGCTCACGCAGTATCAGCCGCTGGTGCTCAACGATTACATTGGCAGCGGCCAGCCCTGGGACCTGGACAGCATGAACGGCGGCGTCCATGTGCTGGCCCCGTACCAGCGCAGCAGCAAGGCCGACTGGTACAAGGGCACGGCAAACGCCATTTACCAGAACATCCCGTTCATCGAGCGCTACAACCCGGACTATGTCGTGGTCCTCTCCGGAGACCATATTTATAAGATGGACTACTCCAAAATGGTGGCCTACCACAAAGAGAAGAAGGCAGACTGCACCATTGCGGAAATGGAAGTCCCAATGGAAGAAGCCTCCCGCTTCGGCATCCTGAACACGAACGAGGACGGCTCCATCTATGAATTCGACGAGAAGCCGAAGGCGCCGAAGAGCAACAAGGCTTCCATGGGCATCTATGTATTCACCTGGTCCAAGCTGCGCAAATACCTGGAGGCGGACGAGGCGAATCCCAATTCCTCCAACGACTTCGGCAAGGATGTCCTCCCTGCCATGCTCAACGTCGGCGAGCGGATGTTTGCTTATCAGTTTGAAGGCTATTGGAAGGACGTCGGGACCATTGAGAGCCTGTGGGAGTCCAACATGGACCTGCTCAACCCGAACGTGGAGCTCGACCTGAGCGAGGAATCCTGGAAGATCTATTCCCGCAACCCGGGCATGCCGCCGCACTACATTGCGAAGGGCGCCAAAGTGCAGAATTCGCTGGTGGCCGAGGGCTGCAACGTCTACGGTGAGATTGACTTTGCGGTGCTGTTCTCCGGCGTGTACATCGCGCCCGGCGCGGTGGTCAAGGACTCGATCATCATGCCTGGCAGCCGCATCGAAGAGGGCGCGGTCGTGCAGTACGCCATTGTGGCGGAGAATTCCGTCATCGGCAAGAACGCCACGGTCGGCGCGCGCCCGGAAGAGATGGAAAACAAAGACGAGTGGGGCGTCGCCGTGGTCGGCGCGGGCTGCCATCTTCCGGCGGGCGCTGCGGTGCAGCCGAAGGCGATGGTGGACGCTTCGATGTTTGAGGAAGCAACGAAATAGGAGGTAACGGAAGAATGCGTGGAAATAATGTGGTTGGGATTCTGTTCTCGAATGCCCACGACGACAAATTGAGGGAATTGACGGAACACCGCGCGATCGCCTCCGTGCCTTACGGCGGCCGGTACCGTCTCATCGACTTCCCCCTCTCCAACATGGTCAACTGCGGCATCAATAAGGTCGGCGTCATCACCAAGAGCAACTACCAGTCCCTGATGGACCACCTCGGCTCCGGCAAGGCGTGGGACCTCTCCCGGAAACGTGAAGGCCTGTTCATGCTGCCGCCGTTCAGCGGGGAGCACAGCTCGGTTTCCAACAGCCGCGTGGAATCCCTGGCGGCCATTAAGCGCTTTTTGAAGAACTCGAAGGAAGAATATGTCCTTTTGAGCGACTGCGACATTGTCTGCAACATCGATTACCGCGAGGTCATCAGCGCCCATTTGGAAAACCAGGCGGACCTCACCATTGTGTACCGCTACGGCAAGGTGCCGGAGAAGATGACGGACGCTTCCGTGTACACCATCGACCCGGACGGCCGCGTGCTCGACATGCTTGTCAACCCGAACACCGAGGGCGAGTGCAATTACGGCTTGAACATGCTGCTCATCGGCCGCGAACTGCTCATGAAGCTGGTGGACGACTGCGTAAGCCGCAACCTGTATGACTTCAAGCGCGACCTGCTCCAGCGCAACCTGAAAAATTACCGCGTTTTCGCGTACCATTTCACCGGCTTTGCGCAGCAGATCAACAGCACCAACACGTATTTTGAGGCCAACATGGCGCTCATGCAGCCGCAGGTGCGCAACCAGCTCTTCAACCCGGACCGCCCGATCTACACCAAGGTGCGCGACGACATGTGCGCCCGCTATGGGCTTGGTTCGGTGGTGGAGAATTCGCTCATCGCCGACGGCTGCGTCATTGAGGGCGAAGTGGAAAACTGCGTGCTGTTCCGCGGCGTAAAGGTCGGCAAGGGCGCGAAGCTCTCCAACTGCGTCATTATGCAGGACACCGAAATCGGTGAAAACTGCACGATGAGCTATGTCATCGCCGACAAAGACGTCATCATCAAAGACGAACGCTCGCTCATGGGCTTCCAGTCCTACCCGGTCTTTATCAGCAAGGGTAGCATTGTATGACAGGGCAGGGCGTGAAAAACGGCGAAAAGGGGGAAAAACCATGAGGGTTCTGTTTTGCACCAGCGAAGCGCTGCCGTTCGCCGCTTCCGGCGGCCTCGGCGACGTGGCGGGTTCTCTGCCGCAGGCGCTGCGCGCGCGGCTGGTCGGCTGCCGCATTGTCATGCCGCTGTACGACAGCATCCCGCAGGAGCTGCGCCAGGAGATGAAATTCGTCACCAGCCTTTCGGTTCCGGTCGCATGGCGCCGCCAATACTGCGGCATTTTTGAGGCGAAGTACGGCGGGGTTATCTACTACCTCATCGACAACCAGTACTATTTCAAGCGGGAGGGCCTTTACGGCCACTACGACGACGCGGAGCGGTTCGCCTTCCTCTCCCGCGCGGCGCTGGAAATGCTCCCTTACATCGACTTCAAGCCGGACGTCATCCATTGCAACGACTGGCAGACCGCGATGATCCCCGTTTATTACCGCCTGTTCTATGCGAACAACGACTGGTATGCCGGCATCAAAACGCTGTTTACCATCCATAACATCCAGTACCAGGGCAAATACGGGATGGAGCTCATCAAGGATGTGCTGGGCGTGCCGCAGTCTGAGACGCAGCTTTTGGAGTATGATAAATGCGTCAACCTGATGAAGGGCGCCATTGAATGCGCAAACTGGGTTTCCACCGTGAGCCCGACCTACGCGCAAGAGATCCTGGACCCGTGGTATTCCCACGGCCTGGACGGGATTCTCCGTGCGCGCTCCTGGAAGCTCTCTGGCATTTTGAACGGCATCGACACCGTTAACTACAACCCGGAGACCGACAAGAACCTCTACGCCAATTACAACGCCGAAGACCCGGGCGCCAAGGCTGTCAACAAGCGGAAGCTGCAAGAGCGCCTGAACCTGAACCTGGATCCCGGCGCGCCGCTCATCGGCATGGTGACGCGCCTGGTGCCGCACAAGGGCCTTGACCTGGTGAAAGCCGCGCTGGACCAGCTGATGGCGGAAACGGACGTGCAGTTTGTCATCCTTGGCTCCGGCGACTGGGAGTACGAGACGTTCTTCAAGGATATGCAGGGGAAATATCCCGGCAGGTTTTGCGCGTGCTTCGGCTTTGTGCCGGAGCTCTCCCGCAAGATTTACGCCGGCGCAGACATTTTCCTGATGCCGTCGAAGAGCGAGCCGTGCGGCCTCTCGCAGATGATTGCGTTGCGCTACGGGACCATCCCGGTGGTGCGCGCGACCGGCGGCCTGAAGGACTCCATTCAGGACAGCGGTTCCGGCGAAGGCAACGGGTTCGTGTTCGAGAATTACGACAGCAACGATATGCTCCATGCCATCCACCGCGCGCTGGACGGCCACGCAAACCGTGACGGCTGGAAGATCTTGATGGAGCGCGCGATGAAATGCGACAACAGCTGGGGCCGCTCGGCAAACGACTACATCCGGTTGTACCGCGACCTCCTCAGCAAATAAACGGAAGATCCTGCCGCAGGGTGCGCAAACGCCCTGCGGCAAATTTTTTGCCCGGTTACGATTTTGTTGCTTTCCTTGTCGAAAAGCCGGGCGCTATGTTATACTAAAAACAGAAAGCGCCAACGGCGGGGAAAAGGGGGAACCGGAGATGGGAGGACGACGCAAAAGGCGTTGGCTGCGGAACACGGGGCTGGCCGTGCTGTTCACGGTGCTGGCTGCCGTCGCGGTATTCGGTGTGTTCCAAGTGGGCCAGCTCGCGCTGGAACGCGCGCCAAAAAGTACGGACCCGCAGCAGGTCTCGATCCCCGAGCCGGAGGGTTCCGAGCCGGCGCTGGTGAGCTTTGGACCTGTGGAAGAGGCGTCGCGGGACGCCTCCGCCGCCAACGCACAAAAGACCACGCCGGATTCCCTGCCGGAGGTGAGCGCGCCGGAACCGGAACCGGCCGGCCTCTTCCAGAATTATTGGGACGCCGCGGCAGAGCGTGCCGCGCAGATGACGCTGGAGGAAAAGGTGGGCCAGGTATTCTTCTTCCGTTGCCCGGCGGAAGGCGCCGTGGAGGCCGTCTCCACCTATCACCCGGGCGGTTATGTCCTGTTTGGGCGCGATTTTGAAGGGAAGTCCGCGGAGGAAGTGCGCCGCACCATCGAGTCCTACCAGCAGGCGAGCGGCATCCCGCTGGCGATTGCCGTGGACGAAGAAGGCGGCACAGTGGTGCGCGTGAGCAGCAACCCGCAGCTCGCGCCGGAACGCTACCGTTCCCCGCAGGACGTGTACGCGGCCGGCGGCATGAACGGCGTCTACAACGATACGGTAGAAAAGTCGGAGCTCCTCCTTTCCCTGGGCATCAACTTAAACCTCGCGCCTGTGGCGGACGTCTCAACAAACCCGGGCGATTACATGTATGCGCGCACTTTTGGCCAGGACGCAGAAGCCACGGCCGGCTATGTGCGCATTGTGACCGGCGCGATGAACAGCGCTGGCCTTTCCGGCGTGCTCAAGCATTTCCCTGGCTACGGCAATAACAGCGACACCCATACCGGCATTGCGCTGGACGACCGCCCGCTCAGCGCTTTTACGGACGGCGATTTCCTGCCCTTTTCGGCGGGCATCCAGCAGGGCGCGCCGTGCGTGCTGGTTTCGCACAACATCGTCTCCTGCCTGGATGCGGAACACCCCGCGTCGCTCTCCCCAGAGGTGCACCAAGTGCTGCGCGAGGACCTCGGGTTCACCGGCATCATGATGACGGACGACCTTGCGATGGACGCCATCACGGAATATACGGGCGGCACGGACCCCTGCGTCGCGGCGTTCCTGGCGGGGAACGACGTCCTGCTGGCCTCCGACATCCCGCAGAGCTGCGCCGCGCTGCTGGCGGCGGTGCAGGACGGGACCATTTCCGAGACGGACCTGGAGGAACGCGTTACGCGCATCCTCGCCTGGAAATACGCCTACGGGATCCTGTAAATCCCTTTGGAAAATAAAAAAGGAAAGGCCGTGCGGGCCTTTCCTTTTGCAATGGGGTTCTTTAGCTGCCGCGGCCGGTTTTGGGCGGCTTCGCGCCCATGCGGACCTCCGCGCCCTGCACCAGGTTGAACAGCGAGCTCGCGAAGAGCGGGTAATCTGCCGAGAGCTTTTCCGGCGAAAGCGCCGGGGCGTCCTCCTTCTTCAGGCCGCGCTCATCGCCCACGGAAATGCCCGCTGCCAGCGCCCGCGCCCGCGCCTCCGCAACGGAGAGCGCCGCGCTGGAAAGGCCGCCCTCCAGCGCTTCCGGCGCGGCGAACATGCCGCGCGGGTTTTTCGCGTTCGCCGAATACAGGATGCGGAAGCATTTGTATACCGCGACGGTTAAATACCCGGAGATCTCTGCCGTGAGGCCCTTGTGGTTGCATTTTTGCAGGATGCCGTACAGCACGTTGAGCGAGTTGGCAATCAGCTTTTTGTTCAGCACGGGCAGCAGGCTGCCGCGCAGGACGTTCTCCTTGCCCATGGCGTCCGGTTCCGGGATTTCCTCCACGGAGATGGTCGCGCCGGTGCGGTCCGGCGAGCGGCCGAGAAGATAGTCGCAGGAGACCTCGTAAAAATCGGCCGTCCGCACGACGAAGTCGAGGCCGCATTCGCGGATGCCTTTTTCATAGTGCGAAAGCAGCGCCTGCGAAATGCCCAGCGCCTCCGCCGCCTTTTTTTGACTCAAGCCGCGCTCTTTCCGCAGTAATGTGATGATCCTCGGGAAATATTGATTCATTCTCGCCGACCCCCGTCGAAAAATGTCATTAACGTGATGTAAATTATACATTAATTTCAACGGTTTGTAAAGCCGCTAGGTATGGTGGTGCGGCGCAAAAAAGGAGCTATATTATGAAATCTTACACCATCCATCTCATCCGGCACGGCCTCACCGAGGGCAACCGCAAGGGGCAGTATATCGGCGCGACGGACCTGCCGCTTGCGGAAGAGGGCGTGCGCCAGCTGGAGGAGCTTTGCCGCGCCTACCGCTACCCGCAGGCGGAGGTCTACTACTCCAGCCCGATGAAGCGCTGCCTGGAAACGGTGCAGGTGCTCTACCCCGGCGTGACGCCCATCGTTGTAGACGGCCTGCGGGAGTGCAGCTTTGGAGACTGGGAGGGCAAGACCGCCGCCGAGCTGGAAAAGGTCCCCGGCTTTTTGCAGTGGATGGAAAACAGCGCCCGGGTTGCCCCGCCGAATGGCGAGAGCGGGCTTGCGTTCCAACAGCGGGTGTGCGCGGCGTTTGAGGCGCTGGTGGAGGGGATGCTGCGCGCCGGGACGGCTTCGGCCGTCATTGTGGCACACGGCGGCACGCTGATGTCGATCCTCTCAGCCTACGGCCTGCCGCGCGCCCGTTTTTACGATTGGCTCACCGAGAACGGGTGCGGCTACACGCTGCGCATCACGCCCGGCCTGTGGATGCGTTCCATGGTCGCAGAGGTCGCCGAGACCATCCCGCCGCGCCGCGCCGGGCGCGCGCACACGGTGCTGGACCTCGCCCGCGAGGCGGCGGACCGCAGCTACGGGCAGGGAAAAAACGCTTGACAAGCGCTCCCTGCGCCGGTATAATAGGGGTAAATCAGCCATATTAAAAAGACCAAGAAGGGAACAAAGACCCCCGAGGAACTGGCAGAGAGCCGCCGGATGGTGCGAGGCGGCAGGGAGCCGGGGGTGTATGACTCATCCCGGAGTTGCCGGCCTGAACCCATGGGATAGGGCCGGACGCAGTGGCGGCGTTATCGGCCAAGGCCTTGATGGAGGCCGTAGAGGGCCCTTTGCGCAAGCGGGGGCCAAAGCAGGGTGGTACCGCGAAGAAATTCGTCCCGGACGCAGCAGGCGCTGCGCCCGGGATTTTTTATTTGCACCACGCGATGGCGCGCCGGAACACACCATTTTGGCAAGGAAAAGGAGTGGACAACATGTACGAAGGCTGTCACAAATATCGCCCGTTTCCCCCCATTGACCTGCCCGGGAGGGAATGGCCGGGCAAGACGCTGCAAAAGGCGCCTACTTGGTGCAGCGTGGACCTGCGCGACGGCAACCAGGCGCTGGTGGACCCGATGAACCTGGAAGAAAAGCTGCTGTTTTTCCAAACGCTGGTGGAAATCGGCTTCCGCGAGATTGAGGTCGGCTTCCCCTCCGCGTCGGAGACAGAGTATGAAATCCTGCGCGCGCTCATCGAGCGGGACCTCATCCCGGACGATGTCACCGTGCAGGTGCTGGTGCAGGCCCGCCCGCACCTCATCCAAAAGACGTTTGAGGCCATTCGCGGCGCGAAAAACGTCATCATGCATTTTTACAACTCGACCTCCACGCTCCAGCGCAAAGTGGTGTTCCACACAGACATGCAGGGCGTGGT
This sequence comes from uncultured Clostridia bacterium, assembly GCA_944380775.1. Lineage (GTDB taxonomy): Bacteria > Bacillota > Clostridia > Oscillospirales > Acutalibacteraceae > CALWKP01. Next base: position 11,368 of record CALWIP010000031.1, on the reverse strand, counting down.
GGATATCGCGGTGGAGGGCGCGCGGCTGATCCGCCGCCTCACGGAGGAAGAAGTGGCGCGCAGCGGCATGAAGATCCGCTATGAATATTCGCCGGAGAGCTTTTCCGGCACGGAGATGGACAACGCCGTGTGGATCTGCGAGCGCGTAATGGAGGAGCTCGGCGCGACGCCGGAAAAGAAAGTGATTTTGAACTTGCCGAATACGGTGGAAGGCAGCACCCCGAATTGCCACGCAGACCAGATTGAATATTTCTGCCGCCACCTGAAGAACCGGGAGAGCGCCATCATCAGCCTGCACACGCACAACGACCGCGGCACGGCGGTAGCCGCCACCGAGCTGGGCTTGCTGGCCGGGGCGGAGCGCGTGGAGGGGACCATCTTTGGCAACGGCGAGCGCACCGGCAATGCGGACCTTATGGTGCTGGCCATGAACCTCTACACGCAGGGCGTCGACCCAGGGCTCGATTTCCGCCATATGAACCACATCCGCGAGGTGTATGAAAAATGCACCAAGATGAAGGTGCATGAGCGCCACCCCTACGCGGGCGCGCTGGTGTTCACGGCGTTCTCCGGCTCGCACCAGGACGCCATCAAGAAGGGCGTCGATTTTATGGCCAAGAGCGGCTCGCCATATTGGGAGGTGCCGTACCTGCCCATCGACCCGGCGGACGTCGGCCGCGAGTATGAGCCGGTCATCCGCATCAACAGCCAGTCCGGCAAGGGCGGCGCGGCGTTTATCATGCAGCAGAATTTCGGCTTCACCCTCCCCAAAGCCATGCAGCCGGAATTCGGCGCCATTGTCAAGGCCGCGTGCGACGAGGCGGGCCGCGAGTTGAAGCCGCAGGAGGTGTTCGACCTCTTCGACCGCGAATATTTGCAGATCCACCGGCCGTACAACCTCAAGAAATACCGGCTCTATGAAGAAAGCCACGCCGAAGGCGAGCCGGCGGTGGTCCATTTTGAGGGCAACCTCCGCTTCCACCACGAGGACCACGAGGTCAACGCCACCGGCAACGGCCCCATCGACGCGTTTTTCCAGGCGCTGGGCCAGGTCGGCATCACCGACTACCGCTTTGTCTCCTACCAGGAGCACGCGGTTTCCACCGGCGCGGATTCAAAGGCCATCTCCTACATCGAGTTGCGCACGCCGCACGGCGAGAGCGTCTTTGGGGCGGGATTGGACGCCAACATCAGCATGGCGTCCATCAAGGGGATTATCTGCGCGATCAACCGCGCGAAGAAAAAAGAGTCCGCCGGGGCGTGAACCCGCGGGGAGGCGAAAGGGAGGAGTTCCATGAAAACATACCGCATTGCTGTGTTGGCGGGCGACGGGATCGGCCCGGAGATCACCGCGCAGGCGCGCCGCGCGCTTGACCGCGCAGGGGAGCGCTTCGGGTTTGCCCTGCGCTATGAGGAAGCGCTGCTCGGCGGCTGCGCCATTGACGCGGCGGGCCTGCCGCTGCCGCCGGAGACGGTGGACTGCTGCAAAAACGCGGATGCCACGCTGCTCGGCGCGGTGGGCGGCCCCCAATGGGACGGTTTGCCGGGGGCGCGGCGCCCGGAAGCGGGGTTGCTGGGCATCCGCAGCGCGCTGGGCCTCTTTTCCAATTTGCGCCCGGCGATGATCTTCCCGCCGCTGCAAACCGCCTCGCCGCTTAAGGCGGAGGTTACCGGTGGCGCGCTGGACCTTTTGATTGTGCGCGAGCTCACCGGCGGCATTTATTTCGGCGCGCGCGGCCGCTGCGAGGTGGACGGCCAGCCCGCCGCCTTCGACACGGAGCAGTATTCTGTGCCGGAGATTGAACGCATTGCCCGGGTGGCGTTTTCGCTGGCGGAAAAGCGCCGCGGCCGGGTGTGCAGCGTGGACAAGGCGAACGTGCTGGAGTCCTCCCGCCTCTGGCGGGAAACGGTGGCGCGCATAGCGCGGGAATTCCCCGGGGTGGCGCTGGAACACCTCTATGTGGACAACTGCGCCATGCAGCTGGTGCGGGACCCGAAGCAATTCGACGTCATCGTCACGAGCAACCTGTTCGGCGACATCCTTTCAGACGAGGCGGCGATGATCAGCGGCTCCATCGGGATGCTGCCGTCCGCGAGCCTCGGCGCGGGGAAGGCCGGCCTGTATGAGCCGGTGCACGGCTCCGCGCCGGATCTCGCAGGGAGGGACGCCGCCAACCCGCTCGCCGCCATCCTCTCCGCCGCAATGATGCTGCGCTATTCGCTGGACGAGCCGGAGGCTGCCGCGGCCGTGGAGCGCGCCGTGCGGCAGGCGTTGGAGCAGGCCCGCACCGCCGATATCGCCGGGGGCGGCCTGCCGGTGTGCGGCTGTGCGGAAATGGGCGCGCGCGTCTGCGCGCTGATTTGAGCGCATGTTCCCAAAGGGCCCCGAACAGGGCCCTTTTTCTGCGCCCGCGCGGGCGGATGGAAATTCTTTGCGCGCCCTTGACAATCTGCGCCGCAGGCGGTAAAATAAAAACGAATTTAGTTAGGAAAGCTAACGATAAAGGGTGCTTGCATGGACCAGAAGATCAGCGCCGCGGCGATGGATGTCGCGCTGTTCTGTAAATTGAATACGCCCCACAAGGCAGGCATACCGATCCCGCACAGCGAGATGGGTACGCTTGTTTTTATTTCTCATGCGCAACGGCCGGTGCGCTGCGTCGAGATCAGCAATTTTTTCGGGATCTCGCGGCCTTCGGCGGCGGCGACCGTCAAAAAATTGATGGAAAAGGGATATGTCGGGCGCGAGCCTTCCCGCGAGGACGGGCGCAGTTACGCGCTTTTTCTCACGCCGCGCGGCCGCCAGCTGCTGGAAACCGGCTGCGCCGAATTTACCCGCCCGCTGAAAAAGATCCGGCGCGGGATGGGGGAGGAAGCCTTTTCCTCCCTGCTGCGGCTCATCCAGCAGGCTAACGCGCTGCTCAAGGAATAGGGCGCGCGGGGCGCTTTCCGCGCGGGGCGCCGGCAGACAGTTCAGCGCGCGGAGAAACGGCGGTTAAGAAGTATGAAAATCGGATTGGACGTGGGTTCCACCACGATTAAATGCGTCGTCTTGGATGAAAACGAGGAGATCGTCTACCAGTCCTACGAACGGCATTATTCCCAGATCACCCAGAAGATGGCGGACCTCTTGCAAAAGATCCGGCAGGAGGTGCCCGGCGCGCAGGTGGCGCAGGTCTCCGTCTCCGGTTCCGCCGGGATGGGCGTCGCCCAGAGCTGCGACCTCCCGTTTATCCAAGAGGTGTACGCCACGCGCATCGCCACCGGCCGGCTCATCCCCGACGCGGACGTCATCATCGAGCTCGGCGGCGAGGACGCGAAAATCCTCTTCCTCACCGGCGGCACGGAGGTGCGCATGAACGGCACCTGCGCGGGCGGCACCGGCGCATTCATCGACCAGATGGCCACGCTGCTCAACCTCTCGCTGGAGGAGATGAACCGCCTGGCGGAGGAGCACGAGAAGATCTACACCATTGCGTCGCGCTGCGGCGTGTTCGCCAAGTCGGACATCCAGCCGCTGCTCAACCAGGGCGCGCGCAAGAGCGACGTGAGCGCCAGCATTTTTAAGGCGGTGGTCAACCAGACCATCGCGGGCCTGGCGCAGGGCCGCGCCATTCAGGGCAAGGTGGTCTACCTCGGCGGGCCGTTGACCTTCCTCTCTCAGCTGCGGGAGAGCTTCGACGAGTCGCTCGGCGTGCAGGGCGTCTGCCCGGAAAACTCCCTTTATTATGTCGCGCTCGGCGCGGCGTATAACAGCGAGATTGCGGTGGATATTGGCACCGCGCTTGCGCACATCGCGCAGTACAGCGGTAAGGCGACGTTCCTTTCCATCCCGCCGCTGTTTGAGAGCGAGGACGAGTACCGCGCGTTTGCCCAGCGGCACAGCAAATGCAAGGCCCCGCGCGGCGACATCGCCGCCTATGAAGGCCCGGCCTACCTCGGCATCGATGCCGGTTCCACCACCATTAAGGCGGCGGTCCTCGGCAAGGACGGGGAATTGCTCGAATCCATCTACCGCAGCAACGCGGGCAACCCGGTGCCGGCGGTGCGCGAGTTTTTGATCCACCTCTACGAAACTTACCCCAACCTGCACATTGCGGCGTCCGCCGCCACGGGGTACGGCGAGGAATTGCTCAAAAATGCGTTCAACCTGGATTTCGGCACCGTGGAGACGGTGGCGCATTTTACCGCTGCCAAATGCTTTTTGCCGGACGTCGATTTCGTCATCGACATCGGCGGGCAGGATATGAAGTGCTTTAAGATCCGCAACGGCGCGATTGACAACATCTTCCTCAATGAGGCGTGCTCCTCGGGCTGCGGCTCGTTCCTGCAAACGTTTGCGAACACGCTCGGCTATGATATTGCGGAATTTGCACGGCTGGGCCTCTTCGCCAAGCGGCCGGTGGACCTCGGCTCGCGCTGCACGGTATTCATGAATTCCTCCGTCAAGCAGGCGCAGAAGGACGGCGCCACCACAGAAGATATTTCCGCAGGCCTCTCGGTGAGCGTGGTGAAAAACGCCATCTACAAGGTCATCCGCGCGTCGTCGGCGGAAGAGCTCGGCCGCAAGATTGTCGTGCAGGGCGGCACGTTCCTGAACGACGCGGTACTGCGCGTGTTTGAAAAGGAACTGGGCGTCGATGTGGTGCGCCCGGATATCTCCGGCCTCATGGGCGCTTACGGCGCGGCGGTGTACGCCAAGCAGCGGAGCGCCGGGCAGGAGAAGAGCTCGCTCATCGGCCTGGAAGAGCTGCGCCATTTCTCGCACGAGGTCAAAGTTACCTCGTGCGGCCTGTGCAACAACCACTGCCGTCTCACGGTGAATATTTTCGACGGGACGCGCCGGTTCATCGGCGGTAACCGCTGCGAAAAGCCGGTCACCCGCCGTACGGAAGGCGCCGCGCCGGATATGTATGCGTTCAAGCTGCAAAAATTGCTGGAATATGAGCCGAAGCCCGGCCCGCGCGGGAAACTCGGGATGCCGATGGGCCTGAATTTTTATGAATTGCTGCCGTTCTGGCACACCTTCTTCACCAAGCTGGGCTTTGAGGTCGTCCATTCGCCGCTTTCCAGCCGGAAATTGTACATCGAGGGCCAGCACACCATCCCGTCGGACACCGTGTGCTTCCCGGCCAAGCTGATCCACGGGCACATCGCCAGCCTGCTCGACCAGGGGATCGACACCATCTTCTACCCCTGCATGTCGTATAATTTTGACGAGCACCGCAGCGACAACCACTACAATTGCCCCGTGGTGGCGTATTACCCAGAGGTGATTTCTGCGAATGTGGCGGAGCTGCGCGGCAAGACGTTCCTCCACGATTATGTCGGCATCCACCGCAAAAAGGATTTCCCGCTGAAAATGCACGAAATCCTCGAAAAATATTTTGACGGCATCTCGCTGCGCGAGGTCCGCGAGGCGGCGAAGGCGGCCTACGCCGAGTACGACCGCTACATGGCGACGGTGCGGCGCGTCGGCGAGGAGATGATTGAGCGCGCGCGGGCGGAAAAACGGCAGATCATCGTGCTCAGCGGCCGGCCCTACCACCTGGACCCGGAGGTCAACCACGGCATCAACAAGCTCATCACAAGCCTCGGCGCGGCCGTCATTTCAGAGGACGTCATCAGCGACCGCGTGCAGCGCTTCAGCACGAACGTGCTCAACCAGTGGACCTACCATGCGCGGCTCTACTCTGCGGCGCAGTATGTGGGCAGCCAGCCCGACATGAACCTGGTGCAGCTGGTCTCGTTCGGCTGCGGCGTAGACGCCATCACGACGGACGAGGTGCGCGAGATCCTGGAACAGAACCACAAAATTTACACACAGATCAAAATCGACGAGATTACAAACCTGGGCGCGGTGAAGATCAGGCTACGCAGCCTGTTCGCCGCGTTGGAACAGTGAGGTGCACAGCGTGGCTGAGTTAGAAAAAAGCGGTCTGCAGCGAGACAAAACGGGGAGGATCCTCTTCACCAAGGAGATGAAGGAGGAGTACACCATCCTCTGCCCGATGATGCTGCCGATCCATTTTGCCCTGATGGTAGACGTCTTCCGCAACTGCGGCTACAAAATGGAACTTTTGACGGCGAGCGGCCCGAACATTGTGCAGGAAGGCCTGAAATATGTCCACAACGACACCTGCTACCCGGCGCTGCTGGTCATTGGCCAGTTCATCGACGCGCTCAAGAGCGGGAAATACGACGTAGACAAGACGGCGCTCATCATCACGCAGACCGGCGGCGGCTGCCGCGCGTCGAATTACATCCACCTGCTGCGCAAGGCGCTGCGCAAGGCCGGCCTGGAGCAGGTTCCGGTCATCTCGCTGAACCTTTCCGGCCTGGAGCATAACCCGGGGTTCCAGGTGACGCTGCCGATGATCCGCAAGATTGTCGCGGCCATTGTTTATGGCGACGTGCTCATGCTGCTGCGCAACCAAGTCAAGCCCTATGAGGTGGAGGCAGGCGCGGCGGACCGCTTGGTGGAACGCTGGACGCAGAAGCTCTGCCAGCAGTTCCGCGAGGGGAAAGGCTACTCCCAGCGCGCAGAAAAGGCCAACCTGCGCGAATTGGTCAAGGATTTTGCCCAAATCCGGGTGGACCGCACGCCCAAGGTGCGCGTCGGCATTGTCGGCGAGATCTACGTCAAATACGCGGCGTTCGCCAACAACCACCTCGAGGATTTCCTTGCCGAGCAGGGCTGCGAGGTCAACGTGCCGGGCCTGATGGGGTTTGTGCTGTTCAAAATTGACAACCGGCTCGAGGATATTAAGCTCTACGGCGGGAACCCGGCCAAATACGCGGTGGTCAACGCGCTGATGAACTATGTGCTCGGCCTGGAAGCGATGATGATCGAGGCGGTTAAGACGCAGCCGTGCTTCCAGCCGCCGACGCCCTATTTTGAGATGAAAAAAATGGTCAAGGGCGTCATCGGCTACGGGGACAAAATGGGCGAAGGCTGGCTTTTGACGGCGGAGATGATGGAGCTCACCGAGGCGGGCTATGAAAACATCGTCTGCGCGCAGCCGTTCGGCTGCCTGCCGAACCACATCTGCGGCAAAGGGATGATCCGCCGCATCAAGGAGCTCGACGAGCGCGCGAATATCGTGCCCATCGACTACGACCCGAGCGCTACGCGCGTCAACCAGGAAAACCGCATCAAGCTGATGCTGGCCGTCGCGCGGGAAAATTTGCAGAAAAAGCTGGAGCGGCAGGGCAAAGGCCCCGCCGCAAAACAGCCGGAAACATAAACGCCAGCGCGGCCCCGGGACGTTTCTCCCGGGGCCGCGCTGGTTGCAGGAGGGCCGCCCGCGGGCGGCCCTCCTCTTTTCACCGTTCCGGCCGGTCCGTTTTGGGCGGTTTGCGGCCTGGCCTGCGGGAAGAGCGGCGCAGGCGCTCGAGCGACTCCGGCCAGCGGGTGCGCAAATGTGGGAAAGCGCGCAGCAGGCGGCGCTGCAAAAGCTTGGCGTGCTCCATGCTGCGCTGGGCCTCCAAAAGCTGGCGCAGGCGCTCGCGAAGGCCCTCTTCCTGCACGTTTTCCAGCGCCTGTTGCAGGCGTTGGGAGGCTTCCCCGCAGCGCGCGCCGGCCTGGTCCCGCAGCGCGGCGGCGGCCTCCCGCAGCTCTTCGCGGTGCGCGGCAGAGAGCGCCGCGGTCTTTTCGCGCAGCTCGTCCAGCGTGCGCTGCAACTGCGCCAGGCGCCCGTTGAGCAGGAGCACGGAGCGCACCGTCACGGCGCAGTCGGAGAGGAAATACAAAAGCAGCGCCGCCGCCAGGGCGAGCAGGAGCGGCGCAGGGGCGCGGTCCAGCAGGGACTCCACCGCCGGGTGCACCCAGTAGACGGTAACCACCGCCATCACTCCGAAGAGGAGCGCGTTGCTCAGGCAGACCCGCCCGTGGATCTGGATTTTATGATGGGAATAATCCCACCATTTCGCGTGGAACAGGGTTTCCAGCAGCCAGCCCGTGGCATATTCCAGCGCGCTGAGCGCGACGACGCCTGCGAGGTAGAGCAACGCCAGGTTCCCGGGGAACGGCAGCGCGTCCTTGAGCGGGGAGAGCAGGTAGACCGATACCAGCGCGCCAAATCCATATACGGGGCAGAAAGGTCCGTTGAGGAACCCACGGTTGATGAAGCGCTTGGCGAGCACCGAGCAAAAAACGGTTTCGCAGGCCCAGCCAACCATGCTGTAAAACGAAAACAGCAGCACGAGCCGGGCAGTCAATAGGATCCCACCGATGGGAAACACCTCCTTCGTGGTTCCAGTGTACCCGACGGCGTCCCGTTTGTCAATGGAAAGACCCGCGCAGCCAGGCGAGGTCCTCCCGAGAGAGGCCGCCGCAGGCCCGCAGCAAGAGCGGGTAGGCGGCGCAGGCCAGCAGCGCGCGCGCCGCCGCAAACGGCAGCGCCGGAAGAAGCGGCGCAAACGGCAGCAGCCGCAAGAGCTGCGCCAGCGCCACGGCCGCCGCCGCGCAGAGCGCCGGCTTGAGCACCCAAGCGGGGACGTCTACGCGCACCGCAGAGACGCGCAGCAGGCGGTGCAGGCTGAGCGACGCATTCAACACCGTGCTAAAAAACAGCACCGCCAAATAGCCCTGCACGCCGTAGCGCGGCACCAGCAGCGCAATGCCCGCTACGCGCAGCGAGGAATCTGCGACATTGTATTTCAGCGAGCTGACCTGCTGGTCGAGCCCCTTGAGGATGCTGTCGACAATGCCGTCCAAATAGAGCAGCGGCACGAGCGGCGAAAGGATGCGCAGCAATTCGCCCGCCTGTGCGTCCCGGTAGAAGGCGAGGCCCAGTTCCTGTGAAAATCCCCAGAACACCGCCGCCATCAAAAAAGAAAACAGCAGCGTCATCTGGAGCGAGCGGCAGGTCACGCGCAGGATGGCCGCCCGCCTGCCCGACGCGTGCGCCTCGGCAACCTCCGGGATTAAAAGGGAGGCCAGCGCCGACAAAAACGCCGAGGGGAACAGCAGCACCGGCATAGCCATGCCCTGCACGCGGCCGTACTGTGCAAGCGAGGCCTCGGCCCCTGCGCCGTGCGCGCGCAGGCCGCGCGGGATGAGGATGTTTTCCGCTGCGCTGAGCACGTTGCGGGCTGTGTATCCTCCCATGGAGGGGAGCGCAATGTGCAGGATGGTGCGGAAGATGCCGCGCCGGTCCGGGCGCTGCCCGGCAAAGATTTTTTTGGCGCTTTGGCGGTAAAGTAAAAAGTGGAACAGGCAGGACACGCCCTCCCCCACGGTGGAGGAGAGCGTCACCGCGCAGCAGGCGGCCTCCAGGTCCTGCGGGCGCAGAACCGCAAAAATGCCTGCCGCCAGGCCCATGGTGACGAGCTGCTCGAGCAGGTCCCCTGAAACGGAGGAAAAAGCGCTGCGCCGCGCGACGAAATAGCCCTTCAGGCAGGAGGAGACCGCCATGAACGGCAGGCCCGGCGCAAGCAGCCGCAGCGGGCGCGCGGTGCGCGGGTCCGCAAACAGGGCGGAGGCAATCCATCCGGAACCCAGGCAGAGGGCGGCCGCCGCCAGCAGGCTGAACAACACCGCCCAGGCGATGCAGCGGCGCACGGCGCAGCGGGCGCGGCCGGCGTTCCCCACGCTGAGCGATTCCGCCGTCAGGCGCGTCACCGTTAAGCTGATGCCGGAGGTAGAGACCGTCACCGCCAGCAAAAAGACCGAGAGCAGCAGCTGGTAAAGGCCCAGGCCCGCTGCGCCCAGGTACCCGGCAAGCGACATGCGGTAAACAATGTTGAGCAGCCGCATTGCAAGCGAGCCGCCTGCCATGACCAGCGCGCTGCGGAACAGTTGGTTCTTTTTCATGGGAAATCCCCTTTCCGCGCGGTCCGCGCCCGTTCCCATTGTATGAAGCGGGGGTGGGGAAAAGAATCGCCGCGGCGGCGGAGATTTGCGCGCGGCGCTGTACAATTCCGCCGTTTTCGGGTACAATGGAGAAAAACGATCCCAACGAGGAGGATGCAGCATGGATTGGACGGAAGTGACGGTAGCGGTCCCGGCGGAGGACGCCGGCCGCGCGGGGGATATTGCGCAAATGGTGGTGCCTTACGGCATTTATATCGAGGACTATTCCCATTTGGAAGAAGAGACGTGGGAAATCGCGCACATCGATTTAATCGACGAGGCGCTGCGGAACAAGGACCGCAGCACCGCTTGGATCCATGTGTACATCAGCCCGGAGGAAAACCCGAGGGAGGCGGTCTCGTTCCTGCGCGAGCGCTACGAAGCCGCGGGGATCCCAAACGAGATTACGACGGCGGGTTGCTCCGAGGAGGATTGGATCAATAACTGGAAGCAGTATTTTAAACCGATCCCGGTAGGGGAAAAGCTTCTCATCCGCCCCACCTGGGAGGAGGAATACGACGCGCAGGGCCGCACGGTGCTGCACCTGGAGCCCGGCCTCGCGTTCGGCACCGGCACGCACGAGACCACGCGCCTCTGCCTGGAATTTTTGGAGCGCTTCGTTACGCCGGGCTGCTCCATGCTGGACGTCGGCTGCGGCAGCGGCATCCTCTCGGTGGCGGGCTTGCTGCTCGGCGCGCGGGAGGCCGCCGGAGTGGATATCGACGAGTTGGCCGTCAAAACCGCTGTGCAAAATGCGGAGCGCAACGGCGTTGCAGAGCGGTTTACCGGTATTTGCGGCAGCCTGACGGACAAGGTCTGCGGGCAGTATGACATCGTCGCGGCGAACATCGTCGCCGACGTCATCCTGGAACTGACCAAAGAGATCGGACGGTTCCTGAAGCCCGGCGGCGTCTACCTGATGAGCGGCATCATCGATTCTCGCGAGGCAGACGTGCTCGCGGGCCTCGCGCCGCAGTTCACGGTGTTCGCCCGCCGGGAGGAGAAGGGATGGGTGGCGCTCGCCGCCCGCGCCAACGGGGATTGACAGGGGGCCCTGTATGAAAAAATTCTCATTTTACGGGAAATTGTTCTGGTCTACGTTCACGCTCAGCGCGTTCACGTTCGGCGGGGGGTATGTCATCATCCCGCTGATGCGGAAAAAATTCGTGGAAAAATTCCATTGGCTGGAGGAAGAGGAAATGCTGGACCTGACGGCGATTGCGCAGGCTACGCCGGGCGCGATGGCCGTCAACGCGGCCGTGCTGGTCGGCTACCGGCTCCGCGGCCTGCCCGGCGCCGTCGTGACGCTGGTGGCGACGGTGTTGCCCCCGCTCATCATTTTGGCGGCGATTTCGCAGGCGTACCGCATGTTCCGCAGCAACCCTTATGTCGACGCCGCCATGCGCGGCATGTTCGCGGCGATTGGCGCGGTCATTGTAGACGCCGTGTACACCATGGCCAAGGGGATCGTCAAAGAGAAGAGCGTCCTTTCCATCCTTTTGCTCGCTGCGG
>CALWIP010000030.1 GCA_944380775.1 uncultured Clostridia bacterium | reverse complement strand
CGTGGTTGGCCGCATCTGTATGGACCAGCTCATGCTCGACGTCACCGGCATCCCGGAGGCCCAGGAAGGGACCACCGTGACCATCTTCGGCCGGGACCCCGGCGGCGTCACCGCCGCGGAGGTCGCCACGCACGACGGCACCATCCACTACGAGATGGTCTGCCTCGTCGGCAAGCGCGTCCCGCGCATCTACCTGCGCGGCGGGAAACCGGTCGGCCAGCTCAATTACATCTGCCCTTAAGCCGCGCCTGCGGGGGAAGGAAAACGCCCCGCGTCAAAATTCCCGGCGGCACGGTTCTTCCAAAAAATGCCCGGCATTTGGTTTTCCCAAATACCGGGCATCGTTTGGTCTCGGCTCTGTTTTCCGCGCGGGCGGGGTCAGCCGCGGCCCAAAAATCCCACTTTCTTCATGACCTTGTTCAGGGTGCGGGAAGAGAGGGCGAGGGCCTTTTGCGCGGCGGCGGAGTAGCATTCTTCCAGGTAAGCCTTGTCGGCGATATATTTCGCGTAGCGCTCCTGAATCGGCCGCAGCTCCTCGACGACGGCTTCGGCCACGGCCAATTTGAATTCGCCGTAGCCCTTGCCCTCGAATTCGCGCTCGATTTCTTCATAGTCTTTCCCGGTCACGGCGGAGTAAATGCCCATCAGGTTGTTTACGCCCGCCTTGCCCTCGGCGTAGCGCACGCAAGCCTCGCTGTCGGTGACGGCGCGCTTGCATTTGCGCACGATGTCGTCCGGCTTGTCGAGCATGGCAATCCACGCGTTGGCGTTTTCGTCCGATTTCGACATCTTGCGGGTGGGGTCCTGCAACGACATGATGCGCGCGCCCACCTTCGGGATGTACCCTTCCGGCACGCGGAACGTGGGGCTGTACAGCCCGTTGAAGCGCTCCGCAATGTTGCGGGCGAGCTCTAGGTGCTGTTTTTGGTCCGCGCCAACCGGCACGAGGTCGCTCTGGTACAAAAGGATGTCCGCGGCCATCAGGCTCGGGTATGTGAAAAGGCCGGCGTTGACGTTTTCCGGGTGTTTGGCGCTTTTGTCCTTGAACTGCGTCATGCGCGAAAGCTCGCCAAACTGCGTGTAGCAGTTCAAAACCCACGCCAGCTCGGCGTGCGTGTGCACCTGGCTCTGGATGAAGAACAGGCTCTTTTCCACGTCGATGCCGCAGGCGAGAAAGAGGGCGTAAGCCTCCAGCGCGTGGCGCCGGAATTGCGCCGGGTCCTGCCGCACGGTGATGGCGTGCAGGTCCGCCAGCGCATAAATGCATTGGTATTCGTCCTGCAATGCGACCCAGTTTTTCAGCGCGCCGAGGTAATTCCCCAGCGTAATGGAGCCGCTGGGCTGAATGGCGCTGAAAATAATTTTCTTCCGCTCGGGGGTTTGCGTTTCCATCGTTCTAACCTCCTATTTTCCCAGCATCTCGCGGATCAACCCGCCGAGAATGCCAATCCCTTTTACAAGCTGCTCGTCCGTCGGGGTCGAGTAATTGATGCGGAACGACTGGCACGGGTCGTTCTCATCCGTAAGGAACGTGTTGCCCGGCACCACGCAGACCTTGCGCAGCACGGCCTGCTTGCAGAACTCGGGCATGTCCACGCCGTCTGGCAGCGTGCACCACGCAAAAAGGCCGCCGTGCACCGGCTCCCAGGTGATGCAGGGGAGGAAATTTTCCTCCATGGCGCGCAGCATGACGCCGCATTTCTTGCGGTAGATGCCGCGCAGGCGCTCGAGATGCGCGTCGTAATCATACTGCGTGAGGAACGTGTCGCAGATGATCTGCGACCAGATGTTGGTGTGGACATCCTCGCCCTGCTTGCAAACCACCATTTTTTGCAGCAGCGCCGCCGGGGCGATGGCGTAGCCCACGCGCATGCCCGGCGAAATGACCTTTGAGAACGTGCCCGCATACACGACCAGGCCCTCTTCGTCAAAGGATTTGATGCACGGCAGCGGGTCGCCGGAGAGGCGCAGGTCCCCGTAGGGGTTGTCCTCAAGGATCATCACCTGGTACTTCTTCGCCAATTCATACACGGCGCGGCGCTTTTCCAGACTCATGGTAATGCCGGAGGGGTTTTGGAAATTCGGGATGACATAAATGAATTTCGCGCGCGGCTCCTCGCGCAACGCCTGCTCGAGCTTTTCAATGTCGATGCCGTCCGGCTCCATTGGCACGCCGCGCAGGCGGGCGTTGTAGGAGCGGAACGAGTTGAGCGAGCCGATGAAGCTCGGCGCTTCGCAGAGGACGACGTCGCCCTCGTTGCACAGCGACTTCGTCACAAGATCCATGACCTGCTGCGCGCCGGAGGTGATGAGAATGCCGTCAAAATCGCGGCCCACCTGCCAGTGGCTCTTCATATATTCCTGCAAATGCGTGCGCAGCGGCGCGTAGCCTTCGGTGATGCTGTATTGCAGCGCCTCCACTGCGCGGTTGGCGAGCACCTCGCGGGAGATCTCGGCCACTTCCTTGGACGGGAACGCCTCCGGCGCGGGGTTCCCCGCAGAGAGCGAGATCACGCTCGGGTCCGCCGCGTATTTGAAAATCTCGCGGATTGCCGACGGTTTAAGCGTCTGCACCCGGTCTGAAAAACGGTATTCCATAGGTTGTCCCTCCTGAATCGAAAGATCGGCCCGCCCATGCGCTTGCCGCGCCGCAGAGCGGTGCGCTCCCACGCCTTCCCGGCGTTTCTTTTTATTATATCATCTTTTTTATCTGTGGCAATTAGAAAAAGGAAAAATCATTCCAGCGTGGGCGCGCCGGGCGCACGCGCCGTTTTTTCTGCTTGCCGCCGGGCGCGCAACGAACGGAAAAAACTGCGCAGAACAGCGGCGCACTCTTCTTCCAGCACGCCGGCGCACACCTGCGGCCGGTGGTTGTACGGCAGGGCGAACAAATCCGCAACAGAGCCGCAGGAACCGGCCTTCGGGTCCCGCGCGCCAAACACCACCCGCGGGATGCGCGCGTTGATAATCGCGCCCGCGCACATCGGGCAGGGTTCCAGCGTCACATAGAGTTCGCACTGCCAGAGCCGCCAGCCGCCCAACGCGCGGCACGCCCCGTCAATGGCTTCCAGCTCCGCGTGGGCAAGCGCGTTTTTGCCGCGCTCCCGCCGGTTGCGCCCGCAGGAGATCTCCTCCCCGCGGAACACTACCACCGCGCCCACCGGCACCTCGCCTTCGGCGGCCGCTTCCGCAGCCAGCGCCAGCGCCCGGCGCATCCAGCGCGCGTCCTCCGGGCGGGCGGCTTCCGCGTTCGCGGCGCTCATAGGTAGAGCACCGCCGTCAGCAGGCAGTACGCCAAGAAGACCAGCGTCACCGGGCTCGTAAAGAATGCGAAGGCCTTGCTGCGGGCGCGCAGCGCACAGCCGTTCGCGCCCTTTTTGCCGTCCCCGTAGAAGTAGTGCGGCCGCAGCCGCAGCAGCAGCACGGAGAAAACGATGGCGAGCAGGAGCATCGCCAGGAAATAAAGGAGAGACGCCCCGGCTGCTAAGTCCTCAGACGAGCGCGCGAGAATCTGCGTGAAAACGGAGAACGCATTGTTGCAGAAATGGATGAAAATAGGGACCCAAAGGCAATTGGTGCGGATCATGACAAACCCCATGACAAGGCCGGCCAAAAACGCGAACGGGATCTGGATGAAATTGCCGTGCAGCATGGCGAACAAAAAGGACGAGGCGAGCACCGCAAAGCCGTCGCCGAAGCGGCGCAGCGCGCCGAGCGCAAGGCCGCGGAAGAGGAATTCTTCAAACAGCGGCGGGATTACCGCGAGGTTGACAAAGTACAGCGCCTGCCCCAGCACGGAATCCGGCAGCGGCGTGGAGGGCGCTTCGCCGGAAAAGCCCATGCCCTGCAACAGGGCGGAGATTAGGTTGGCCGGGATGTTCGAAAGCAGGCAGACCGCCACGCCGAGGAACACGCTGCCGAAAAACTCGAGCGGGCCGCATGCCTGGAAGACCAGCATCTCGCCCCATTTCAGGCGTGCCGCAGCGATGACGATGCACGCAGGCAGCAGAAGGGAGCAGGCGTACACGACGGCCTGATAGAGGTAGTACAGCTCCGGGGAGAGGAATGAATACTCCGCTGCGCCGCGGAGCGGATACCCCATTGCAAGCAGGAGGCCGGACAGCGCGAGCCCGAGCGCCGCAGCGGCGGGGAGAATGCCGAGCAGCGCCGTGCTGACAAGGTTGGCGCTGCGGCGCAGCGCTTTGCGCGCCGCTTTTTCTTCCGCCTTCTCAGGCGGGTAGGGGGCCGGAGGATCCGGCGGATAAGGCCCTCCGGGATACGGGGGAGGCGAATAAGGCGGATATGGCAAATGAAGCGCTCCTTTCTCGGGCCCTTTCCGCAAGAACCGGCGCGATTTTACCGGTTCTACCCGAAGGGGCCTTTTAGGAAGAATCTGCGGCTATTATAGCATGCTTTCTTTTAATAACTATTCTAATAAAGAAAAATCGACGCCCGCCGTCCAGATGCGCGGTTCTTTTTCGGCCAAGCCGGCGGGCGGGCCGCAGGCCGCAAGGGGAACTTGACACAGCAAAAAAAATCGTGTATGATAACAATAACATGAGGGATTATGCCGAAACGGCCAGAGCCTTCCATGCAAATATTCTTTGACCACCCGCCCCGCGGGGAATGGCCATGCGGACAGCCGGGTCAAATGCCGAATTGCCGGGGCGCGCCCCGCTGGCAACTTGGGTTGCCTTATTGATGGAGTGAAAACTCAAATTTTATAAGTTGGTTACTTTATAACCGCTGCGGGCCCTGCCCGCACGTCAACTTGTGAAACGGTCAATAAGAGTAGTAAAAGTAAGATTATTTGCTATATAGACTCTGACTTTTGGTTCCGGCCTGCGGCGCCGTGTGCGGGGGAATTCCCGCTGCGGGACCGCGCATGCCTTTGGATGATTTGACGCAAGTGACGTTTACCGCCGCTTGCGTCTTTTTTTATTTTATCCCGCGCGTTTGGAGGCCTCGCTATGGAAAAGAAATTGAAGCTGTACGGGTTCAACAACCTCACCAAATCGCTGAGCTTTAATATTTACGACGTCTGCTACGCCAAAACGCCGCGGGAGCAGCACGACTACATCGCCTACATCGACGAGCAGTATAATTCGGAGCGCCTCACCGGCATTTTGACCACGCTCACCGACATGATCGGCGCGAACGTGCTCAACATCTCCCGCCAGGACTACGAGCCGCAGGGCGCCTCGGTGACGCTGCTCATTGCGGAGGGCTCGATGGTCCCGGTGCAGGGCGAGACGCAGGTGGCGCACCTGGACAAAAGCCACGTTACCGTGCACACCTACCCCGAGTACCACCCGGAGACCTGCCTTGCGACCTTCCGCGTGGACATTGACGTCGCCACCTGCGGCGAGATCACCCCGCTTTCTACGCTGGATTATCTCATCGGCTCGTTTGACTCCGACATCATCACTATGGACTACCGCATCCGCGGCTTTACGCGGGACGTAAACGGCCGCAAGCTCTTCATCGACCACCCGATGGCCTCCATCCAGGATTACATCGCGCGAGAGACGCTGCGCCGCTACGACGCCGTCGATATTAACGTGTACGAATGCAATTTATTCCACACAAAGATGATGCTCAAGGAAATCGACCTGCAAAATTACCTCTTTAACACGGATGTCTATGAGCTGCCGCCGCAGACCCGCCTGGCGATCATGGACAGCCTGCGCCGCGAGATGATTGAGATCTTCAGCGGCCGGAACATCTATTAATCCGTTGGGCGGTTCCCGTTTCCACCGGATGCATTGACTTTTGACAGAAAAGGGAGGGACGGCGATGAAGCAGCCGCTGGACCAGACCCGCGCCCCGATTTTTGAGGCGTTGGAGCGCTTCCGCAAAATGCGCGTGGTGCCGTTTGACGTGCCGGGCCACAAGCGCGGGCGCGGTAACCCGGAGTTGACCGCCCTGCTGGGCGAAAATTGCATGCAGATGGACGTCAATTCCATGAAGCCGTTGGACAACCTCTGCCACCCGGTGTCTGTCATCCGCGAGGCGGAGGAGTTGGCCGCCGCCGCGTTTGGCGCGGCTTCCGCCTTCCTGATGGTGGGCGGCACGACGTCCGCCGTGCAGAGCATGGTGCTCTCCACCGTCCAGCGCGGGGATGAGATCATCCTGCCGCGCAACGTGCACCGCAGCGTCATGGGCGCGTTGGTGCTCTGCGGCGCGACGCCGGTGTACGTCAACCCCGCCTGCGACAGCCGCCTCGGCATCCCGCTCGGCATGCGCAGGGAAGACGTGGCGGAAGCCATCCGCCGCCATCCGAAGGCCAAGGCCGTTCTGGTGAACAACCCGACGTATTACGGCATCTGCTCCGACTTGCGCGGCATTGTGGAAATGGCGCACCAAAACGGGATGCTCTGCCTGGCGGACGAGGCCCACGGCACCCATTTCTATTTTGGGGAGGGCCTGCCCGCCTCGGCCATGGCGGCGGGCGCCGATATGGCCGCCGTCTCCATGCACAAGTCCGGCGGGAGCCTGACGCAGAGCTCGCTGCTGCTTGCCGGCCCGGCGGTTGCGCCGGGTTATGTGCGCCAGATTATCAACCTCACGCAGACGACCAGCGCGTCGTACCTGCTGCTCTCGAGTTTGGATATTTCCCGCCGCAACCTCGCGCTGCGCGGCAGGCAGGCGTTTGCCGGCGTGGTCCGCTTGGCGGAATATGCCCGCGAAGAGATCAACCGCATCGGCGGCTACTACGCCTATTCGCGCGAACTGGTCAACGGCGACAGCATCTTCGACTTCGACGTCACCAAGCTTTCCGTCCACACGCTGGACATCGGCCTCGCCGGCATCGAGGTCTATGATTTCCTGCGCGACGAATATGATATCCAGATTGAATTCGGCGACCTGGGCAATATCCTGGCCTATCTGTCCATCGGGGACCGCGAGCGCGACGTGGAGCGCCTGGTGAGCGCGCTCGCCGAGGTGCGGCGGCGCTTCGGCCGCCCCAAAACCGGCCTGATGAGCCAGGAGTACATCGAGCCGGAGGTCGCCGTCACGCCGCAGGACGCGTTCTATGCGGAAAAAGAGTCGCTGCCGCTGCGGGAATCGGAAGGGCGGGTGTGCAGCGAGTTCGTAATGTGTTACCCGCCTGGCATCCCGATTTTGGCGCCCGGCGAGCGTATTACAAAACGGATTTTAGATTATATTCTCTACGCAAAGTCAAAGGGATGCTCGATGACAGGGCCGGAGGACCCGGAAATCGGGCGGCTGAATGTGCTCAAGGAGGTTTGAGATGGAGTTCTGGTTTTCCGAAGAGCAGACCCCGCACGTGAAACTGTCCATCCGCGTGGACCGGCAGCTTTACAGCGGCAAGAGCGAATTCCAGCGCATCGACGTGTTTTCGTCCCCGGAATTCGGCCGCTTCCTCACACTGGACGGCTATATGATGCTGACGGAAAAAGATGAATTTATCTACCATGAGATGATCACCCATGTGCCGATGGCGGTGCATCCGAACGTGCGCGATGTGCTGGTCATCGGCGCGGGGGACGGCGGCGTCATCCGCGAGCTTGCGCAGTACCCGGAGATCCGGCGCATCGACATGGTGGAGATCGACCCGCTGGTGGTGGAGGTCTGCAAAAAATACCTGCCGCAGACCGCCTGCCGCCTGGATGACCCGCGCCTGGACATCCACTATGAGGACGGCCTGAAATTCGTGCGCTCCTGCGAGGACCGCTACGACCTCATCATCGTCGATTCCACGGACCCGTTCGGGCCGGGAGAGGGGCTTTTTACGCGCGAATTTTACGGTAACTGCTACAAGGCGCTGCGCGAGGACGGCGTGATGGTCAACCAGCACGAGAGCCCGTTTTACGACCAGGACGCCACCGCCTGCCAGCGCGCGCACAAGCGCATAGTCGAGTCGTTCCCCATCAGCCGCGTCTACCAGGCGCACATCCCGACCTATCCCTCGGGGCACTGGCTGTTCGGCTTTGCGTCCAAGCGTTACCACCCGCTCAAGGACCTCGACGAGGTGCGCTGGAATTTGCGCAACCTTTCTTGCCGCTACTACACGACGACGCTCCACAAGGGCGCGTTTTATCTCCCGGCTTATGTGGAAGAATTGCTGAAAGAGGTGGAAGGATGAGCCTTTCGCAAAACGTGGAAACAGTGCTCGGCTGCGGCGCGCCGTTTGAGCAAGCGCGCACCGTGCTGTTCGGCGCGCCCTATGATTCGACGACTTCTTACCGCCCGGGCACGCGGTTTGGCAGCCGCGCCATCCGGCAGGAATCCTTCGGCATGGAGACGTACAGCCCCTACCAGGACAAGGATTTGGAGGGAAGCGCCGTGATGGACAGCGGGGATTTAGAGCTGCCGTTTGGCGCGCCGGAGGATGCGCTCGCGCCCATCGAAGCGCGCGCCGGGGAGATCCTGCGGGCCGGGAAGCGGCCGTTCCTGCTTGGCGGCGAGCACTTGGTCACGCTCGGCGCGGTGCGCGCCGCGGCGAAGGCGCACCCGGACTTGTGCATCGTGCATTTCGACGCCCACGCGGACCTGCGGGACGACTACCTCGGCACGCGCCTTTCGCACGCCTGTGTGCTGCGCCGCTGCTGGGAGCTCACCGGAGACGGCCGCATTTTCCAGTTCGGCATCCGCTCGGGGGACCGCGCGGAATTTGAGTGGGGGAAGCGCCACGTCTCTACCCGCCGCTTCACGCTGGACGGCCTGGAGGAAACGCTCGAATTGCTGCGCGGCAAACCGGTCTATTTGACGGTTGACCTCGATGTGCTCGACCCCTCGGTGTTCCCCGGAACGGGCACGCCGGAGCCGGGCGGCGTCAGTTTTGACGCGCTGCGGCGCGCCGCCACGCTGGTTTGTTCGCGCGCGCAGGTGGTTGCCTGCGACCTCAACGAGCTGAGCCCGCCTTACGACCCTTCCGGCATCTCGACCATGGCGGCGTGCAAGCTGCTGCGGGAAATGCTGCTCGCCCTGCCGGGCAACCTCTTGTAAGAGGAGCGGGAGATCCGCAGAAACCCCCGTGTAGGCGCGGGACGGAAAAAGAAATGGGTTGGGAATCAATATCATTTGATGATGAGATTTTTTGATGGATTGGATTTTTTGATCAAAAAAGGAGGAACCATTCGATGGGAAAAGCGTTGATCATCGGCTGCGGCGGCGTCGCGTCCGTCGCCATCCACAAGTGCTGCCAAAACAGCGAGGTCTTTGAGGAAATCTGCATTGCGAGCCGCACAAAGGCGAAATGCGACAAGCTGCGCGGCGAGCTTGCTCCAAAGACCAAAACGGCCATTCACACCGCGCAGGTGGACGCGAACAACGTGGAAGAGCTCACGGCGCTGATCAAACAATACCAGCCCGACATCGTCATGAACCTCGCGCTGCCGTACCAGGACCTCACGATTATGGACGCGTGTTTGGCCGCGGGCGTCCACTACCTCGACACCGCGAATTACGAGCCGGAGGACACCGCAAAATTTGAGTACAAATGGCAGTGGGCCTACCGGGACCGCTTCCGCGACGCCGGCCTGACGGCGGTGCTCGGCTGCGGGTTTGACCCCGGCGTCACCGGTGTGTTTTCGGCGTACGCCCTCAAGCACGAATTTGACGAGATCCATGAGATCGACATCCTTGACTGCAACGGCGGGGACCACGGCTACCCGTTTGCCACAAATTTTAACCCGGAGATCAATATCCGCGAGGTGTCGGCCAACGGCTCCTACTGGGAGGACGGCCGCTGGGTTGAGACCAAGCCGATGGAGATCAAGCGCGAATACGATTTCGAGGGCGTGGGAAAAAAGGACATGTACCTGCTGCACCACGAGGAACTCGAGTCCCTGGCAAAAAATATCCCCGGCATCCGCCGCATCCGCTTTTTCATGACGTTTGGGCAGAGCTACCTGACGCACCTCAAATGCCTTGAAAACGTCGGCATGACGTCCATCGAGCCGATCCTCTACGAGGGCAGGGAGATCGTCCCGCTGCAATTTTTGAAGGCCGTCCTGCCGGACCCGGCCTCGCTCGGCCCGCGCACCGTGGGCAAGACGAACATCGGCTGCATCCTCCGCGGCGTAACAGACGGCAAGGAGAAGGACTACTACCTCTACAATATCTGCGACCACCAGGAGTGCTACCGCGAGGTCGGCTCGCAGGCGGTGTCCTACACCACGGGCGTCCCGGCGATGATCGGCGCGATGATGGTGATCAAGGGCCTGTGGAAGGGGCCCGGCGTGTTCAATGTGGAAGAATTTGACCCGGATCCGTTCATGGAGGCGCTCAACCGCTGGGGCCTGCCGTGGAAGGAATCGCACCACCCGGTGCTGGTCGATTGACGGCGGCGAAACGGGGCGCGCCGCGCACGCCCTACTTTTTGGTGGACGAAGCGCCGCTGCGGCGCAACCTCGCGCTGCTGCGCGGCGTGGCGCAGGAGGCGGGCTGCAAAATCCTGCTCGCGCAGAAGGCGTTTTCCATGTTTTCGGTTTACCCGCTGCTGCGGGAATACCTGGACGGGACCGCCGCCAGCGGCTATTATGAAGCGCGGCTCGGCTGCGAAGAATTCGGCGGGGAGACGCACGTCTTTTCCCCCGCCTTCCGGGAGGAAGATTTCCTGCTCCTGCTGCCGTACGTTGACCACATCGTCTTCAATACGCCGGCGCAGGCCGCCCGCTTTGCGTCGCGCGCGCGGGCCGCGGGGAAATCCACCGGCCTGCGGGTGAACCCGGAGTGCTCTACGCAGCAGGGCCACTCCATCTATGACCCCTGCGCGCCCGGCTCGCGCCTCGGCACGGCGCGCGCCGCGTTTGACAAAAGCGTGCTGCCGCTGCTGGACGGCCTGCATTTCCATACGCTCTGCTAACAGGACTCCGATGCGCTGGAGCAGACCGTGGACGCATTCTTAGAAAAATTCGGCGAATTCCTCCCCGGCCTGCGTTGGCTGAACCTCGGCGGCGGGCATCATATCACGCGGCCGGGCTACGACATCCCGCGCCTGGTGCGCGTGGTGCGCCGCCTGCGCGAGGAATATGGCCTGGAGATTTACCTCGAGCCGGGCGAAGCGGTGGTGCTCAACGCGGGCTACCTGGTGGCGGAGGTGCTGGAGGTGGTAAAAAACGGCGTGGATATCGCCATTTTAGACGCCTCCGCGGCCTGCCATATGCCAGATGTGCTGGAAATGCCCTACCGCCCGCCGGTGCGCGGCGCGGGCCTTCCGGGAGAAAAGCCCTACAGCTACCGCCTGGCCGGGCCAACCTGCCTTGCGGGCGACGTGATCGGCGATTATTCGTTCGATGAACCGTTGGTCCCGGGCAGCCGCGTCGTTTTGGAGGATATGGCGCTTTACACCATGGTCAAGACCAATACGTTCAACGGGATGCCGCTCCCGGCCATCGCTTACCGCGACGGCGCAGGGGAGATTTGGACCGTGAAGGAATTCGGGTATTCCGATTTTAAGGGCCGCCTTTCCTGACGGCCCCATTCGAAAAACGGAGGGTGCCACATGGAACCACGCTACCGGCTGGTCCTGCTCGACGCGGACCGCACGCTGTTTGACTTTGACCTGGCGCAGGCGCATGCGCTGGAGGCGGCCGCCGCCCCTGTGCTGGAGCGGGCCGGCCTTCCCTGCACGCAGGAGGTGCTGCTGCGCTACCGCGCCGTCAGCGAAGGTCTTTGGGGCCGCTACGAGCGCGGGGAGGTGACGCAGGCCTTTTTGCAGACCGAGCGGTTCCGCCAGCTGTTTGCAGAGCTCGGCGCACCGGGCGACGCGGCGGAGGCGAACCGCCGCTACCTCGACCGCCTGGGCGAGGAAGACGCGCTGCTTGACGGCGCGGAAGAACTTTGCCGCACGCTCGCGCCGTTCTGCCACCTCGCCATTGTGACCAACGGCATTTCGCGCTCGCAGCGCAGGCGGCTGGAAAAATCCGCGCTGCGGCCCTATATCCGGGAGATTTTCATTTCGGAGGATCTCGGCGTGCAAAAGCCGCAAAAGGAATTTTTTGACCGGGTATTCGCGCAGCTTCCCTCGTTTTCCCGCGCGGAGACGGTCATCCTCGGCGACTCCCTTTCCTCAGACATTGCGGGCGGGCGCGCCGCCGGCATCGACGCCTGCTGGTTCTGCCCGGCGGGCGGCCCGCAGCCGGACCCCGCGCCGGCCTACACCATCCGCCGCTTGCTCGATTTTATCCCCATCGTCCTCCCGGGCGAATAACCCAGGGGCGGCGGGGGTCCCCGCTGAAAATATGGAGCAAAAATCCCCCTTCAAAAGAAGCCGGAGCCGCTTCTTTTGAAGGGGGAATCTTCTTGTCCTCCCCGGCATACAGATACGGTGGGAGGGATGCCACATGGAACCGCGCCGCGAAAAAACCGAGCCGCCGCTGCGCTATGAATTCCCGGAAGAGCCGCCCGCGCAGCCTGCGCCGGAGCCTGCGCCGAAGCCGCCCCGCCGCGGCATGCTCACGCTCATCCAGATGGCGGCATGTTTGGCGGTGCTGCTGGCCTGCGCCGTGCTGCGCTTGCTTGGCGGGCCGCTCTACGAGCAGGCGCGCGCCTGGTACTGGGAAAACCTCAACCGCTCCATCCTCGCGGGGGAGGGAGCGCCGCCGGAGGAGCCCGCCTCATCCGCCGGGGAAGACGCGGAGGAGGTTTCGTCTTCCGCGCTGCTGCTCACGCACGCCGCAGGTTCTTCCTGCCCGGCTGCGCTGAGCGTGGCGCTCACGCCGCCGGTAGCGGGGGCGGAGCTGACCTCCGGCTTTGGGGAGCGGGACGGGGCGTTCCACGAGGGGCTCGACCTCGCCGCGCCGGAGGGGACGCCCGTCTGCGCCGCGCTGCCAGGGACGGTTGCCGAAGCGGGGTGGAGCGATTCGTACGGATACACCGTCCTGCTTGACCACGGGAACGGGATCCAGACGCGTTACGCGCATTGCAGCGCGCTGGAGGTCTCCGCCGGGCAGGAGGCTGCGCGCGGGCAGGAGATTGCCCGGGTGGGCAGCACCGGGGATTCCAGCGGGCCGCACCTGCATTTTGAGCTGTCCCTCGGCGGCGTGGCCTGCGACCCGCTGCCGCTGTTGGGCGGGGACTGAGCGCGCGTGGAGTTTTCGGTGCGCGGCTGCCGCGTGGCGGCCGGGTTCCCGTTTTTGGCGGTGGTTGCGTTTTCCCTTCTCGCAGACCGCACCGGCTTGGCGGGCGTGGGCCTGGTGGCGGCGCTGCTGCACGAGGGCGGCCACCTGCTGGCCATGTGCCTCCTGGGCATGCCGCCCCGGCGCATCCGCATGCGGGCGTTCGGCGTGGAGATGGAGCAGGGCGCGATGCGCCGCAGCTACCGGCAGGACGCAGCGGTTTCGCTGGCGGGGCCTGCGGCAAACTTGTTCTGCTTCCTGCTCTGCCGCGGCATTTTCGCGGCGGCGGGCGGCGCGTATTGGCGTGCGCTGGCGGATTCCAACGCGCTGCTTGGGGCGCTGCAAAGCCTGCCCATCGGCCCGCTCGACGGCGGGCAGGCGCTCGCCACGTTGCTGTGCAGCAAGCTGGGGCCGCGCCGCGCGGAACGCGTTTCCGCCGCGCTCTCTGTGCTAACGCTGTTCCCGCTGGCCGCGCTGGGTTTTTGGGCGCTGTTGCGTTCGCAGTACAATTTTACGCTGCTGGCCGCCGCGGGGGCGCTTGCGTTTTTCCTGTTCCGCGGGGAGCGCCCGCGCGGCGCGTCACCGGTTTAGGCGGTAAAGCGCCGTATCATCGGCGAAATTCAAATAGTTATAAAGGATCAAGACGTCGTCGAACGAATGCGCGTCCAGATAATCCTGTACGCTCATCTGGAAATACCGCAGGTCGATCACCGTGATTTCATCGTAATTCGCCGTGAGGAACGGCGCCAGGCAGTTGGCAAAGGAATCCTTGAACACCAGCAAGCGCTTCGGCTCGCCCTGCGCTTCGCGCGCGGAGCGGATGACCGTGAGGCCGTGGTTGCCATAGAGAAATGCGGCGTATTTGTCGCGCCTTTGCCACTGGCTCTCCCAGTAAAGGCCGGGGTAGGATTCGAGGTCCGCCTCCATCGAGAGGACCGGAACGTCATAATAGACGATGGTGTCGCTGCGCGCGGAGCGCAGCTTGGCGCGGGAGTAATAGGTGCCGTAAAAATCCGGGACCTCGTGCGGCGTGAGGCTTTCCAGCGCGACGGGCTCCAGGCCGCGTGCGAGGCAGTAAGCCTCGTAGCCATAGTACGCGCCGAGGGTCGTCCAGTGGTGGTCCGTGCGGTAGTAGATTTCTTCCTCCGCGTGCGGTTCCAGCGCCGCGCACGCATCAATCAGGACCGCGTGGTCCAGAGAATCATACAGCGACGCAATGCCCGCGGCCTGGTCTACATTCGGCAGGCCGGCGGGGACTTTGTCCTGCAAAACCTGGTAGGACGAGGGGACGATCATCACGGAGGCGTCCCCCTCATACCCTGCGAGGAACGCGCTTAGCGCGGCGGTGTTTTTTTCGAGCTGTTCCGCGTCGAGCGCAAGGCGCTTGTCAAAAAGATAACCGTCTTCCCCGGCTACGACGCCGTTGTTTTCCTGCTTGCCCAGCGCGGTTTCGGACGCTGCCTTGAGCGAGATCCAGCTGTCGCGCAGGACAAATTGGTCGTCGAGGTATTCCTCGTAGTCCGGGCAAAACGACCCGTCCAAAAAACTGCGCAGGGAGAAGTCCGGCGGCTGCGCCAGGTAGCGGTTTTCCAGGTCCGAGAAGGCGCGGTCCGGCGCGGCGGCGTCCCACAGGCAGAAAAGGCCGGCAAATGCAAAGAGCAGCAGCGCGGCTGGGCAGCGGAGCCATTTTCTCATCGTGTCCCCCCTCAAAATCGGAAATACAAAAACGGGTTGTAGGTCGCGTCCACCAGGTACGCGGTGGAAGCGGCGAGCACGGCCGCCAGGCCGAGCACGCGCAGCGCGCCCTTGCCGGGGAGGCGTAGCCGCTCCCAAAGCATGCGCGGGCCCGGCGTCGCAAAGACGGCGGCCAGCGCGAGCACTGCGCCGTAATTCCGCAGGTAGTAAAGGATGTCTGCGGAAAAGCGGAGCGAGAACATCGCTTGGTAATAGGAAGCCAGGGCGGAAAGATCCGGGATGGCGAAGAGCATCCAGCTCAGCAGCAGCAAAAACAGGAGGAACAGCCGCGAGGCGGCGGGGTGTTTTTCTGCAAAGCCGGGGAACGCCCATTTTTCCAACACGAGGAAGACGAAGAAAAACAGGCCCCAAAAGAGGAAATTCCAGCTTGCGCCGTGCCAGAGGCCGGTGGCAGCCCACACCAGGAACAAATTCCGCACCGTGCGCGCCGTGCCGTGCCGGTTGCCGCCCAGCGGGATATAGACATATTCGCGGAACCAGCTGCTCAGCGTCATGTGCCAGCGCCGCCAGAACTCCGCGACGCTTTTCGCCGTGTAGGGGAAGTTGAAATTCTGCGGGAATTCAAACCCGAGCATGCGCCCCAGGCCGATCGCCATGAGCGAATAGCCGCTGAAATCGAAATAAATCTGCAAGCCGAACGCGGCCGCGCCAAGCCAGGCCAGCGGGGCGGAGATGCGGTCAAAGCCGATGGCCTGCACGTCGTCCCAGAGCATGCCGGCGTTGTTCGCCAGCAAAACCTTGCTGCCAAGGCCAAGCAGGAACGTAGCCGCGCCGGATTCAACCTGCGAAAGCGAAAGCGTGCGGCGTTTGAGTTCGCGGTTGATGTCGGAATACTTGACGATCGGCCCGGCAATGAGCTGTGGAAACAGGCAGACGAAAGCGCCGAAATCAATGAGGTTGTGCTCCGCCGGGACGTTGCCTCGGTAGACGTCGATGGTGTACGAGAGCGTCTGGAACGTGTAGAAGCTGATGCCGAGCGGCAGCGTCACTGCGAGCGGCGTGACAGGGAGGCCCGTAACGGCGCTGAAATTCTCCAAAATAAAGTTAGAATATTTGAAAAACGCCAGCAGGCCGAGGTTGCCGCAGAGTGAAAACGCCAGGCAAAGGCGCGGGCCGGCTTTTCCGCCGCGCGCGCGGAACCATTCGATGCCGCGGCCGGCCGTGTAATCGATCGCGATGGAAAGAAACATGATGGCGACGTAGCGCGGCTCGCCCCAGGCGTAAAACACCAGGCTGAGCAGCAGAAGGACAAAATTTTTCAGCCGGCGCGGCGTGAGGTAGTAAAGCAGGAAAGCGGCGGGGAAAAAGCGGAACAAAAACAGCAGGCTGCTGAAGACCATGACGGCCCTCCTTTTTCATGAAGCGTTCAAAAAGGGAAACGGCCAGAAAAAAAGCCGCCGCGCAGCGCGGCGGCTTGCCGGGGAAAGGCTCACGCTTCTGCCGAGACCTCCGGTTCCTCTTCCCCGAAATACGCGTTCAGCGCGTGCACGCCAATCTCGGTCTGCTCGTCATAGAATTTTTGCAGCTCTTCCTCCGAGGCATCCGTCTCGTTGTACTTGCCGAGCATGAGGAAGAAGACGTAATCGCCGTACGTCACCACTTGCGAGGCGGCGATCTTCGGCATGTTCATCGGGTAGTTCAGGCTGTTGTCATACAGATCGTTGCGGTAGTCGTCCAGTTCCTGCGCGACCGTGCCGCCCAGGCCTTCTTTGGCCTTGACAGCCACGAGCGTGTCCACATGCGCGCTGATCATCGGCCCCTGCGCGATGAATTCCTCCACGTTTTCCATGTCGACGCCCATCGTCTCGGTCAGATAGGTTTCGTCCAGATCCATCGAGGGAAGGTAGTCCTCGCCGTAAGCTTCTTTTACGGCGTCTACGGCGTCTTGCAGGGAATACTCCACCTCGGGCTCAGAAGAAACCAGGGCGTCCCCGCCGTCCTCCGTGCCCTCCGTGTTGGAGCAGCCGGCCAGCGGCGTGAGCGCGAGCAGCGCGGCGAACAGAACCAAAAGCATTTTTTTCATGGATAAGATCCTCCTACTCATACAAAAATAATCAATGGACAAGCCATTTATCAATAAAAATAGGGCGGTAGACCTGCCGTTAGGATGCCCCGGCGCGCGCCGGATGATGCGTCAGCAAAAGCGGCGGATGCACACGGCGGCGAGCGCCGCCTGCGCGAGGATGAGGAGCGGCAGGCCGATCATGAACGTTTTGTGCTGCGTCTTGTGGCGGATGCAGCGCATGGCGAGGTACATTGCAGGCGAGCCGCCGAGCGCGGCCGCAAGCCAAAGGGCTTTTTCCGGGATGCGCCAGCGGCGTTTTTTGGCGCGCCGTTTGTCGGAAACGGTGAGCGCCAGCGAGAGGACGTTCACCGCGGCCAGGTAACAGAGCGCCGCAGGGGCGATGGGTGGCATAGCAGACCGCCTTTCTAAGCAAAATTCCGCAGCGGCAAAGCGGAGCATGGATATTTCCCGCCACCGCGGCATATCCATGCGTGAGGGCCGCCGGGCACGGGACAACGCCAGTGTACCGCGCGCTCCAGATTTTGTCAAGAAGCAAAAAGGGAGGGGTCCGCCATGCGCGGGGGAAAAAGACGGTCCGGCGTCCATCCGGCGGTGTGCGCGGCGCTGTTGCTGGCGTCGGCCGTGCTCGCCACCATGGGCGTCCACGCGGCGGAGCGGCGCGCGCCCGCGCTCGCAGTGCCGGTTTTGCAAACGGAGGCGGCCGGGGAAGCGCCAGAAGCCGGCGCGGAATTGCGCGGCGTGTGGGTGCCGTACATGAGTTTGGATCTGCGCGGCGGCGACGGCAGCGCAGAGACGTTCCGCGAAATGTTTGACAGGATTGTCGAAACGTCGAAGGACCGGGGGATGAACGCGCTGTTTGTGCAGGTGCGCCCGTTTGGGGACGCGTTCTACGAATCCGAGATCTTCCCGTGGTCTTCGCTGCTCACCGGTACGCAGGGCATCCACCCAGGCTACGATCCGCTCGCCTATATGGTCGAGGCGGCCCACGCCGCAGGGATGGAGCTGCACGCTTGGGTCAATCCGCTGCGCATCCAGCAGGGGAGCACGCCGGAATCGCTCGCCCAGAGCAACCCGTACCAGCGCTGGAAGCGGGACCCGGAAAAGGCGGGCTGGACGGTGGACCTCCCCGACGGGAAGTATTACAACCCAGCCTACCCGGAGGTACGCGAGCTCATCGCCGCGGGCGTGCGGGAGATTGCCGCGCGCTACGCCGTAGACGGCGTCCATTTCGACGATTATTTTTACCCCACGGAGGACCCGTCCTTCGACGAAGCGGCTTACCGCGCCTACTGTGCGGAGGCGGGGGACGCCGCGCTCCCGCTGGCGGACTGGCGGCGGCAGAACGTCAACCTCTTGGTGGAAGCCTGCCACGCAGCGGTGCATGAAGCTTCGCCCGGCGCGGTGTTCGGCATTTCGCCGCAGGCAAACCTGCAAAATGACTGGGACATGGGCGCCGACATCGCCGCCTGGTGCGCGCAGGGGAGCGTCGACTACCTCTGCCCGCAGCTCTATGTCAGCCTGGAACACCCCACGCTGCCGTTTGCCGAAGCCGCCGCCCAGTGGGCGGAACTGACCTCTGGCAGCGGCGTGACGCTTTACTTCGGCCTGGCGGCGTACAAGGCGGGGTCCGGGGCGGACGGCGGTACCTGGCAGGACCGCTCCGACATCCTCGCGCAGCAGATTTCCCTCGGGCGAGAGAGCGGCTGCGAGGGCTTCCTCTTTTACTCGTGGGAGTCGCTCGTCTCCGCGCAGGCGGAGGAAGAGGTCGCCAACGCGGCGAAGCTGCTGGACTGAGCTGGAAATTGTTTCCCTCGCGCTGGGAAAACAGGCCAACATGCGGGGATATTGCGCCGCCCCGCGCCGTTTTCCGCAAATCTCCGTTTCCGCCAATTTCTTTCCGGATTTTGCGCGCGTCTTGTCGCTTGCGCCAAGCCGCCGCAGCGCGCCGCGTAAAAAAGGCTTTACTTCTCGTGGTGGGTATTGTAAAATGAAGGAAAGCGATCCAAAAACGGAAATTGAGGTGTTGAACATGCAGCCGAACTATAAACGCGTCCTGCTGAAACTCAGCGGGGAATCGCTGGCGGGGAAGGCCGGCCACGGCATCGACGCCGCCACAGTGCTGGAGATCTGCCGGCCCATCCAGGCCTGCGCCGCAATGGGCGTGGAAATGGCTATTGTGGTGGGCGGCGGCAATTTCTGGCGCGGGCGCAGCAGCGGGCAGATGGACCGCACGCGCGCCGACCATATGGGCATGCTCGCCACAGTGATCAACGCGCTCGGCGTAGCCGATGCGCTGGAACAGCTTGGCGCGGTGGTGCGCGTGCAGACCGCTATTTCCATGCAGCAGGTGGCGGAACCGTACATCCGCAACCGCGCGGTGCGGCACCTGGAAAAAGGGCGCGTCGTGGTGTTTGGCTGCGGTACGGGCAACCCGTTCTTCTCTACCGACACGGCGGCGGCGCTGCGCGCGGCGGAAATTGACGCCGACATCATTTTGAAGGCGACGATGGTCGACGGCGTTTATGACTGCGACCCCAAAAAGAACCCCCAGGCAAAAAAATATGACCGCCTGACGTTCATGGATGTGCTCAACCAGAATTTGCAGGTGATGGACAGCACCGCCGCGTCGCTCTGCAAAGACAATAAGATTCCGATTCTCGTGTTCAGCCTGGAGGACCCGGAGAACATCCGCCGCGCGGTGTGCGGCGAGCCGGTGGGCACGCTGGTTGAAGCGGAATGACCCCAAAGGGGATTTTTACTGAAAAGGTGGTAACGAATATGAAGGAAGTTCTGGAAAAAGCGGAAGGTAAAATGAAAAAGACCGTCTCGGTGCTTTCCTCGGAATATACCTCCATCCGCGCGGGCCGCGCGAACCCGGCGGTGCTCGACCGCATCACGGTTGACTACTATGGCGCGCCAACCGCCATCAACCAGCTTGCGGCGGTTTCTGTGTCGGAGGCGCGCGTGCTGCTCATCCAGCCGTGGGACGTTTCGGTCTGCCGCGGTATTGAAAAGGCGATCCAGGCCTCGGAGCTCGGCATCAACCCCCAGAGCGACGGCAAGGTCATCCGCCTGGTGTTCCCGCAGCTCACGGAGGAACGCCGCAGGGATCTCGTAAAAGATATTTCCAAAATGGCGGAGGAGAGCAAAGTCGCCGTCCGCTCCATCCGCCGCGACGCCATCGACAAGCTCAAGGCGATGAAGAAAAATTCGGAGATTACCGAAGACGACCTCAAGCAGGCCGAGAAAGAGACGCAGAATTTGACGGACAAATATTGCAAGGAGATCGACGGCCTCTCCGCCAAGAAGGAAAAAGAGGTCATGGAGATCTAACAGGAAAAAGCCTTTGCGGTTTGCGGGCGGCCCGTGCAAGCGTGCGCGGGGCCGCCCGCAGCGCAAAATCCCGCCCTGTGTGGGAAGGCTAATGTGCAGAAGAAAGAGAGAGCACGCCGGAATGGGAAAAAAACAGGAAGAACAAGCGGCGCTTCCGCTGCCACGCCATCTCGGGATTATTATGGACGGCAACGGGCGCTGGGCAAAAAAGCGCGGCTTGCCGCGCTCTGCGGGCCACAAGGCCGGCGCGAACAATTTTCGCGCAATCACGCGCTATTGCAGCAGCATCGGGATTGAATTCCTCACCGTTTACGCCTTTTCTACGGAGAATTGGAAGCGCCCCGCCGACGAGGTGGGCGCGCTGATGAAGCTGTTTAAGCAATATCTCGAGGAAGCGCTGCGCGACTTTATGGAAGAAAATATCCGCGTGCGGTTTTTGGGGGATCTTTCCGCCTTTACGCCGGACCTGCAGGAGCTCATTGCCCGCGTGGAACGGGAATCCGCGCCGAAAACGGGCATGGTGCTCAACATCGCGATGAATTACGGCGGCCGGGCGGAGATTGTGCACGCCGTGCGCGGCTTGGCGGAAGAAATTTCCGCAGGGCGGCTTTCCCCCGCGGAGATCGGCGAAGCGGAGATCGCCTCGCGCTTGTACACGGCGGGGCAGCCGGACCCGGACCTCATCATCCGCCCGAGCGGGGAACACCGGGTGTCGAATTTTCTGCTGTGGCAGTCGGCCTACGCGGAGTATGTCGTGATGGATATCCTCTGGCCCGACTTTAAGCCTGCGGATCTGGACCGTGCGCTCCGCGATTATTCTAACCGGAACAGGAGGTTTGGCGGAGTATGAAGACCCGGGTGTTGTCTGGGGGCGTGTTGGTTCTGTTCATCGCGGCGATTGTCCTGTTCAACCACTCGTTCCCGCTGGCGCTCAACCTGACGCTCGCGCTCATTTCGCTGCTTGCCGTCATGGAGATTATCTCCGCGCTCGGCATGGCGAAAAATTATATCCTCACGGCGCCGAGCCTTTTATTTGCCTTTTTGCTGCCGCTTGTGCAGGAGCCGGTCACGGGCGGCGCGCTCTGGCGCCAGGTTTTGTATTTTGCCTACCTGGTGGTGCTGTTCAGCGCGCTGATCCGCTACCACAAGACCACGACGTTCCGCGAGGTGGGCATTGTTTTCAGCATGACGCTGCTCATCCCCACGGCGCTCTCCACGCTGCTGGAATTGCGAGAGCTGGGCGGCCGCCACGGGATGTTCTACGTCATTATTGCGATTTTCTCCGCATGGATTTCGGATGCCGGCGCGTTTTTTGCCGGCACGCTGTTCGGGCGGCACAAGCTTTGCCCGGAGATTAGCCCCAAAAAGACGGTGGAAGGCGTCGCCGGCGGCTTTGCGCTCAACTTCGCGGCCATGCTGGCGTTCGGCTATTTCTTCCATGCCATTTATTACCAGCGGGAAGTGGAGGTTTCTTACCTCGCGCTGGCGCTCATCGGACTTGGCGGCACGGCGACCTCCATCCTCGGGGACCTGAGCTTTTCGCTCATCAAACGGAGCTGCCATATCAAGGATTTCGGCCAGGTGATCCCTGGCCACGGCGGCATTTTGGACCGCTTTGACAGCGTGGTGTTCACTGCGCCGTTCGTCTGCATCCTGGTGCAGCTTTTGCCGTTGGTGCTGCATTAGCGGAAAGGGGAAGAAACATGGAAAACAGGCTTGCGCTTTTGGGTTCCACCGGCTCTATCGGGCGCCAGGCGCTCGATGTGGCGCGGGGGCTCGGCCTTCAGGTGACGGTGCTGGCGGCGCATCACAACGTTGCGGTGCTGGAGGATCAAATCCGCGAATGGAAGCCCGAGCTCGCCGCGGTGTATGATGCCGGCGCGGCTGCGCGCCTGCGCAAATCGATCGCCGACACGAACACGCGCGTTGTCCAGGGGCTGGAGGGCCTGTGCGAGGCGGCGTCTTACCCTGGCGCGGACGCCGTGCTCAACGCCGTGGTCGGTATGGTGGGCCTGCACCCCACGCTGGCGGCGCTGCGCGCAGGCAAGCTGCTGGCGCTGGCGAATAAGGAGGCCCTCGTGGCGGGCGGCGCGCTTGTCATGAGGGAAGCCGCTTCGCGCGGTTTGCCGGTACTCCCGGTGGATAGCGAGCATTCCGCCATTTTCCAGTGCCTGCAAGGCGCGCCCGGCAAGGACGCCGTGGAAAAACTCATCCTTACGGCGTCGGGCGGGCCGTTCTTTGGCCGCGCGCGCGCGGAGCTTGAACACGTCACGCCGGAGCAGGCGCTGCGCCACCCGAATTGGCAAATGGGCGCGAAGATCACGGTGGATTCCGCCACCATGATGAATAAAGGACTGGAATTGATCGAGGCCTCGTGGCTCTTTGGAATTCCGCCGGAGCGGATTGATATCCTTGTACACCGCGAGAGCGTCGTCCACTCCATGGTGGAGTACCGGGACCATTCCGTCATTGCCCAGCTTGGCGTGCCGGATATGCGCCTGCCGATCCAGTACGCGCTCACCTACCCGGAGCGACTCCCCTCGCCGGTGGCGCCGTTGCGCCTGACGGACTACGGCAGCCTGACGTTTTTTGCGCCAGACGAGGAGACCTTCGCCTGCCTGCGCGCGTGCAAACACGCGATGCGGCGCGGCGGCCTGGCCCCTGCGGCGGCCAACGGCGCCAACGAGGCGGCGGTCTCTCTTTTCCTGGAGGGGAAGCTCCCGTTTTTAGCCATTGGGGAATTGGTCGAGGCGGCGGCCCAGCGCCAGCCCGCCGGGGAGGGGGAACCCACCGTAGAACAGATCTTAGAAGCAGACCGCGCCGCGCGCGCCTTTGTGCGCGAACAGGCGCTGACCAGAGAGGGATGTCAATGAATCAAGAGGCAGTGTTTGCAGCGCTGCAAAACGCCGCGCTGGCGGTAATTGCTGTGCTGCTGTTCGGCCTGATCGTATTTGTGCATGAATTCGGCCATTTCATCACCGCGAAATGGGCCGGGATCCGCGTCAACGAATTTGCCGTGGGCATGGGGCCGGCGGTTTTCAAATTCCGCCCGAAAAACAGCGAGACGCAGTACACGCTGCGCCTGTTCCCAATCGGGGGATTTTGCGCGATGGAAGGCGAAGACAGCGAAAGCGAGGACAGCGCCGCATTCGGCAACAAGCCCGTGTGGAAGCGGATCCTCGTCGTTTCGGCCGGGGCGGTGATGAACGTGCTCACCGGCATCGTGCTGATGATTGTGGTGCTGGCGCAGGAGCCGGTTTTCACTTCGACAACCATTGCGCAATTCACAGAAAATTCCGCGTTTGAGGCCGCCGGCCTGCAGGTGGGCGACCAATTTTATTCGGTCAACGGCTACCGGACGTATGTCGACCGCGATTTTTCTTACGCAATGGCCACGGCGGACCCGGAGTCGGTCGACATCACCGTCGTGCGGGACGGGCAAAAGCTGGAATTTCAGGACGTGCGGCTCACCACGAAGGAAAGCGCCGGGGGAGAAGTCATCGTCTTTGATTTTTACGTCGCGCCGGTGGAGAAAAACCTCGGCACGCTGCTCGGGCGCGCCTGCACCGAAACGGTGTCCGTTGTGCGGCTGGTGTGGTCCAGCTTGGTGGGGCTTGTCACGGGGCAGTACGGATTCCGAGACCTCTCCGGCCCGGTGGGCGCGGCGAACGCGCTCTCACAGGTGGCGTCCATCGGCCTGCAGACCGGTTTTTTGACGGCGCTGAACAACATCCTTTCCATTATGATTGTCATTGTGGTCAATTTGGGCATTGTCAACCTGTTGCCGCTGCCGGCGCTGGACGGCGGGCGGTTGGTTTTCTTGATTCTCGAAGGGATCCGGCGCAAGCCGGTCAACCCGAAGTATGAGGGATGGGTCCACGCGGCCGGCTTTGCGCTGATCATCGGGTTGATGGTCGCCGTGACCTTCAGCGACATCCTGCGGCTCTTTTCCGGCGGAACAGGGGGATAACAGTGGAAAAAAGGAAGTCCAAACAGGTTTTTGCCGGGGGCGTGGCCATCGGCGGCGGCGCGCCGGTGACGGTGCAGTCGATGCTGAACGTCCCCGCGGCGGACGTGGAGGGGAACGTCCGCCAGGCGCTTGCGCTGAAGGAGGCGGGCTGCGAGATTCTGCGCGCCGCCATCCCGGACCGCGATGCGGTGCGGTTGATCCCGGCGGTCAAACAGGCGGCCGGCTTACCTCTGGTTGCCGACATCCATTTTGATTACCGCCTGGCTCTCGCCGCAGTGGAGGCCGGTGTGGATAAAATCCGCATCAACCCGGGGAACATCGGCTCGAAGGAACGCGTCCGCGCCGTCGCCGCCGCCTGCCGGGAAAGGGGCGTCCCCATCCGCATCGGCGTCAATTCCGGTTCCCTCGAAAAGGAGCTGCTGCGCAAATACGGCGGCCCTACGCCGGAAGCGCTCTGCGAGAGCGCGCTCTACCACGCGTCGCTCCTCGAGGAATGCGGGTTTTCCGACATCGTGCTGTCCATCAAATCGTCGCGGGTGGACACGATGATCCGGGCTTACGAGCTCGCGGCCGCGCGCTGCGATTACCCGCTGCACCTCGGCGTCACGGAGGCCGGAACGGAGCGCATGGGCCTTGTCAAATCCGCCATCGGCATCGGCTCGCTTTTGCAGCGCGGCATCGGCGACACCATCCGCGTTTCGCTTACGGCAGACCCCACGCGCGAGGTGGCGGCCGGGTTTGACATCCTCAAAGCGCTGGACCTGCGCGGCGGTACGCCGGAGCTGATTTCCTGCCCGACGTGCGGGCGCACGAAGATCGACCTTATCGGCCTGGCCGGGCAGGTGGAGCGCGCGCTGGCGGGCTGCCGTAAACCGCTGAAGGTGGCCGTCATGGGGTGCGCCGTCAACGGGCCGGGCGAAGCCCGCGAGGCGGATATCGGCATTGCGGGAGGCGACGGCGTGGGCCTGCTGTTCAAAAAGGGAGAGATTGTGAAAAAAGTGCCGGAGGAGGCGCTTCTCTCCTGCCTGCTGGAAGAGATCGCGCGCATGTAAGGCGCGGGACGGAGGAATGGAGATTGCAGACGTTTGCAGCGATATTTCAGCCCTATTTCGAGGCGGGGCAGCTTCCGGAACCGGTAGCCGCGGCGGAGCTGCTCTCGCTGGAAATTGACCGGCAGGACCGCGTCCTGCACATTCAGGCGGCGTTTCCGGATTATGTGGAGCGCAGCCTGCTTTTTGCTTTAGAAGAAAAGCTGGCCGCCCCGCTGCAGGCGCGCCGGGTGCAGATCCGGCCGCGCTTCCCGCGGGAGGGGTTTTCGCCCGCCTGCTACCCCGGCCTGGTGCAAGAACTCAAGCGGCGGGACGCCAGCTTGAACGGTAGCCTGAAGGACTCTACCGCGCGTGTGGAAGACGGCAAACTGCTGGTCTGCCTACAGCACGGCGCGGCGGAGCTGCTCCGCTCGCGCCATGTGGACCGCGCGCTTTCCCGCCTGGTGGAGGAAGAGTTCGGCCTCTCTTACCCGGTGGCGTTCGAAGGGAAGACCGACATCGATTCAAAAGCGCCGGAGTACGAGGAGCGCCGCCAGCACGAAGAAGAAAAGGCACGGCGCGCCGCCGTGGTAGAAGAGGTCGAGCGGTATGAGGCGTCGGTGGCGCCGAAAAAGGCGAAGGAGGCGGAAATCCATGTGCGCAGCGGGGAGACGCTGCTGCCCTCCATCCTGCCGGAGACGGCCAGGGACCTCTACGGCCGCTCTGGCAAAGCGAAGCCCATGCCCATTGCGCACGTCGCGCCGGACAGCGGCAGCGTGACCATCTGGGGCGAGATCTTCAGTGTGGAACAGAAATTGACGCGAGACCAGAGTAAAAAGATCTATTCGGTGAACATCACCGATTACACCGGGTCCATGAGCCTGAAGGTAATTGAGGATGCGAACCAATGCAAAGGCCTCGACACACTGAAAAACGGGATGTCCATTTTGGTGCGCGGCGAGGTCAGCTACGATAAATACGACCACGAGGTCGTCCTGCGCCCGCGCAGCATCGCCCAAGTGGAGCAGTGCAAGGTGACGGACAACGCTGAAACCAAGCGCGTCGAGCTGCACCTGCACACCTCCATGTCCAGCATGGACGGCATGACGCCGGCCGCAGATCTGATCCAGCGCGCTTACGAGTGGGGCCAGCCCGCCGTCGCCATCACGGACCATGGCGTGGCGCAGGCGTTCCCAGACGCGATGAACGCAGCGAACGCCATCCGCTCAAAGGGCGGGGAAATGAAAGTCATCTATGGCGTGGAAGCCTATTTTGTCAACGACCTGGTGTCCGCCGTGACGGGGGAAACGGACATGCCGCTGGACGGCGAATTCGTCGCGTTTGACCTGGAGACCACCGGCCTGAGTCCGCAAAAGGACCGCATTACGGAGATTGGCGCGGTGCGCATCCGCGGCGGCAAGATTGCCGAGAGCTTCGACCTGCTGGTGGACCCCGAGCGGCCAATCCCGGAAAAAATCGTGAAACTCACCGGCATCACGGATGAGATGGTCGCGGGGCAGCCAAAGGAGGAAGAGGCGGTATCCCGCTTCCTCACGTTCTGCGGCGGGGACGCCGTGCTTCTTGCGCACAATGCAAGTTTTGACACCTCGTTCCTGCGCGCGGCGGCGCAGCGGCACGGCCTTTCGTTCGAAAACGCCTACATTGACACAGTGCCCATGTGCCGCGCCATGCTGGCGGGCATCAAAAACTGCAAGCTGGACACCGTCGCTAAATATTTGAAGCTGGACCCGTTCCAGCACCACCGCGCGTCGGACGACGCCACGGTTTTGGCAAAGATCTTCCTTGCGCTCGCCGCGCGCCTGCGGGAGGATACCGGCGCGCAGACCGTCAAGCAGATCAACACCCATCTGGCGGGCGCGGACCCGAAAAAGATCCCGCCGTTCCACCAGATCATTTTGGTGAAAAATAAGGCCGGCCTGAAAAATCTGTATAAATTGATCTCGCTGGCGCATTTGAAATATTTTTATAAGCGGCCGCGCATCCCGCGCAGCGAATTGGTCAAGCACCGCGAAGGGCTCCTCCTCGGCAGCGCGTGCGAGGCGGGCGAATTGTTCCGTGCCATCCTCGACGGCAAACCGTGGGGCACGCTCAAGGAGATTGCGTCGTTTTACGATTATCTGGAAATCCAGCCGCTTGGCAACAACGAATTCCTCGTGCGCGACGGCAGGGTGGAGAACGACGAAAAGCTGCGGGATATCAACCGGACCATCCTGAAACTGGGCGACGAGCTCGGCTTGCCCGTCGTCGCCACTTGCGATGTGCACTTCCGGGACCCGAAGGACGCCGATTACCGCAAGGTGCTCATGGCCGCGCAGGGGTTTTCTGATTCGGACAACCAGGCGCCGCTGTATATGCGCACCACGGAGGAAATGCTCGAAGAATTCGCCTACCTCGGCAGGGACCGCGCGTATGAAGTGGTGGTGACGAACACAAACCGCATTGCAAACCTCGTGGAGGATGTAAGCCCCATTCCGCCGGGCGTGTTCCCGCCGTTCATCGACGGCGCGGAGGAACAGCTCAATTCCATCTGCTGGCAGCGCGCCAAGGAGCGGTACGGGGACCCGCTGCCGGAGGTGGTGCAAAAGCGCCTCGAGAGGGAGTTGGAATCCATCAACAAACACGGTTTTTCCGTTTTGTACATGACGGCGCAGAAGCTGGTGGCGGACTCCGAGGCGCACGGCTATTTGGTCGGCTCGCGCGGTTCTGTCGGCTCGTCGTTCGTGGCGAGCATGTCTGGCATTTCGGAAGTCAACCCGCTTTGCCCGCACTATGTCTGTCCCAACTGCAAGCATAGCGAATTCTTTGAAGACGGCAGCTATGACTCCGGCTTCGACCTGCCGCCGAAAAACTGCCCGGTCTGCGGCGCGGAATACGACCGCGACGGGCACACCATCCCGTTTGAAACCTTCCTCGGCTTCGACGGGGACAAGACGCCGGATATCGACCTGAATTTTTCCGGCGAATACCAGAGCTCGGCGCACCGCTACACGGAGACGCTCTTTGGCAAGGATAACGTGTTTAAGGCCGGCACCATCGCCACCGTGGCGGACAAGACGGCGCTCGGCTTTGTCAAAAAATATGCGGAAGAGCGCGGCATCGTGCTGCACCGTGCGGAGGAGCAGCGCCTGGCGCTGGGCTGCACCGGCGTCAAGCGCACCACCGGCCAGCACCCGGGCGGCATGGTTGTGGTGCCGCGCGGCATGGAGATTTACGACTTCTGCCCCGTGCAGCACCCGGCGAACGACCAGAATTCCGACAATATCACCACGCATTTTGACTTCCATTCCATCCACGACACCATCTGCAAGCTCGACGAGCTTGGCCACGATGTGCCGTCCATCTACCGGTACCTGGAGGATTACACCGGCATCCCGGTGATGAAGGTTTCGATGAGCGACCCCGAGGTGATGTCGCTCTTTACCTCTACCAAAGCGCTCGGCGTCAAGCCGGAGGACATTGACTCGCAAACCGGCACGTTTTCTCTGCCTGAGGTGGGCACCAGCTTCGTGCGGCAAATGCTCATTGACTGCCAGCCAAAGACGTTCTCGGACCTTTTGCAGGTCTCCGGCCTTTCGCACGGCACGGACGTTTGGCTGGGGAACGCGCAGGACCTCATCAAGCAGGGGACCTGCACCATCTCAGAGGTCATCGGGACGCGCGACAGCATCATGACCTATTTGCTGCAAAAGGGCCTTGAGCCGAAGATGGCGTTCAAAATCATGGAAATCGTCCGCAAGGGCAAGGCGAAAAAACTGCTCACGGAGGAGCATATCCAGGCGATGAAGGAGCACGGCGTGCCGCAGTGGTACATCGACTCCTGCCTGAAGATCAAATACATGTTCCCCAAGGCGCATGCCGCCGCCTACATGATCTCCACCCTGCGGCTGGGCTGGTACAAGGTTCACCGCCCGGTGGAATATTATGCGGCGTATTTTACGGTGCGCGGCGAAGATTTTGACGGCGCGACCGTCGTCAAAGGCCGCGAGGCGGTGCGCCGCCGCATGGCGGAGATCGCCGCAAAGGGCAAGGAGGCTTCCGTCAAGGAGGAGGCGGCCTACGGCACGCTGCAAATTGTCAACGAGATGCTCGCACGCGGCATCGAGGTGCTGCCCATCGACGTCTATCGTTCCGACGCGCGCAAATACCTCGTGGAAGACGGCAAGCTCCGCCTGCCGTTCGCGTCGATTGCCGGCGTGGGCGAAGCGGCCGCCCACAGCCTGGCCGCTGCGCGGGAGACGGGCGGTCCGTTCCTCTCGCGCGAGGACCTGCAGGCGCGCGCCAAAGTAACCAAGGCCGTCATGGAGGGCCTCCAGGCGGCCGGCGCGCTGGACGGCTTGCCGGAGAGCAGCCAGATGACGCTGTTTGCGTGAATGCGGCCGCGTTGACAGGGAAGATTTTTTTATGCTAAAATAACAGGGAATTTCCGCGATGCGGGCGTTCGAGCCACACCGCCCGGCCGGCCCGGCCGGAGGGGCGGGGACGGCCGGCGCGCGCAGGCGTGGTAGGGTGATAGCATGATAAAGCGGGAGGTGCCGCACCAATTTGAAAACATACCGAAAGATCACCCCGGAGGGGACCAGGGATCTTCTTTTCGAGGAATGCCAGGCGCGCCGCACAGTGGAACGCGCGCTGGCGGAGGTCTTTTCTTCGCACGGGTTTAAGGAAGTCGTGACCCCAGGCTTGGAATTTTACGACGTGTTCGACCCTGAATCCTCCGGTATCAGCCAGGAGGAAATGTATAAGCTTACGGACCGCCGCGGCCGGTTGATCGTCGTACGGCCGGACGCCACGCTGCCCATTGCGCGCCTGACGGCGACACGGCTGCAAAACCTGCCCAAGCCGGTGCGGCTCTACTACACCCAGCCGGTGTACCGCAGCAACCCAAACCTCACGGGGCGCAGCGACGAGAGCGTGCAAACGGGCATTGAGCTCATCGGCGCGGGCGGGCGGCGCGCCGACCTAGAGGCGCTTGTCACTGCGGTGGAGGCGCTGCGCGCGTGCTTGCCGGGGTTCCGGCTGGAGATTGGCCACGCGGGCTTTTTCCGCGCGCTGGCCGGGCAGCTCCCGGTGAACGAAAGCCAGCGGGAGGACATCCGCCGTTTTATCGAAGCGAAGAATTACCCGGCGCTCGACGCGCTGCTGGATACGCTCGGCGGCGGGCCGGCGGTTGCGGCCATGCGCCGCCTGCCGCGCCTGTTCGGCGGGGAAGAGGTCCTGGAAGAAGCCCGCTCCCTCTGTGTGGGGGAGCAAACCGTGGGCATCCTCGCCTATTTGCAGGACCTCTACGAGACGCTCGGAAGCTTGGGCTTTGGGGACAGCGTCATGTTGGACCTCGGCCTGGTGCAGCGCAACGATTACTACACCGGCGTGGTGTTCAGCGCCTACATGGAGGACTACGGCGACGCGGTGCTGCTCGGCGGCCGGTACGACCATCTGCTCGGCCTGTTTGGCGCGCCGATGCCGGCCGTCGGCTTTGCCGTGCAGGTGGACGCCCTCGCGCGGCGGCTGCTCTCGCTGCAAAAAGTCAGCGCGCCGCCCGCGCCGGAGGTGCTGGTGCACAGCTGCGAAGGTTTTGAGAAGGAAGGGTTCGCAGAGCTTTCGTCGCTGCGCGCGCAGGGCCACCGCTGCGAACACTCTGTTTTCGACACGCGGGAGGAAGCGCTCGTTTACGCGCGGGCGCGCGGCGTGCGGGAAGTCCTTTTTGTGGGCGCGCAGGTCGAGCGCGTCCTGCTGGAAAGGGGGGGAACGCTGTGAAACCGCTGCGCATCGCGCTGACCAAGGGCCGCCTGGAAAAGGATACCGTCGCGCTGCTGGAAAAGATCGGGTACGATTGCAGCGCCATCCGGGAAAAGGGCCGCCGGCTGATCCTGCCGGTTGGCAACCACGAATTCGAGGCCGTTTTGGCCAAGGCCGCCGACGTCGTCACCTATGTGGAGCACGGCGTGTGCGACCTCGGCGTCGTTGGGAAAGATACCATCCTCGAAAACGGGAACAGTTTTTACGAGATCCTGGATCTCGGCTTCGGCCGCTGCCGTTTTGCGCTGGCCGGGCCCAAGGGGAAGCCGTTTTACGGCGGGTATTCCATCCGCACCATCGCATCGAAATACCCGAACGTGGCCCGCGCCTTTTTTGAGGGCAAGGGGATGGACGTCCAGGTCATCAAGATTGAAGGGTCCGTCGAATTGGCGCCGCTGCTCGGTTTGGCCGACGCCATTGTCGACCTGGTGGAAACCGGTGCTACACTGCGCGAAAACGGGCTGGAAGTCATTGAGACCGTCTGCCCCATTTCGGCGCGGCTCATCGCCAATACGGCGAGTTTGAAATTGAGGAAGCGGGAGATCGAGGCCTTGGCCGCCCGCATGGAACAAGCAAAGGGGGACGGAATATGATCCAGCCGGTAACGGTAAGCGGCGCGTTTGGGCGCGAATTTGTGCGGCAGCTGAAAGAACGCAGCCGGGAGAACGACCGCCGCGTAGAAGAAGCGGTGGCCGCCATCGTGGAGGATGTGCGCGCCGGCGGCGACGCCGCAGTGGAGAAATACACCGTGCAGTTCGACGGCAAAGCGCCGGAGCGGACGGAAATCACAAAAGAGGAGATGCGCCGCCTGGCGCAGGGCTGTGCGCCCGCTTTTTTGGCGGCGATGGAGCGCGCCGCCGCGAATATCCGCGATTTCCACGAGCGGCAAAAGCAGCAGAGCTGGCTGGAGACCCGCCCGGACGGCGTTATCATGGGCCAGCGCGTGCGCGGCTTGCACCGCGTGGGCATCTATGTGCCGGGCGGTACGGCGGCGTACCCGTCCTCCGTGTTGATGAATGCAATCCCTGCGCGCATCGCCGGGGTGAAGGAGATTGTCATGGCGACCCCGCCCGCCAAGAACGGCGCGCCGAACCCGGAGATTATGGCGGCGGCGCTGGCCGCGGGCGTGGACCGCGTCTTCCTGATGGGCGGCGCGCAGGCGGTGGCGGCGCTGGCTTACGGGACCGCCACGGTGCCGAAGGTGGACAAAATTGTTGGGCCTGGGAACATCTATGTTGCCATGGCGAAAAAGCATCTCTACGGCGTGGTGGATATCGACATGATCGCCGGTCCGTCGGAAATTTTGATCTTGGCGGACCGCACCGCGGACCCGCGCTACCTGGCGGCGGACCTGATGTCGCAGGCGGCGCCCGTCAAATCGGCGTCCGCAATCCTGCGGACGGACGACCCCGCGCTCGCAAAGCGCACGGCGGAGGAGCTGGGCCGTCAGATGCAGGTCCTCTCCCGCCGGGAGATCATCGAGAGCTCGCTCGAGCACTACGGCGCGTTGCTCGTGTGCGGCAGCATGGACGAGGCGGTTGAATTCGCCAATGAACTTGCCCCGGAGCATTTGGAGGTCTGCTGCGAGAACCCGATGGAATACCTCGGCAGGCTGGACAACGCCGGTTCCGTCTTTTTGGGGAACTATTCGCCGGAACCGCTCGGCGACTACTACGCCGGGCCGAACCACGTGCTGCCCACCAGCGGCACGGCGCGGTTCTTCTCGCCGCTCTCTGTAGACAGCTTTGTGAAAAAGTCGAGCTTCATCGCCTACACGAAGCGGGCGCTGCAAGAGGCGAGCGGGGACATCATCACGCTGGCTGAGGCGGAAGGCCTCACGGCCCACGCGAACGCCGTGCGCGTGCGGGGGTGCGGGCATGTATGAATTAAACCCCAAAATCCGCGGCCTGACGCCGTATGACCCGATCTCCGGGGA
Source organism: uncultured Clostridia bacterium (assembly GCA_944380775.1). Taxonomy (GTDB): domain Bacteria; phylum Bacillota; class Clostridia; order Oscillospirales; family Acutalibacteraceae; genus CALWKP01. The sequence continues at coordinate 22,151 of CALWIP010000030.1, read as the reverse complement.
ATACCGCGTCCGGCTGGACGCGAACGAATCGTTCTTCCCGCTGCCGCCCGAGGTGCGCGGGCGCCTGGCGGAGCTTGCGCAGGCGTTGGATTACAACCGCTACCCGGACCCGGCGGCGGCCGGGTTCTGCGAGGCGTTTGCCGCGCATTACGGCGTGGACCCTGCGCTGGTCACGGCGGGCAACGGCTCGGACGAGCTGCTGTTTTTGCTCACTTCCGCTTTTTTGATGCGGGGCGGCCGCATGGCGGTGTTGTCGCCCGATTTTTCCATGTACCGCTTTTACGCGTCGCTCGCCGAGGCGGAGTGCCTGACTTTCCGCAAGGACGGGGACCTGCGCATCCCGGTGGAGCGGCTGATCTCCTTCTGCCAGGAGGAGCGCGTGGAGATGCTGCTCTTCTCCAACCCGTGCAACCCGACCTCGCTCGGCCTCTCGCGGGAAGAAGTGCGGCGGCTCGTGCGTTCGGTGGATGCGCTCGTCGTGCTCGACGAGGCGTACATGGATTTTTGGGATCAATCGCTGCTGCAGGAAGCGGCGGATTTCGACAACCTCATCATCCTGCGCACCTGCTCGAAGGCGTTCGGCATGGCTGCGCTGCGCGTGGGCGCCGCCGTGGCGAATCCTGTGCTCACGCGGGCCATCCGCGCGGTGAAATCGCCGTATAACGTCAATTCGTTCTCGCAGGCTGCGGCGGCGGAGGTGCTCCGCACGCCGGGCCTTCTGGACAGCGCGCGCGAGGCGGTCGTGCGCTCCCGGGAGGAATTGTACCAGGGCTGCGCCGCGCTGGCTTCGCACTGCGGCGCGGAGGCGTTCCGCCCGTGCACGAATTTTGTGCTGCTCCGGCTCGCAAACGCGCCGGAGGTCCACCGGGCGCTGCTGGCGCGCGGTATCGCCGTGCGGCTCATCGGCGACGGCTTCCTGCGGATTACGGCGGGCGCGCCGGAGGAAAACCGCGCCGTGCTCGGCGCGCTGGAAGATCTTTTGACCAAGGGGAGGGGCGCTTGATGCGGACGGCAGAAATTACGCGTAGGACAAAAGAGACGGACGTGCGCGTCGCGCTCGCCTTAGACGGCGGCCCGGCGGCGGCTTCCACGGGTATCGGCTTTTTTGACCACATGCTGCACGCGTTTGCGGTGCACGGCGGCTTTGGCCTCACGGTGGACGCGCGCGGCGACCTGGAGGTGGACGGCCACCACACCGTGGAGGACGTGGGCATCGTGCTGGGGCAGGCGTTTGCGGCGGCGCTGGACGGCGGCGCGGGCATTGCGCGCTTTGGCAGCTTTTTCGTGCCAATGGATGAGGCGTTGGCCTTTGCGGCCGTGGATTGCAGCGGCCGGCCGTTCCTCGCGTTCCAGGCGGAGTTCCCGCAGGCGAACGCCGGCGGATACGACTGCTGCCTGACGGAGGAATTTTTCCGCGCGTTCGCAACGCATGCAGGCGTCACGCTCCATCTGCGCGCGCTGTACGGAAAAAATTCACACCACATCGTGGAGGCGCTGTTCAAGGCGGCCGGGCACGCCATGCGGCTCGCCGTCACGCCGAACGCAAGCGGCGCGGCGCTCTCCACCAAAGGGAGCCTCGACGGGGCTCCGGGAAAGCGAGGGGACGCCGGATGATCCTTTTGCCTGCAATCGATATTCAAAACGGGGAATGCGTGCGCTTGCGGCGCGGCGATTACGGCACCGCCGAACGCGTGGCAGAGAGCGTCGTAGGGGCGGCAAAGCGGTTCCGCGAGGCGGGCGCGCAGTGGATCCACATGGTGGACCTGGACGGCGCGAAGGCCGGGCGTCCGGTCAATTCCGCGCTGATCCAAAAGGCGCAGGAGGAAAGCGGCCTTTCCGTCGAGCTCGGCGGAGGTATCCGCAACCGCGAAACGCTGGAATTTTATTTTGCGCACGGAATCACCCGCGCGGTGCTGGGCAGCGCCGCGGTGCAGAACCCCGCGTTCGTCAAAGAGGCGGTGCGGGCCTACGGCGAGCGCATCGCCGTGGGCATCGACGCGCGGGACGGCAAGGTCGCGGCGGAGGGCTGGACCCAGACGTCGAGCGTCGATTTCCTCGAAATGGCGAAGCGGATGGAGGATCTTGGCGCGCGCTACCTGATCTTTACGGATATTTCCTGCGACGGGATGCTCTCCGGGCCAAACCTCGCCGCGCTGGACCAGCTCAACAACGCCGTTTCCTGTGCGGTCATCGCCAGCGGCGGCGTGAGCAGCGTAAAAGACCTGGTCAACCTGAAGGCGCTGAACGTCTACGGCGTCATCTGCGGGCGCGCGCTCTATACGCGGGATCTCTCGTTGGAAGCCGCGCTCGCCGTCTGCGAAAAGATCTAAGGGGGCGGGCGCAGGATGAAAACGAATGGGCCGCTTTGCGGCGCGCCGGAACAACTGGACCGGTTTTTCCAAAAGGCGGAGCTAATCCCCGCCGTGGTGCAGGAGGCTTCTACCGGCGAGGTGCTCATGCTCGCGTATATGAACCGCGAATCCCTCCGGCGGACGCTGGAGACCGGCTACACCTGGTTTTACAGCCGTTCCCGGCAGCAGCTTTGGAACAAGGGCGCGACGTCGGGGCATGTGCAGCGCGTGCTGCGGATCTTCACCGACTGCGACGACGACACGCTGCTGGTGCAGGTGGAACAGACCGGTCCGGCCTGCCACACCGGCTCGCACAGCTGCTTTTTTCAAGAGATAGGGAGGAGTACCGATGGACAGTAGCCTGCAAGCGCTTTATCAAACCGTGCTTTCGCGCCGGGACGAGCAAAAGGAAGGATCCTACACCTGCTATTTATTCGCGCAGGGGTTGGACAAAATCCTGAAGAAATGCGGCGAGGAATGCAGCGAGGTTCTCATTGCCGCAAAAAATGGGAAAAATGAGGATACCGTCATGGAGATTTCCGACTTGCTTTACCATTTGACGGTCCTGATGGTCCAGCAAGGGATCCGGCTGGAGGACGTGGAGGCGGAGTTGTTCCGCCGCAGCGCAAAGACGGGGAATCTCAAGACCTTTCACCAGGTGGACCACAATAGCTAAAAAAACTTCACCGGCCGCATGCCGGTGAAGTTTTTTTATGCTACCGCCCGGTTTCGCTGCGCGCGGGGACCGGCTCCCAGCGGGAAAACTCGTCGAGGAACCAGATCTTCCGCGCGGAGAATTCCCTCCCGTTGAGATATTCCAGCGCGCCGGCCGGCGTTTGGAACGTGAATTTCAGCCGGTGGGAATATAACGCCTGATAGCGGAAGCCAAGCGGCTTATTCTGCGCGTTGGTGCCGTACTTCCCATCCCCGGCAAGCGGGTGGCCGATGGAGGCGAGGTGCGCGCGGATCTGATGCGTGCGGCCCGTGAGCAGCTGGACCTCCAAAAGCGAGAAAAGGGAACCCGCAAAGCGCCGCTCTTCCAGCACGCGGTAGCGGGTGCGGATGGTTTTCGCGTCCGGCGCGGGCCGTGTGGAAATATAAACCCGGTTCTGCGCCTCGTTCTTTTGCAGGTAGCCCTCGAGCAATGCCTCCTGTTCCGGCATGCGCCCGCAGGCGATGCAGAGGTACGTCTTTTCCAGCTCGCGCGCCTTGACTTTCTCGTTGAGAATGCGCAGCGCCTCCGCGTTTTTCGCCGCCATGACGATGCCGCCGGTGTTGCGGTCGATGCGGTTCACCAGCGCCGGGGCGAAGGAACGCTCTTCCTCCGGGCGGTATTCGCCCTTTTGGTACAGGTAACGCTGCACGCGCGCAATCAGCGAATCAAAATGATAGGTTTCATCGGGGTGGACGAGCAAGCCCGGGGGTTTGTCGAGCAGCATCACATTTTCGTCCTCGTAGAGGATGCCGAGACGGTCCGGCGCTTTGAGGAAATCGTATTCCTTCGGCTCGCGCTGGAAAAATTCGTCCTTGAGGTACAGCGTGAGCGTGTCGCCCTCCTCCAGCCGCGCAGAGATCTCGCAGCGCTTCCCGTTCCTTTTGATATCTTTTTTGCGGATGCTTTTGTACAGCATCGCCTGGGGCAGGTTGGGAAACGCCTTTGTCAAAAATTTGTCGAGCCGCTGCCCAGCGTCGTTTGCACCGATCACGATCGTTTTCATCGGGGATCCTCCATTCCGCGGAATTTTTCTGGCTTTTCGGATGATTTCCATTATACCCGAGGAAAATCTTGCAATCAAGGCTTGCGGGCGCACCGCTGGTGTTTTATAATAAATAAAGCAGGGATGACGTTATCCAATGTGAAAAAGGAAGGGGATTTATTTTGATGACGAAAGAACAGGCCTTTGCCATTTTGAAGGAAGCCGGCGTGCTGATGGAGGGCCATTTCCGGCTGACCTCCGGGCGGCACAGCAATAAATATTTGCAGTGCGCGAAAATTTTCCGCAACACCAAGTTCAGCGAGCCGCTCTGCGCCGCGCTGGCGGAGCAGTACGCCGCAGACGGCGTGGAGGTCGTCATCGGGCCGGCGATGGGCGCGGTGCAGATGGCGTATGAGGTGAGCCGCGCGCTGCACTGCGAGAATTTCTTCACCGAGCGCGACGAGAACGGGAAAATGCAGCTGCGGCGTGGGTTCTCGGTGCAGCCGGGGCAGAAGGTGCTCGTCGTGGAAGACGTGGTGACAACCGGCGGCTCCGTGCGCGAGGTGCTGGACCTGGTGCGCGCCGCAGGCGGCGAGATTGCCGGCGTGGGCGCTGTGGTGGACCGTACCGGCGGGAAGATCGACTTCGGCGTTCCGTTTAAGGCGGTCGTCTCGGTCGAGGTGGAATCCTGGGAGCCGGAGGACTGCCCGCTGTGCAGAGAAGGCAAACAGGAACTGGTAAAGCCGGGCAGCCGCAAGGTGTAAGCGCGCGGCGGGACGAAACGCAGGGGAAGGGGGAGCAGTGCGGTGCACGAAGGTCATAGAAAGCGGATGAGGGAACGGTTCTTGAGGGACGGCCTTGACCGTTTTCATCCGCACGAGATCCTGGAGATGCTTTTACATGGCGCAATCCCCCGGGGCAACACGAACGAGACGGCGCACCGGCTTTTAGACCGTTTCGGCACGTTTGCCGCCGTGTTGGACGCGCCCTATGAAGACCTGTTGAAGGTGGAAGGCGTCGGCGAGGTGAGCGCGGCTTTTTTGAAGATGATCCCGCAGATTTGCCGCTTCTATTTTCAAAGCGCAACGGCGCCGGGAACGGTGCTGCGCAACACCAAGGAGACCGCAGCCTATCTCGGGCCGAGATTCATGGCGCGCCAAACGGAAACGGTCGTGCTCCTGTTGCTGGACAGCCGCAACCGCGCGGTTTTCTGCGACGTCGTCGCGGAGGGTGCAGCGACGATGACGCCGGTCCCGGTGCGCGTCATCGTCTCCCAGGCGATCCGCTACAACGCCGTCACGGCAATCCTAGCGCACAACCATCCGAGCGGGGCCGTGAACCCGTCGGACGGAGACCTACAGGTCACCCGCGAGGTTTGGCGCGCGCTGAACAGCGTCGACGTTCTGTTGCAGGACCATTTGATCTTTTCCAACGGGAAGTACCTGTCTTTTTGTGAAGCGGGCCTGATGCAGAGCTTGTTCCCGAGCTTCTATTCGCAACCGGAAGAAGGAAACAGCCCGTAATTTCCTGCAAAAAGGCAAAACGAGAGGGAAATCCTTGCGCTTTTGCGGGAAAGATGCTATAATAACTTTCCAGAGCGTCCGGAAGCCCGGACGCAGCAAGGGCCACTAGCTCAGTTGGTTAGAGCAGCCGGCTCATAACCGGTCGGTCCGGGGTTCGAGTCCCTGATGGCCCACCACAAATCCCCCTGAAAAATGGCGGTATTTAGCCATTTTTCAGGGGGATTCTTTTTCTTCTGGGGCAGTTGGCCCGGCGGCGAGGCCGCGCAGCAGGCTGTCCAGCGCGGTGCGCACTAGGAAATTGGGGTCGGCGCCATACTTGGCGGAGATGTACCGGCGGTCCTTGGCGAAGGTGGAGAGGATGGCCAATGCGCTGTACATCATCGCTGCGCAGGTGGGTACGGGGTCCAGCGAGGCGCGCACGCTGCCGTCGTGGAAATTGGCGGCCAGCAGCTGCACCGTTGCGCCGGTGCCGAAGTCCTGCGGGCGGAAGACTTTTTCATAGATGCCGTGCGCGCCGCCGGCGGTCTCGCGCTGGTAGACGCTGTCAAAGACGCGCAGGAATAAAAACGAATCAGTATTGTTCGAAAATTCCTGATACAGGAAATCAAAAAACAGGGCAAACCGCTGGTAGGTGGTTTGTTGGCGGTCAGAAAGCAACGCGCGCAACCGCTCGCCATACTGCGCCATACGCAGGTGGTGGATCTCCCAGAGAATGCGCTCCTTGCTGTTGAAATATTTGTACAGGGTGGCGCGCGTGATGCCGCAGGATTCCGCAATCTGCGTGAGCGTGACGGATTCAATACCGTTTTCAATAAACAGCCGCTGCGCCGCGTCGAGAATCCGCTTGGTTTGCATCTGGCTGTGGCGCTGGTATTTGGCAGTCCCTTCCAAGGGGCGTCGCCTCGCTTTCCTATTGCGGCGGGCCTTCGCGCGCCGCAGGTTCTCTTAGACCATCATAGCATAGCCCGGCCGCGGAGGCAAGGGAAAATAATGAGCATGTAAAAATTTCGTAAAAGAAGCGGATATCTGTTTAAATTTAAACGTTTTTACGCAGCCATAACACACTTTTTACGCGCCGTATACAGACTTGACGCCAGGAATCAGCTACAATGAGGCTGCCAGGGCAAACCAGAGAAACGCCGCCCCCGTGCGCAGGGTAGTGCGGCCGAACGGGAAAGGAAGAGCGAAAAGTGACGAAAGAATTTTGCAGGACGGTCCGGCTGCTGCCGCAGCAGAAGGGGACATATGTCGATGTGCCGTTCGATGTGGAAGAGGGCGTGCGGTCGCTCACCATGCAGGTGGAGTACCCGATGGTGTTCCCGAAGTGTGTCGTGCAGCCTGCGCTGTATGGGCCGGGCGGCCTGCGCGGCTGCTGCGCCGTGCAGAAGACGGGGTGCACCGTCAGCGCGGCGTTTGCCTCCCCGGGCTTCCGTGCGGCGCCCATCGAGCCGGGGCAATGGCGCGTGGCGCTTTCGGTGGCGGCGATGCAGGAGGAAACGGACGTCACGGTGCGCGTGACCGTGCAGCCGGAGGCGCCCGCTTGGTACAAAGCGGACCTGCACCTGCACAGCTGCCACAGCGACGGCGGCTACACCGAGCAGGAGACCATTGAGCTGTGCCGCGGCGCGGGATTGGACGTCATCGCGCTGACGGACCACAACAGCGTGACACAAAATGTGTTCTGCAAGACCGAAGAAAATTTCCTGCGGATGCCGGGATATGAATGGACGACGCGCCTCGGCCACGCGAATTTCATCGGTGTGGAAGAGCCCGTGCACGATTTCGCCTCGCCTACGCTGGAAGATGCCAAGCGAATAATCCGCGAGGCGCATGACAACGGCGCGGTGGTCGTGCTGAACCATCCGGGCGACCGCCTGGGCGGCTGGAAAGTGGGTACCGACATCCCGTTCGACGCGTATGAGGTGTGGAACGGCCCGTGGCGTGAAACGAACGACCATTCGCTGGCGCTGTGGCAGGAGATGCTTGCGCAGGGCCGTAGGATCCCGGCGGTGGGCGGCAGCGACACGCACAAGATTATTTCTGCGACGAAGCACGGGTACCCGTGCAACCATCTTTACGCGGAACAGTTTACCATGGAAGCCATGCTCGACGCCATCAAAGCGGGGCGCTGCTACATTACGCGCACGCCCGGCGACGGCCCGGTTTCGCTGCGTGTCAATGAAGCGGAGATGGGCGGCGCCGCCGCTGCGGCCGGGCGCTACGAGCTGTGCTTCGAAGCGCAAAACCTAGTGTGCGGCGACGAAATCCTGCTGATCAGCGAGCAGGGCCTGGCGCGTAAATGGACGGCGTCCGTGAGTTGCGAGCGCCGCACGCTGGACGTGCCTCCCGCGCTGTTTTACCGGCTGGAGGTGCGCCGCCCCTCGCTGCACGGCGGCCAGCCGGTCGTCATCACCAACCCGGTGTATCTGAAATAAAGGAGTGGTTGATCAATGAAAAAACGGATCTTGGCTTTTTTGGCGGCCGCGGTGTGCGCCGCAGGCATGCTGGCTGGCTGCGGCGGGCAGGATGCCAATTCCTCTGGGGCCTCTTCCGAAGGGGCGGCTTCCGGGGCGTCCCAGACCACCGGGGGCTCCGGCACGGGTTCGGCGGCTTCAGAGGACGGACGCGTGCATGTGACGTTCTGGCACGCAATGAACACGGACCTCATCCCCGAGATTGCCGGAAAATTCAACGAATCGCAGGATGAAGTGTATGTGGAGGCGCTGTACCAGGGCGCTTACGGCGACGTGCTGAATAACTTCCGCATGGCGATGGCCGCCGGCGGGCAGGATGCGCCGGATATCGTGCAGGTGTACGAGGGCGGCAGCGCATTCATGATTGAAAGCGGTTACGCGACGCCGGTGCAAACCTACATCGACGAGGAAAATTACGATCTATCGGACATCCTGCCGCTGATCCGCAATTATTACACCTACAACGGCACAATGTACTCCATGCCGTTCAACAGCTCGAACGCCGTGCTGTACTACAACAAAGACATGTTCCGCGCCGCCGGCCTGGACCCCGAGGCCCCGCCCACGACGTTTGAAGAGCTGGGCGAGTACGCCAAACAGCTCAAAACCGACGGGGTTGCGGGCGTGGCGCTCCCGATTGATACCTCGCTGTTTGAATTCAACATGGTGAACATTGGTAAAGAGATTGTCGACAACGGCAACGGCCGCAACGCGCGCGCCACAAAAGCCGTGTTTAGCGACAACGGTGGCGGCCTGGAGGTCTTCCAGGCGTACAACGGCCTGTATCTCACGGGCGCTACGGAAGATTTTGGCTCCGACTCGCTGCAGGCTTTCATGGGGCAGAAAACCGCGATGACGATCTCGTCCTCGTCGCTGGTCTCCACGGTGGCCAATACGGTCGGCGAGAACTTTGAGGTGGGCGTGGCGCAAATGCCGCGCACGAACCCGGACGTCAACTGCGGCATCCCGGTGGGCGGTGGTACCCTTTGGCTTGCCAACAAGGGCGAGCCGGAAAAAGAGCGCGCGGCGTTCCAATTCCTGAAATTTATGATCGAACCGGAAACGCAGGCTGAGTGGCACATGGCCACAGGGTACTACGCCATCAGCCAAAAGGCGTATGAACTGGAAAGCGTAAAGGAATTTTACGAGGAAAACCCGCTGTTTGAGGTCGCCGTCGAACAGATTATGAATTCCAACACGGACGCCGTCGGTCCGGTGTACGCGGTGAACATGGAAGCGCGCAGCAAGATCCAGGATCACTGGCGCGCCATGATGGAGCAGACCGAGACGCCGGAAGAAGCCATCCGTGCCGCGCAGGACGAGGTGACCGCGTTAATCGAGCAGTACAACGCGACCAACCCGCTGCCGTAAGGAGATCATGATGGAAACGGTAAAACAACAGAACGCCGTGCTGGCCGCGCCCCGCTGCAAGGCGGGCGCGTGGCGCGGCGCCGCCCAGCTCCTCCGGCGGGTTGAAAAACGGCTGCTGGCCGTGGCGTTTATCCTGCCGGCGCTGTATCTCCTTTGGCAATTTTCCTACGGCGCCTTTTTCCAAACGCTGTATAGCAGCGTGCATCTGACCAATATCCAGGGGATTGCGGTGGAATTCTGCGGCCTCGACCTGTACCGCACGCTGCTGGCCGGGGAGGAATTCTGGAACAGCTGCTTGGTTTCGGTAGAATTTGTGCTGTTAACCGTGCTGCCGTCGCTGGCGTCGGCATTGGCGCTGGCGGCGCTCTGCCGCAAACGGATGCCCGGCGGCAAAGTGGCGAACGTCCTGTTTTCTACGCCGGTGGCGGTTTCCTCTACCTGTGTGACAATGGTGTTCATGACCATGCTGGAGCCGAGCATGGGGCTTGTGAACCAGATGCTGGGTCTCAACTGGAAATGGTACCTCGACGGCGGCCTCGCGCTGGTCAGTGTGGCGATGGTGGTGAACTGGAACCTGATTGCGATGGACTTCATCTTCCTCAGCTCGGCGCTGCGCGCCGTGCCGGCCAGCTACTATGAAAGCGCGTCGCTTGACGGTGCGGACGGTTGGAAGGTGTTTTGGAACATCACGTTCCCAAGCGTTTCCCCCACCGTGTTTTTCCTCACCGTAGTCAATATTTTGCAGACGTTCCAGGCGTTCGGACCCATCAATATCATGACGGGCGGCGGGCCGTCCGGCGCGACGGACGTACTGTCGTACTCCATCTACCGGGATGCGTTTGTCAACTACCAGTTCAGCCCGGCCGCGGCAAAATCGGTGCTGCTGTTCATCATCCTGCTGGGCGTTACCGTGCTGCAAATGCGCGGCGAAAAGAGGAGGGTCTTTTACCAATGAAACCATCGGTGGCTGGGCGCTTCCGGCGCTGCGGCGGCGTGCGCATGCTGATTGTCATCGCGGCCGCGCTGTTCTACCTCTTCCCGCTGGCGCGCATTTTTTCCATGAGTTTTATGAGCGCGCCGGAATTATACGCGGCTGAGCCGTCGATCCTGCCGCGCCAGTTCACAGTGGAAAATTATGTGTCCATCTTTGAGGGGAATATCCCCATCTTCACGTTTTTAAAAAATACGGTGGTCATGGCGCTGCTCATCACGGCCGTGCAGCTGGTGGTGTCCAGCATCACGGCGTACGCGCTCACAGAGCTGGATCTTCCGTTTAAAAACGCCGTCTTTGTGCTGATCCTGGGCGGGATGATGATCCCGTTTGAGTCGACGATGCTGTCGAATTACCTGTTTGTGGCGGGACACGGCCTGCGCAACAGTTATTTGGGTCTGATCCTGCCTTTTTTACTCTCCCCGGCCGGCGTGTTCCTCATGCGCCAGCAGTTCCGTTCCATCCCGCGCGAAATGGTCGAGGCAGCCGATATCGACGGCTGCGGGCCGTTGCGGCTGTTCGCGCGCATCATGATCCCGATGTCCTCCAACGCCTTAGCCTCGCTGGGCATTTTGTCGATGGTCACGGCGTGGAACCAGTACGTCTGGCCGCTCTTGGTGACGGACAAAAACGAGATGCGCACCGTGCAGGTGGGGATCTCCATGCTGCAAGGGCTGGAATTTTCCGACTATACGCTCGTCATGGCGGGCATCGTGTTGGTGCTCCTGCCCTGCGTGCTGATTTTCATCGTCGGGTTCCGCTTCTTTGTCGCAGGACTGACGGAGGGCGCGGTGAAGGGCTGACGGGCGCGCCGCGTCCGGAGCGCTGTGCGCAACGCAGGTTCCGGTCTAGCGGCGCGGGTTGCAGCGCTGCGGTATGGCCGTAAATTTGAATGGCTCCCAAGAGGGGGGATTGAAGCGAGCCGGCGTTCCCGGGGATCCGGGAGGCCGGCCTTTTCGCCTCTCGTGAGGAAAATACAAAAAATTTACGAATTTTTGGTGGATTTCCCTCTATTTCTATGCTATCATAAAATTAAAAGCGGCGGCAGCCGCAGGAAAGAGGAGGGAAGCCGCATGGGGAGAGCGGGCCGTGGCGGCGGAAGCCGCGGCAGAAGCGGAGGCTTTAGCGGCGGAAGGCGGAGCGGAGGCTTTAGCGGCGGGGGCCGCGCAGGGCGCTCGTTTGGGAGCCGCCCCGCAGGGAGACGGCCGCCTCCCGGAGGGCCGCCCGTTTGGCATGCCCCGCGAGGTGGGCCGGTTTTTTGGGGTTCGCGCTATCCCCGGGGCGGGCCGGCGCGTTCCGGCTGCGGGTGCGGAGGATTTTCGCTCGCGGCGTCTATTTTTGCCGCGGTGTTTGTGGTGATGGTTGCGTTCGTCCTGTACCGCGCCAGCTTTTTGGGGCTTCCCGGCGGGGGAGGGTCCGTCGCGGCTTCCACTGTGGAGCGCGAACCGCTCCCGGCGGGTTCCGTCGAGGAAACCGGCTATTACACAGATGAATTGGGCTGGATTGTCCATTCCTCCGCGTTGACAGAAGGGATGGAATCGTTTTACCGCGAAACCGGCGTGCAGCCGTACCTCTACCTGACGGATTCGGTCGACGGCTCGAGCGGCGTTTCCCTCTCGGAGCTGACGGATTATTCCGCCCGCCTCTACGGTGAATTGTTTACTGACGAGGCGCATTTCCTCGTCGTGTTTTTTGAGTCCGGCGGCGTCTACCAGGTGGGGTACACGGTGGGCGCGCAGGCCAAGAGCATTTTGGACGACGAAGCGATGCGCATCTTTGCGGATTATCTGGACCGGTATTACTATGAGGATATCTCTGAAGAGGAATTCTTCAGCCGCACCTTCGCCGATACGGCGGAGCGCATCATGCACGTGACGCGTTCGCCTTGGCCGGCGGTGCTGGCGGTCCTGGGCGTGGCGGCGCTGGCGCTGATCCTGTTCTTCTGGTGGAAAAAACACAAGGAGCAAAAGGCGCGCGAGCAAAAACAGATGGAGGACCTGCTCAACACGCCGCTGGAATCGTTTGGGGACGCAGAAGCGGAGCAGCGCGCGAAAAAATATGAGGAATCATTTTCCCGGGAGACCGGAAGAAAGGAGCTTTGAAAATGGGGATTTTAGACCGTTTTACCACGATTGTGAAGGCGAATCTCAACGCCCTGCTGGACCAGGCGGAGGACCCCGCCAAAATGGTGGACCAATATTTGCAGGAGATGCTGGAAAATCTGGCGGAGGTCAAGCGCGAAACCGCCGGCGTGATGGCGGAAGAAACGCGCGCAAAGGCGAAGATGGATGAAAACGCCGCCGAAATTGACAAATACACGGGTCTGGCGAAAAAAGCCCTGCAGGCCGGGAACGAGGACGACGCGCGGGTGTTCATCGGCCGCAAGCAGGAGCTGGAGGCCAACGGCAAGGGCCTGGCCGATGCCTACGCGGTTGCGCACGGCAATGCCGAAAAAATGCGCCAGATGCACGACAAGCTTGTCGAGGACATTGAGTCGCTCAAGCGCCGCCGCGAGGCCATCAAGGCGAAGGTGGCGGTGGCCAAGACCCAGGGCAAGGTCAACGAGCTGAACGAAGCTTCCGACAAGGCGGCAGGCGCGATGAGCGCGTTCGAGCGGATGGAGGAAAAGGCGGACCGCATGCTCGCACAGGAGAACGCAATGGCTGAGTTGAACGACTCCGCCGCGGACCCGGTAGACGCCCTGGAGGAAAAATACGGCGCTGCCAGCGACACCGCCGTCGACGACGAGCTGGCGAAACTCAAGGCGGAAATGGGGCTGTAAGGCGGGAAAACCGCAGGCGAACAAGGAAAAAAGGAGAGGCGGCCGGGCGGGCTGCCTCTTTTTGTTAGAGAAGCGCCAAAGATCCGCGTAGTGCAAAAGGCGCGCGCTAAAAGCAAAGCAGCCCCTCCGGCGTATGCCGGGCGGGGCCGCTTTGCATGAAATGAGAAGGGCGCGTAGTTGCGCGGGGTTCAAAAAACAGGCAGAATTAGGGGCAGCGGCTGCGGGGCCGCCTGGTTGCGGCGCGCCGTTTGATCCTGTCGAGAAGCAGGGAGATCAGCCAGGTGGCCAATTCCGAGGCGGGGAACGCCAGCCAGACGCCGGGGACGCCCAAAAGGTGGGAAAGGAGGAACGCCATGAGGGAAATGGAGACCAGGCCGCGGGAGAGGGCGATCACTGAGGATTCCACAGCTTTCCCGACCGCGCTGTAAAAACCGGAGCGGATGATATTGACGGCCGCGATCAAAAAACCGGTAAAATAGAGGTGGAGTCCGGACGCGGCGTACGACGCCAATTCCGCTGAATTTTCGCTGTTGAAGAGCGAAATAATCGGGTCCCCCAATAAAAATACGAGCGCAACCAAGAAAAAGGCGATGCCTTCTGCAATTTGCAGGGCGAACCGGTAAATTTTCTTTTCCTCTGCGGGCTCCGCGCGCCCGTGCAGGGAGCTTGCGACCGGCTGCAACCCCAAGGAAACGCCGTTTAAGAGCGCCGTGCCGACCAAGGCGACATTGGCGATGACGCCATATGCTGCGACCGCCAGATTTCCGGATAAATGCAAGAGGAGGAAATTAAAAATCAGGGTCGTAATGCCGCTGGACAATTCCCCGACAAACGCCGCGACGCCTAAATTGCAGGACGCGAACAATTTCTTCAGCGAAGGGCGTTTTTTTGTGAACGGAACGGTGTTTTTCTTTGACAAATAGTGGACCATGCAAATGCCCATGCTGACAATGGGGGAAAATCCGGTTGCCAATGCCGCGCCGGTCATCCCCATCTGCAAGGGGAACATCAAGAGGTAATCAAACGCAATATTGAAAATACCGCTGAGCAGCGTAGCCAGCATCGCAAGCTGAGGCGCATGGTCGTTGCGCACAAAGGCGGTGAATGTGTAATTCAGCATAAAAAAAGGGGAAAAACAAAGGACGACGCGGAGATAGGGCAGGCCAATGCGCAGGATTTCCTCATCCGCGCCCAGCAAGGCCAGAACTTCACCGGGGAAAAAGATGCCAATGAGGACGAAAAAGCTGCTGACGAGCAAGGTCCACCAAAGGGAATTGGAGAAGAAATCATCTGCGCTGGGGTCCCCGGCGGAGCGGCAGAGGGAGTAGCGCGTGGCGGAGCCGGTGCCGATCATCGAGCCGAGCGCGTAAAGAAGGCCGTAAACGGGCAAAACCAGGTTCAGGGCGGTGATCCCGTCCGCGCCTGCGGCAAGCGAAATAAAAAACGTATCCGCCAGCACATAGCAAGAGGTCCCGAGCATGGCCAAAAGATTCGGCGCGATGTAGCGCAGTAGCTGTTTTTTCACGATATTCCCCCCAAAGGTGTTTTTGCGTGTTTTAGCAGGCGTTGGAAAAGGAAGAAGCGGCTTTTTGCCGGGGACGGGATCCAGAACCCTTATACGCCCAACACGTAGAAGCCAAGGGATTGCGCGCCCGCCTGCAGCCAGTCGCACAGGACTTGATAGGACGGCGGCTTTTCTTTTTTAAGCCGGCCGGCCAGTTCGCGGGCTTGATCTCCTGAATAAAAATTGATCCCGTAAAAATCCATCGGGCCGCGATTCCCGTTGCAGTAGACGCCGCCCGTGATAAGTCCCCCGTAATGCCGGTAAAAGAGGTCCGTGTCGTCGCCGCTGATATATAAGGAGTCATTGTTCCACTTTTCGACCGCATCAACCGAAACGATTTCCCGGAGGGGAGTCCCCTGCGGCAATTTGCAGTAGGAGATCTCAATGAAATCGGAACCGCCGGACGCCCTGCGTTCCGCTTGGGAGCGGAATTGATGGAACAGCGCTTGCCCCGGGGCTTCCGGCGCCGTGCGTGTATCTGCCGGAACCGCATGGCCAGTTCCGCCCACATAGAATTCGGCCATGTCGTCCAGCCGCAGGCAGGCCAGGCGGCGGTGGACCGCCTTCATGTTCCCGCAGCCGCAGTCGATGTCGAGAATGCCGTCCCCGTGCCAGATGGAGAAATCCTCGTCGTGCCGGTCTGTGAGGAACACCGTCGGCGTGTGGCCGACGATGCAGGTGGCGTCCGCAAAGGGGCTTTTGCTGTCCGGCTCCACCCGGCCCCAGATCCGGGCGTCCCGGCTGTCCCCCGGATACCCGTGCACCAGATGAAATCTCCGCCCGCGAACCTCCAGGTCCAGGTGGTCCGGCAGGCGGGCGAGAAAGTGCAAGACCGCATTCCGTTCCTGGCGTGCCCGGCGGTAGAGCAGTTCCCGGTAAGTGGACATC
This sequence comes from uncultured Clostridia bacterium, assembly GCA_944380775.1. Lineage (GTDB taxonomy): Bacteria > Bacillota > Clostridia > Oscillospirales > Acutalibacteraceae > CALWKP01. The sequence continues at coordinate 6,510 of CALWIP010000030.1, read as the reverse complement.
CCGCCGTTCATCCGCCAGAGGTCCCGGGCGCCAAACTCGTTATGAGGGCCCAGGGTACCCAGGCACATTTGCTCGTGGTTGCCCAGGAGCATCGTCATATTAGGGGCGGCCATGATGATCCGGAGAATATCCACCCCTTTAGCGCCCCGGTCGATCACATCCCCCAGGATATACAGGTGATCCTCCTCGGAGAAGCGGATCTGCTCCAACATCTGCTGAAACTTGTCCAACTCGCCGTGAAGGTCCGATACACAGTAAATCATTGGCCGCGCCTCCCGTCCTCAAGAATGGAATACCATTTTACCACAGCGTCCGCCCGGTTACAGTCTGAAAATGATCCGTCATAGAAACGGGCTCTCCTGTATGAAGAGGAAATCTATCTTAGCTCCTTGGACGGCCGGGGTCTTGGCTGTCAATCAAAGAAAGACCTCCCGCGACCGCCAGCCCAACGACGGCGCTGGGTTGGAGCACAGTGGTTGCGAACGTTTCCATCAGCGCGGTAAATTCTGGTAAGGCGCCTCCCATGGGAGATCTCTCCTTCCTCAGCCTCATTTCCAAAACAAATCATATCACAAAGGCGAAGGCGAGACAAGATGTTCCGCAACCGTTGCACGTTTAGAGCGTAATCCGGAAACAGATGGAGCCGCCAGACATTTCCGCGCTGATTTTCCCACCCAGCGCTTCGGCAGCCGCTTTGGCGATTGAGAGGCCGATTCCGCTGCCGCCGGCCGTTTCTGAATGGGATTTGTCCACACGGTAGAAGCGGTCAAAAAGATGCCTGAGCTCCGAGGGTTCGATCCCGCTGCAAGTGTTCGATACCTCAATTACTGTCCTGCGCCCTTTGCGAAAGGCACGCAGGCTGATCTTCCCATCAGGCGGGGAATATTTCACAACGTTGTCCAGCAGGATGCTTACCATTTGCTGCACGGCGGCGCAGTCGCCGGTGACGGTCAGGCCGTCTTCGATGCTCTGGGAATAGGATTTGCCTTTTGCCCGCAGCAGCGGCAGAAAGGAATCCACGGTTTCCCACAACGCATCGCTGAGCGAAAACGCGCTCTTTTCCAGAGACGGCCGTTCCCTCGTCCAGGCGCGAAAGGGCAATGAGGTTTGTGATCAACTTAGAGAGCCTGCTGGACTGCAACTGGATATTCCGCACCCATTCGTCGTCCTCGTATTCCATCGCCAGCACGTCGGCGCTGGTGGATATGGCTGTCAACGGAGTCTTCAGCTCATGCCCGGCATTCGTAATAAACTGCCTCTGCATTTCAAGATTTCGCATATATGGTTTCACTGTGCGGCCCGCCAGAAGCAGCACCAGGAGAAACACGACCCCAAGGCACAGGCCGGAGACGCCGAGCGTGGTGGCCAGCAGATCTCTTGCAACCAGCAGTTCGTTCTCTGCGTTGAGAAAGATAACGGTCGCTTTGCCGTCCGCCGTATTGACAAGAAAGCGGTAAACGTCGTGAAATCCGCGCTCCCTTCCGGTTTCCAACACATGGCCTGCAAAGCGCAGAGCCTCTTCTTGGGAGATGGAAGCGATATAGTCCTGATTGATGTTCAGGAGTTTTCCATTTTCACCGTATTGAACGGAGAAAAACCGTATCATGTACGGAATCTCTCCGGGGAAGGGGGCGGCCTGGTCCTGCGGCGGTTTCTCCTGCTGCGGCGCCAGGACGAGGCCGTTTTCCCCAATCTCATAGAGGACGGCCAGCGTGTTGTCAAGCCGGGCAGTCATATTCCGGTAGTTCCAGATGTTGATACAACACAGCAGGGCCAGGACAACGGTCGTAAAAGCGACCATCGCTGCCCCGATAAACCTCCAGCGCATTTTCTTCAGCATTGCAGGCTCTCCAGCGTATACCCAGCGCCCCGGATGGTTTTGATCTCAATGTCTGCGTTCAGCTCCCTGAGTTTTCTCCTAAGAAAGCCGATGTATGTCCACACAACGTCCACTTCTGCCTCAGACCCCAGTTCCCACACTTTATCCATCAGGAGCGAGGTCGAGAATACTTGGCGCGGATTGCGCATGAACAGTTCCATGAGTTGGTATTCCTTGTTGTTCAGGCGCAGCTCGCCGCTGGAACTTCTGAGGAGATACTGGTTGCAGTCAAGCTCCACACTTCCGAAACGGAGAGCCGCAGGCGCATAAGCGGCGCTCCTGCGCACGAGGGCCCTGACGCGGGCAAGAAACTCGCTTGTGGCAAAGGGTTTTGGCAGGTAATCGTCCGCCCCCGCGTCGAGCCCGGCGACCCGGTCCTCTATCTCGCCTTTTGCTGTGAGAAAGAGCGCCGGGGTTTTGATGCCCATTTTTCTGACGGCGGTAAGCAATTCGATGCCGTCCATTCCCGGCATCATAATATCCAGGATCAGGGCGTCGTAAGGCACAGAATGGATGAAGTCAAGCGCCTCAGCGCCGTTATGCACCATGTCGACCGTATATTGATTCTTTTCAAGGATAAGCTTCAGCGCCCGTGCAATACTGATTTCGTCCTCTGCAAGCAGTATTCTCATCATGCTCCCTCCCAATCTGGATGGATCTTCTCATGCCAACCTGAAATAGGCTTGAAATGCTCCCCCGCCTGCGGGTATTATATCATAAATCCGCACCCATGATAAGCCGCTCCCATGGGAAAGGAGTGACGCATCTGCCGTTCAAAAAATGTTTACAGGGTTTTTCAAGTACATTTTGGGATGCCAAGGTTAAATCTTTGTAAAGCCTCGACAGACGAAAAGGAGTGATCTAGCACATGAAACTGCCCGGGACATACCGGCACGAGCTGAAATATCCCATCAACACCGCGGACTACTATGCGTTGCGCCAACGTCTGTCCTCTTTCATGAAGCGCGATTTCCATACCGGCAAGGATGGCTTCTACACGGTCCACAGCATCTATTTCGACAATGCGGACGACAAGGCGCTGCGCGAAAAAATCTACGGTGTGCAGAAGCGGGAAAAATTCCGAGTACGGTACTACAACGAGGATTTTTCGTTCATTTCGCTGGAGAAGAAAATAAAGTACGACAACCTGTGCATGAAGCTGGATGCGCAGATCAGCAAGGACGAGTACCTTGCACTCCTCTCCGGGGAGGCGGAGTGGATGAAATCCCATCCGTCAGAACTGGTGCGGGAATTGTACTGTAAGCTCAAATACCAACAGCTGCGGCCGAGGGTGATGGTTTCCTATCTGCGCGAGCCGTATGTTTACCCTCCGGGGAATGTCCGCGTGACCTTTGACTCCAAGATCCGGACCAGCCTTTTCAGCCGGAATTTTTTTCTTGGCGAAGTGCGGGACATCTGCGCCACAGATTCGTCCGGGGAAATCATCCTGGAAGTGAAATATGACGCATTCCTGCCGGAGATTATCTCTTGCCTGCTGCAAACAGAGGGCCTGCGCCGCCAAGCGTTTTCAAAGTACGGCGCTTGCCGGCGTTTCGGGTAAAACCCCATTATTCTTATTTTTAGGAGAGGAAGCTTATGACGTTTCATGACATTTTTCAATCCAGTTTTCTGGAGAGCGTTTCTGAATTTTCCATGCTCGATACGGTCATCGGCCTGGCCGCCGCGCTGATTATCGGCCTTTTCATTTTTGTAATCTACAAGAAAACCCTCACCGGCGTGATGTACTCCACCGGCTTTGCGCTCACACTCGTTGGTCTCTCGTTGGTAACGACGCTGGTTATTATGGCCGTCACCTCCAACGTAGTGTTGTCCCTCGGTATGGTCGGCGCGCTCTCCATCGTCCGTTTCCGCGCCGCCATTAAAGAGCCGGTTGAGATTGTGTTCCTGTTTTGGTCGCTGGCCGTGGGGATTGTGATCGGCGCGGGAATGATCCCGCTGGCCGTCATCGGTTCCGCTATCATTGGAATCATCCTGCTCTTGTTCGCCAACCGCAAAGTGCGCTCAAACCCCTACCTCCTCGTGCTCAACTGTGCCGGCGAGGACGCCGAGACTGCCGCGCTGGATGTGCTTGGCAAGGAAGCGGCAGATTACAGCGTCAAGAGCAAGACCGTCAACGCCTCCGGCATTGAACTTACCGCAGAGCTGCGCACAAAAAATGGATCGACCGGTTTTGTCAATCTCATTTCCCGGCTGCCGGGCGTGGAAAACGCTACGCTGGTCAGCTACAACGGGGAATACCTGTCCTAATGGTGAAAGGCGATGGTTGCACAGAAACAGATCACAAAAATCATCATCGCCGTCATGGCGCTGGCCGTATGCCTCTGCCTGGCCGCCACAGCGTTTATCGGGCAGTTGGCTGCCAGCAGGGATAAAGGCTTGACTATGGAGTATGAAACGGCGCTGTTCGACACGAGTGAGATCATCAGCATCAATATCGTGATCGACGAGGACGATTGGAACGAGATGCTGGATAACGCCACTGCCGAGGAGTATTACCGCTGCGATGTGTCCGTCAACGGCGAGACCTTTTACGGCGTGGGCATACGCCCAAAGGGAAATACCAGCCTTACCACCATAGCCGCCGATCCCACCACGGACCGCTACAGCTTCAAGCTGGAGTTCGACCACTATGTGGACGGGCAAACCTGCTTCGGGCTGGATAAGCTGGTGCTGAACAACAATTACGCCGACGCCACCAATATGAAGGAGGCGTTGATCTACGATATGTACCAGTACCTTGGCGCGGACGCCTCCCTTTATAACTACGCCAAAATATCTGTAAACGGCGAGTACTGGGGCGTATACCTGGCGATCGAAGCGGTTGAGGACAGTTTCATGCTGCGCAACTACGGCACACAGGACGGGGAACTCTACAAACCTGACAGCATGAACATCGGCGGTTTTGACATGGGCGATATGGATATGGGGGATTTCTCTCCTTCGGATCTGCCGGGCGGCTTTGACTTCTCACAACTCCCAGACGAGATGCCCGAGGGGGGTGAAGCGCCCGAGGCCGGTTCCTCCAGCGGTTTGCCGGAAGACGGCGGCGGTTCATCGCAGCCCCCTGACGGCGGCAGCTTCGACTTTGGGGGCATGGGCTTCGGCGGCTTCTCACTTGGCGGGGGCGGCGCGGACCTCAACTATACCGGCGACGATCTGGACAATTACTCCACCATTTGGGAAGGCGAGATCACGAAAACAAAGGATGCCGATCACAAGCGCGTCGTGACGGCCTTGAAGAAGATCTCCAAGGGCGCCGATCTTGCGTCCTATATGGATGTAGACAATCTGCTCCGCTATATGGCCGTCCACATCTTTTCCGTCAACGAGGACAGCCTTTCCGGGATGATGGCCCACAACTACTACCTGTACGAGTACGACGGACAACTCAACATCATCCCGTGGGATTACAACCTCGCCCTTGGCGGCATGAGCGGCAGCAATGCGACGAGCGTCGTGAACGAGGCCATTGACAACGCCTTTGCCGGTACGGAGTTTTTTGACACGCTGATGGAAAACGAAACTTACCACGGGCAGTATTACGCCTATATGACCGAGCTGGTGGAGGAGTATATCAACGGCGGCGGTTTTGACGCGTTCTATACCCGCGTCCGCAGCCAGATCGACGCGCTTGTCGAGACAGATCCCAATGCGTTCTACACCTATGAGGAATATCTCACGGCGGCGGAGACGCTGTATGAGGTTGTACAGCTCCGCGGCGAATCCATCAGCGGCCAACTCGACGGCACGATACCGTCGACCTCCGCAGAGCAGTCCGGCTCCGGCGCGCTCATAGACGCCTCCCACATCGATCCGGAAGTCATGGGCAGCATGGACATCGGCGGCGGCTTCAACTTCGGCGGGCAGGACGCCAACGGAAACCAGGCCGGCCCGGCGTCCAATGAGGGCGAGAGCTCTGAATTACCTGGGCCTTCCGGAATTTCATCTGGGAGCTTTGACACCTCGCAGTTTGAGGGCGGGCCGCCGGAAGATTTCGACGCCTCGCAGTTTGGGGATTTTGACCCGTCCCAGTTTGGCGGCGGAACGCAGGAGGATGGCGAGAGGAGTGGCGAGGGCTCAGTCCCCCCCCTTTGACGGATTTTCAGGCGCAGGAGATGCAAACGCCACATCGATCACTACTTTAAGCCAATACGGACTGAGCTTGGCCATCATCGCTATCACATTTTTATTCGCTGTGTTGTACCGGAAAAAGCCAAGGCGGCGCTGAGCTTGCTGATAGGCGAAATGAAATTTTAGGCATTGTAGAACTTTGTGATCCAAGAGAAATACAGCATGTTTTGGATGGATTCCAATTTTCCCTGGAAACAACACCTTCTTTGGACTAGATGCTTCGTCCTAGGTGCTTCATCATGGGGAGGCTGGAGCCGTAACGGCTCCAGCTTTTTTTGTATCGAAAACCACTCGCCAAGCGAGTGGTTTTCGATACAAAAAAAGCCGTGAAATTTCAAATTTCACGGCATTTTATGGTGGAGTACAGGACTTCAAATCCGAACCGAAAGCCGCAGAAACGTCCGCCAACGACACTGTTTGGGTTCCGTTTTTGTAATTGTAGGTGAAAACCAGCCGGTCGTCAAATACATAGATGCTGT